>NZ_CP053985.1:1932519-2576693 GCF_013267355.1 Achromobacter pestifer
TTGCAGCTCGACGTGGTTGACCTCGGCATTGAAGAGGGTGCTCTGCACCGCCTGGGCGTCGATATCCACCGCCTGGGTCGGACCCGCGCCCAGCTTGCGCGCGGCAATCGCCAGGATGCCCGAACCGCAGCCGTAGTCCAGCAGCGTGGCGCCAGCCGGCAATTCGGCTTCCAGCCAGGCCAGGCACAGATGGGTAGTCGGATGGCTGCCGGTGCCGAACGCCAGGCCCGGATCCAGCTCGATGTGGATCGCGCCTTCCTGGGTGGAGGCGTCCGGCTCGAAAGCCGGCACATCGGGATTGTCGCGGTGCCAGCTGGGCACGATCCACAGGCGTTCGGCGATATGGATGGGGCCGAACTGCGACTGCGTCAGGCGCACCCAGTCGGCGTCGGGCACGTCGCGCAGGCTCCAGCCCTCGAACACGGCGGGGTCCAGCTCGCCCGCGGCGGCCGCTTCTTCCATGATCTGCGCGGGGTCGGCGCCATCGGGCAGCAGAGCGACGACGCAGTTGCGGTCCCAGGCCTGCACGTCGGGCTCGGTGCCCGGTTCGCCGAACAAGGGACGTTCGTCATCGGTGCCCAGATCGGCGTCTTCGACGGACACCGACAGCACGCCTGCTTCCAGCAAGGCATCCGAGAGGGCTTCGGCCTGCGCCTCCAGGCAATGGAGCACGAGTTCACGCATGATGATTCTTCCATCTGGTCAACGGGCCGCGGCTTGCGCCGCGGCCCGTTGACCGTAAAACAAAACAGGAGCGGCCCGGGAGCGGAAAGCCCCCGGATCGCAGGTCAGGGACGCTGCGCCAACTTGTTTTCCAGGTAGTGGATGCTGGTGCCGCCTTCGATGAAGCGGGCGTCCTGCAGCATTTCGCGGTGCAGGGGGATGTTGGTGGAAATGCCTTCCACCACCATTTCCGACAGTGCGGTGCGCATGCGGGCCAGCGCCTGGTCGCGCGTGTCGCCGTAGGTAATGACCTTGGCGATCATCGAGTCGTAGTTCGGCGGCACGAAATAACCGTTGAACGCATGCGAATCGATACGCACGCCCGGACCGCCCGGCGTGTGCCAGTTGGTGATGCGGCCGGGACTGGGCACAAAGCGGAACGGATCTTCCGCGTTGATGCGGCATTCGATCGCGTGGCCCTTGAAGGCAATGTCGCGCTGGCGCAGGGCGAACTTCTCGCCGGCGGCGATCAGGATCTGCTGCTGGACCAGGTCGATGCCGGTGATGAGTTCGGTGACCGGGTGTTCGACCTGGATGCGGGTGTTCATTTCGATGAAATAGAACTCGCCGTTTTCATACAGGAATTCGAACGTGCCGGCGCCGCGGTAGCCCATCTTGCGGCAGGCGTCGGCGCAACGGTCGCCTATGCGCTCGATCAGACGGCGCGCGATGCCCGGCGCGGGCGCTTCTTCGATGACTTTCTGGTGGCGGCGCTGCATGGAGCAGTCGCGCTCGCCCAGCCACACGGCGTTGCGGCCGCCATCGGCCAGCACCTGGATTTCGATATGGCGCGGGTTCTCGAGGAACTTCTCCATATAGACTTCCGGGTTGTTGAACGCGGCGCCCGCTTCCGAGCGCGTCATCGTGACGGCGTTCAACAGCGCGGCCTCGGTGTACACCACGCGCATGCCGCGGCCACCGCCGCCACCCGACGCCTTGATGATGACCGGATAACCGACCTCGCGCGCAACGCGGATGATTTCCTGCGGATCGTCGGGCAACGCGCCTTCCGAGCCTGGCACCACCGGCACGCCGGCTTCGATCATGGCGCGCTTGGCGCTGACCTTGTCGCCCATCAGGCGGATGGTGTCCGGACGCGGACCGATGAAGACGAAGCCGCTCTTTTCGACGCGATCAGCGAAGTCGGCATTTTCGGCCAAGAACCCGTAACCCGGGTGGATTGCCTCTGAATCCGTGACTTCGGCCGCCGAAATGATGGCCGGCATGTTCAGGTAGCTTTCACGCGACGGCGCCGGCCCGATGCACACCGATTCATCGGCCAGGCGCACGTACTTGGCTTCGCGATCGGCCTCGGAGTGCACGACCACGGTCTTGATGCCCAGCTCGCGGCAAGCGCGCTGAATGCGCAGGGCGATTTCGCCCCGATTGGCGATCAGGATTTTTTCGAACATTTTCAGCTATCAGCCAATGACGAACAGGGGTTGACCGTACTCGACGGGCTCACCGTTTTCGACCAGGATTTCTTTGATGACGCCGGACTTGTCGGCTTCGATTTCATTGAGCAGCTTCATGGCTTCAATGATGCACAGCGGATCGCCTTCCTTGACGGTGGCGCCGACGTCGATGAACGGAGCGGCGCCCGGATTCGGAGCGCGATAGAACGTGCCGACCATGGGGGCCTTGACGACGTGGCCCTGGATCACCGGCGCGGCTTCCGCGGCGGGCGCGGCCGGGGCAACGGCCTGGGCCGCCGGCGCGACCGGCACGCCGGCTTCCGGGTGATGGTATGCGACCGGCTGCAAGGTCTGCGAGAACTTGACGATCCTCACCTTGCCTTCGCCTTCGGTGATTTCCAGCTCGGCGATGCCCGATTCAGCCACCAGGTCGATCAGGGTTTTGAGTTTTCGGAGGTCCATAGAAGCTGCTTCCCGAGATAGTGTCGGCGACGTCCCAGCGTCGGGTCCGCGCCGTATAAGATGTAAATGCTGTGGTTTGGTGCGAGATCAGTGCCGCACTGCGTAACGCAGAGCCGCCTCGTAGCCGTCCGCGCCCAGGCCGCTGATGAGGCCTACCGCCAAGTCGGACAGATAAGAGTGATGCCTGAAGGGCTCTCGCTTATACAGATTGGACAAATGTACTTCAATAAATGGGATCGCGACCCCAGCCAGCGCATCGCGAATTGCGACGCTGGTGTGCGTATATGCCGCCGCGTTGATGATGATGAAATCGGTGCCGTCTTGCCGGGCCGCCTGAATGCGGTCAACCAGCGCGCCTTCGTGATTGCCTTGCCACGCTGTCAGCGTGGCGCCCAGTTCGCCTGCGAGCAGCTCAAGACCCTCGTTGATCTGTTGCAGCGTAAGGCTGCCGTAGATATGAGGTTCTCGGGTGCCGAGCAGGTTCAGATTCGGGCCATGCAATACCAGTATGTTTTGCGCCATGCGCTTGCCAATGAGTGGTTTGCCAATTGTTGGCAAAACAGCCGATAAACCAGCTTTTTACGCCAATTCCTACTATTTGTCCAACAGACTTACGCCTTTAAACCAGACAAGGTACGATCCAGATCATCGGGCTGGATTTCACCCAATATCTTCCGGTTAATTCCGCCATCTGCATTGAAAACAATAGTAAAAGGCAGACCGCCGCTGGGATTTCCGAGTTTGCGCAGGGTATCGATGGCGCCTGCGCCTATCACCCACAGGGGGTAGGAAACCTGTACTTTCTCGACAAATTTTTGCATATTCGCAGCCGAATCGACACCAATGCCGACAAATCGTACATGCGGATATTTTTTCTGCAGCGAGTCGAGTTCGGGCATTTCTCGGACGCACGGCGCGCACCAGGTTGCCCAGAAATTGACCACAATGGGCTGGCCTTTCCAGCCTGCCAGCGTATGGGACGCCCCGTTCAGGTCGGGGAGCGGCATCTGCATCAGGGCGGCGACCGGATCGCCGGCATCGGCCGCGGCCGATGGCGTCGAAGTCTTGCGGCCCATCAGGGTGTAGCCGCCCGCAACCGTGGCGGCTATGGCCACGCCGGCGGAAAGAAGTAGGCGTCGATTCATGGCGCGATCATAACCGCTGCCGCCGTTTTGCGCCGCGCAGGGCCAGGCTTGCTCGTCCTCTATATATATACAATGCAGGACAGGAGAGTTTTCAATGCACCTGCATATTCTTGGCATCTGCGGTACGTTCATGGGCGGTTTGGCGCTGATCGCGCGCGCTGCCGGCCACAAGGTCACTGGTTGCGACGCGGGCGTGTACCCGCCCATGAGCACGCAGCTGTCCGAACAAGGAATCGAGCTGATCGAAGGCTTCGGCGCCGAACAACTGGCGCTCAAGCCCGATCTCTATGTGATCGGCAACGTGGTCAGCCGCGGCAATCCGCTGATGGAGGCCATCCTGGACTCCGGCGCGCGCTACGTGTCGGGCCCGCAATGGCTGGGCGACACCATCCTGCCGGGCCAGCACGTGCTGGCGGTGGCAGGCACCCACGGCAAGACCACCACCAGCTCGATGTTGGCCTGGGTGCTGGAAGCCGCGGGGCTCGCGCCCAACTTCCTGATCGGCGGCGTGGCGCAGGACCTGCACGTGTCGGCGCGCTTCGATCCGTCGCGCCGCCCCTTCGTCATCGAGGCGGACGAATACGACACGGCCTTCTTCGACAAGCGCTCGAAGTTCGTGCATTACCGTCCGCGCACGGCCATCCTGAACAATCTTGAATACGATCACGCCGACATCTTCCCCGATCTGGCGGCGATCGAGACCCAGTTCCACCACCTGGTGCGCACCATCCCCGGTTCGGGCCGCATCGTGCGCCCGGCGCACTGCGCCGCGCTGGACCGCGTGATTGCCCGCGGATGCTGGTCTGAAACCGTCAAGTTCGGCGCCGATGGCGCCTGGCAGGCGACCGCGCCGGATGCCGAGGGCGCGTTCAGCGTGCTGCGCGGCGGCGTGACCGCCGGCACCGTGCGCTGGAACCTGACGGGCGAGCACAACCGCATGAACGCGCTGGCGGCGCTGGCCGCCGCCGAACACGTGGGCGTGCCGGCAGCCCAGGGTATCGAGGCCCTGAGCCGCTTCGCGGGGGTAAAGCGCCGCATGGAGTTGCGCGGCACGGTCAACGGCATCAAGGTCTACGACGATTTCGCGCACCACCCCACCGCCATCGCCACCACGCTGGAAGGCTTGCGCCGCCAGGTAGGCCCGGCCCGGATCCTGGCCGTGCTGGAGCCGCGCTCCAACACCATGAAGCTGGGCACCATGGCCGCCCGCCTGCCCGAGGCCCTGGCCGACGCCGACCTGGTGTTCTGCTTTGGCGCCCATTCGGGCAAGCACGCCCTGGGCTGGAATCCGGCCGAAGTGCTGGCGCCCCTGGGCGGCCGCGCTTCCAGCTACGATGACATCGGCGCGCTGGTGACTGCCGTGGCAGGCGCCGCCCGCCCGGGCGACCAGGTGCTGGTCATGAGCAACGGCGGCTTCGGCGGCGTGCACGGCAAGCTGCTGGACGCCCTGCAGGCGCGCGGCTGATCCCGGCAAAGACACCGCAAAGGCGAGCCATGATTCTCTATCTGCACGGTTTCCGTTCCTCGCCGACCTCGTTCAAAGCCCGGATGATGGCCGACGCCATGGCCGAGCGCGGCCTGTCGGCGGCCTGGGCCTGCCCGCAACTGCCCGCCAGCCCGCGCGAGGCCGTCACGCAGGCGATGGACATCGCCCGGCGCCAGCTGGCAGGCGCGGATTCGCCCCGCGCGCTGACCGTGATCGGCTCTTCGCTGGGCGGCTTTTACGCCACCTGGCTGGCCGAGCAGCTGGGTTGCAAGGCGGTGCTGCTGAATCCGGCGGTCGAGGCCGCCCGCGACCTCGCCACCCAGATCGGCGAGCACCGCATGTATCATTCCGACGCGCCGTTCGTCTTCCTGCCCGAATACGTGGACGAGCTGGCTGCCATCCATGTTCCACGCATCACCCAGCCCGACCGCTACTTCCTGGTAGCGGCCACCGGCGACGAGGTGCTGGATTGGCGCGAAATGCACGAGCGCTACGCGGGCTGCCGCCAGCGCATCGTGCAAGGCAGCGACCACGGTTTGTCCGATTTCGCGGAATGGATGCCCGAAGTGCTTGAATTCGCCCTTGGCGACAAGCAGGTTCGCCCCCAATAATCAGTATCAGACTTCCACACTCTATATAGCTGCGCAAGGCGGCGCGTGCGCGCCGCCCAGGACGATCCCCACCATGTATGTGTTTTACGAAGACGACGGCAGCTTCAAGGCCGGCAATATCCTGTCCGAGACCGATGCCAGCCTGCAGGTGGAATCGGAATCCGGCAAGCGCAGCAAGATCAAGCGCGCCAATACCTTGTTCACCTTCGCCGCGCCCGAACCGGCCGCGCTGATGAACCAGGCGGCCGCGACTGCCGAAACGCTGGACCTGCAATTCCTGTGGGAATGCGCGCCGCAGGATGAATTCGATTCCCCCGCCCTGGCCGCCGACTACTTCGGCCACGCCCCTACACCCGTGGAACAGGCTGCCCTGTTGATGTGCCTACACGGCGCGCCGGCCTATTTCCACCGGCGCGGCAAGGGCCGCTACCGCCCCGCTCCACCCGACATCCTGGCCGCCGCCCTGGCCGCGCTGGAAAAGAAACAGCGCCAGGCCGAACAGCAGCAAGAATGGGTGGACGAGATGGCCGCGGGACGCCTGCCCGAGCCCATCGCCCAGGCCGCGGAGTCGCTGCTGATCCGCCCCGACAAGAATTCGCAGCAATGGAAGGCGCTGGACGCCGCCTGCGCCAAGCTGGGCAAGAGCCCCGACCGGTTGCTGCTGGAACTGGGCGCCTGGCCGCATGCGCTGGCGCTGCACAAGCGCCGCTTCCTGGCGGTGAATTTCCCGCGCGGGCTGGCGTTCCCGGACCTGGAACTGCCCGCCATCGACCGCGAGCTGCCGCTGTCCGACGCCGAAATCTATTCGGTGGACGACGTCACCACCACCGAAATCGACGACGCCCTGTCCGTCTCCACCCTGCCCGACGGCCGCCTGCGCGTCGGCGTGCACGTGGCGGCGCCAGGCCTGACCGTGACCCGCGACAGCGAGTTCGACAAGCTGGCGCGCGCGCGCCTGTCCACCGTCTACATGCCGGGCGACAAGATCCCCATGCAGCCGGACAACGTCATCAAGGCGTTCTCGCTGGATGCCGGCCGCGAAGTGCCGGTGCTGTCCCTGTATGTGGTGGCCGACCCGGAGACCGGCGAGGTCATCGAATCGGAAACCCGCCTGGAACGCGTGGTGGTGCGCGAGAACCTGCGCCACAACATGCTGGACGCCCAGGTCACCGAAGCCAGCCTGTCCGATCCGTCGGCCGACCTGCCCTACGGCCATTGGTTGCGCCCGCTCTGGAAGCTGGCGCAAGCCCTGTCGGCGCAGCGCGAGAACGTGCGCGGCAAGCCCGAGAACAATTCGCGGGTGGAATACAGCTTCTACCTGGACGGCAACCCCGACGATCCCGACACGCCGGTGCGCCTGGTGCCGCGCCAGCGCAACGCGCCGCTGGACCGCATGGTGGCGGAATACATGATCCTGGCGAACAACCTCTGGGGCGGCCTGCTGCACCAGCACGGCGTGCCGGGCATCTACCGCTCGCAACAGGCGGGCCGCGTGCGCATGAGCACCCAGGCCCTGCCGCACGAAGCCATCGGCGTGCCGCAATACGCCTGGAGCACCTCGCCGCTGCGGCGCTACGTCGATCTGGTGAACCAGTGGCAACTGATCGCCGCGGTCGAACACGGCGTCTCCGCCCGCCTGGTCGCCCCCTTCAAGCCGCGCGACGCGGACCTGTTCGCCATCATCGGCGCCTTCGATGCGCAGTATGCGGCCTGGGCCGAGTTCCAGAGCGCGATGGAGCGCTACTGGTGCCTGCGCTGGCTGAAGCAGCACAACGTGACGCGTACCGTGGCGCACGTGCTGCGAGACGACCTGGTGCGCTTCGCGAACGCGCCGCTGGTGACTCGAGTCGGGGGGATGCCGGAGCTGGAGCGGGGGACTGCTGTCGAGATCGATATTCTGGGGATGGATGAGTTGTCTCTGGAGCTGGATTGCCGGTATATCGGGGAGATTAGTCCTGCAGTGGGTGGGCAGGAGTAAGGTCTTCTGCTTCGGGGGCTGTTGAGGTCGGCCAGCGAGTTCTTCGTAGTCCGCTCGTCGGCGCGGATGGCGTGGCGGCTCGCGCCCACGATTGCGGTCCGGAGCCTTCGCTCCGGACTGCCCCATCCTCATCCTCGTCACCGCCTGCGGCGGTTCCTTCGGATTCCGTCGGGCGCATCGAGGTTGCGAGCCGCCACGCCATCCGCGCCGACGAGCTACGTAAATCTTGGCTTGGTGCGCTGCTAGAGTCGTGGTCAGGGACGATGCTTGTACTGCCCGTCATTCTCGGCCGCGCGGGCGGCCGAGAATGACATACGTGATTTTCTGAATTTCAATTGTGTTCGCTTGCGCGAATGCGGCGAATGATTTGCTATTGATCCCCAGCTCTTGGGGGATGGGCGGTGATGGGTGGCGCGCGACAGGCAACTGCTCGCGCATGCAGACCTGTACGCGCGCCACCCATCCGGCACCCGCGTTGAAGTGATGATTAATGGACGGCCCGCACGCTTGACCATCATGCCGACACTGCACCCCACCAAACCCAGATCCGCTTCTCGCTTGCCATACGCATCACCACGAGCCGGCCCCGCCACCAGCACGCAGCGCCATCGCACGACGCAAGACGCCGCGTAAGCCCCAAAAGGCCGCCCGCGCGGCCGGCTTGGGGCGGGCCCCGCAAGACACGCCACCAACCACTATCCGTGGCCAGAACGCCAAGCACACCGACCGCCCCAGCGCCCGTGAAGATTCATACATCGGAGCCTGTCGCGTCGGCGGCCTGCGGGGCGCGGGGCGTCGATAAGCCCGAGGGAATCTGAAGGGAAGGCCGAAGGCCTGGACGAAGATGACGAAGGGGAAGTCCGGAGCGAACGCTCCGGACCGCAATCGTTGCCCCGCGCCCCGCAGGCCGCCGACACGACAGGCGCATTAAGAACCCAGCCCGCCCGCATCAAGACCCACAGAACCCTCACACCCCTATAAACTCCCCCGAAAGCCACAAAAGACACGGAGACAACACATGCGCATTTTGCTGGTCGAGGACAATCTCGATCTCGGCGATGCCGTGGAAAGCAAGCTGCGTTTCGCCGGCCATAGCGTGCAATGGGTGCGCGACGGCGTGGCGGCGTTGCGTTGGGGCCTGGACGAGACCTGGGATGCCCTGGTGCTGGACATCAACCTGCCCGGCAAGGACGGCTTCACCGTCATCCGGGAACTGCGCGCCGCCGGCCTGGAAGCCCCCGTGCTGGTCATGACCGCGCGCTCGGAAATCGAAGACAAGATCGACATGCTGGACCTGGGCGCCGACGACTATCTGGTCAAGCCCTTCGACCTGCGCGAATTGGAAGCCCGGCTGCGCGCGCTGATGCGCCGCCCCGCCGGCCAGACCAGCAGCGTCACCGTCTACGGCAACCTCAGCCTGGACCTCGCCAACCGCAATGTCAGCGTGGCCGGCGCGCCGCTGGAGCTGGGGCGGCGGGAGTTCCGCCTGCTGGAGATCCTGGTCGGCAAGCTGGGCCAGACCGTCGCCAAGGAACGGCTGATGAACCAGCTCTTCGACCTGGACGACGGCACGCTCAATGCGCTTGAGCTGCTGATATCGCGGCTGCGCAAGAAGCTGACGGGCGCCTCGATCGATATCGTCACGGTGCGCGGCGTCGGCTATCAGGCCCGCAGCCATGAAGAACCCTGAAAATTTTTCCATCCGCCGCCGCGTCTTCGCGCTGGGCGTGCTGCTGCTGGCCTGCGCGCTGATCGGGCTGGTGTTCTTCCTGCGCGGCTATGCGCAGCGCGCGGCGGAACAGGCTTTCGACCGGCTGCTGGCGGCCTCGGCGCTGACTATCGCCGGCTCGGTGCAGATCGAAGACAACAACGTCACCGTCGAACCGCCGGTGTCCTCGCTGGCCATGCTGTCGGGCGGCGAGCGCGTGTTCTATGAGGCCCGCACCTCGAATGGCCGCCTCATCACCGGCTACGACGACCTGGCGCCCGGCCTGCCGCTGGCGCAGTCGGCCACGCCGGTCTTCGCCTACCTGCGCTATCACGACGAACCCGTGCGCGTCGCCACCGTGGGCCGGCTGGTGTCGGCCAGCCAGCATGCGGGCTGGGTCACGGTGCGCGTGGCCGAGACGCTGGGTTCGCGCGAGGCGCTGGCCGACGAGATCCTGGGGCGCACCGCGCTGCCGCTGGTGGTGGTGTCCCTGGTGGCGCTGGGCCTGCTGTGGTTCGGCGTGCAGCGCGCCTTCGCGCCGCTTGCCGTGGTGGAGCGCGAGTTGCGCGGCCGCGCGCCGGACGATCTGGCACCGCTGGTGACGCCCGTGCCGCGCGAAGTGCGGCGGCTGGTCGAGGCGCTGAACGCCTTCATGCAACGCCTGTCCGGCGTCATGGGCACGCTCAACACCCTGGTGGCGGACGCCGCCCACCAGGTCCGCACGCCGCTGGCCTCGCTGCGCGCCCAAGCCGAAGTGGCGCTGGACGAAACCGATCCGCAGCGGCTGCATGCGCGCCTGGAACGCATCCACCTGAACGCCACCCATGCCAGCCAGCTGATCAACCAGCTGCTGATGGACGCCACCATCACCCATCGCCTGGGCAAGGGTTCGCGCACGCTGGTGGGCGTGGCCGAGACCGTCAACGAAACGCGCCGCCGCATCGGCCCGCTGGACGCGCAGCGCCTGCGCATCGAGATCGCGCCCGAAGTCCGCCGCGCCCGCATTGCCGGGGACCGCGTCGCCTTGCGCGAGATGCTGCGCAACCTGGTGGACAACGCGCTGCGCTACGCGCCGGACGGCTCCGTGGACATCCAGGCCACGCCCGTGGCGGGATTCCGCGTGGCGCTGACCGTGTCGGACCGCGGCCCTGGCGTGGCCGACGACGAAAAGGATGCCGTGCAGCAGCGCTTCACCCGCGGCCGCGCCGGCGAATCGCAGCCGGGGTCTGGGCTGGGACTGTCCATCGTACGCTCGGTGGCCGCCGCCCACGGCGGCTCGCTCTGGTTGCAGGACCGTCCCGGCGGCGGCCTGACGGCGCGCGTGATCCTGCCGCTGGCGCGCTCCGCGCCCGGCCGCGCAGCCGTCGCCTGCCTGGGCGCGCTGTGCATGGCGGGCTTGCTGCTGGCCTCATCCCCCGCCGAGGTGCGCGCCTCCGGCATCGCGGAAACCGTCACCCGCTACCCCGCGCCGCAGCCCACGTCCCGCGTGCTGACCATCGCCGGACCCACGGACACGCCGGTGGTCGCGCCGCTGATCCAGGGCTTCCAGTCGCAACGGCCGGACGTGACGGTGGTGTACCGCGAGATGGGTAGCCGCGAACTCTACGAAGCCGCCGTCGCCGGACAGTTGAAGGACGTGGACGTGCTGATGAGTTCGGCTTCCGACCTGCAGATCCGCCTGGCCAACGACGGCTATGCGCTGAGCTATTCCTCGCCCTACGCCGCCAAGCTGCCGTCCTGGGCCATCTGGCGCCACGAGGTCTATGGCTTCACCTTCGAGCCGGCCGTCATCGTCTACAACCCCAAGCGCTACACCGAAGCCACCGTGCCGCGCTCGCGCCAAGACCTGCTGCGCCTGCTGGAACGCGATGCCGCGAAGCTGCGCGGCCGCATCGGCACCTACGATATCTCTGCCAGCAGCGTGGGCTATCTGCTGGCGGAACAGGACGAGCTGGTGTCGTCGAACTTCTGGGGGCTGGCGAACGCCATGGGCCAGGCCGGCGTGCGCCTGTCGGCCACCACGGCAGAGATCCTGGACGCGATCGAGAACGACCAGATCGACATCGGCTACAACATCCTGGGCTCTTACGCCCTGTCGCGGCAGGCGGCGGGCGCGCCCATCGGCGTGGTCTTTCCGCAGGACTATGTGCTGGTGCTGGCGCGTTCGGTGCTGATCGCGCGCACCGCGCCCAGCCCGGAACTGGGCCGCGCGCTGGTGGACTGGTTGCTCTCGCCCGCCGGGCAGCAGGTGGCGTCCAGCCATGCGGCGCTGGGCTCCATCATGGAAGACACGCCCGGCCGCTGGACCTCCGAAGCGGTGCTGGCGCGCTCCCAGGGCATCGTGCAGCCGGTAGTGCTGAGCCCCGCCCTGCTGGTCGGACTGGACCAGCGCCGCCATTCGCGCTTTGTGCAGAACTGGATCCGGCTGGTGACGGACACGCCCGCGCGGCCGTAAGGGTTTCGGGCGCACGGCGTCCATGCCGCCCAGGGATTTCCCCTAGACGCATCCTGCCGCCATGACAGGACGACGACAGACGCCGGCTCCTAAGATGCCCGCAAGCTGGACACGGATCCCGCTCCAACCACAAGACCCATCGGAGACACACCCATGCTTGCCAAGTCCCAACTGGCGGCCGCCTGCGCCGCTGCTTTCGCCCTCGCCGCCGGCAGCGCCTTTGCACAGCAAGTGCCGGCCGGCTATCCCGCCGACTACCAGAAGATCCTGGACGGCGCCAAGAAGGAAGGCAAGGTCGTCATCTATTCGACCACCGACACCAAGGCCGCCGGCCCCGTCATCAAGGGCTTCGAGGCGCTGTATCCGGGCATCAAGGTCGAATACAACGACATGAACAGCACCGAGCTCTACAACCGCTACATCAGCGAGCAGGCAGCGGGCGGCACCAGCGGCGACATCGTCTGGAGTTCCTCGATGGACTCGGCGCTGAAGCTGGCCACCGACTACGCCCTGCAGTACAAGTCGCCGGAAGTCGGCAAGCTGCCGGCCTGGGCAGTGTGGAAGGATTCTGCCTACGGCACCACCTACGAGCCGGCCGTGTTCATCTACAACAAGCGCCTGATCCCCGCCGCTGAAGTGCCCACCACGCACGGCGCGCTGGCCAAGCTGATCGCCAGCCAGCCGGACAAGTTCAAGAACAAGGTCACCACCTACGACATCGAGAAATCGGCGGTCGGCTTCATGCTGGCGGTGCAGGACAAGGTCAACGACCCCAAGTACTTCGAGACGCTCAAGGGCATCGCCGCGGGCGGCCTGATCGTGCAGTCGTCGACCGGCACCATGATGGAACGCGTGTCCTCCGGCGAAAACCTGATCGGCTACAACATCCTGGGCTCCTACGCCGAAACGCGCGCCAAGAACGACCCGTCGCTGGGCGTGGCCTACCCGACCGACTACGCGCTGGTCCTGTCGCGCGTCGCGTTCATCAGCAAGAAGGCCAAGAACCGCAACGCCGCCAAACTGTGGATGGACTACCTGCTGTCGCAGAAGGGCCAGACCATCCTGGCGAACCAGGCCGACCTGGCCTCGGTGCGCGACGACATCGAAGGCGACAACGACGTCGACGGCATGACCAAGAAGCTGGGCGCCTCGCTCAAGCCGATTCCGGTCAACGAAACGCTGCTGGACTACCTGGAGCAGAACAAGCGCCTGCAGTTCATCAAGGACTGGCGCGCCGCGGCAGGCAAGTAATGCCGCGCGGCCCGGACCGGAGCCACGGCTCCGGGCCGCCTTGCGCGTAGGGGACGGCGGCGTGCCGCCGTCCGCCTGACCGCCGCCGGGGCGGTCGCCCCCGACCCGGCCGCGCGACCTTCGCGCCATTCAAGAACACAGGATTCCCCATGCAGTCATTGCGCTCGAAATGGCAGTCCCTGCCCCGCGGCGTGGTGGTGCTGATCACGGCTTTGGCAATTTATGTGCCGCTGTCGTTCATCATCATCCAGAGCTTTCTGTCCGCGCCCTTCTTTGCCCCGTCCAAGAGCTTCAGCCTGGACGCGTTCCGCTTCATCTTCGCGGATCCCGATTTCTACAAGGCGCTGAAAAGCGGCTTCATCCTGGCCTTCGGCCTGGCCATCATCGCCATCCCGCTGGGCGGCATGCTGGCGTTCCTGATGATACGCACGGACCTGCCCGGCCGCCGCTGGATCGAGCCGCTGATCCTGGTGCCGGTGTTCGTGTCGCCCATGGTGCTGGGCTTCGGCTATGTGGTGGCCGCGGGTCCGGTGGGCTTTTTCTCGATCTGGGCGCAGAACCTGCTGGGCTTCGTGCCCTGGAACGTCTATTCGCTGACCAGCATCGTCATCATCGCCGGCCTGACCCACGTGCCGCACGCCTATCTATACATCTCGTCGGCGCTGCGCAGCATGGGCTCGGACGTCGAGGAGGCTGCCCGCGTGGCCGGCGCCTCGCCGCTGCGCGTGATGGTGTCGGTCAGCCTGCCCATGGTGCGCCCGGCCATGCTGTACGCCACCGTGCTGCTGTTCTTCCTGGGCCTGGAAGTGTTCGGCCTGGTGCTGGTGCTGGGCGATCCCGAAGGCAACCTGGTGCTGGCCACGTACCTGTACAAGCTCACCAACAAGCTGGGCATCCCGTCCTATCACCTGATGGCCGCCGTGGCCGTGGTGCTGATCTGCATGACGATCCCGCTGGTGATGCTGCAACGCCGCCTGATGCGCACCGCCAACCGCTTCGTCACCGTCAAGGGCAAGGCCTCGCGGGCCCGCGCCCTGCCGCTGGGCAAATGGCGCTGGGTGGCCGGCGCGGTGGTGGCGTTCTGGCTGCTGGTGACCATCGTGGTGCCGCTGATGGGCGTGCTGCTGCGCGCCTTCGTGTCGAACTGGGGCATGGGCGTGTCGCTGTTCGACGTGCTGTCGCTGGATGCGTTCCGCACGGTGTTCGCGCAGCCCAACCTGATGCGCGCCATCGTCAATTCGGTGGCCATCGGCGTGTTCGGCGGCGCGCTGGCCGTGCTCTGCTACATGTTCGTGGGCCTGGCCATGCACCGCAAGCCGGACAACATCACCCGCTTCATGGACTACAGCGTGCTGGTGCCGCGCGCGGTGCCGGGCCTCCTGGCCGGCCTGGCGTTCCTGTGGGTGTTCCTGTTCGTGCCGATGTGGCTGGACAACGCCCTGGACGAAGGCGGCTGGCTGTCGGCCCTGCCCTTCGCGGAATGGCTGCGCGAGAACTTCATCGAATGGCTGCGCGCCATGCGCAGCACCATCTTCAGCGTGTGGCTGGCCTACACGGTGGTGTGGATGGCCTACGGCCTGCGGCTGATCTCCTCGACCCTGCTGCAAGTGGGGCCGGAGCTGGAAGAAGCCGCCCGCAGCGCCGGCGCGCGCCGCGGCCAGGTCACCCGCCACGTCACGGTGCCGCTGGCCAAGTACGGCCTGATCGGTTCCTGGCTGCTGATGTTCCTGATCTTCGAGCGCGAGTACTCCACCGGCGTCTACCTGCTGTCGCCCGGCACGGAGACCATCGGCTCCATGCTGGTGTCGCTGTGGGCCTCGGGCGCCATCGACATCGTGGCCGCGCTTTCCTTCATCAATATCGTTCTGGTCGTGATCGGCCTGGGCGTCGCCCTGCGATTCGGAGTCAAACTTCATGATTGAGCTTTCTGTAGAAGACCTGCACCTGGATTACGGCGACAACCCGGTGCTCAAGGGCGTGTCGATGCAGCTGCGCCAGGGCGAAGTGGTGTCGCTGCTGGGCCCCTCGGGCAGCGGCAAGACCACGCTGCTGCGCGCCGTGGCCGGCCTGGAAGGCCCCAAGCGCGGCCGCATCACCATCGGCGAGCGCATCGTCTACGACGGCGCGGCGAAGAAGGAGATCCCGGCCGAGGAGCGCAACCTGGGCCTGGTGTTCCAGTCCTATGCCCTGTGGCCCCACAAGACCGTGTTCGAAAACGTGGCCTACCCGCTCAAGCTGCGCAAGGTGCCCGGCGCCGAGGTGCGCGAACGCGTCCAGGCCGTGCTGGACCAACTGGGCCTGGGCAAGCTGGGCCAGCGCCATCCGCATGCCCTGTCCGGCGGCCAGCAGCAGCGCGTGGCCATCGGCCGGGCGCTGGTGTACAGCCCGCCCGTCATCCTGCTGGACGAACCGCTGTCCAACCTGGACGCCAAGCTGCGCGAAGAGGCCCGCGCCTTCCTGCGCGAGCTGATCATGCGCCTGGGCCTGTCGGCCTTGATGGTGACGCATGACCAGAGCGAAGCCATGGCGATCTCGGACCGCATCCTGCTGCTGAACAACGGCAAGATCGAACAGCAGGGCACGCCGCAGGAGATGTACGGCTCCCCCTCCACCCTGTTCACCGCCGAATTCATGGGCAGCAATAACCGACTGGACGGCAAGGTCACCGAAGTACGCGACGGTCAGGCCCGCATCGAAGGGCGCGGCTGGTCGCTGTGGGGCAAGGCCAGCCCGGGCGTGGCCCAGGGCCAGGACGCCACCGCGGTCATCCGGGTGGAGCAGGTGCGGCTGGCGGACGACCCCGACGGCAACCACGTGGACATGCCGCTGCTGACCAGCATGTACCTGGGCGACCGCTGGGAGTACCTGTTCCGCACCCCCGACGCCGACCCGGCCCATACCCTGGCGCTGCGCGCCTACGGCCCCGAAGGCCGCGAGCCCGGTCCCTGCCGGTTGGCCCTGCCCGCCAGCAAAGTCTGGGTGTTTCCCCGCGCCGGCGCCTGAAGCGCCATCCGGCGTGCGCCCCGGGACCCCGCGGCGCACGCCAGGCCTAGGCTGTCAGTGTGAACCGCCCTTGGCGCCCGGCGGGCCTGGACTGGCTCTACAATGCGCAGGTGCAACACCTCGCTGATTCCCCCTCCCCGCTGAGCCGTTACCTGCGGTGGCTGGGCGCCCCCGCCCAGCATTACCTGCGAATCGGCATCGCGATATCGCTGTTGGTGCACGCCGGCGCCCTGGCGTGGCGCTTCGGCGCGCCCGCGCTGTCGCGTCCGCCGGTGACCAGCCTGGAAGTCGTGCTGCTCAATGCCCGCAGCGAAACGCCGCCGGAAACCCCGCGCGCGCAGGCCCAGAACCAGATGAGCGGCGGCGGCAACGCCGAGCGCGGCATGTCCACCACCCCGCTGCCCCGCACTGGCGAATCGGCCGAGACCATCGTGCTGGAGGCCATGCGCCGCCGCCAGGTGCAGCTGGAAGCCGAACAGACCCGCCTGATGACCCAGCTGCGCGCCGCCGACCGCGCGGGCGCCGAGCGTCAGGCCGTCAACCCGTGGCCCGACGGCGCCGACCTCGGCCGCGATGCCGAAGACCAGGCTAGTCTCATCCAGAGCGCCCAGGTGGCCGCGCTGGCGGCGCGGGTGCAGCAGTACAGCGCCGAGCCGCGCAAACAGTTCGTGGCGCCCTCCGCCGAGGCCTCGCGCTACGCCGCCTACCTGGACGCCTGGCGCACCCGCATCGAAACGGTCGGCACCCAGCACTACCCGGACGAGGCCCGCGGCCGCATCTACGGCTCCCTGCGCATCACGGTGTCGGTGCGCGCCGACGGCAGCATCGCCAATGTCGATATCGACCAGCCCTCGCCGCATGCCGTGCTGAACCAGGCGGCCCGCCGCATCGTCCAGCTGGCCGCGCCCTTCCCGCCGTTCCCGCCCGATATCGCGCGCGACACGGACGTGCTGGTCATCACCCGTACCTGGCATTTCGTCAACGACACCCTGGAAACACAAGCCCCATGACCGAGGCGCCCCCTCTCGCCAGATACGCCGTCATCGGCAACCCCATCGCGCACAGCCGCTCGCCCCAGATCCACGCCATGTTTGCCGAACAGACCGGCAAGCCGCTGCGCTACGACCGCCTGCTGGCCCCGGTGGACGGCTTTGCCGACGCCGTCGCCGCCTTCGTGGCCGAGGGCGGGCTGGGCCTGAACGTGACGGTGCCCTTCAAGCTGGACGCCTACGCCCTGGCGGCCGGCCGCCTCTCCAGCCGCGCCCGCCTGGCCGGCGCGGTCAACACCCTGTCCTGGCGCGACGGCGCCTGGCATGGCTGCAATACCGACGGCGTGGGACTGGTATCGGACCTGCTGCGCCTGGGCCTGCGCCTCGCCGGGGCGTCCGTGCTGCTGGTCGGCGCGGGCGGCGCCGCCCGCGGCGTGCTGCAGCCGCTGGCCGAGGCTGGCTGCGCCCGCATCCACATCGTCAACCGCACCGCGTCCAAGGCGGAAGAACTGGCTGCCTCCTGGCGCGACAGCGGCGTGTCGCCGCAGACGCCCGTCACCGGCGGCAGCCTGGCGGACGCCGCCCTGGCCGGCGGCTGGAACCTGGTCATCAACGCCACCGCCAGCGGCCTGCAGAACGCCGCCCCTGACCTGCCCCCGGGCCTCTACGCGCCCGGCGCCGCCGCCTACGACATGATGTACGGCGCCCAGCCCACCGCCTTCATGCAACAGGCTCAAGCCGACGGCGCCGCCCTCGCGGCCGATGGCCTGGGCATGCTGGTGGGCCAGGCGGCCGAGAGTTTCTACATCTGGCATGGCGTGCGTCCCGACCCCGCCCCCGTGCTGGCCGCGCTGCGCGAGGCGCTCAAGGCCGGGCAATAGACGGCATGGCGACGCGCAAGGGCCGCTCCTGGTTCCGGATCATCAGCGGCGCGCTGATGGCGCTGGTGTGCCTGGTGCTGCTCTACCAGTTCTGGCTGTTCGCCCAGGTGGTCTGGTACAACTACCGCCCCCCGGGCAGCAGCGCGATCATGCGCGAGGAACGCTCCCGCCTGAGCGACGGCAACCCCGATTTCGAGCTGAAATACGAATGGGTGCCCTACGACAAGATCAACCGCAACCTCAAGCGCGCGGTCGTGGCGTCCGAGGACTCCAACTTCACCGAGCATGACGGCGTCGAATGGGACGCCATCCGCAAGGCCTGGGAATACAACCAGAAGCAGCAGGAAGCCGGCCGCGGCAAGGTGCGCGGCGGCTCCACCATCACCCAGCAGCTGGCCAAGAACCTGTTCCTGTCCAGCTCCCGCAGCTATATCCGCAAGGGCCAGGAACTCGTGCTGACCTACATGATCGAACACGTCATGAGCAAGGAGCGGATCCTGGAGCTGTATCTGAACGTGGCGGAATGGGGCGAAGGCGTGTTCGGCGCCCAGGCCGCCGCCAAACACTATTTCAATACCTCCGCCGCCAATCTTGGGGCCAGCCAGTCGGCCCGGCTGGCGGCCATGCTGCCCAACCCGCGCTTCTATGACGCCCACCGCAATACCCGGTACCTGAACTCCCGGGTCGGCGTCCTGACGCGGCGGATGCAAATGGTCGACATCCCCTGACACGGATACGGCCCTCTGGTCCCCACCCTCAGCGGCGGGATTTGTTAAGCTTTCGGGTTTAGGCGCTCCTCCTTTCTTTCATGCGTACCGCACGTCGCTACCTGGCCCGCGAGATCTATCGCTCTTGCGCAGTGGTCCTCATGGCCCTGCTGGGCCTTTTCACGTTCTTCGCGTTGGTGGACGATCTGGACAACGTGGGCGACAAGTTCTCCATGATGGCCCTGCTGTACATGCAGGCGCTGGCGATCCCGACCCGTCTCTACGACCTGCTGCCCATCGGCCTGCTGATCGGCGCCATCCTGGCGCTGGCTGGGCTGGCCCAGCGCAACGAACTGGTCATCCTGCGGGTGTCCGGCGTCAGCGGCATGAAGCTGCTGCGCATGCTCTGGATCGTCACGATCCCGCTGATGATAGGCGCGGGCCTGCTGTCCGAGTACGTCACGCCCTGGGCCGAAATCAAGTCCGGCGAGGCCAACCTGCTGTTCCGCGGCAAGGCGGGCGGCGACCGTCTCAAGAGCGGCTACTGGTTCAAGGAACCCACCGCCAACGGCGGCACCCGCATCATCAATATCGGCGAACTTAGAGGCGACGGCCAGGTAACCAACGTCACGATTTATGAGTTCAAGAAAGACCAGACGCTGTCCGTCCTGTCCACCTCGCCGCTCGGCCTGTTTCTCCATGGCGACCTGTGGCTGAACAATGTCACTGAAACGCGACTTGACGATCAGGCGGCTGAAGCATTGGCCGATGCTCGCCCACCCAAGAACCCGCCGGCTACTGTCGTGAAGGTGCAAGAGCGTCGGATTGACACGACACTCAGCGCAGAACGCCTGCTGGCCCGCGTCCTGACCCCCGAACGCATGTCCATCGCCACGCTGCTGGACTATGTGGATTATTTGCGCAACAACCAGCTGCAATATGGTCGACAGGTCGTCGCCTTGTGGCGCAAACTGGCATATCCGTTCACCCTGCTGGTCATGATCACCATTGCCGCTCCCATCGGCTTGATGCAGACGCGCCGCGGCGGCGTAGGCGCCAAGGTCTTCATCGGCATCCTGCTGGGCGTGGGCTTCTTCATGCTGAACCAGTTGGCCCTGAACGTAGGCATGCTGGGCAAATGGCCGGCCTGGCTGACCGCCCTGGGTCCGAACATCGGCGCCATGATCATGGCGCTGGGCGCGATGGGCTACATGGAGTACCGCCACACCATCGCGCGGATCGTGCAACAACGTTGGCCTTGGAGCAAAAGTCCCGCATGAACGGCAGTATCTGGATGATCGGCGACGTGCAGGGCTGCTGCTCGCCGCTGGATCGCTTGCTGTCCCACCCCGAACTGGTCGGCGATCCCAAGTCGCGCTTCTGGTTCGCCGGCGACCTGGTCAACCGCGGCCCCGAATCGCTGGAAACCCTGCGCCGCATCATCGACCTGGGCGACCGCGCGACCACGGTGCTGGGCAACCATGACCTGCACCTGCTGGCCACGGCCGCGGGGGTGCGCAAGCCCTCAAAATCGGACACGCTCGAGGACGTCCTGCGGGCGCCGGACGCGGCCGACCTGATCAACTGGCTGCGCTTTCGCCCGCTGGCCCACTTCGAACAGAACCACCTGCTGGTCCACGCCGGCACGCTGGCCAAATGGGACGTGGCCAAGACGCTGGCCCTGGCCGGCGAAGTCCAGGACGCCCTGCGCGGGCCGAACTGGCAGAAGGCGCTGCAAAAGATGTACGGCAACGAGCCGGCCACGTGGAAGGAAGACCACAAGGGCGGCAAGCGCATGCGGGTCATCATCAACGCGCTGACGCGCATCCGCCTGTGCACGCCCAACGGCCACATGGAATTCGCCACCAAGGTGACGCCGGGCGCCTGGCCGACCGGCCTGGTGCCCTGGTTCGACGTGCCCAACCGCGCCACGCGCAATGTCACGACGGTGTTCGGGCATTGGTCGACGCTGGGGTTGTTGCAGCGGCCTGATGTAATTTGCCTGGATACGGGGTGCGTTTGGGGCGGGTCGCTGACGGCTTTGCGGTTGCAGGATCGGAGGCTGGTGCAGGTGAAGTGCTCGCAGTTTCAGGATCCGTTGTCTGAGTAGCGGTTTCGAGGACTTTTTTCCGGCTCGGTTTGATTGCTTCGTGGGCCGTAGCGTAGTGCTTCGTAGGCCGCCCGTCGGCGGGAACGCCTGAGTGGCGAGCGCCCACGATTGCGGTCCGGAGCCTTCGCTCCGGACTGCCCCGTCGTCATCTTCGTCCAGGCCTTCGGCCTTCCCTTCAGATTCCCTCGGGCGCATCGAGGTTGCTCGCCACCCAGGCGTCCGCGCCGACGGGCTACCTGAATCTTGGCCTGTCGCGCCGCTAGAGCCGTGGTCAGGGGCGAGTCGTTGCTTGCCCGTCATTCTCGGCCGCGCGGGCGGCCGAGAATGACATACGTGATTTCTTGAATTTCTATTGTGTTCGCTTGCGCGAATGCGATCAGCTGTTAGTTGATGGCCGCCAGCTAGCGGGGGTGGGCGGTGATGGGTGGCGCGCGATGGCGAACCGTTTGCGCATGCTGACCATCACGCGCGCCACCCATCCGACACTGACGTTGAATGACGATTGTTGGCCAACCGACGCACTTCAGCGCCCTACATACCAAAATTCACCAACCACCAACTGCACTCACCACCAGCGCGCAGCGCCAACACGCGACGCAAGACACCGCGTAAGCCCCAAAAGGCCGCCCGCGCGGCCGGCCTGGGGCGGGCCCCGCAAGACACGCCACCAACCACTGCTCTAGCCGCGCAACAAGCCAAGACGCACGTAGTCCGTCGTCGCGGGCGGCGTGGCGGCTCGCAACCTCGATGCGCCCGAGGGAATCTGAAGGAACCGCCAAAGGCGGTGACGAAGATGACGAAGGGGCAGTCCGGAGCGAACGCTCCGGACCGCAATCGTGGGCGCGAGCCGCCACGCCGCCCGCGACGACGGACGACCTACGAAGCACTTACGAGCTACAGCACACTCAAAATCGCATCTCGAGCCTGATGCGAAAGCTCCAGCCGAGTAGGCAGACTCCCGTCCGGATGCCGCGCCGCCAACGGCGGCAGGAACACCACTTCGACGGCCAACCCCGTCACGCCCAGCACCCGCCAGAGATTCGCCACCAAGGACTCCTCCCCCACGAACGCCGCATAGCCGCTGCGCTTGCCATGCTGCAGGAACCGCAAGGCCACCGGCTGGATCTCGACGGCGGCGGAACGCGCCGGTTCAAACAGGCTGGCATGGAAAGGCAGCAGTTCGAAACCCTCGGTCGTCGTCCCTTCGGGGAACAATCCCACCGCATCGCCCTGCTTGAAGCGGGCCTGCATGGATTCGCCCATGGCGTGCACCGCGTGGCGCTGGCCGCGTTCGATGAAAAGCGTGCCGGCGCCGGCCACCAGCCAGCCGATGATAGGCCAGCTGCGGATTTCGCTTTTGGCGACGAAGGACGTGGCGCGCGCCGAATTCAGCACGAAGATATCGATCCAGGACACGTGGTTGGCCACCATCAGCACCGGACCGGTCAGGCGCGGTTCGCCCTTGAGGATGACCCGCAGGCCACAGAAGGCCATCAGGCAGCGCGACCAGCGGCGGTTCAGCCAGGCGCGCGACTTGTGCCCGATCAGCGGATACACCAGGCCCACGCACAAGAGGCCGAAGAGAATCCAGGGCACCACGAGGAACAGCCTAAGGACAAAGCGCAGCAGCTTCAAACCGGAGTCTCCCAGGCCAGGCTGCCACCGACCACGGTGGCGCGTACACGGCCGGGCAGCATCATACCCGCGAACGGGGTGTGGCCGCTGCGGCTTTGCAGGGCAGCCGGCATCACCAGCCATTCGGCGTCCAGGTCGGCCAGGCACAGGTCTGCTGGCGCTCCCACGCCCAGATGGCCAGCCGTTGCAGCCTGCGGCGCGATCTTGTCCAGTACCGCGGCGGGTCCGCTAGTGATGCGCGCCAGCGCTTCGGCCAAGGGGCGCCGGTGGTCACGCGCCCACTTCAGGGCCAGGGACAACAACAGCTCCAGCCCCGTGGCGCCAGGCTCGGCCAACGGGAATGGCACGGCTTTGGCGGCGTCGTCGACGGGGGTGTGATCGGAGCACAGCGCGTCGACCGTGCCGTCGGCCAGCGCCGCCTGGATCGCGTCGCGGTCGCGCTGGCCGCGCAGCGGCGGATTCAGGCGGAAGTCCGTGTTGAAGAAGCCGATGTCCACGTCGGTCAGGTGCAGGCTGTGGGCGGACACGTCGGCCGTGACCGGCAGGCCCTCGCGCCGGGCGGCGCGCAGCAGCTCCAGCCCGGCGGCCGTGGACAGCCGCGTCAGATGCACGCGCGCGCCGGTGGCGCGCTGCAGTTCGAAAATGGTGTGCAGCGCCACGGTTTCCGCTTGCGGCGGCAGCCCTTCGAGGCCCAGGCGTTCGGCGTAGGCGCCGCTGGCGGCGGCCGCGCTGCGCGCAAGCCACGGGTCTTGCGGGCGCAGCCACAGCGCCAGGCCCATGCCGCTGGCGTAGCGCATCGCGCCCCAGAGCACGCGCGTGTCGGCGATGCCTTGCTCGCCTTGCGCATAGGCCAGGCAGCCCGCCTGGGCCAGCAGGCCCATCTCCGCCAGCGTTTCGCCCGCCAGCCCCACGGTCATCGCGCCCAGCGGATGGATCCGGCATTGCCCGGCCTCGGCGTGGCGCATCAAGGCCTCGGCCTTGCCGGGTTCATCCAGCGGCGCGCCGGGGTCCGGCGGCAGCACCAGCCGGGTGACGCCGCCGGCAAGCGCCGCACGCAGTTCGGAAGGCGCGAATGCCGCCGCGCCGGGCTGCGACACCCGCGCGGACAGATCGATCAGACCCGGCAAGACCGCCAGTCCACTTGCGTCCAGGCGACGGTCCGCGAGAAAGCCGTCGGGCTCGCTGCCCACGGCGACGACATGGCCGTCGGCGATGTAGAGGTCGTGCTGCCCGTCCACCGCGTTGGCAGGATCGATCAGCCGGCCATTGGCGATATGCAGTCTCATGCCGCGTCTCCGGTCAGCAGGTCCAGGGCGGCCAGGCGCAAATGCTGTTCGATATCCGCCAGCCGCGTCTCGATGGGCTCAAGGCTGGCCGACACATCGCCGTCGACCTCGATGCCGGGTGTCAGCGCGCCTGCCGGCAACAGCAAGGCATCAGGGCGGCACGCGGCCATGACATCCGGCGTCAAGCCGTAGGCCTGCGCATATTCGCGGGCAGAAGGCAGCTGCGAGCCGCTGATGCCTTCCACTTGCAAGGGCAGCACGATGACGACGTCGGCGTCCTGCAGCCCTTCCCGCAGCGAGGCGCAGGCGCGCACGCCCAACTGCGGCAGGCCATCGGGCAACAGGGTACGCGGCGCGGCGGCGCGGACTTCGGGCACGCCCAGCGTGGTCATGGCATGGATGACGGAGCGCGCCACGCGCGAGTGGCGGATGTCGCCCACCAGCGTCACGGCCAGATTGGTCAGGTCCTGCCGCGCCTCGAGCATGGCCTGCACCAGCGCCAATGCCGGCAAGGGGTCGGCGTGGCAGCCGTCGCCCGCATTCAGGATGCGCAGGCCGGGCGCCGCGCGCGCGGCCGCGCAATGGGCCGCGCCGCTGGCGCCATGGCGCAGCACCAGCACGCCCGGCGCCAGCCGGGCAGCGGTTGCGGCCAGCGCCTCGGCGGCTTGCGGATCCAGCGCCAGCGGCGACAGCGACAGATGCTGCGCAGCGGCGGCAAAGGCGCCGCGGTCCTGCGAGGCCTCGCCGGGCAGGCACAGGAACACCGGCATCGCGCACGAGCGACTGGCGGGCGTCTCGCCTGCGGCATGGCCGCGCGCCACGTCCAGCAGCCGTTCGACATGCCTCCTGGGCAGCCCTTCGGTGGTCAGCAGGTGTATCAGTTCGCCGCGGCGATCGAGTTGCGGATTGAGCATAGGCAGGCCGGACCGCGCGCCTCAGGACGCAGGCAGGGTGTCCAGGTATCGTTGCAGGATGACGGCCGCGGCCATCGCGTCGTCGGCGGCATGGGTGCCCAGCAGGCGCTGCGCCTCCATGCTGGAGCCGCGTTCATCGACCAGTTCGACCGCCAGGCCGAAGCGGCCGTGCAATTGATTGGCGAAGCGGCGGCAGCGCGCGGTGGCCGGCTGTTCGCCGCCGTCGGCGTCCAGCGCCAGGCCCACCACGACGCGATGGGGCTGCCATTCCTGCAAGAGCGCCGCGATGCGGCCGAAGCGCGCCTCGCGGACTTCGCTGAAGATGATTTCCAGCGGACGCGCGTGGCGCGTCAGCGTATTGCCGATGGCGATGCCGATCTTCTTCTCGCCGAAATCGAAGGCAAGCAGGGTCTCTTCAGGCATGGCCGGCATCGCCCGCCAGCATCACCGGGTCGATGCCCAGCAGCTTCAGCGCGGCCGGATAGCGTTCCTCGGGGGGCACGTCGAAAATGATGCTGTCGTCCGCGCCCACGCTGAGCCAGGCGTTCTGGGCCATCTCGCTTTCGAGCTGGCCCGCGCCCCAGCCGGCGTAGCCCAGCGTGACCAGCATGCGGGCCGGCCCCTTGCCGTCGGCCACGGCCTGCAGCACGTCGCGCGAGGTGGTCAGTGCCATGTCGCCCAGCTTGATGCTGGAGCTGTAGTCGCCGGCCGGCGCGTGCAGCACGAAACCGCGGTCGGTCTGCACCGGACCGCCAAAAAAGACCAAGGTGTCCTTCACCGGACCGATCTCGAGCGTCAAGTCGATGCGCTCGAACAGGGTGCCCAGCGTCAGGTCGGTGGGCCGGTTGATGACCAGGCCCAGCGCGCCGCGCTCGGTGTGCTCGCACACATAGATGACCGAGCCTGCCAGGCTGCCTTCCACCATGCCCGGCATGGCGATGAGGAACTGGTTGGCGAAGTTGGCTGCCTGCGTCGTGGCGTCTTGGTGATGTTTTTCCGTCATGGCAACCCCTACATGGGTAATCTGAAAGAACCGTGGGGAGGCCGCGCGTGCCCAGCAAGCATCATGCCTGGCGGCAGTCCGTCCCACGGTTGCGAAGGATGGGGCGTAGTCCCATCTTACGAGCCTTGGCGGAATATGTCGGCGCTGCGGCCTCAGATTTCCATCAGTTCGAAGTCCTCTTTGCGGGCGCCGCATTCAGGACAGACCCAGTTCGGCGGCACGTCTTCCCAGCGGGTGCCGGGGGCAATGCCTTCGTCGGGCAGGCCGGCCTCTTCGTCGTAGACCCAGCCGCAAATCAAACACATCCAAGTACGCATAGTTCTCTCTTACATCAAATCCAGGCCCTTGCCCCGGTGTCAGGGCAAAGGTGAGGGGCTTCCATTAGAATGGGGACAATCTTACCGAAACCCAATAGGGGTTCCCCTGATTCACCGCAAATGAGTCCGGGCGCACCCCCACTCTAGCGCTGTCCAAGTGGCCCCCGTTACTCCCCCTCTCGTTTTGGTCTTCGGCCCGCTCGATCCCTCGGGCTCCGACGGCCTGCCGGCAGACGCCGTCACCTGCGCCAGCCTGGGCTGCCATGGCCTCGCGGCCGTGACCGCGCTGACCGTGCGGGACACCGCCGGCATTGAAGAAATCCATCCCGTCACACCCGATCTGCTGGACGACCAGGCGCGCTGCCTGCTCGAAGACATGTCCGTGCAGGCCATCAAGGTGGGCGGACTATACACCGCGGAAACCGCCAGCGTGGCGGCCCAGGTCGCCGCCGACTACAGCCAGGTGCCGCTGGTGCTGCATCTGGGCCAGCGCGCCCAGCCGCCGGCCGACGCCGCCGACGAGGACGACGCCGACGACCTGTTGGCCGCCACCCTGGAGCTGGTGCTGCCGCAGACGGATCTGCTGGTCATCGAGCACCTGCGCCTGGCGCAGTGGCACGCCGACGGTGACATCGATATCGGGGACGCACCGACGCCCATGCACGCCTTGCTGGCGGCGGGCGCCGAGTGGGTCCTGGTCCTGGGCAGCCCGCAGCGGCCCGGCCACTACGCCAACATGCTGCTGGGCCCCAACGGCCAGACCGCCACCCTGCCCTGGCAAGCGCCCCCGGACCGCAACGGCGACGCCGGCGGCGTGGCCGCCAGCGCCATCGCCGCCATGCTGGCCCGCGGCCTGGAAATGCCCGAAGCCGTGCGCCAGGGCCTGGCGCACGCCGACGCGGCGGTTGCCGCCAGCTTCCTGCCGGGCATGGGCCGGCGCATTCCCAACCGGATGCCTCCCCAATGAAAGCGCTGCGTTTCCCCACCGGCCTGTATGGCGTCACCCCCGAATGGGACGACACCGATCGCCTGCTGCTGGCGGTGCGCCAGGCCGCCGAGGGCGGCATGCGCTCGCTGCAGCTGCGCCGCAAGAACGTGCCCGATGCCGTGCGCGCCGCCCAGGCCCGCGCGCTGGCGCCGCTGTGCCGCGAGCTGGGCGTGGTCTTCCTGATCAATGACGACTGGCGCCTGGCGCTGGACGTGGGCGCCGACGGCGCGCACGTCGGCCGCGAGGACGAAAGCCTGGCGCGCATCCGCGCCGAGGCCGGCCCCGACCTGATCCTGGGCGGCTCCAGCTACGACGACCTGGGCCGCGCCCAGGAACTGCTGGCCGCGGGTGCCGACTACATCGCCTTTGGCGCCATGTACGCATCCACGGTCAAACCCGACACCGTGCGCGCGCCGCTATCGGTCCTAACCGAAGCCCGCCGCCTGACCGACAGCTGGGACGCTCCGCGCCCCGCGGTAGTCGCCATCGGCGGCATCACGCCCGACAACGCGCCACTGGTGGCGCAGGCTGGCGCCGACGCCATCGCCGTCATCACCGCGCTTTTCGAGGCGCCCAGCATCCGCGCCGCCGCGGCCGCATGCTCCGCGCCCTACTCCGCCAACCCCAACCGCAAGCCTTGAACGCCATGTCCAGTAACGCTCAGCTTTTCGAACGCGCCTGCCGCAGCATCCCCGGCGGCGTCAATTCGCCCGTGCGCGCCTTCCGCTCCGTGGGCGGCACGCCGCGCTTCATCAAGCGCGCGCAGGGCCCGTACGTGTGGGACGCGGAAGACAAGCAGTACATCGATTACGTGGGCTCCTGGGGCCCCGCCATCCTCGGCCACTCGCATCCCGAAGTGGTGCGCGCGGTGCAGGAAGCGGCCGTCAACGGCCTGTCCTTCGGCGCGCCCACCGAGGCGGAAATCGAGCTGGCCGAAGTGCTGATCTCGCGCCTGCCCTCGCTGGAGCAGGTGCGCCTGGTCAGCTCGGGCACGGAAGCGACCATGACGGCCATTCGCCTGGCCCGCGGCGCCACCGGCCGCGCCAAGATCGTGAAGTTCGAAGGCTGCTATCACGGCCATTCGGACAGCCTGCTGGTCAAGGCCGGCTCGGGCCTGCTGACCTTCGGCAACCCCAGCTCGGCCGGCGTGCCGCCGGAATTCGTGTCGCACACGCTGACCCTGGAATACAACAACCTGGACGCCGTGCGCGAGGCCTTCGCCCAGCATGGCGCCGACATCGCCTGCATCATCGTCGAGCCGGTCGCCGGCAACATGAACCTGATCAAGCCGGCCCCGGGCTTCCTGGAAGGCCTGCGCGAAGTCTGCACGCAGCACGGCGCGCTGCTGATCTTCGACGAAGTGATGACCGGCTTCCGCGTCGGCCCGCAAGGCGTGCAGGGCCTGACCGGGGTCCAGCCCGACATCACCACGCTGGCCAAGGTGATCGGCGGCGGCATGCCCGTGGGCGCCTTCGGCGGCAGCGCCGAAATCATGAAGAACATCGCCCCGCTGGGCGGCGTCTACCAGGCCGGCACGCTGTCGGGCAACCCGGTGGCCGTCGCCGCGGGCCTGGCCACGATGCGCCTGATCGCCGCTCCCGGCTTCTACGACAAGCTGACGGCCCAGACCGCCAAGCTGGCCCAGGGCCTGCAGGAACGCGCCCGCGCCGCCGGCCTGGCTTTCTCGGCCGACTCGGTGGGCGGCATGTTCGGCATCTACTTCAGCGACAAGGTGCCGGCCTCGTTCGCCGAGGTCTCGGCCTGCGACACGGCGGCGTTCAATCGCTTCTTCCATGCCATGCTGGACCACGGCGTGCACTTCGCGCCGTCCGCCTTCGAAGCCGGCTTCGTTTCGGCCACGCATGACGACGCGGTGATCAAGTCCACCCTGGACATCGCCGAAAAGGTCTTCGCGTCGCTGTAACCCGGCTGGGGAGCCGGCCCGCGGCCGCTCCCCTCAGGGCGCCTTGTAGTGCTCGTACAAGGCGGTCACATCCCGGACGTAGGCCTGGGTTTCCGCATAGGGCGGCACGGCGTCGTACTTGCGCACCGCCCCTTCCCCCGCGTTATAGGCCGCCAGCGCCAGATCCAGCCGGCCTGGATACTGGTCGATCAGCCGGCGCAGATGGCGCGACCCCGCGTTCACATTGGTCGCCGGATCCACCAGCGCCGTCTCCACGTCCGTCACCGACAGCAGCGGCGCCGCCGTGGCCGGCATCAGCTGCATCAGGCCCAGCGCCCCCTTGGGCGAGCGCGCATCACTGCGAAAGCCCGATTCGATCGCGATCACCGCCGTCAGCAAGGCCTGGTCCACGCCCGACTCCCGCGCCGCCCGCGCAATCAGCCCGTCGTGCGCGGCAGGCACCTTGAGGTCGCCCCAGCGCTGCGCGCGCGAAGCCGAAGCCAGCGTCACCAGGCGGGCGCCGTCGCCCGACTTGGGCTCGCACTCCAGACAGACCTTCATGCCGCTGCCGCGCCAGGCGGTCCTGGCCTGCGCCCGCTTGTAATACTTGGCGTAGCCCGTGGGCACCTTCATGGACCGCCAGACGCCGTAAGGATCCTTGTAACGGTAGATATCGGCCGCCTGGGCGGAACTGGCGGACGCCAACATCAGCACGCCGGCCACCACGGCCGCCAGCGCCGCCATGCCGCCAGCGCGCGCCAGGAGGGCGCGCAGGACCGGCAGGACGGGACGGGGGTGGCGGTGCATGGGATGGCGCTCCGGCGGCGTCCGAGGACGCATGGTGGAGGTCCTATGCTGCGGCGACTGCGTCGTTTTGTCGCTAGTACCGACGCCCTAGTCCTGGCCTGCCGGTCGCCATCCCAGGGGAAAACAGGGGCGGAACTAGGGCATGCGGCGGAATTTGTCGATCCTACTTTCCAATAGTTATGGAAGCTTGGGATAGAATATGACTTAATATTTCCTATAATTACCAAATGAGTGAACTTGGCGGCTAGCGCCAAGGGCGGGAGACGCTGAGATGGACGCAGAAAACACGCTCCAGTTGGTGCTGGATGCCACGACCAACGTCCTGACGGCGGTCTACACGCCGCCTGCGTGTCCCGATCCGGCGGATTCCGCCGCCGAGGCCGGCTCGCCGGCCCCCCGGGCCGAGGCGGACGGCGCGGCCGACCCCGACCCCGACCCCGACCACGGCGCCGACGTGGCCCTCGCCGAAGAAGCCACCGAACCGCATCCCCGCATCGACCCTGAGCTGCCCAGCTGGGACTCCCTGGCGGCCGCGGCCGTGGCCCTGGGCTGGGACGCCGAGGCGCTGGACAGCCAGGCCGTCCTGAGCTTCATCGACCTCTGCCGCCACGCCACGGCAACCGTGCAGGCTCCGGTCGGCCAGCTCATCCACGGCTCGCTCGAATTGGAGCTGGACGCCACGCGCATGTCCGCCCTGCTGACCCTGCTGCCGCCCAAGGGCGGCAAGCCTGTAACACTGGAAGCCGTGCGCCAGGTGCTGGCCGAGCGCGGCATCGTCCACGGCATCCTCGAACAGGAATTGATCGACGCCGTCACGCAGGGCCGCCGCGAAACCGTGCAGATCGCCCGCGGCACGCCGCCTACCCGCGGCACCCCGACACGCTTCGAAAGCCTGCTGGACCGCCTGAAGCCGCGCGGCCAGGATATCGACGAACTGGCCCAGGTGGACTACCGCGACCTGGGCAGCCTGCTGCTGGTGACGCCTGGCATGCCCCTGATGCGGCGCACGCCGCCCCTGCCCGGCGTGGACGGTACCACCGTGCTGGGCGAGCCTATCCTGCCCGACGAACTGCCCGACACGCCGTTCGCCAGCGACCTGTCCGGCGCGGCGGTCGATCCTGAAGATCCGCTGCTGCTGCGCGCCATCATCGCCGGCACGCCCACCCTGGTCAGCCACGGCGTGCAGGTCAACCCCATGGTCGAGGTGGACGCCGTCAACCTCAGCACCGGCAACATCCATTTCGAGGGTTCGCTGCTGGTGCGCGGCGACATCGCCGCCACCATGGAAGTCCACGTGACCGGCGACGTGGTGGTCAACGGCACCATGGAAGCGGCGCTGGTCGAGGCCGGCGGCAACGTGACGGTCAAGGGCGGCATCATCGGCCTGGCCGAAGCCCTGCAGGACGCCGCGGCCGCCGCGCGCACCGCCCGCGTCGTCTGCGGCGGCGCGCTGCGCGCCAAGTTCATCGAGAACGCCGTCATCAGCGCGGGCAAGGATGTGGACGTGGAGCGCGAAGTCCGCCAGAGCAGCATTGCGTCCGGCGGCAGCATCAACGTCGGCCCGCCCAACACCCAGCAAAGCGCCATCACCGGCGGCCAGACCCGCGCCATGCAGGCCGTGCGCGCCGGCACCATAGGCTCGCCTTCAGGCATCCCGACGCTGGTGCAGGCCGGCCTGGATCCGCACGCCGACATCAAGCGCACGGCGCTGGCGCGCAAGCGCCAGAAGATGCACGAGGAAAAATCCAAGCTGGAACAGCTACTGATGTTCCTGAAGGCCAATCCGCAGCGCGCCCCGGGCGACGTGGCCGACCGCGCCCGCAACACCCACGTCAAGCTCAGCCAGGACCTGCTGGCGCTGGACGCGGAGGAAACCCAGCTGGTGCAGGACCTGCAGCCCCTGGCCAGCGCCACCATCCAGGCCGCGCGCCGCTTCTGCAGCGGCGTGACGATTCAGGTGGGCAACAAGATGCAGGAATTCCTGGAAGACCAGATCGGCGGCAAGGCCGCCGTCGAAGAAGGGCAGATCGTCATCCGCTGACTCCGCCCGCTGGCGCCCTCAGGGCGCCAGCTCCTTGAACCAGGCGCGCGGCGAGATGCCGCGGTCCGGGCCCAGGATGGAAAAGCCGCCGTCCACGGGAATGTCCACCCCCGTCATCCACGAAGCCGCGTCGGAGCAGGCGAAGCACACGGCCGCGGCGATCTCCTCGCCCGAGCCGACCCGCCCCAGCGGGTGGAAATGCGCGCCCACCGCGTCCGCCGCCGGACGCGACCCGCCCGACAACTGCTCCACCGACGGCGACCAGGTCCAGGCGGGCGACACCGCCAGCACCCGCACGCCGGCCGGCGCCAGCTCCACCGCGAAGTTCTTGGTGATCTGCAGCAGCGCCGCCTTGGACGCCGGATAAAGCGCGCGTCCGGCCGCGCCGAACTTGCCGCCCGTGCTGCCCATGTTCACCACCACGCCGCCGCGCGGCAGCAGCGGCGCAGCCAGTTGCGTGAAGATCGCGGCCGACACCAGGTTGGTGTCCAGCGTGCTGTGCCATTCCTCGCGCGACGAGGCCAGGCCCCGGTCCGCGTACTGGCAGGCGTTGTTGACCAGGATGTCCAGCCTGCCGTAGCGCGCCACGGCGGCGTCGATGCAGCGCTGGATCTGGTCGTCCTGCCCGATGTCGGTTTCGCAGTACAGCGCGCGGCCGTCCAGGTCCCTTTCCAACGCGCGGCCGGCCTCGGCATTGCGCCCGACCAGCACCACCTTGACGCCGGCCGCAGCCAGCCCGCGCGCGATGTCCGCCCCCAATCCCTGGGTGCTGCCGGTGACGATGGCGGTCTTGCCGGCCAGCCCGGGAAAGCCTGTGAAATCCATGATGAATCCTTGATCAATGAGGCGCGGCGGCCCAGCGCACAGCTTCCGCCACCGGCCCCGTTTGCGCAATCAGGCGCATGCTGGCCAGCGACGCGTCATGCACCGCCGGGTCGGCGGATGCGCAGGCGTCCTGCGCCACCATGACCTCGAAGCCGATATCGGCCGCATGGCGCACCGTACCCTCCACCACCGAATGCGTGGCGACGCCCGCCACCACCAGCCGGCGCGCGCCCAAGAGCCGCAGGGTCTCTTCCAGCGGCGTGCCGTAGAAGGCGCTGATGCGGGTGTGCTTCACCACGAACTCGCGCGCGCTGCCGGCCAGCGGCTGCAGCCCGTCATAGAAGGCGCTGCCCCACTGCCCCTCAGGCACGGCGCCGATGGCGGCCACGTTGCGGAAGATGGGACAGTTGGCCATCAGGTCGGCGTAGTCCGGCCGGAACGCGATGCGCACATGCACGATGGGCAGGTCATGGGCCCGCGCCCCCGCCAGCAGGGCCGCGGCGTTGTCCAGCAGGCGCTGGCGCGCGCCGCCGTCCGCATCCAGGCCGACGCGGATCTTGCCCTTGGGGTGCAGCACGTCGTTCTGGAAGTGCAGCGCCAGCACCGCGGCGTCGGTCGCGGTCACACGAACACCTCGAACACGTCGTGCACGTCGTCGCAATTGACCAGGTCCACGCGCTTCATGCGGATGCGCCAGCCGTCGCCCTCGGCGGCCAGCTTGTGGGTATAGCGGCCTGCCAACTGGCGCGGCTGGCGCTTGCGCCATTCGGTCATCTGGAAGGTGGAATGCACCACCAGGTTGCCGCCGGCGTCCACGCCCTCGATCTCCACCGCGCCCACCAGCCGCGCGCTGCGCGTAGGCGGCTGCTGCGACCAGTTGCGCGGATGCTCCAGCCGGCGGATGCGCACGTCGCGCAGCATGCGGTCTTCCCAGAACAGCGAGATATGGTCGTACGGACTTTGCTGGCCCGGCACGCGCGGCATCCAATACATCCCGTCCGTCGTCCACAGCGCCTGCCAGTCGTCGTAGCGGCGTTCGTCCAGCAGGCGCGCTTCGCGATACAGGAACTGCGCGATGCGGTGATAGGCGTCGGCCGGCACGTCGGCCGGCGACAGGCCTGCGGTGCTCACGTCGAAATCAAGGTCTAGCAGCATGAGCGGTCTCCGGTGGCGGCGGCCGCTTCCGTGGCGGCGGCGCCGGCTTCCATATAGGTCTTCCAGGCGCTGAACTGGTTGCGCATGGGCAGCTCGCTGGTACCGTTGACCGACACCAGGCCTTCGGTATCGCTGCGGTCGCTGCCGTGGTAGCGGTGCATGCTGACCCATTCGCCGCCGCGCGTGGCATTGCCTTCCTGGCAGCGGTTGTAGAGTTCGATGTCGTCCGGCATGACATTGGACGAGGGTGAATTGATGACGTTGGCGTACAGCATGGCGCGCTTGAACACGCCATCCGGCGCGCCCTTGCAGCGGAAGGTCTGGATCTCGATCATGGTGCGGTCCACGGCGATGGGGCGGATCACGCGGAACTGCTGGAACACCGTGTGGGGCGAGCCGCTGCCGTAGATCACCGTGTTGTGCCGGTTCATGCCCAGGATCTCGCGGGCGCGCGTCTCGCCGTAGGCGGCGGTCAGGGTTTCGAAGTGCGCGCGCGACACCGGGTCGCGCTCGGCCGCGCCCGGATTGAAGATGCCTTCCATGTAGCCATGGCCGTTGGGATAGGCCCGCAGCTCCAGCTTTTCCCAGAATTCGTAGGGCTCGCCGTTGCCGTCCATGATGTGCAGCTCCAGCGGCATCTCGCCCATTTCCTTGGCCTCGTCGCGGGCCGCGGCATACGACGATTCATGCGTGACGCGGGCATGCATGGTGTCGTGCAGGTTCTCGTAGAACACCTTCCAGTTCGAACGCTGCATGACGCGGAAGATGCCGCCGGCCACTTCCACCTCGCCCACCGGCGAACGGTCGCATAGATTATCGATGGACGAAAGCACGCCGCCCAGGAAGTCTTCCAGCGCCGGGCCTTCCTTGGCCTGGCTGGCGAACACGAAGCCGCGATAGCTTTCCACCCGCGCCACGCGGCGCATCGAAAAGGACGGATCGGCGGGGTCGTAGGACGTGCCTTCCAACCCTTGCTTCAAGGGCACGCCCAGATGGCTGCCGTCCAGTTTGAAGGTCCAGGCATGGTAGGGGCAGCGGAAGAACTTGCCGACACAGCCTTCGCCGTCGGCCACCACCTTGGCGCCCTTGTGCGGGCAGCGGTTGTACAGCACGTGCACGCGGCCGTCGGTCGCCCGCACCATCAGCACGTCCTGGTCGCCCAGGCGCGTGGTGTGGTAGTCGCCCGTCTTGGGCACCTGACTTTCATGCCCCACGTAGATCCAGGCGCGGCCGTAGATCCGCTGCATCTCCAGGTCGAAGATGGCAGGGTCGGTATAGACGCCGCGGTGCACGCTATCGCCGCGCACCATCGCGGCCAATTGTTCTTCGGTGTATGACATGTCCGGCTCCTACTTGCTCTCGCTTTCTTTCCAGCGCGCCATCAGCGTGTTTGACGGCAGGGTCTCGTCCAGCAGCTTGGCGGCGGTTTCGCGGCCCGCCACGGGCAGGCCCTTGGGGTCCAGCAGGCCCACCTGCACCAGCACGCTGGCCTGGTCCCAATAGATGTGCTCGTGATAGAGCTTGTCGCCACGGAACTTGACGATGGCGATCAGCGGAATCTCCACATACTTGCCCGTGGGTTTCACGCCCGGCAGCAGCCAGTCGATCTCGGTGGTGTGCGTGAAGCAGAACAGCAGCTCGTCCACGATCTGCGTGGCGCCCACCGTGCGCGACAGCGGCACCAGGCGCGTGTCCGGCGGATTGCTGTTGACGAAGTGGTGCTGGTAGAAGCGGCTCAGTTCCTTATGGCCCACCCCACCGGTCATGGTGGGAATGTGGTTCACATAGGGCTCGGCCACCATGGTCGCCATCGTCGCCGCCACGTCGCGCGTGCCGAATTCGTACTCGCAGTGCTTGTCCCACAGGGTCGAATAATCGAACTCCGGGCCGATGGCGCGCTGCAAGGCGGCCATGCTGCGCTGGTGCGCCATCAGCGCCGACGGCTTGTCGTAGTGGTCCCCGCCGGTGCGCGCGAACGCGTGGTCCATGCCCGGATAGACGTAGATCTGCACGCCGGGCTTGTTGCCCAAGGCCTCCAGGATGCGCTGGCGCGCCTCGGGCGGACAGAAGCCGTCCTGCTCGGCGATATGCAGCACCAGGCGGCCGCGCAGTTGCGACGCTTCGTCCAGGCTGTTCTCGATGCCCACGCCGTAATAGCCGATGGCCACGTCCACGTCAGTGCGGCAGGCGGCCAGGTAGGCCAGCTTGCCGCCCAGGCAATAGCCCAGCACGCCCACCCCGCCCTGCCTCTCGGGCAGCCCGCGCAGCGCGGCGATGGTGGACGCGATGTCCTGCAGGCCCAGCTCCACGTCGAATTTTTGATAAAGCTCGAAGGCGCGCGGCATGTCGGCCGGGCCATCGGTCAGCTGGATGCCCGGCTGCTGGCGCCAGAACAGGTCCGGCACCAGCACCACATAGCCTTCCTCGGCCAGCAGCTGCGCCGCGCGGCGCATGAAGTCGTTCACGCCGAAGATCTCCTGGCACAGCACCAGGCCCGGGCCATGCCCGGACGCCGGCACGGCCAGATAGGCGCCGAAGGACTTGCCATCATGCGAGGCCACCGTCACTTCGCGCGTCGTAATTTTCTGGATCATACGTATCTCCTTGATGCAGACATCCGCTCTACTTCATCTGGCAGGCAGCGGCGAACGGGTCCTGGTACTGGGTCAGCACCGTGCCCGACAATTTATTGGACAGCTTGCCCCCCGCCCCGGCCTCGACGATGCGCAGGTAATAGTTCTGCACCGGATACTGGTTGCGGTTGAACTTGAAATCGCCGCGCACCGACTTGAAGTCCGCGCGCCGCAAGGCCGGACGCAGCGCGTCCGCCTCCAGCTTGCCGCCGGTCTGGCGCACCGCGCTGTCCAGCAGCATGGCTGCGTCATAGCCCTGCGAGGCATACAGCGTCGGACTGCGGTTGTAGGTCTTCCTGAAGTCCTCGACGAACTTGCGGTTGGCCGGGTTATCCAGGTCCGACGCCCACTGCGAGGTATTGCGCATGCCCTCGATGGGCGCGCCCACCGCCGCGATCGTGTCCTCGTCGCCCGAGAAGCCAGGCGCCAACAGCGCGATCTCCTTGGACAGGCCGGCGCCGTTGAACTGCTTGATGAAGTTCACGCCCATGCCGCCCGGCAGGAAGAAAAACACCGCATCCGGCTTGCTGGCGCGCAGCCGCGTGATCTCGACGCCATAATCCAGCTGCCCGAGCTGGGTGTAGATCTCTTCCGACAGCCCGCCCTTGTACAGGCGCTTGAAGCCGTTGAGCGATTCCCGTCCGCCCGGATAGTCCGGCGCGATCAGCGCCACGCTCTTGTAGCCCTGGTCGGTGGCGTACTTGCCCATCGCGGCCGGAATGTCCTCGTTCTGCCACGCCACCGCGAAGAAATTCGGATTACAGCCCGCGCCCGCATAGTTCTCCGGCCCGGTGTTGGTGCTGAGATAGATCGTTCCCGACTGCAGGATGGCCGGCATCACCGGCAGCAGCACGTTCGAGAACACGATGCCCGTCATCACGTCCACACGGTCGCGCTTCAACAGCCGCTCCACCGCCTGGCGGCCGGTGTCTGCCTTCTGCTGATCGTCCGCCACCACCACTTCCGCCGGCAGCCCGCCCAGCTTGCCGCCCGTATGCTGCAGCGCCAGATTGAAGCCGTCGCGGATCTCGTTGCCCAGCGCCGCGCCCGGCCCCGACAGCGTGGTCAGCAAGCCGACCTTGACCTTGTCCGCCGCCGTGGCACCCGCCGCCGCCGTCATGCACACCAGCGCAGCCAGCGCGCGCCGGCTCCATAGATTCCGATTCATGAGCCACCCCGTTATCCCCGCCCGGCCACGCCGGCGGAAAGCTGACAGAACCCGTCTGCCGTCGGTTAACGCATGCTGCCGAACAACGCCGCCAGCTTACGCGCCGCGGCGGCGCCCTCCAACCAACACGCGAAGGGCCTGCCGGCTAGATTAGGCCGCGCCGGGGGGTCGCTCTATCCGGATTCCGTCAGCCTTATCCGGGAATCACTTAATTCCAAGTCCTTGACGTTTAAATTACCCTCGGCAGTAACACGGGAGCGTTCCCGTCCCGGAGGCATCCATGCAAGGCTGGTCCCGACTCACGCTTGCGCCCCTGTTCAAGCGGCGCGTCTTCAGCTCCACCCAGCAGGACGAGACGCGCACCCTCGTCTCCGAAGCCCTGAAAGAGCACCGCCTCACCTGGAAAGGGGGCCGCGTCGATGCCGAACTGAACCGGGGCCGCTTCGGCTCGCTGACAGTCTGTACGTTGCGCTACGGCGCCGAAGTCCACATCGAACCCGACCGCCTGCAAGACTTCATGCTGGTCCAGGTCCCCCTGAGCGGCCGCGCCTGTATCGAATGCGGCAACGACCGCGTCGACGCCGACCCCGACTGTGCCGCCGTCATCGCCCCCAACCGCCCGCTCAAACTGCATTGGGAAGCCGGCTGCGAACAGCTGCTGCTCAAGATCCCCCGCGGCAAGCTCGAAGCCATCGGCCAGCGCGCCTTCGGCGAGGCCGCCACCCGCCCGCTCGATTTCAGCCCCGCCCTGCGCCTGGACAACCCCGTCGGCGCCGTCTGGCGCAGCATGGTCGAAAGCCTGATCCACCTGCTGCCCACCCTGGACGACGGCGCCCCGCGCCCGCCCGCGGCCTGGCTGGAACACCTGGAAGACACGCTGGTGCTGCACCTGCTCTACAACCAGCCCAACAGCTGGCAGGCGCACGCCGGCATCGCAGCCACCGTCCCGCGCCGGCTGAGCGCCGCGGAAACCTATATGCGCGACCACCTCGCCGCCCCCCTCACCCTGGCCGACATCGCCCGCCACGCCGGCGCCAGCGCCAGCGCGCTGACGCGCCTGTTCCAGGAACACCGCAACACCACGCCGATGAATGCGCTGCGGGCGCTGCGGCTGGATGAGGCCAGGAGCCGGTTACGGACGCGGGCAGACGCCAGCGTCACGGAGGTGGCGCTGGGCGTGGGGTTCGGGCATTTGGGACGGTTCTCGGAGTACTACCGGGAACGCTTCGGAGAATTGCCGCGCGAGACGCGGCGAGTGATGGAGTGACGTAGAAATGCGCGCACACGCAAAGACGACGACACATCGACAGTAACGAAGCCATGGAGCGCATGCCCCCGCGTATGCTTCAAGAGGCCGCCCGGGCGGCCTCTTGAAGCGGGCACCGCAAGATCTTCGGCACCGCGCAATCCGCGACCAGAACCCCACGAACACCAGTCGGCCCAGCGAACGTCGAGAGCGATTGACGCAGCCTGGCGCGGCGGTGGCCCGGTGTGCGCGGGGCGTCGATAAGCCCGAGGGAATCCGAAGGCAGCCGCCGTAGGCGGCAACGAGGATGACGAAGGGGAAGTCCGGAGCGAAGGCTCCGGACCGCAATCGCAGCCCCGCGCACGCCGGGCCACCGTCGTGACGGGCGTCTTAAGAACCAGCAACCGCCCCGCGGCACCATCCCAAGAAAACAAAGACAACAAAAAAAGCACCGAAGGTCAGCAATCAAGCAACCCTCGGCGCCCAGGAGCAACCCACAATTACTGCGCCGGCACCACGGCAGTAACCTCAATCTCCACCTTGGCGCGATCCTCAACCAGATCCGCCACTTCCACCGCCGTCATCGCCGGAAAATGCCGGCCGATGTACTCCCGGTAGTGCTTGCCAATCGCCGGATAAGCCGCCACGTACTCGTCCTTATCCGTCACGTACCACGTCATCCGGACGATATGCTCAGGCTTGGCGCCCCCTTCGGCCAGAATCGCAACAATGTTCGCCAACGTCTGGCGCACCTGCTCCGCCAGATCGTCGGTTTCGAACTGCTGCTGGCCATTCCACCCCACCTGCCCGCCCACGAACACGAGCTTGCTGCCCACCTGCATCTCGGTGAGCACGCCATTCGAATAGCCCCGGGGCGCCATCCAATCCGGCGGTTGCAGAATTTTCATAACGTCATCCTATATTTAAGAAAGCAAACGATCCCCGCCGCTTACGCCGCGGGAACCAGATAAGCCTGCATGCGTTCCCGCAGATCCGCAGGCAGCGGCATGGACTTCATCGTCCGCAAATCCACCGTCACGATCGTCAGCGTCGCCGACAACCGCAACTGGCCATCCGGCCCCTCGAAACGCACCAGCGCCTTGAACGACGCGCCGCCGATGCGCTGTACTTCCAGCACCTGCCGCAAACGCTCGTGCCAGCGGCTGGGCGCGCTGAAATCGCACTGCACCGACGCCATCGGCGTACCGATGTGCCGGTCCACATGCAGCGCATGAAACGGCAACCCCATGCCCTTGTCGAACCACTCCTCGACAAAGTCATTGATCATCTCGAAATAGCGAGGATAGAAAACAATGCCCGCCGGATCGCAATGACGGAAGCGGACTTCGACCTGGCTGATGAAAGGGGCTGCCATGGAATTTCCTTGTTGCCGGTTCAGGCCATCTTGCGCAGCGCGAAACGCTGCAGCTTGCCGGTTTCGGTGCGCGGCAGCGCCTCGACAAACTCGATGGCACGGGGATACTTGTAAGGCGCAATATTGGCCTTCACGAACTGCTGCAGCGCCGTCACCAGCTCGCTGCCGGCCTCATAGCCCGGCTTGAGCACCACGAACGCCTTGACCACCTGGCCGCGCTCGTCGTCCGCCGCGCCCACCACGCCGCACTCCGCCACGGCCTCGTGGCGCAGCAGCGCGTCCTCGACCTCGGGACCCGCGATGTTGTAGCCCGCCGAGACGATCATGTCGTCATTGCGCGCCTGATAGAAGAAATAACCGTCGTCGTCCTGCAGGAACGTATCGCCCGGCAGGTTCCAGCCCTCTTGCACGAAGCGCCGCTGGCGCTCGTCCGCCAGATAGCGGCAGCCCGTGGGACCCTTGATCGCCAGCCGGCCCACCGTGCCGTTCGGCACCGGCTTCATATCGTCATCGACGATCTGCGCCACATAGCCCGGCACCACGCGGCCGATCGCGCCCGCCTTGACCGACTCCGGCGGGCTGGACACGAACACGTGGATCATTTCGGTGCCGCCGATGCCATCGATCATCTCGATGCCGCTGGCCTTCTTCCAGAGCTGACGGGTGGCATCCGGCAGCGCCTCGCCCGCCGACACGCTCTTCTTCAGCGAAGACAGATCGAACTTGCCCACCAGCGCCGCCATCTGGCGGTAGAACGTCGGCGCCGTGAACACCACGGTGGCGCGGAAATCCTGGATCAGCTGCAACAGGCTTTCCGGCGACAGCTTCTCGGCCAACACCGTGCTGGCGCCCACGCGCAGCGGGAAGCACAGCAGCCCGCCCAGGCCGAAGGTGAAAGCCAGCGGCGGCGTGCCGCAGAAAATATCGTCCGGACCCGGCTTGATGACATGCTTGGGGAACAGGTCGCACATCGCCAGCACATCGCGGTGGAAGTGCATGCAGCCCTTGGGCGCGCCGGTGGTGCCGCTGGTGAAGGCGATCAGGCAGACGTCGTCGGCCGCCGTATCGCAAACATCAAAGGTATCCGGCTTGGCCGCGGCCAACGTATCCAGCGCGTCGGGCGCCTGGTCGTTGAAATACATGACCTTCTTCAGGCCGGGGCAATGATGTTCATGGCTGGACTGCGTGCAAAACTCCGCCTCGTCCTTCAACCGCGCATCGCACAGCACGGCCTGGATCTGCGCCTTGTCGATGATCTGCTTGAGCTCCTTGGCGCGCAGCAGCGGCATCGTCGGCACCGTCACCAGCCCCGCCTTGATCGCCGCCAGCCACGAGGCGGCCATCATCGGATTGTTCGGCCCGCGCAGCAGCAGGCGGTTGCCCGGCACCAGCCCCATGTCCTCGGCCAGCACGCGGGCGATGCGGTTGGTCAGTGCGGCCAGTTCACGATAGGTCATCGTGGCCGGCTTGCCGTCCTCGCTCCAGCGCAGCGCGACGCGCTCGCCATGGCCGCGCTCGACCATGGCGTCCACCAGTTCGACCGCGCAGTTGAAACGTTTCGGATAGGCCACGTCGGGGCCGTCGAGCAGAAACTCTGGCCATTGTTCGCCCGGGGGCAGATTGTCCCGGGCGAAAGTGTCGATGTGGGCGGATGCTTCCATGGAATTCCCCTTGCTATTGCGGTGTTTTTGCTGTGCCGGGACGACGGAGCTCGATGGCTGCCTTACGCCTTCAGCAGTTCACGGGCAATGATCAACTTCTGCACTTCTGTCGCGCCTTCGTAAATCCGCAGCGCTCGTATTTCCCTGTAAAGCTTCTCCACCGGCATCCCCGACACCACGCCCGCGCCGCCAAACATCTGCAAGGCTCGGTCGATCACGGTCTGCGCCGATTCGGTGGCCGTCATCTTGGCCATTGCCGCTTCGCGCGTGGTGCGCTGCTTCAGCACATCGCGCATCCAGGCCGCGCGATAGGTCAGCAAGGCCGAGGCGTCGATGGCAGTCGCCATGTCGCCCAGCGCGGCCTGCGTCAGCTGCAGGTCGGCCAGCGTCTGGCCGAACATGCGGCGCGACTTGGAACGCGCCAGACCCTCGTCCAGCGCCCGGCGCGCAAAACCCAGTGCCGCCGCCGCCACCGAGGCGCGGAAGATATCCAGCGTCATCATGGCCAGCTTGAAGCCCTGGCCCGCATCGCCCAGCCGGTGCGACACCGGAATGCGGCAGTTGTCGAACGTAATGGTCGCCAGCGGGTGCGGCGCGATCAGCTCGATGCGTTCGCTGACCTCGAAGCCCGGCGTATCGGCATCCACCACGAAGGCGCTGATGCCACGCGCTCCGGGGGCTTCGCCGGTGCGCGCGAACACGCAATAGAAGTCCGCGATGCCGCCGTTGGAGATCCATGTCTTGGCGCCGTTCAGCACGTAGTGATCGCCGTCCAGCCTGGCCTCGCAGGCCAGCGCGGCCACGTCCGATCCAGCGTCGGGTTCCGACAACGCAAAGGCGGCGATAGCTTCGCCACGAGCCACGCGCGGCAGGTAGCGCTGGCGCAGCTCGTCCGAGCCCATCAGCGAAATGGCGCCGCTGCCCAAGCCCTGCATCGCGAAAGCGAAGTCGGCCAGCCCTTCATGGCGCGCCAGGGTTTCGCGCAGGATGCAGACGGCGCGGGAGTCCACTTCCGGCAATGCGCCGCCCCAGGCGCCGCCAGGGCCGCCCGCGACCGCATAGCGCAGCCAGCCAGCCTCGCCCATGGCGCGCACCAGCTTCTTGCAGGCGCCGTCGGCGTCATGGTGATCCACGTCCCCCAGGGACGCCTCGCACCAGGCGTCGACCTCGTGCGCCAGCTTGCGGTGCGCATCGTCAAAAAACGGCCAATCCAGCCAGCTTGCGTCGCGCATGCTCAGTCCCCTTGGAACACCGGTTTTTGCTTGGCTACGAAAGCGTCGTAGGCGCGACGGAAATCGCGCGTCTGCATGCAGATGGCCTGGGCCTCGGCTTCGGCCTCGATGGCCTCATCCACGCCCATGTTCCACTCTTGATGCAGCAGCTTCTTGGTCACGCCGTGAGCGAAGGTCGGGCCCGCGGCCAGCTGCGCGGCCAGCGTCTGGGCCGCATCAGCCAGCGCGCCGGGTTCATGCAAGGCGTTGAAGAAGCCCCAGCTCGCGCCCTCTTCCGCCGTCATGGCGCGGCCCGTGTAAAGCAATTCGGAAGCGCGGCCCTGGCCGATCATGCGCGGCAGCAGGGTGCAGGCGCCCATGTCGGCGCCGGCCAGGCCCACGCGCGTGAACAGGAAAGCAGTGCGCGCGGCGGGCGTGCCCAGACGCATGTCCGAGGCCAGCGCCACCATGGCGCCCGCACCGGCGCAAATGCCGTCGACCGCCGCCACGATGGGTTGCGGGCAGGCGCGCATGGCCTTGACCAGATCGCCCGTCATGCGGGTGAAGTCCAGCAGCTCCGGCATGCTCATCTTGGTCAGCGGCCCGATGATCTCGTGCACGTCGCCGCCCGAGCAGAAATTGCCGCCCGCGCCCGTCACCACCACGACCTTGATGTCGGTGGCGTACACCAGCGCGCGGAACAGGTCGCGCAGCTCGGCGTAGGAATCGAACGTCAGCGGATTCTTGCGCTCGGGGCGGTTCAGCGTCACCGTGCCGATCTTGCCGTCGGCCGACACCTGCCACAGGAACGTCTTGGCCTGATAGCCGGCAAACGGACGCTTGTGGTGTTTCATGGTGTGTTCTTCGGGCTGGGTGCTCATGGTGTCTCCGTTCGTGAATTGGGGTGGATGGGGCGCCGGCTTCAGCCGGTCATTACTTCGCCGCCGTCTACGGCGATGGCCTGACCATTAACCGAGGCCGAGGCCGGCAGCGCCAGCCAGGCGACCGTCTCGGCCACTTCCTCGGGCTGCACCAGGCGGCCCTGGGGGTTGCGTTCGGCCAGCTTGGCGCGGGCGTCGTCCGGCGTCATGCCGGTCTTGTCGACGATGTTCGACACCGCGCCGCGCACAATGTCGGTTTCGGTGTAGCCGGGGCACACGGCGTTGACCGTGACGCCCTTCTGCGCGGTTTCCAGCGCCAGCGAGCGGGTCAGGCCGATCACGCCGTGCTTGGCGGCGCAATAGGCGCTGACGTAGCCGTAGCCGATGAGGCCGGCGGTGCTGGCCACGTTGATTACCCGGCCCCATTTTTCCTGCAGCATGCCCGGCAAGGCGGCCTGGGTGCAGTGGAAGGTGCCGGTCAGGTTGACGTCCAGCATGGACTGCCACAGCGCCGCGTCGGTGCGGTCAAAGCGCTGGCTGACCGCCTGGCCGGCGTTGTTCACCAGCACCAGCACCGGCCCGAACTCGGCCTCGGCCTGGGCGAAGGCCGCCCGCACCGAAGCTTCGTTGGCGATGTCGGCGCTGACGGCCTGCACCTGGCCCAGGCTGGCCAGGCTGTCGGCCGCGGCGTCCAGCGCCGCGCCATCGCGGCCCAGCAGCGTGACGCGCGCGCCGCGCTGCAGCAGCGCCCGGGCGCAAGCCAGCCCGATACCGCGGGCGCCGCCCGTCACCAAGGCGTGGCGTCCGGCCAACGGGAGCGGAATTGCGTTCATTTGATGTCCAGGTGCGCCATGGCGGCGGCGCGTTCGAAGTTGGTTTCCAGTTGGCGCTTGCCGGCGAAGTACTGGTTCGGCCACGAAACATCACGGTAGCCCACTCGCGCCGCTTCGCGTAGCGTCCAGGAGGCGTCAGCCAAATGGGGACGTGCCAGGGCGCAAAGGTCGGCGCGGCCCGAGGCGATGATGCCGTTGGCGTGGTCAGCCTCGAAGATGGCGCCCACCGCGATGGTCGGGATGCCCGCCTCGTTGCGCACGCGGTCGGCGAACGGGGTCTGGAACATGCGGCCGTAGACCGGTTTTTCTTCCTTGCTGACCTGGCCGGACGAGCAGTCGATCATGTCGGCGCCGGCGTTCTTGAAGTGGCGCGCGATCTCCACCGCATCATCGGCGGTGATGCCGCCTTCGACCCAGTCGCTGGCGGAAATCCGCACCGACATGGGCTTGTTCTCGGGCCAGACGGCGCGCACGGCGTAGAACACCTCCAGCGGGAAGCGCAGGCGGTTCTCCAGGCTGCCGCCGTATTCGTCGGCGCGCTGGTTGGTCAGCGGCGAAATGAAGCTGGACAGCAGGTAGCCGTGGGCGCAGTGCAGCTCCAGCCAGTCGAAGCCGGCCTGCTCGGCGCGGCGGGCCGCGGCGACGAAGTTGTCGCGCACGTCGTCCATGTCGGCGCGCGTCATGGCATGCGGCGTCTGCGACACACCTTCGATGTACGGCAGGGCCGACGCCGACATCAGCGGCCAGTTGCCCTCGGCCAGCGGGTGGTCGATCTTCTGCCAGCCCAGTTGCGTGGAACCCTTGCGGCCGGCGTGGCCCAACTGCAGGCCGATGCGGGCGTCGCTGTTGCCATGCACGAAGCCGACGATGCGGGCGAACGCGTCGCGCTGCTCGTCATTCCAGAGGCCCGGGCAGCCCGGCGTGATGCGGCCGTCCGGCGACACGCAGGTCATCTCGACCATGACCAGGCCGGCGCCGCCCATGGCGCGCGCGCCCAGGTGCACCAGGTGGAAATCGCCCGGCACGCCGTCGGTGCACGAGTACATGGCCATCGGCGACACCATGACGCGATTCTTCAGCCGCACGCCGCGCGCCTGGTAGGGCGTCAGCATGGGCATCGCGGGCCGCTGGCCAGGCGCCGCTGCGGCGCCGGCGCGTTCCGCGATCCAGCGCTCGAAACCTTCCAGCCAGGCCGGATCGCGCAGGCGCAGGTTCTCGTGCGAAATCCGCTGCGAGCGCGTCAGCAGCGAATAAGCGAACTGTTCAGGCTCCAGGTCGGCATAACGCTCGACGTTCTCGAACCATTCGGTGGAGTTGCGGGCGGCGTTCTGGATCTTCAGCACTTCGACGCTGCGCACTTCCTCGTAGTGCTTCAGGCCCGCTTCCACGCTGCCTTCGGCGCCGCTCAGGCAGCGCGCCAGCTCGATGGAATCCTCCAGCGCCAGCTTGGTGCCCGAGCCGATCGAGAAGTGCGCGGTGTGGGCGGCGTCGCCCATCAGCACCACGGGCACGCGGCGCTGGCCGCGAGCGGTTTCCAGATTGTTCCAGTGCACCCAGGTATTGCAGATGACGCGCGGGAAGCGGATCCAGATGGCCGAGCCGCGCAGGTGCGTGGCGTTGCTGATCAGCGGATTGCCGTCCAGCCAGGGCGCGAACAGCTTTTCGCAGTAGGCGATGCCCTCTTCCTGGCTCATCTGCTCGATGCCGGCGGCCTGCCAGGTTTCCTCGGGCGTTTCCACGATGAAGGTGGACATGCCGTCTTCATAGCGGTAGGCGTGCGCCTGGAACCAGCCGTGTTCGGTCTGGACGAAGGCGAAGGTGAAAGCGTCGAATACCTTCTTGGTGCCCAGCCACACGAAGCGGCAGCGGCGCTGGTCGATGTCGGGGTGGAAGGTGTCCGTGTAGCGGGTGCGGATCTGGCTGTTGATGCCGTCCGAGGCGATGACCAGGTCGGCGTCGTATTCGCGGGCGATGGCCTGGTCGTCCTGCACGAAGTTCTCGAACACCAGCTTCACGCCGACGTCCTCGCAGCGCGCCTGCAGGATGTTCAGCAGCTTCTTGCGGCCAATGCCGATGAAGCCGTGGCCGCTGCTGCGGATGCTGCGGCCCTTGAAGTTGATGTCGATGTCGTCCCAGTGGTTGAAGGCGTCGCCGATGGTCTGGGCGGAAACGGGGTCGGCTTCACGCAGGTTCTGCATGGTCGCGTCCGAAAACACCACGCCCCAACCGAAAGTGTCGTAAGGGCGGTTGCGCTCGATCACGGTGACTTCGTTGGCGGGGTCTTGCAGCTTCATGAGCAGACCGAAATACAGGCCAGCGGGGCCACCGCCGATGCAGACTATTTTCATTGCCGTAACGCTCCGTGGTAAGCGACTACCGCTCTGAATTCCTGGAGCTGGGGCCGCAGATATTTAAACCTGGATAGTTTAGGCTTGAAATATATACCTGAAGGTGCCAAGGTGCAAATGGGGAAAGTATCTAGATACTTGGGGTGGGTAAATGGGGACGGCTTCTGGATTCTCTTGGTGGGGTTGTCGCTGGGTTCGCTGCTGGGGTGGCGGGTTTTTGGTCACGGCCGTGTTGCCGTAGGCCGCTCGTCGGCGCAGGCGGGGTGGCGGCTCGCGCCCACGATTGCGGTCCGGAGCGTTCGCTCCGGACTGCCCCGTCGTCATCCTCGTGGCCGCCTGCGGCGGCTGCCTTCGGATTCCCTCGGGCGCATCGAGGTTGCGAGCCGCCACCCCACCTGCGCCGACGAGCTATCGGTGTCTGGGCTTGTTGCGCTGCTGGAGCTGGGGTCAGGGGCGAATCGTTGATTGCTCGTCATTCTCGGCCGCGCGGGCGGCCGAGAATGACATACGTGATTTCTTGGATTTCTATTGTGTTCGCTTGCGCGCATGCGATCAGCGGCTTGCTACTGGTATCCAGCCTTCAGGGGGGTGGGTGGTGATGGGTGGCGCGCGATGGACAGCCGCTTGCGCATGCAGACCCGGACGCGCGCCACCCATCCGGCACCCGCGTTGAAGTGATGACTAATGGACGGCCCGCACGCTTGACCATCATGCCGACACCGCACCCCACCAAACCCAGATCCGCTTCTCGCTTGCCATACGCATCACCACGAGCCGGCCCCGCCACCAGCGCGCAGCGCCATCGCGCGACGCAAGACGCCGCGTAAGCCCCAAAAGGCCGCCCGCGCGGCCGGCCTGGGGCGGGCCCCGCAAGACACGCCACCACACCCCGATGCGGGCCAGAATGCCAAGCACGCCACCCGCCCCAGCGCCCGTCGAGATTCAGCCGGCAGAGCCTGTCGCGTCGGCGGCCTGCGGGGCGCGGGGCGTCGATAAGCCCGACGGAATCCGAAGGAACCGCCGCAGGCGGTGACGAGGATGAGGACGGGGCAGTCCGGAGCGAACGCTCCGGACCGCAATCGTTGCCCCGCGCCCCGCAGGCCGCCGACGCGACAGGCGCCTTAAGAACCAACCGCCACCTCAAGCACCAAACCTCACATCCACAGAACCATCACCGCCCACGCTCCATATACCGACGAGCCATCTGATACCCAGCAAACACATAAAACCCATTGCTATTGAGCACCAGCCAAGCCCCCAACCCGCCCAGCAACGCCACCACCGGCCCCACCGCCCGCACATCCCCCTGCGTCCACGCAATCACGCCCAGAAACCCGACAGCAATCAACCCCAAAGCCAGCCGCTTCAGCACCACCAGCCCGAACGCATGCCCGCCCATGAACGCCACCACCCCGATAGCCAACGCCAACGCCGTCGCCGCGCAAACCAGCACCAAGGCAAACGCCGCCATCGCAGCCCCCGCGCCATGCAGCAGCAGGCTCAGCACCCCTATCCCGACGCCCAGCCCGCCCATCATCACCAGCACCGCCAGCACCAGCGGCGACCACATCCCCGGCGGCGCGCGACGCGCATCCATCTCCGCCACGAAGCGATGCATCGCCGCCGAGGTGGCGGTTTCGTCCTGCCCGGGCAGCGCCGCCTCCAGCTTGCGGCACTGCGCGATCAACGCGTTGAGCCCCGCGCGCGGCGCATCCATCACGCCCTCGCCGCGCCCGGCGCGTGTTCCGCCACCGTGTTCCGCAACGCCGCCATCGCCTCTTGCACCGCGATCGGACGGAACGCGTCCTCGCGCCAGTACATCGCCACCGACCCGAACCCAGACAGGCGCACCGGAATGATCCGCATCGCCCGCATCTGCGAAAACCGCAACGCGGCCCGATGCGAAGCCACCCCGATCATGTCGCTGTTGTTGATCAGCGTGAGATTGATGGTTACCGAATTGGATTCGACATGGTCCGGCGGAGGCGCCTGTCCCGCCGCCGCCAGCGCCGCGTCCACCGCATTGCGGATCGGCGTGCCCTTGGGCCACAGGATCCAGCGGTAGGACAGCAGATCCGGCCAGGACGGTTGCTCGATCGCGAACAGCGGATGCCGCGGCCGCGCCACCAGATGGATGGGTTCCAGGTACAACGCCTCGAAGCGGATCGCCGGGTCGTGATGCTCCGGCGCCGAACGCCCCACCACGATGTCCAGATCGCCCTGCGCCAACTGCGCCAGCAGGCGGTCGGTCGTGCCCTCCACCAGCTTCACGCGGGCCTGCGGCATACGATCCAGCAGCTTCATCACCGCCAGCGGCACGGTGTCCGACGCCGACGCGCCCGACGCGCCTATCACCACCCGGCCGCCGCCGCCTTCGCGCAACGCCGCCATGTCCGCGCTGGCGCGGTCCAGCTGCGCTTCCACCCGCTGGGCGTGCGCGATCAGCACGTCGCCATGCGGCGTCGGCCGCAAGCCGCGCGCGTGCCGTTCGAACAATGGCAGCCCGATGTCGTCTTCCAGATCCTTCAGCCACTTGGACAAGCCCGGCTGCGTGGTGTTGAGCATCGCCGCCGAATGGCTGATGTTGCGGGTCTGGGCCAGGCTGAGCAGCATTTTCAGATTGCGCAGGCGCAACCGGTGGGTCCAGTCCATGCAGGCCCTCGTCTCGTCTATGTATATTCTTATTGGTATGGATAATAAGATAATTTCATTTCAAAACACATAGCTCCTTACGCATAATCGTCTCCATATCAGGACCAGCCGCGAGCCACGCGGCGGCCACGCGAAGCCGGCGCCAGCCGGACATTCCGGAGACAAGCATGCCCGACGGTCACCCCCCCGGCGCGGATCGCGCCGCCTATTACGCACGCATCGCCAAAAAGCACATGGCGCCCCTGTGGGAGTCGCTGCACAACCTGGTGCCGCGCGAACCCGCGCCGCGCTGCGTCCCCGCCATCTGGAAGTACGAGGACGTGCGCGACGACGTCATGGCGTCCGGCTCGCTCATCACGGCGGAAGAAGCCGTGCGGCGCGTGCTCATCCTGGAAAATCCCGGCCTGCCCGGTCAGGCCAGCATCACCCAGAGCCTGTACGCGGGCCTGCAACTGATCCTGCCCGGCGAGATCGCGCCCAGCCACCGCCACACGCAATCGGCGCTGCGCTTCATCGTCGAAGGCCGCGGCGCCTACACCGCCGTCAACGGCGAGCGCACCACCATGCACCCCGGCGACTTCATCATCACGCCGTCCTGGACCTGGCATGACCATGGCAACGCCGAGACCGCCGAGGGCGGCGAGCCCGTGGTCTGGCTGGACGGCCTGGACATCCCGCTGCTGCGCTTCCTGGACGCGGGCTTCGCCGAAAACTACCCCTCGGCCACCCAGCCCGTGACTCGCCCCGAAGGCGACAGCATGGCGCGCTACGGCCACAACATGGCGCCGGTGCGCCACCAGACGTCCAGCGGCACCTCGCCCATCTTCAACTACCCCTACGAGCGCAGCCGCGAAGCGCTGGACCAGCTCTACCGCCACGGAGAACTGGATCCCTGGGACGGCGTGAAGCTGCGCTACCTGAACCCGGCCACCGGCGGCTACCCCATGCCGACCATGGCGACCTTCATGCAATTCCTGCCCGCCGGCTTCCAGGGCAAGACCTACCGCAGCACCGACTCCACCGTTTACAGCGTGGTCGAGGGCCGTGGCACGGCCCGCATCGGCGACCAGGAATTCCACTTCGGCCCGCGCGACGTCTTCGTCGCGCCATCCTGGCAACCCGTCCAACTGGCCGCGCTGGACGACGCCACCCTGTTCAGCTATTCCGACCGCCCCGTGCAGGACGCACTGGGTGTATGGCGCGAAGCGCGCGTCGGCTGACGGCCGCCGCTTTCCTCTTCTTCCATTTCAGACCAGGGCCGCGCCAAGTCCCGGCCCTGCTTGCAAAAAAGGTGACTCATGTCTTTCGTCTTTGACCCCGCCGCCCCCGTCGCCGTGCCCGTCGCCGGCAGCCAGGACCGCTTCCCTGTGCGCCGCGTCTACTGCGTCGGCCGCAACTACGCCGCCCACGCCCGCGAGATGGGCTTCGACCCCGACCGCGAACCGCCGTTCTTCTTCTGCAAGCCGGCTGACGCCGTGGTGCCGGTGGCCGAGGGCAGCACGCTGTCGCTGCCCTATCCTTCTGAAACCGCCAACCTGCACTACGAGATCGAACTGGTCGCGGCCATTGGCAAGGGCGGCGCCAACATCGCCGTCGAACAGGCGCTGCAACACGTCTGGGGCTACGCCGTGGGCCTGGACATGACCCGCCGCGACCTGCAGATGAAGATGCGCGAAGCTGGCCGCCCCTGGGAACTGGGCAAGGCCTTCGACCAGAGCGCTCCCATCGGTCCGCTGCATCCGGCCGGCTCCGTCAAAAGCATCGACCAGGCCGCCATCTGGCTGCAGGTCAACGGCGCCGACAAGCAGCGTAGCGACATCGGCAAGCTGATCTGGTCCGTCGCCGAGACCGTCGCCTACCTGTCCAAGTACTTCCACCTGGAAGCCGGCGACCTGATCTACACCGGCACGCCCGAAGGCGTGGGCCCGGTGGTGCGCGGCGACAAGATGGTAGGCGGCGTGGACGGCCTGGGCACGCTCAGCGTGCAGATGGTCTGAACCTTCCGGGAACCCGCATGCAACTGCACAGCTTCTTCAACAGCTCCACCTCCTACCGCGTACGCATCGCGCTGGCGCTCAAGGGCCAGTCCTACGAGTACCTGCCCGTGAACCTGCGCAAGCAGGAACAGCGCGCTGCGGACTACATGGACAAGAACCCGTCGGCAGGCGTGCCCCTGCTGATCGACGGCGACACCCGGTTGTCGCAGTCGCTGGCCATCGTCGACTACCTGGACGCCACCTACCCCGAGCCACGCCTGATCCCGACCGACACGCTGGAGCGGGCGCGCGTGCTGGAGCTATCCGACGCGATTTCCTGCGACATCCATCCGGTCAACAACATGCGCATCCTGCGCTATCTGCAGGACGTGCTGGGCGCCAGCGACGAGCAGAAGAACGCCTGGTACCACCACTGGATCCGTGAGGGCATGACGGCCGTGGAAGCGATGCTGGTCCGCCACGGCCACGGCGCCTACTGCTACGGCGACGCGCCCACGCTGGCGGACTGCTGCCTGGTGCCGCAGATGGCGAACGCGCAGCGCATGGGCTGCGATCTTTCCCTCTATCCCCGCGCACTCCGCGTATACGAACATTGCAACGCGCAGCCTGCCTTCCAACAGGCCGCCCCTACGCAGCAACCGGACTACACCCCATGAGCAATCAGGAACCCGACACCCAGGGCAAGCCGCTGCGCGAATACACCGACCCGGCCTACCGCCCCTTGTGCGCCACGCTGGCGGACGTGCGCGCCAACATCGACCGGCTGGACGACGAGATCGTGCGCCTGATCGCCGAGCGCGCCATGTACGTGAAGGACGCCGCGCGCTTCAAGCGCGACGCTTTCCAGGTCAGCGCGCCCGCCCGCCAGGCGCAAGTCTTCGAAAAGGCGCGCCTGCTGGCCGAACGCCACAACCAGGGCTTCGCCAATCTGGACCAGGTGGTGGACGCCACCTACCGCGCCATGGTCGCCGCCTTCATCGCCAACGAGCAGACCTACTTCAACACCATGAAGGACCTGGGAGACACCCATGCATAAGCTCTCCACGCCGCCGCTGGCGCGCCGCAACGCCTGCCTGGCGCTGATCCTCGGACTGGCTGCCGTGATACCCCTGGGCGCCGCGCATGCCCAGGCCTGGCCGGCCCAGCCGCTCAAGGCCGTCGTACCCTTCGGTCCTGGCTCCAGCCCCGACCAGGTGGCGCGCATCGTCGGCGAGAAGGCCGGCGCCATCCTGGGCCAGACCATCGTCATCGAGAACAAGCCAGGCGCCAGCGGCAATATCGGCACCTATGCCATCGCCAACGCCAAGCCCGACGGCTACACCTTCGGCGTGTCCATCACCGGCCCGCTGGTCAACAACACGCTGCTGTTCGACAAGCTGCCCTATGCGCCAGCGACCGACCTGTCGCCGCTGACGCTGGCGGTGCACCAGCCCAACGTGCTGGTCGTGCCCGCCACGGCCGGCATCGCCAACATCGGCCAGTTGCTGGAAGCGCTGAAGAAGAATTCGGACAAATACAACTTCCCGTCCACCGGCGCCGGCACGGTGTCGCACCTGGCCGTGGAACTCATGCTGCAGCAGACCGGCGCGCGCGCCACCCACGTGCCCTATCCCTCGTCGCCCGCCGCGCTGACCTCGCTGCTGTCCGGCGACACGCAGTTCGCCGCCCTGCCCCCCATCGCCGTCATGCCCATGGTGAAGGACGGGCGCCTGAAGGCGCTGGCCGTCACCTCGTCCAAGCGTTCCGCGCTGCTGCCCGAGATTCCGACGCTGGCTGAAGTCGGCGTGCAAGGCATCGAGGGCTCGGCGTGGATCGGCTTCGTGATCTCGTCCAAGGTCCCCGCCGACATCCAGCAGAAACTGTCCGACGCGCTGATCCAGGCCATCCGCGACCCCGAAGTCACCAAGCGCCTGCAAGCGCAGTTCATGGATCCCGCCGCCACCACGCCTGTCCAGTTCCGCGCCTACATGGACGACGAGCTCAAGCGCTGGGAACCGTTGATCAAGAAGCTGGGCATCAAGGGCCAGTAAACCGGCGCCCGCCCGCGCGGCGCAACCCAAGCAAGGAGTACACCGGATGCTCATCACCGAACCCGCCCGCCAGGTTCCGCTCTACGGCGAGTATGACGTCGTCGTGCTGGGCGGCGGCCCCGCCGGCCTGCTGGCCACGGCCAGCGCCGCGCGCAATGGCGCCAGCGTGCTGCTGGTGGAACGCTACGGCTTCCTGGGAGGGATGGGCACGGCCGCCGGCGTATCCAACTTCTGCGGCCTGCACGCGAACGTCCGCGGCGACATCCGGCAGGTCGTCCACGGCATGACCGACGAACTGCTGGACCGCATGCGCGCCCTGGACGGACTCAACGATCCGCACCTGATCCTGGGCAAGATACACGCCCAGGCCTACGACATTTCGGCCTTCAAGTGCGCGGCGGACGGACTGGTGCAAGCCAGCGGCGCCCAGGTGCTGTTCCATGCCCTGGCCACCGGTCTGGCGCGCGGCGCGGATGGTGGCGTGGACGCGCTGTTCCTGGAGACCAAGTCCGGCCGCTGCGCCGTGCGCGCCAGGGTCTTCATCGATTGCTCGGGCGACGCCGACATCGCCCACTGGGGCGGCCTGCCCTTCGAGAAGGGCGACGAGCACGGCGGCATGCTCTATCCGACGCTGATGTTCAAGGTGGGCAATGTCGACGGCGCCCGCGCCCAGGAAGCCTGGAAGACCATCCCGCAGCTGATGGACCAGGCCGCGGCCAGCGGCGAATTCACCTTCCCGCGCCGCGGCGCCATCGTGCGTCCGCAAAAGCATGATTACGAATGGCGGGTCAACGTGACCCAGCTGGCCAACGCCGACGGCAGCGCGGCCGACGGCACCGATGCCGACTCCCTCTCGGCCGGCGAGCTCGAAGGCCGCCGCCAGATCGTGCAGTACCTGGCCTTCCTGCGCGCCAAGGTGCCGGGCTTCGAAAACGCCTACGTGCTGGACATCGCCCCGCAGCTGGGCATACGCGAAACCCGCCGCATCGTGGGCGAGGCCATGTTGAGCAAGGAAGACGTGCTGGGCTGCGCCGACTTTGCGGACAGCATCGGCGTCAACGGCTGGCCCCTGGAAATGCACACGGCCGGCGACGTGCAATGGCTCTGGCCGCCGATCCCGGAATCGCGCGGCTATAACCAGCTGCCGTTCCGCATGATGGTGCCCAAACGCGCGCCGGGCGTGGCCGGCAACGTGCTGGTGGCCGGGCGCTGCGCCTCCATGACGCACGAAGGCCAGTCGGCCGCGCGCGTCAGCGGCAGCTGTTTCGTGATGGGCGAGGCGGCGGGCACGGCCGCCGCGATGGCGCTGCGCGCCGGCATCGCGCCGGGCGATGTGCCCATTCCCGCCTTGCAGGCGCAGTTGACGAAACAAGGCGTGTTCCTGGGCGGCCAGGACTGAACGGCGCGGAGGCCACACATGAACGCAACGCAAACAGGAAAGTCCGTGATCGTGGTGGGCGGCGGCATCGGCGGCCTGGCCGCGGCGCTGGCGCTGACCCGGCAAGGCATCGCGGTGCAGCTTTTGGAGCAGGCCGCGCACATCGGCGAGATCGGCGCCGGCATCCAGCTAGGCCCCAACGCTTTCGCGGCGCTTGACGCCCTGGGCGTGGGCCAGACCGCGCGCGGCCGCGCCGTGTTCACCGACCACATCATCATGATGGACGCGGTCGACGCCAAGGAAGTGGTGCGCATCGATACCGGCGAGGCCTTTCGCGCGCGCTTCGGCGGCCCCTACGCCGTGATCCATCGCGCCGACATCCATCTGTCCATCCTCGAAGCCGTGCAGCAGAATCCGCTGATCAGCTTCCGCACCTCCACCCAGATCGCCTCCATGTCGCAGGACGACAAGGGCGTCGAAGTCGTGGACACGCAGGGCAATCGCTACCGCGCCGACGCGGTGGTGGGCGCGGACGGCGTGAAGTCCGTGATCCGCGAAAGCATGGTGGGCGACCCCGCGCGCGTGACCGGCCACGTGGTGTACCGCGCCGTGGTCGAGCGCGAAAACATGCCCGAGGAACTGCGCATCAACGCACCGGTGCTGTGGGCCGGCCCCCACTGCCATCTGGTGCACTACCCCTTGCGCGGCGGCCAGCAATACAACTTGGTGGTGACCTTCCACAGCCGCGAACAGGAAGAATGGGGCGTGCGGGAAGGCAGCAAGGAAGAGGTGCTGTCCTACTTCCAGGGCATACACCCGCGTCCGCACCAGATGCTGGACCGCCCCACGTCCTGGAAGCGCTGGGCCACCGCCGACCGCGAACCCGTGGAGCGCTGGGGCCAAGGCCGCGTCACCATCCTGGGCGATGCCGCCCATCCCATGACGCAATACATGGCTCAGGGCGCCTGCATGGCGCTGGAGGACGCGGTGACATTGGGCGAGGCCGTCAGGCAGTGCGGCCACGACCTGGAGGCCGCGTTCCGCCTGTACGAATCGGTCCGCATCCCGCGCAGCGCGCGGGTGGTGTGGTCGACGCGGGAGATGGGCAGGCTCTATCACGCGCGGGGCGTCGAACGCACCGTGCGCAACATGCTGTGGACCGGCCGCAGCCAGTCCCAGTTCTACGACGCGTTGCAGTGGCTGTACGGCTGGAAGGCGGAAAACTGCCTCGCGGGGCATTCCTCTCAATAGAAAAAATGCAGGCACCCAAGGAGACAATCATGAGAAAAACCGCAATCCGCGGCACCGCCGCCTTCATGCTTGCGCTGGCCACGTTCGCGGCCGGCGCGCAGCAGAAGCCGGTCGACATCGGCTTCATCGGCACGCTGTCCACGCCCGCCGGCTACATCGGCGAAGACGAGCGCGACGCCTTCATGCTGGCGGTGAAGGAAGGCGGCGGCAAGCTGGGCGGCGTGCCGGTCAACGTGCGCGTGGAGGACGACGCGCTCAAGCCCGCCAACGCCAAACAGATCGCCGACAAGATGGTGCAGGGCGGCGTGCGGCTGTTCACCGGCATCAACTTCTCCAACGTCATGGCGGCCGTGGGCCCGACCGTGCTGAACGCAGGCGCCTTCTACGTCAGCCTGAACGCAGGCCCCTCCAACTACGCCGGCAAGGCCTGCAACCCGAACTACTTCGCCGTGGCGTTCCAGAACGATTCCTACGCCGACACCGCCGGCCTGGCGGCCAATGAGCTGGGGGCCAAGCGCGTGGTCATCATGGCGCCCAACTACCAGGCTGGACGCGATGCGGTGGCTGGCTTCAAGCGTACCTACAAGGGCGAGATCGCCGACGAGATCTACACCAAGCTGGAGCAGGCCGACTTCTCGGTGGAACTGGCGCGCATCCGCTCACTCAACCCCGACGCCATCTTCCAGTTCCATCCCGGCGGCGCCGGCATCAACCTGACCAAGCAATTCGCCAACTCCGGCCTGGCCGACAAGATCCGCATGATCACGCCCATCTACTCGATGGACGACCGCATGCTGGCCGCGACCGGTAACGCCGGCAAGGGCTTCTACCTGAGTTCGCTGTGGAGCGCCGACCTGGACAATGCACAGAGCAAGCATTTCGTCGACGCCTTCACCAAGGCCTACAACCGCGCACCCACCGCCTACGCGGCACAGGCCTACGACACCGCCAACCTGATCGGCTCCGCGTTGAAAGCCGTGAACGGCGACATCACCGGCCGCGCCGACGATTTCCGCAACGCGCTGCGCCGCGCCGACTTCCCCAGCGTGCGCGGCAAGTTCAAGTTCGGCCCCAACCAGCATCCGATCCAGGACTGGTATCTGCTGCACATCGAGGCCGGCCCCGATGGCAAGCTGGTCTACAAGAACCTGAAGGTCATCGCCCGCGACCATACCGACGTGCACGCCGCCGACTGCAAGATGTAAATCTGCACCGCGTCCGGCGGATTGCGCGCAGTCCGCCGGACCCACTCCACAAGGAGTCCCCATGCTGATGTTCCTGGAGCAGGTCCTGAACGGCCTGCAGTACAGCGCATTGCTGTTCCTGTTGTCGGCCGGCTTGACGCTGGTGTTCGGCATCATGAACGTCATCAACCTGACGCACGGCTCGTTCTACATGGTGGGCGCGTTCTGCGCCGCCAGCGCGGCCGCCGCCACTGGTTCCTTCGCCGCGGCGCTGCTGGCGGCGCTGGCGGGCGCGGCGATCTACGGCCTGGTGGTGGAACTGCTGGTAATCCGCCATCTGTACCGCCGCGACCACCTGGACCAGGTACTGGCCACGCTGGGTCTGACCTTGTTCACCAACGAAATGGTGACGGTGCTGTTCGGCCGCAGCCCGCCCTTCATGGACATCCCGCCCTTCCTGTCGGGTTCCGTGGAGATCCTGCCCGGCCTGAACTATCCCCTCATGCGGCTGGCCTTCATCGGCGCCGGCGTGCTGGTGGCCGTGGGACTGTGGCTGCTGATCTCGCGCACCCGCGTCGGCATGCTGGTGCGCGCGGGCGCCGACGACGGTGAAATGGTCGACGCGCTGGGCGTGAACATCCAGCGCCTGTTCACGCTGATCTTCACGTTGGGCGCCCTGCTCTGCGGCTTTGCCGGCGTGATGGCCGCGCCGCTCCTGGCGGTGGAAATCGGCATGGGCGAACGCATCCTGATCACCACCTTCGTGGTCATCGTGGTGGGCGGCGTGGGCTCGGTGCGCGGCGCGCTGGTGGGTTCGCTGATGATAGGCATGACCGATGCGCTGGGACGCGCCTACATCCCCTTCTGGATGTCGCAGCTGCTGCCGCCGCAGCTGTCGGATTCGGCAAGCTCCAGCCTGGTCTCGGCCAGCATCTACATCCTGATGGCCATCGTGCTGCTGTTCAAGCCGCGCGGCCTGGTGCCCGCGCAGCGATAGGAACGATATCCATGACCAGAAAAACCATCGTCAACACGATCGGACTGCTGCTGTTCGTGCTGGTGCCGGCCATCGCATCGGCCACCGGCGAGAGCTTCCTGATCAATCTGATGACCCGCTTTCTCATCTACGCCATCGCCGCCGTCAGCCTGGACCTGATCCTGGGCTACGGCGCCATGGTCAGCTTCGGCCATGCCGCCTTCTTCGGACTGGGCGGTTACGTGATCGGCATCGCGGGCTTCCACCTGGCGCAGGGCGACGCGCTGTTCGGCTGGAGCGGCAGCAACGCCGCGCTGGTGATGTGGCCGCTGGCCATCGCTGCCGCCGCGCTAGCTGGCCTGGTGGTGGGCTTCCTTTCGCTGCGCACCTCGGGCGTGCAGTTCATCATGATCATGCTGGCGTTTGGGCAGATGCTGTACTTCATCCTGGTCGGCCTGATGGTCTATGGCGGCGACGACGGCCTGTCCATCGATGCGCGCAACACCCTGCCCGGCCTGGACGTGAACAACCCGACGACGTTCTATTACGTCTGCCTGGCGCTCATGACGGCCTGGGTGCTGGCATGCCGCCGCATCGTCAACTCGCCCTTCGGCATGGCGCTGCAGAGCATCAAGCAGAATCCACGCCGCAGCATCGGCCTGGGCCTCGCGCCACTGCGCTACCGGCTGACCGCCTTCGTGCTGTCAGCCGCGGGCACCGGCCTGGCGGGCGCGCTGTGGGCCAACTACGCCCTCTTCGTCAGCCCCGACATGTCGGCCTGGCAAAAGTCCGGCGAACTCATGGCCATGGTGATCCTGGGCGGCATGGGCTCGATCTTCGGCCCCGTGCTGGGCGTGGCCGTGTACCTGGGCCTGGAACAGGTCGCCACCGCGTGGACCGAACACTGGATGCTGATCCTGGGACCGGTGCTGGTGCTGGTGGTGCTGTTCGGCAAGCGCGGCGTCTATGGCTGGCTGGTGGGAGGCAAGCATCATGACTGATCATCCCAAGCTGGAAATCCGCGACCTGCAGAAATCCTTCGGCGCCGTGCGCGCGACCCAAGGCGTCAACCTGCAAGTCCGTCCCGGCGAACTGCATGCGCTCATCGGCCCCAACGGCGCGGGCAAGACCACGCTGCTGTCGCAGATCAGCGGCGAAATCCTGCCGGACGCGGGCGGCATCCTGCTGGACGGCCGCGACATCACCCGCATGCCCGCCCACAAGAGGCCCGCGGCCGGGCTGGCGCGCTCGTTCCAGATCAGCCAGCTCTACCCCGCCTTCAGCGCCGAGGACAACGTCGCCATGGCGGTGCAGGCGCACAGCCCCGGCGGCTTCAACCTGTGGAAAAGCGCCCGCCGCCTGCCACAGCTGCGCCAGCCCGCCCGACAGGCGCTGGAACGCGTAGGCCTGGGCGAGCGCGCCCACGTGCGCGTATCGGAACTGGCCCATGGCGAAAAACGGCAACTGGAACTGGCGATGGCGCTGTCGCTGGACGCATCGCTGCTCTTGCTGGACGAACCCATGGCCGGCATGGGCGCCGAGGAATCGCAACGCATGACCTCGCTGCTGCAGGAACTGAAGGGCCGCTACGCCATCCTGCTGGTCGAACACGACATGGACGCCGTCTTCGCCCTGGCCGACCGCATCACCGTGCTGGTCTACGGCAAGACCATCTTCACCGGCACGCCCGACGAGGTGCGCCGCCACCCCGACGTGCGCGCCGCCTATCTGGGCGAGGAGGACTGATGCTGCAACTCAAGCAACTACAGGCCGGCTACGGCGCCAGCAAAGTGCTGTTCGGCGTGGACCTGGACATCGCCGCCAGCCAGGTCGTGTCCCTGATCGGCCGCAACGGCATGGGCAAGACCACCACCGTGAAAACCATCATGGGCATGCTGCCCGCGCAGGACGGCAGCATCCTGCTCGACGGCCAGCCCATAGCAGGCCAGGCGCCGCACCGCATCGCCCAGCTGGGCATAGGCCTGGTACCCGAAGGCCGCCGCGTCTTCGGCTCGCTGTCAGTCGAAGAAAACCTGATCGCCACCGCCCGCAACACCCGCGCCGGCTGGCACGTGGGCCGCGTCTTCGACCTGTTCCCCCGCTTGAAGGAACGCCGCGCCCAATCCGCCCGCACCCTGTCCGGCGGCGAACAGCAAATGCTCGCCGTCGGCCGCGCGCTCCTCATCAACCCGCGCCTGCTCATCCTGGACGAAGCCACCGAAGGCCTGGCGCCACTGATCCGCCACGAAATCTGGAACTGCCTGCGCCGCCTGAAGGAAGAAGGCCAGACCATCCTGGTGATAGACAAGAACCTGAAGGAAATGGCGACTCTCGTCGACCGCCACCACGTCCTGGAAAAAGGCCGCGTGGTCTGGCAAGGCAGCCCCGCGGAACTCGCCGCGCAGCCGGAGCTGGCGCAGCGATACTTGGGCGTCTAATCGGATGATTCGCAGAAGCTCAGCCGATTGCCGAACGGATCGATGACCGCCATCACCCTCCCCCACGGCATCTCTTCCACGCCCGGCCGCATATAGCCATAGCCCTTGGCGTTCACCTCGGCCTGGAACTCGTCCACGCCCCGCATCCGCACGAACACCGCGGATCCGGGCGTGGCGTCGCCGTGGTGCTCGCTCAGGTGCAGCACCAGGTCACCGCGATGCACTTGCGCGTACAGCGGCATGCCAGGCTCGAAGCGATGCTCCCAGTCCCACTCGAACCCCAGGAAATCCAGATAGAACTCCCGCGCCTTCTCCACGGAGAAAATGCGCAGGATGGGAATGGCTGCTTGCAGGTGCATGACGGCCCCAGAGAAAAAAAGCAAGGACGCTCAGCATAGACCACGAGACGCACCGCAAAGCGCAAAGCGCACACCATCACGACGCAAGACACCGCGTAAGCCCCAAAAGGCCGCCCGCGCGGCCGGCCTGGGGCGGGCCCCGCAAGACACGCCACCCCACACAGATGTCGGCAAGAACCAGAAGAACCCCAATCGCCCCAGCTGACGTCAAGTTTCAACAGCCAGAGCCCGTCGCGTCGGCGGCCCGCGGTGTGCGGGGCGTCGATAAGCCCGAGGGAATCTGAAGGAACCGCCGCAGGCGGTGACGAAGATGACGAAGGGGAAGTCCGGAGCGAACGCTCCGGACCGCAATCGTTGCCCCGCGCACCGCGGGCCACCGACGCGACGGGCGTCTTAAGAACCAACGACGCCCATCAACAAAAACCGATCAATTCAAACTAGCACCCGAGATCTTCACAATCTCCTGATACTTCGCCTTCTCACCCTTCACAAACTCAGCAAACGCCTCAGGCGTCATCGGCGCAGCCTCAGACCCCATCGTCAGCAAGCGCTGCTTCACATCCGCCTGCTGCATCGCATCCGAGTATGCCTTGTTCAGCTTCGCCACCACCGGCGCCGGCGTGCCGCCCGTCGTGAACACCCCGAACCAGGTCCCCAGGTCAAAGCCCTTGATCCCCGACTCTTCCACCGTAGGCACATCCGCCAGCAGCGAAGAACGCTTGGCGGTGGTCACGGCCAACGCCTTGACCTTGCCGTCCTTGATCAGCGGCGCCGAAGCCGCCAGGTTGTCGAACATGAAGTCCGACTGGCCAGACAGCAGCGCCAACTGCGCAGGCGCCGCGCCTTGATAAGGAATGTGCTCGACATTGATGCCCGCACGCACCTTCAGCAGCTCGCCCGACAAATGCCCGGCGCTGCCATTCCCGCCCGAACCGTAGTTCAGCTTGCCCGGGTTCTTCTTCGCGTAGTCGATCAGATCGGCCAGCTTCTCGATCTTGTTCTTCTCGGCGAACTCGACGTTCATCACCAGCACATTGGGCACCGAGGCCACGATGGTCACCGGCGCGAAGTCCTTCACCGGGTCATACGGCAGATTGGCGAACAGCCACGGATTGATGGCGTGGGTCGCGACCGCGCCCATCACCAGCGTGTAGCCGTCGGCCGGCGCCTTGGCCACCAGGTCGGCGCCGATATTGCCGCCCGCGCCCGAACGGTTTTCCACGATGACCGGCTGCCCCAGCGAGCCGCGCACCTTCTCGGCCAGCATGCGGGCCATGGTGTCCAGCGGGCCGCCGGGCGGGTAAGGCACGACAAAGCGCAGCGGCTTGGTCGGGAAATCGGTAGCCTGGGCCAGCACAGGCGCGCCGAAAGGCAGGGTGGCGGCCAGCGCAACGGCGCCTTGCAACAGGGCGCGGCGCACAGCGCGGCGGGGGGTCTGCGTCATGATGTTGTTCTCCTCGCTTCGGATCAATAGCGGTCAGTAGCATACCGCAGCGAGGAATAAGGCGTAACAAAGAGATACCAGCAGAACCGCCGGCTGTTCCCGCCGCTGCGTCCGCGGCGACAACTCGCCGCCCCAAGAAAAAACCGCCCGTAGGCGGTTTGAGGGGGTCAGTGCAGGATCTGGCTCAGGAACAGCTTGGTCCGCTCGTTCTGCGGATTGTCGAAGAACTCGTCCGGGCTGTTCTGTTCAATGATTTCGCCGCGGTCCATGAAGATCACGCGGTTGGCGACCTTGCGCGCGAAGCCCATTTCGTGGGTCACGCAAATCATCGTCATGCCGCTTTCCTGGGCCAGGGTGACCATCACATCCAGCACTTCCTTGACCATTTCCGGGTCCAGCGCGGAAGTCGGCTCATCGAACAGCATGATCTTGGGGCTCATGCACAACGAACGCGCGATCGCCACGCGCTGCTGCTGGCCGCCCGACAACTGGCCGGGGAATTTCTTGGCCTGATCCGGAATGCGCACGCGCTCCAGGTACTTCATGGCCGTGGCCTCGGCTTCGGCGCGCGGCTTCTTCAGCACCCACATGGGGCCCAGCGTCAGGTTCTCCAGCACCGTCAGGTGCGGGAACAGGTTGAAGTGCTGGAACACCATGCCGACGTCCTTGCGGATGGTCTCGATGTGCTTGAGGTCGTTGGTGAGCTCGGTGCCGTCCACGATGATGTGGCCCTTCTGGTGCTCTTCCAGGCGGTTGATGCAACGGATCATGGTGGACTTGCCCGAGCCCGACGGCCCGCACACCACGATGCGTTCACCCGGCGCGACGTCCAGGTTGATATTGCGCAGCACGTGGAACTGGCCGTACCACTTGTTCACGTCCTGCAGTTTGATGATGGCATCAGACATGCCTGTACTCCCGTAAGTATCGCGATGCGCGCCCGCCCAGGGCGGACGCGCTGCAAAGTTCTAGCGTGCGTGTCCCGTGGCCAGGCGCTTTTCCAGCGACTGGCTGTACTTGGACATGGAGAAGCAGAAGACAAAGTAGATGAGCGATATGAACAGGTACGCCTCCACCCCGAATCCGCGCCATGCCGCGTCGGACAAAGCCGCCTTGGCCGCCAGCGTCAGGTCGAAGATGCCGATGATCACCACCAGCGAGGTGTCCTTGAACAGCGCGATGAAGATGCTGACCAGCGGCGGAATCACGATCTTCAGCGCCTGCGGCAGGATGATCTTGCGCATCTGCTGCCAGTAGTTCAGGCCCAGCGAATCCGCGCCCTCGTACTGGCCCTTGGGAATCGCCTGCAAGCCGCCCCGCACCGTTTCGGCGATATACGCCGCCGCGAACATGATGATCGCGATCTGCGCGCGCAGCAGCTTGTCGATGGAGAAGCCTTCCGGCAGGAACAGCGGCAGCATCACCGAGGACATGAACAGCAGGCTGATCAGCGGCACGCCGCGGATCAGCTCGATGTACACAACGCACAGCGCCTTGATGGCGGGCATCTTGGAGCGCCGGCCCAGGGCCAGCAGCACGCCGATGGGAAACGCGAAGGCAATGCCGAACGTGGACAGGATCAGCGTCAGCGGCAGGCCGCCCCAGCGTGCGTTTTCCACGTAGGTCAGGCCGAACACGCCGCCCCACATCAGGAGCGCCACGGCCGTCAAGCCCACGGTCCAGATGACGGCGAGCTTCCAGTTCCAGAAGCGGCGGATGCCGCTGCACACGATCACCGCGACCAGGATGACGGTCGCGATCAGCGGACGCCATTGCTCGTCGAACGGATAGGTGCCGAACAGGATCAGCCGGTGCTTCTCGATGATGAACGCCCAGCAGGCGCCGCCGGAAGCGCGGCACTCCTGCGCGTTGGTCGCGGAGAAATTCGCCTTGATGAAGGCCCATTCCACCAGCGCCGGCACCGCCATCAGCAGGAACCAGGCCACCAGCACCGTGATGAGGATGTTCAGCGGTGACGAGAACAGGCGCGACTTGATCCAGGCCCAGAGCCCCACATGGGTGCTGGGCGGCGGCAGGCCTTCGGCGGGGATATGCGAAGTGCTGCTCATATCAACGCTCCACCAGCGCGATGCGCTTGTTGTACCAGTTCATGAATATCGAAATCGACAGGCTGACCGTGAGGTAGGCGCCCATGATGATCAGAATGCCCTCGATCGCCTGCCCAGTCTGGTTCAGCGTGGTGTTCACCACCGACACGATGTCGGGGTAACCGATGGCCACGGCCAGCGAACTGTTCTTGGTCAAGTTCAGGTACTGGCTGGTCATCGGCGGGATGATCACGCGCAGCGCCTGGGGCAGCACCACCAGGCGCAGCACCTGCTTGCGGCGCAGGCCCAGCGAACCCGCGGCTTCCCATTGGCCCGTATTGACCGCCTGGATGCCCGAGCGCACCACTTCGGCAATGAACGCCGAGGTGTAGATCACCAGGCCCGCCAGCAAGGCGGCGAATTCCGGCGACAGCGTCAGGCCGCCCGAGAAGTTGAAGCCCTTGAGCTCCGGCATGTCCAGGGTCAGCGAGGCGCCGCTGACCAGCCAGCCGACGATGGGAAAAGCGATGAGCAGGCCGATGGCCGCACGGCCCAGCGGGAACACGCGGCCGGTCTGCTCCTGGCGCTTCTTGCCCCAGTGGCCCAGGAAGATGATCGCAACGATGGCCAGGCCCAGTCCGCCCAGCATCCAGTCCAGCGAATAGCCTTCCAGGCCTGGAACTTTAAGCCCGCGGTTGGAGATGAACACGCCTGGCAGCGGATTGTGCGCCTGGCGCGGGCCCGGCATGTTTTCCGTGATCAGCGCGTACCAGAAGAACAGCTGCAGCAGCAGCGGCACGTTGCGCATCACTTCGACGTAGACCGAGGTGATCTTGGCGACCAGCCAGTTCTTGGACAAGCGGCCGATGCCAATGAGCGTGCCGAGGATCGTCGCCAGCACAATGCCGATGACGGCCACGCGCAGCGTGTTGAGCAGGCCGACCAGGATGGCGCGGCCGTAGGTGTCGGAGGGGCTGTAGGCGATGGGCGTTTCGCCGATCGCGAAACCGGCCTCGCGGTCCAGGAAGCCGAAGCCCGTGGCGATGTTGCGCACGGACAGGTTGTGCAGCGTGTTTGAAACCAGGAACCACACGGCCCAGGCCACCGCGGCCAACGCCAGAACCTGGTAGACCACGGAGCGTACGCCGGGATCGTTCCAGTTCAGACGCCGGGGGGGTGCCGATGCGGGCGCGCTTTTATTGGGAGTATTCATGAGTGAATCTACAGAAGTCGGACACCGGGCGGCGAAGCCGGTAGGGCCGCGCCACCCACTCCTGCCACCCGCCCGCAGGCGGGAGAGGAAAAACGGAGCGCCGGGCTCCGTTTTTCCAGGCAGCCGTGTGTTAGCGCACCGGCCAGCCGTACATCAAGCCACCTTGCTTGTAGGAAGCGTTAAGACCGCGCTCCAGCTTCATCGCGCTGTTCTTGCCCAGCGTGTTTTCGAAGCTTTCGCCGTAGTTGCCCACGTTCTTGATGATGTTGTAGGCCCACTTGTCATCCACGCCCAGGTTCTTGCCCATGCCCGGGGTCACGCCCAGGATGCGCTGAATGTTGGGATTGGGGCTCTTGGCCATTTCATCGACGTTGGCCTTGGTGATGCCGTATTCCTCGGCTTCGAGCATGGCGTTGAGCGACCAGCGCACGATGTTGAACCATTGCTCGTCGCCCTGGCGGACCATGGGGCCCAGCGGCTCCTTGGAGAAGTCTTCCGGCAGGATGACGAACTTGTCCGGGTTCTCGAGCGTGGTGCGGGTGGAGGCCAGTTGCGACTTGTCGGTGGTGAAGGCGTCGCAGCGGCCGGCCGAGAAGGCGCGGATGATTTCGTCGTACTTGTCGATCACGACGGGCTTGAATTCGATCTTCTGGCCACGGAACCAGTCAGCCAGGTTCAGCTCGGTGGTGGTGCCGGGCTGCACGCAGATGGTGGCGCCGTTCAGTTCCTTGGCGCTCTTGACGTTCAGGTCCTTGGAGACCATGACGCCCTGGCTGTCGTAGTAGTTCACGCCCACGCCGATCAGGCCCAGCGTCGTGTCGCGCGTCAGCGTGACGGTGGTGTTGCGGGTGAGCACGTCCACTTCGCCCGACTGCAGGGCGGTGAAGCGCTGTTGCGTGTTCAGCGGGGTGAACTTGACCTTGGTGGCGTCGCCGAACATGGTCGAGGCGATGGCGCGGCACAGGTCCACGTCGATGCCCTTGTATTCGCCCTTGCTGTCAGCGATGGAGAACCCCGGAATGCCCGTCGAAACCCCGCACTGGACAAACCCTTTTTTCTTGACGTTTTCGAAGGTTGCGCCCGCATTGGCTGCTGCCGATGCAGCGAACAAAGCAGCGCCGATCGCAGCGAGTTTCAATACTTTCATCGTGTTCTCCGTGTGGGATAAAGCGAATGTTCACGCGGGCCGGGTTGGGCCCACGTATGGGGCGGATGGTAGCGTCCGCGCCGCTCGCGGCGCATCCGGGAATTCCCTTGAAATATAGGGACACTGGATGAAATGAAACGCTGTTCACCGGTAAAAAGGGGACACTTTTTGAGCGCGCTCAAGCGCCCCCGGACGGGTTGCGCCGGATGGCTTATCCGCGCATCCTCCCCACGGTGTAGGCCACCTTACTGTCCCCGAGTTACTATTGCGGCTTCATCTGACAGCCGCCATGATCGAATTCCAGCACGTATTCAAATCATATGGTCGCGGCCGCAATATCCTGGCCGACATCAACTTCCGCGTGAGCGCGGGAGAGTTCGTTTTCGTATCCGGGCCGTCCGGCGCCGGCAAGTCCACTTTGCTCAAGCTGATCGGCGGGCTGGAGCCCGCCAGCCGGGGATCGATCCAGGTCAACGGCCAGCGGCTGGACAAGCTGCCCAGCCGTGCCCGGCCATACCTGCGCCGCGCCGTGGGCGTCATCCTGCAGGACACGCACCTGCTGTTCGATCGCAGCGCGTTCGAAAATGTCATGCTGCCGCTGGCGGTCACCGGCCATGCCTGGAACTCGGCCGCGGCGCGCGCCCGCGCCGCCCTGGACAAGGTGGGGCTGTCCGGCAAGGAAGACCTGAATCCGATCGAGCTGTCCGGCGGCGAACAGCAGCGCCTGGCGATCGCGCGGGCCATCGTGAACCGGCCCGCCATCCTGATCGCCGACGAGCCCACCGCCAACCTCGACCACGACAACGCGCAGCGCATCATGAATGTGTTCCGCGACTTCAACCGCGTCGGCGTGACCACGCTGATCGCCTCGCACGACCAGGACCTCATGGCGCGCTACGCCACCCGCACCTTGCGCATCGACCCGGGCAAATTCGCCGACTCCCAGGGCTCCGGGACGCCGCAGCCCGAGGCTGGCGCGGGGCAACCCGGCAGCGGACAGCCGGGCGCCGCGCCCGGCCGGAGCTACCCGGGAGAATCCGCATGAACGCCTGGCTGCGGCAACACCGCTACGCCCTGCTGGTCACCCTGCGCCGACTGATCAAGCAACCGTTCTCGTCGCTGGCCAACCTGCTGGTCATGGCCCTGGCCCTGGCCCTGCCGTTGCTGGGCAGCGCCATCCTGGTCTCGGTCCAGCCGGTGGCGCGCGAGATGTCGGTCACCCCCGAAGTCACCGTCTTCATGCGCGTGGACGCCCCCTCGGGCGCCGCCGCGGACGTGGCCAAGCGCATCCAGGACGAATACAAGGACGACATCCGCGCCGTGCGCGTGGTGGGCCGCGAGGACGCCCTGGCCGATCTGCGCGCCAACCCCGCGTGGCAACAGGCGCTGGCCGTGCTGCCGGGCAATCCGCTGCCGGACGCGGTGGTGGTCACGCTGGCCGACGGCGACAACCTCGCCGGCCGGGCCGACAAGCTGGCCGGGTCCTGGAAACAATGGAACCACGTCGACCTGGTGCAGCTGGACAGCGCCTGGGTACAGCGCCTGGAGGCGATCCTGCGCTTTGCCCGCATCGGCCTGGCCTTCCTGGCCGCCTGCGTGGCGGTGGTGGTGCTGGCGACGGTCTTCAACACCGTGCGCATGCAGGCACTCTCGCAACGCGAGGAAATCGGCGTGGCGCGGCTGGTGGGCGCCACGGAATCCTTCGTGCGCCGTCCCTTCCTCTACCTGGGCGCGCTGTCGGGCGCGGTGGCGTCGCTCCTGGCCATCGGCGTGGCGGCGGTCGCCCTGTCGCCGCTGAACGATGCCCTGGTGGGACTGGCCCGCAGCTACGGGGCCGAATTCGCCCTGCACCTGCCCGGCCCGGCCGTGCTGGTCGGCGCCGTGGTGGCGTCTGCCGCCCTGGGCGCGCTGTCGGCGCGCTGGTCGGTCACCCGCAGCACGCGCTTCTGACGCGCGTCGCCTAAAGCTCCGTATAACGCCCCTTCCTCCCCGTGATCCGGGGAACGGCTTGCGCCCGCCTGTGTAGGATGCTTGCAGGCCTGCCAGCGGGCGGCTGCGGGCGTCGGACGGTAAAAATCAGGACGAATTACGGCGTCCGTTACATAGCAATTCACCCGCTGGAAGCTTGAGTATGCAAGAATAAAGCGACATTTTCTTACATATTTTGATACATACCTGTTTTCCCGAGCTGCCAACTTCGTGTCCCAATCGTTGTTCTTGCCCTTAATCGAGTCCCATGGCCGCCCGTCTTGAAGCCCGTGCGACGCGCCACTATTTCGACAGCGCGTTTCAGTGTCAGGCGGTGAAAGTACTGCCCAACGAGTACTACGTCACCAACGAAGACCTGATGATCTCCACCGTCCTGGGGTCTTGCGTCGCCGCCTGTATCCACGACCCGGTCATTGGCGTGGGCGGCATGAACCATTTCATGTTGCCGGAAGGCGATATGCAGTCGCCCGCATCGGCCACCATGCGCTATGGCGCCTTCGCCATGGAAGTGCTGATCAACGAGCTGCTGAAGGCCGGCGCGGTGCGCGACCGGCTCGAAGCCAAGGTGTTCGGCGGCGGCGCCGTGCTGTCCGCCATGCAGCAGATGAACATCGGCGAGCGCAACGGCGAGTTCGTGTTGAACTACCTCAGAACCGAAGGCATTCCCGTCAAGGCGCAGGACCTGGGCGACGTGCACGCGCGCCGCATCAACTACTTCCCGCGCGATGGCCGGGTAATGGTCCGCAAGATGGCGCCGCACCACCAGCGCGCCGAGGAAATCATCGCCAAGCGCGAACAGGCCGCCGCCCAGAGCGTGCAGGCCAAGACCGAAAGCCCGCAGCGCATCGAGCGCTTCACCCGGCCCGGCGTGGAGCGTTTCGACCGTCCGGCCCGCCCTGGCGTGGAACGCTTCGACCGTCCGGCCCGTCCCGGCGTGGAACGCCTCGACCGTCCAGCCCGTCCCGGCGTGGAACGCTTCGACACCGCCCTGACCCGCCCGCGCCGCACCGAGACCGCCGGCGACTGAACCGGTCCGCACGCGCATTGCGGCGGATGCGCCCCTACAATCAGCGCATGTCCACCGTCCGCCTGTTCTACGCCTTGTGGCCCGCCCCCTCGCTGGCGGCGCAGCTCGCGACCTGGGCGGAACTGGCGCGTCCCGCTTGCGGCGGACGGACCATGCGCACGGAAACCCTGCACCTGACCCTGGCGTTCCTGGGGCCGGTGGACTCGGCGCTCGCCGACGAGCTGGCCGCGGCGACTCCCGAACGCCGCCTCGCCCCCGAAGACGTCCTGCTGGACCGCTACGGCGTCTTTGGCCGCCAGCGCATCCTGTGGGCCGGCCCTGGCGACACCCCCGCGGGCCTGCAAGCCGCCCACGACGAACTCTGGCTGTGGCTGTCCGGCTTCGGCCTGGCCGCGCCGCCACAACCCTTCCGCCCGCACGTCACCCTGCTGCGCAACATCGAACACGCCAGCCCGCCCGCCGAAGCGCCCGCTTCCCTGCCCTGGCGCTACGACCGCATGGTGCTGGTCGCCTCCGAATCGCTTTCTGGCGGCAGCCGTTACCGCATCGTGGCGCAGTCCCGGCCGCAAAACTCCTGACCTCCCGCTCTGGCACAATCAGCCGGTTGCCACCCTCCGGGATCGCCATGATCATCCTGCTGGACCAAGACGGCGTGCTCGCCGACTTCGAACACGCCTTCATCGACGCCTGGCGCGCGCGCCATCCGGACATACCGCCCGTGGCGTTCGAGGACCGCAAGTCTTTCTACATCCGCCAGGACTACGCCCCCGAGCTGCGCGGCATGGCCGAAGCCATCTACACGGCGCCCGGCTTCATCCGCGACCTGCCGCCGGTGCCCGGCGCGCTGGAAGCCGTGAAGGAACTGCTGGCGCTGGGCATGGACGTGCGCATCTGCTCCTCGCCCCTGTCGCAGTTCGAGAATTGCGTGGCGGAAAAGTATCTGTGGGTGGAAAAGCACCTGGGGCGCGAAGCCACCAACCGGCTGATCCTGACCAAGGACAAGACGCTGGTGCAGGGCCATCTGCTTATCGACGACAAGCCCCTGATCGAAGGCGCGGTCAAGCCGCGCTGGAAGCACATCCTGTTCGACGCCCCCTACAACCGCGAGGTCTCGGACCGCCCCCGCATCAGCTGGAAGAACTGGCGCAACGTACTGGCCGGAGAGCTGTATACGGCAGATGCGTGAGTCCTGTTCAGCTGCCGCGATTTGGGACTATTCTGTGTTGCTGTACCCCCCACCCCGGAGGAGCCTGCGCCATGAATCTGTACCGTCTTCTGAAGCAGCGGGAAGCCGACCACAAGCCTTTGCGTGTTGCACTGCTGGGCGCCGGAAAGTTCGGCGCGATGTTCATGAGCCAGGCCCCGCGCACGCCGGGGATGAGGCTGGTCGCGGTCGCCGATCTGGTGCCCGACCGGGCCCGCGCGGCTCTCACCCGCGTCGGCTGGCCCGCCAGCGCGCTCAATGCCGCCAGCACCAATGACGCGCTGAAGAACGGCAAGGTCTACTTCTGCGACGACCCCCACGCCGTGATCGCCAGCCCCGACGTCGATATCGTCATCGACGCCACCGGCCAGGCAGCGGCCGGCATCAGCCACGTGCTGGCCTGCTGCGAATACGGCAAGCACATCATCATGGTCAACGTCGAGGCCGACGCGCTGGCCGGCCCCCTGCTGGCGCGGCGCGCGCGCGAAGCCGGCATCGTCTATTCGCTGGCCTACGGCGACCAGCCGGCCCTGATCTGCGAAATGGTGGACTGGGCGCGCGCCAGTGGCTTCGAGGTCATGGCCGCGGGCAAGGGCACCAAGTACCTGCCCGAATTCCATACGTCCACGCCGGACACCGTCTGGCCCTATTACGGCTTCACCGCCGAAATGGTCGCGGCGGGCGACTTCAACGCCCAGATGTTCAACAGTTTCCTGGACGGCACCAAGAGCGCCATCGAGATGGCCGCGGTTTCCAACGCCACCGGGCTGCTGCCCTCGCCCTCCGGCCTGCATTTTCCGCCTTGCGGCGTGGACGATCTGGCGCGCGTGCTGCGTCCGCGCGACAGCGGCGGCATCCTGCACCACCGCGGACAGGTCGAGGTGATTTCCTCGCTGGAGCGCGACGGCAGGCCGGTATTCCGCGACCTGCGCTGGGGCGTGTACGTCACCCTGGCCGCCGATAGCGACTACGTGCGCCGCTGCTTCAAGGAGTACGGGCTGGTCACGGACCCCAGCGGCAACTTTACCGCCATGTACAAGCCCTATCACCTGATCGGGCTGGAGCTGGGCATCAGCGTGGCCAGCGTCGGCTTGCGGCGCGAACCCACCGGCGCGCCCGCCGGCTGGCATGGCGACGTCGTCGCCACCGCCAAGCGCGACCTGCCGGCAGGGCAGATCCTGGACGGCGAAGGCGGCTACACGGTGTACGGCCGGCTGATGCCGGCGCGCGATTCGGTGGATGAAGGCTATCTGCCGCTGGGCCTGTCGCACCAGGTCAAGCTGAAGAACCCGGTGCGCCAATCCCAGGCGATCCGCTGGGCCGACGTGGAATACGACGACCGCGCCACGGCGGTGCAGTTCCGCCGCGAAATGGAGCAGACCTTCGCCTAGGGCTCGTCCGGGGCGCAGGCAAGCCCCGGCGCCCTAGACCGGCGCCGGCCGCTCCGCCTGGAACAGGCGCAGGCGATCCGCGGCGTTGCGCAGGTGCCGGTCGGCGGCGCGTCCGGCGGCGTCCGGATCGCCCGCATCGATGGCGGCGAAAATCGCCTGATGCTCGCTCTGCACCGCGGCCATGCGTTCGGCATACCTGCGCGCCGTGTTGTTGCGCGCGCTGCGGATGACCCGCCGCACATTGGCTTCCAGGTAGTCGTTCAGGGCCACCAGATGCGGGTTATGGGTGGCCTGCACGATGGCATGGTGGAACTGGTAGTCCTCTTCGTCGCCCAGCTTGTCATTAAGCAGCGCGTACTCCATGCCCACCAGCGCCTGGCGCATCTTCTTCAGGTCGGCGTCGGTGCGGCGCTGCGCGGCGTAGCGCGCGGCGGTGACTTCGATGGACAGCATCAGCTCCAGGATGTGTTCCAGTTCCTGGTTGTCGCCCGGCGTGGGCGCGGCGATGCGGAAGGCGTTCTTCTGGAAGTTCGGATCGACGAACACCCCGCTGCCTTGCTGCGACGTGATCAGGCCTTCGGACTTCAGGCGCGCCAGCGCTTCGCGCACGACGGCGCGGCTGACCGAATAGGTTTCCGTCAGCTGCTTTTCCGTGGGCAGGCGATCACCAGGCGCGAGCACGCCCTGGCGGATCTGCTCCGCCAGCGCGTCGCCCAGCGCCGCCGAAAGCGAACTCTTGGGCGCGGCGCGCGGCGGATCCTGTGCTTGGTTGGGCTGCATGGTCGGTGGGTGGAAACTTGCGGGCGGCGCGCAGGCGCGCCGCCTCTTGTTTATGGAAATTCCCGGCGGGCTGGCCGCGGCATGGACAGCCGCGCCATCCTGGGACTTTACGCGATATAGATGCCGCCGTTGACCTGCATGACCTCGCCCGTGACGAAACCGGCCAGCGGCGAGCACAGGAAAGCGATGGAACCCGCGATCTCCTCGGCCGTGCCGTAGCGGCGCAGCGGCGTGCTTTCCAGCAGCTGCGCGCCCTTCTGCCCGATCAGGTCCTGGGTCATGGAGGTGGCGATGATGCCCGGCGCCACCGCGTTCACGCGGATCTGCGGCGCCAATTCCAGCGCCAGACTGCGCGTGAAGCTCTGCACCGCGCCCTTGGACGCGGAGTAGGCCGCGTGCGCGTAGCTGCCGCGCTGGGCCGCCAGCGAGGTCAGCAGCACGATGGAGCCGTCGTGACGCAGGTGGCGCTGAGCGGCGCGGCACACATAGAAAGTGCCGTCCAGGTTGACGCGCATCAGCGTGCGCCAGGCCTCGTCGCTGGTGTCCTTGACCAGTTGCTCCGGGTAGATGCCGGCGCAATGCACCAGATGATCCAGCCCGCCGAAATGCTTGGCCGCCGCCTCGAACACGCGTTCGCAGTCGGCCGACGCCGACACGTCCAGCGCGCGCGTGTAGACGCGCTGCCCGCTGGGATCCAGTTCGGCCGCCACCTCTTCCAGGCGCGCGTTGTCGATGTCGGTCAGCACCAGCCGGGCGCCATGCGCCGCCATCAGCCGCGCCGTCGCCAGACCGATGCCATTGCCCGCGCCGGTGATGGCGGCAACCTTTCCTTCGAACGAAATCATTCTGTCTCCTGAAGCGCTCTCGTACGCGGGTTGAACGCCTTTCCGGCGGCCGCGGGAATTCCGATTGGACTCCCGAAACGGCCGCTTGACACGGGAAAAACGCTTGCCCTATGATTTATCTGACAACTTAATAAAGTTGCCTGACAACTTATTCTGAAAGCGTAAAGCAACTGGCGCTTTCAGGCAAGAGAGTCAGGAACGACACAGCGGCAAGCCGCTACCCAGGCAGGGGACAAACAGGTGGAAATCACCGGCAGCACTACCGTTTTCGCGATCGCGGCGGACCCGATCGCGCACGTCAAGACGCCCCAACGGCTCAACGCCTTGCTGCGCGAGCGCGGCGTGGACGCGGTCATGGTCCCGTTCCATGTGGCCCCCGCCGCCCTGCCCGGCCTGTTCGCCGGCATCCGCGGGCTGGCCAATCTGGGCGGCATTGTGGTGACGGTGCCCCACAAGGAAAACGCCGCCGCCCTGTGCGACGCCCTGACGCCGTCCGCCCAGCTGAGCGGCGCGGTCAATGCGGTGCGCCTGCGCGACGGCGTGCTCACCGGCGGCAACTTCGACGGTCTGGGCTTCGTGGCCGGCCTGCGCAGCCAGGGCCACGATCCGGCCGGCCGCCATGTCTACCTGGCCGGCCTGGGCGGCGCGGGCAAGGCCATCGCCTGTGCCGTTGCCGACGCCGGCCCCGCCAGCCTGCGCCTGTACAACCGCAGCGCCGACAAGGCGCTCTCCTTCGCCGCCCATCTGAGCCGCCAATATCCCGGCCTCGCCATCAGCGTGGCCAGCGCCGCGCCCGAGCCCTGCGACATCACCATCAACGCGACCTCGCTGGGCCTGAAAGACACCGATCCCCTGCCCTTCCAGCTGGACGCGCTTGCCGCCGGCACCGTCGTCGCCGACGCCGTCATGAGCCGCGTCGACACGCCCTTGCTGCGCGCCGCAGCCGCGCGCGGCTGCCGCACGCACCCGGGCCTGTACATGCTGGAAGGACAGATCGCCGAAATTGCCCGCTTCCTGGGCATAGAAGAGCCGCGCCAGGGCCTGCCCGCCAGCGCGCTTGCTTGATTCACAAATCACCACACTCCCGTTCCACGGAGGAGACACGCATGAAATTGGCTTTCACCACCGGCCTGCTGTGCCTGGCCGGCATTGCCGCATCGGCCCAGGCCGCGCCCGTCAAGATCGGCCTGATCGAAACGCTGTCCGGCCCGCAGGCCTCGACCGGCCTGATTTTCCGCGCCGCGGTCAAGTATGAGCTGGACCGCATCAACGCCGCCGGCGGCTGGAACGGCCAGCCCCTGGAGTTGATCGAGTTCGACAACCAGGGAGGCCCAGTAGGCGCGTCCGACCGTTTCCGTGCGGCGGCCGCCGAAGGCGTGCAGATCCTGGTGCAGGGGTCCTCGTCGGCCATTTCTGGCCAGTTGACCGAAGACGTGCGCAAGCACAACCTGCGCAACCCCGGCCGCGAGGTCGTGTTCCTGAACGTGGGCGGCGAGGCGCTGGAGCTGACCGGCCAGAAGTGCCACTTCTACCACTTCCGTTTCGCCACCAACGCCGACCTGCGCGTGAAGGCGCTGGCCTCGGTCATGTCGGCCGACGGCACGCTGGGCAAGCGCGTGTACGCCATCAACCAGAACTACTCCTGGGGCCAGGACATGGAAGGCGCGACCGAGCGCTTCGCCCAGCAGTATGGCTATGAAGTGGTCGGCAAGACCCTGCACGAAGTCAACAAGATCCAGGACTTCGCACCCTACGTGGCGCGCATCCGCTCGGCCACGCCCGACACGGTCATCACCGGCAACTGGTCCAACGACCTGCTGCTGCTGATGAAGGCCACCCAGGCTGCGGGCCTCAAGGTGCGTTTCGGCACGGTGTTCCTGGACCAGGTGGGCAACCTGGCCAACGCCGGCGAAGTCGCGCTGGGCCACTACATCGCCCACCCCTACAACATCGAGGCCGCGGGCGAGGAAGGCGCCAAGTTCGCCGAGGACTACAAGGCCAAGACCGGCCACTACCCCAGCTACACCGAACCGCAAACCGTCATCGGCATCGCCTTCCTGGGCGAGGCGCTCAAGCAGGTCAAGCCGCAGGACGGCAAGCTGTCCGTGCCGGAGCTGGCGCGCGCGCTGGAGAAGGTCACCTACACCTCGTCGCTGGGCACCTACACGATGCGTGCGGAAGACCACCAGGTACAGCTGCCCATGGTGGTGTCCAAGGTCGGCAAGAACGCCAAGTACAAGGCCGACGGCACCGACATGGGCTTCGAGCCAGTGAAGGTGTTGGCCGCGGCCGACGTGTCGGCGCCGCCCCAGGCAACTTGCAAGATGCAACGGCCGAACTGACAGGCGGCCTGAGGAATCGCGCGCCGCGAGCCGGCGCGCGCGTTCTCTCGCCCGCTTAGAAAAGCGCACACCGGCGCGGGCCGGAAAAACGCAGTGCGCGATGGATCGCAAGACGCCTGGCGTCTACGCGGAAGAATTATGGAGCGGACATGGAATACTTTACCGTCTCGCTGTTGAACGGCGTGATTTACGGCCTGCTGCTATTCATGGTGTCGGCAGGCTTGACACTGATTTTCGGGATGATGGGCGTGCTCAATTTCGCGCACGCCTCGTTCTACATGATAGGCGCGTATGCCGCCTACACCCTGACGCCGGTCACCGGCTTCTGGACCGCGCTGGTACTGGCCACCGTCATCGCCGGCCTGCTCGGCATGGGCGTCGAGCGCTTCTTCCTGCGCCGCGTCCACAAGTTCGGCCACGCGCAGGAACTGTTGGTGACCTTCGGCCTGGCCTTCATCGTGGCCGAGCTGATCAAGCTGTTCTACGGCGACTTTCCGGTCGACTACCGCGTGCCGCAGTTCCTCAATTTCCCCGCCTTCCGCGTGTTCGGCGCGGACTATCCCTTCTACCGCCTGCTGATGGGCGGCGTGTCGCTGGCGATGTTCGCCGTGATTTATCTGCTGCTGTCACGCACCCGCGTGGGCATCGTGGTGCGCTCGGCCATCTACCGCCCGCGCATGGCGGAAGCGCTGGGCCATAACGTGCCGCTGGTGTTCATGAGCGTGTTCGGCGTGGGCGCGGCCATGGCAGGCCTGGCCGGCGCGGTGGCGGGCGCCTTCTACACCACCAATCCGAACATGGCGCTGGAACTGGGCGTGCTGGTGTTCGTGGTGGTGGTGGTGGGCGGCCTGGGTTCGCTGGGAGGCGCGATGATCGCCTCGCTGCTGATCGGCCTGATCAGCTCGTTCTCGGTCGGCATCGACGCCAGCCTGGCGTCCCTGTTCGGCCTGTTCGGCGCCGGCGCATGGGCCGAGAGCGTGGGCGGACTGATGACCGTGAAGATTTCCAGCCTGGCGGCCACCCTGCCCTTCCTGCTGATGCTGGTGGTGCTGCTGGTCAAGCCCTCGGGCCTGAAGGGAGAACAGGCATGAGCCAGACCCGCCGTACTTCCGCCATCCTGTTGCTCCTCCTGTGCGTGGCCGCGCTCTGCGCGCTGCCCTGGCTGCTGCCCCCGGGCCAGCTGGTGGCGGCGGTGCAGATGCTGATCGCCGCGCTGTTCGCCTGCGCCTTCAACCTGCTGGCCGGCCAGGGCGGCATGCTGTCCTTCGGCCATGCCGCGTACTTCGGCGTGGGCACCTTCGCCACCATCCACGCCATGAACGCGCTGGGCGGCGCGGGCCTCTTGCCCACGCCCCTGATGCCGCTGGCGGGCGGCGTGGCCGGCCTGCTGTTCGGCCTGGTCGCGGGCTGGTTCGCCACCATGCGTTCCGGCGTGTACTTCGCCATGATCACGCTGGCGCTGGCCGAACTGCTGCACGCGCTGGCGCCACACCTGAAGGGCGTGTTCGGCGGCGAGGCGGGCGTGTCCGCCATGCGCATGCCGGCCTGGGGCTTCAGTTTCGGTTCCGACATCGAGGTCTATTTCCTGGTGCTGGCCTGGGTGCTGGTGTCGCTGGCGGCGCTGTACGGCCTGACCCGCACGCCGCTGGGCCGGCTGACGCTGGGCCTGCGCGAAAACGCCAACCGCCTGCGCTACCTGGGCTATCGCCCGCATACGCTGAAGACCCTGGTGTTCGCGCTGTCGGCCATGTTCGCCGGCATCGCCGGGGGCTTGCAGGCGTTGAACATCGAAGCCGGCAACTACGTGCTGTTCGACGTCAAGCTGTCCACCGACGCGGTGCTGTTCGCCTACATCGGCGGCGTCAACGCCTTCCTCGGTCCGGTATTGGGCGCGTCCATCCTGACCTTCCTGTCGCAGACGCTGGCGGACATCACCCGCTCCTGGCTGCTGTACCAGGGCATTCTTTTCGTTCTGGTGATGCTGTTCGTGCCGGATGGGCTGGTCGGCCTGGTGCAGGGCGCCGCCCGTTCGCTGCGCGAGCGCGGCCTGGCCAACTGGCTGCCGCGCGCGGCGGTATCGGTGGCAGGCGGCCTGCTGCTGACCTGCGCCACGGTCTTCACGGTGGAGCTGCTGCAACGCATGTTCGCCCGCGACTACCGCTCGCTGCTGGCGATGAACCCCGAGGCCGGCTGGCCCGACATCCCGCTGTTCGGCCACGACTGGGCGCCGCTGGCGCTGTCGACCTGGCTGATTCCGCTGGCGCTGTTCGCCGTGGGCCTCGCCGCCTGCCGCTGGGCGCTGGCCCTGTGGCGCGACGACGCCCAAGCCGCTCCCGCGCTGGAGGCCGCACAATGAGCCACGACATCCTGACCCTGACCGACGTGCGCAAGTCCTTTGGCGACGCGCAGATCATCCGCGGCGTGAACCTGAAGATCGAGGCCGGCGAACGCCATGCCGTCATCGGTCCCAACGGCGCGGGCAAGTCGACCCTGTTCCACCTGATGTCGGGCTCGTTCGCGCCGACCTCGGGCGACATCAGCCTGCGTTCGCGCCCCATCGGCGGCCTGCCGCCGGAACGCATCAACCGCCTGGGGCTGGCGCGCTCGTTCCAGATCACCAACGTGTTCCCGCGCCTGTCGGTGCGCGAAAACCTGCGGCTGGCGGTGCTGCGCATGCACGGGCTGGTCTACAACTTCTGGCGCCCGATCGCCCGCAACCGCAGCGTCAACGAAGACGTGGACCGCCTGCTGGAGAAGGTGCGCCTGGCAGCCAAGCAGGACACCGCCGCCGGCGACCTGAACTACTCGGAACAGCGTTCGCTGGAAATCGGCATGACGCTGGCCTCGCGCCCAAAGGTCATCCTGCTGGACGAGCCCATGGCGGGCATGTCCCAGCACGAGGTGGACTACACGGTGGAACTCATCAAGGACGTGACCCGCGATTGCACGCTGCTGATCGTGGAGCACGACATGCAGGTGGTGTTCTCGCTGGCCGACCGCATCAGCGTGCTGGTCTACGGCGAGATCCTCGCCACCGGCACGCCGGCCGACATCCGCGGCGACGCCCGCGTGCGCGAAGCCTACCTGGGAGAGGAAACGGTATGACGACGCAATCCCCCTTGCTGAGCCTGCAAGGCGTGCACGCCCACTACGGCAAGAGCCACATCCTGCACGGCATCGACCTGACCGTGGGCCGCGGCGAGGTCGTGAGCCTGCTGGGCCGCAACGGCGCCGGCCGCTCCACCACCATGAAGAGCATCATGGGCCTGGTGGACGTGACCGGCGGCAGCATCGCCATCGAAGGCCGCGACATCACCAACAAGCGCCCCTTCGAGATCGCGCGCGCCGGGCTGGGCTTCGTGCCGGAAGAGCGCGAAGTCTTCGCCAACCTGACCGTCGACGAAAACCTGCGCATGGGCGAACAGCCCAAGCGCGACGACGCGCCCTTCTGGTCCGCCGAGCAGATGTTCGACTACTTCCCGCGCCTGAAGGAGCGCCGCGGCACCAAGGCCGGCAACCTGTCCGGCGGCGAGCAACAGATGCTGACCATGTGCCGCTCGCTGCTGGGCAACCCCAAGGTCATGCTGATCGACGAGCCCACCGAAGGCCTGGCGCCGAAGATCGTGGAAGTGATCGCCGACGTGATCCGCGACATCCACAAGCGCGGCGTGTCCGTGGTGCTGGTGGAGCAAAAGCTGACCATCGCGCTGAAGGTCTCCACCCGCGTCAGCGTGATGGGCCACGGCCGCATCGTTTTCGAAGGACCGCCCGCGCAGCTGCATGAGCGCCAGGACGTGGTCCAGGAATGGCTGGCGGTCTGACCGCCTGCACGTATACATAGCTAAGAGGCAAACATCTTGGACCAATCCCCGGAAGTCATCCATCCCGACCTGCGCGGCCAGGCCGTCGTCATCACCGGCGGCGCCAAGGGCATAGGCCTGGCCACGGCGCAGGCCTTTGTGCGCCAAGGCGCGCGCGTGGCGCTGCTGGACATGGACGCCACGGCGCTGGAAGAGGCCGTCGCCGGTCTGGCCGCGCTGGGCGGCGAGGCCCTGGCCGTGCAAGCCTCGGTCACCGATGCCAACGCGGTCGAGCAGGCTTTCGCCCAGGTCGAGCAGACCTGGGGCCGCATCGACGTGCTGGTCAACAACGCCGGCGTCTCGGCCAACAAGCCCACGCTGGAAGTCACCGTGGACGAATGGCGCCGCGCCGTGGACATCAACCTGACCGGCGTGTTCCTGTGCGCCCAGGCCGCCGGCCGCCGCATGGTGCCCGCCGGCGCCGGGACCATCATCAACCTGGCCTCGATGTACGGCGTGGTGGCGGCGCCCGACCGCGCCGCCTATTGCGCCACCAAGGGCGCCGTGGTGCTGCTGACCGAGACCCTGGCCGTGGAATGGGGCCCCATGGGCGTGCGCGTGAACGCGCTGGCGCCGGGCTACGTGGAAACGGACCTGGTGCGCGACCTGGCCGCGCGCGGCCGCCTCGACCCCGAACGCCTCAAGCAGCGCACGCCGCTGCGCCGCCTGGCCCAACCGGCGGAAATGGCCGACCTGGCGGTGTTCCTGGCCTCGCGCCAGGCCGGCTACATCAACGGACACACCCTGGTGGCCGATGGCGGCTGGAGCCGCTACAGCTACCTCTAATCGCAAGACACATACACATCTCTGGAGATTCACTCATGGCCACCCACCAACCGCTTGAGCCCCAAGCGCCCTGGCGGCAACTGACGGTAGACGCCAAGGACTGGCAACAGGCGGATCCCGCCTTGCTCGGCACCATGCTGACCCAGCTGCACTGGATCCGCGCCTTTGAAGAGGCCGTGCTGGACCTGGCCGCCGAAGGGCTGGTGCACGGCCCCGCGCATTCGTCCGTGGGCCAGGAAGGCGGCGCGGTCGGCTCCGTGCTGGCGCTGGGCGCCGGCGACCAGATCAACGGCTCGCACCGCGGCCACCACCAGTTCCTGGCCAAGGCTTTGCAGCACGTGGCGCCGCTGGGCCTGGACCCGCGCAACCCGCTCACGCCCGCCATCGACGAAGTCCTGCAGAAGACCATGGCCGAGATCATGGGCCTGGCCCAGGGCTATTGCCGCGGCCGCGGCGGCAGCATGCACCTGCGCTGGCTCGAAGCCGGCGCGCTGGGCACCAACGCCATCGTGGGCGGCGGCGTACCGCTGGCCGCGGGCGCGGGCTGGGCGCACAAGCACGCCGGCACCGACCGCGTCGCCGTGACCTATTTCGGCGACGGCGCGGTGAACATCGGCTCGGTGCTGGAAACCATGAACCTGACCGCGGCATGGAAGACGCCGCTGTGCTTCTTCATCGAGAACAACCGCTACGCCGTGTCCACCACGGTGGAAGAGTCCACCGCCGAACCGCGCCTGTCGGCGCGCGGCCTGGCCTTCAACATCCCCTCGTGGAAGGTCGACGGCATGGATCCGCTGGCGGTCCACCTGGCCATGTCCGAAGCCGTGGCGCACATGCGCGCCGGCAACGGCCCCACCATCGTCGAAGTGGACGTGTACCGCTTCTTCCACCAGAACGGCCCCTTCCCCGGCAGCGCCTTCGGCTACCGCAGCAAGGACGAGGAAGCGCAATGGCGCCGCCGCGACCCGCTGGACAAGATCGCCACGGAGATGATCGGCCGCAAGCTGATCACGCAAACGGAAGTGGACGCCCTGCGCCAGCGCTGCAAGGACGTGATGAAGGACGTGGCCGGCCGCCTGACCGAAGCCGCCGACGGCGGCAAGCGCCGCGTGCGCGCCGAGCTCTGGCCCAGCCCCGACTTCCGCGACGTGGGCCTGCGCAGCGACGGCTCGGAACTGGCCGGCCTGCGCTACCAGGAAGCCGCCGACCACGCCGGCCAGTCCGCCGAGCGCAAGTTCGTGGACGCGGTGGCCGACGTGCTGGACCGCCGCATGGAAACCGACGCGGGCGTGGTGGTGCTGGGCGAGGACGTGCACCGCCTGAAGGGCGGCACCAACGGCGCCACGCGCGGCCTGAAGGACAAGTATCCCGACCGCGTGCTGGGCACCCCTATCTCCGAGAACGCCTTCGCTGGCCTGGGCGGCGGCCTGGCCATGGATGGCCGCTACCGGCCTATCGTGGAATTCATGTACCCCGACTTCATGTGGGTCGCGGCCGACCAGATCTTCAACCAGATCGGCAAGGCCCGCCATATGTTCGGCGGCGACATCGATGTGCCCTTCGTGCTGCGCACCAAGGTCGCGATGGGCACGGGCTATGGCTCACAGCACTCGATGGATCCGGCCGGCATCTTCGCCACCGCGCCCGGATGGCGCGTGGTCGCGCCATCCACGCCCTACGAATACGTCGGCCTGATGAACACCGCGCTGGCCTCCAAGGACCCGGTACTGGTGATTGAACACGTGGACCTGTACGCCTCGTCGGGCGAAGTGCCCGCGGACGACCTGGACTACGCCATCCCCTTCGGCCGCGCGCGCGTGCGCCGCGCAGGCACCAAGGTCACCATCCTGACCTACCTGTCCATGGTCAGCCGCGCGCTCAAGGCCGCCGAAGAGGCTGGCGTGGACGCCGAGGTCATCGACCTGCGCACGCTGGACCGCGCCAGCCTGGACTGGGACACCATCGGCGCCAGCGTCATGAAGACCAACAACGTCCTGATCGTGGAGCAAGGCGCGCGCGGCACGTCCTACGGCGCCATGCTGGCCGATGAAATCCAGCGCCGCTACTTCGACTGGCTGGACCAGCCGATCAAGCGCGTGACCGGCGGCGAAGCCTCGCCCAGCATCTCCAAGGTGCTGGAGCGCGCCGCGTTCGCGGATACCGAGGAAGTGATGGCCGGCCTGGCCGACGTGCTGGCTGACCTGGGAGAACAGGCATGAGCGCATCTATGAAAATGACCGTGCCGATGGAAGTCGGCATCTGCTGCGCCAACCTGGACGCGCTGCTGGCCTTCTATACCGAGGTGGTGGGCCTGACGCTCGTCAACCGCGTGAGCGTGCCGGCCGACAAGGCCCAGGCCACCGGCCTGACGCGCCACGGCTACGACGTGGCGCGCCTGCAGACCAGCTACGGCGAACGCATCAAGCTGCTGCAACCCAGCGTGGCGCCCGAGGCCGCCGTGCGCGGCGCGACCATTCTGGACCGCCAGGGCACGACCTACCTGACCTTCATCGTGCGCGACCTGTCGGGCGTGGTGCGGGATCTGCAAGCGAAGGGCGTGGTCTTCGACAGCGCGCCTGCGCCGATGGAAGTGCGGCCCGGCACCTGGCTGGCGTTCTTCCGCGACCCCGAAGGTAATGTGCTGGAACTGGTCGAATACGACGATCCCGCCACCTACCGGCCCGACCTGGCCGGCGCCGCAGCAGAATAGGACGAACATCGTGGCACACCTTATCAAGCTCCCCTCCGTTGCGGCCGACACCTCGGGCGGCACGCTGCACCAGTGGCTCAAGCAAGAAGGCGACACGGTCGCCGTGGGCGACGCGCTGGCGGAAATCGAAACCGAGAAGGCCATCGTCGAGATCAATGCCGAGCAGGCCGGCGTGCTGGGCCGCATCGTGGTGCAGGCCGGCGCGGCCTCCGTGCCGGTGAACACGGTGATCGGCGTGTTGCTGACGCAGGGCGAAGACGCCTCGGCCATTGACCGCGCGCTGGCCGAGGCCGGCGCTGTGGCGCAGCCCGTGCCCGCCGCGGCCGCTGCATCGGCCCCAGGCGGCAGCGCCGCTGTCTCTGCCCCGGCCAACAGCGCCGCTACCTCTGCGCCTGCCAGCGCCGCAGCCACGCCTCAGGCGCCGGCCGCCGCAGGCAGCGCCACGATTCCCGGCGGACGCCTGTTCGCCAGTCCGCTGGCGCGCCGCCTGGCCGCGCAATGGCATGTGGACCTGCTGAACGTGACCGGCACCGGCCCGCATGGCCGCATCGTTCGCCGTGACGTCGAGGCGGCGCGGGACCGTGTCCCGGCCGTCACCCCGGTAACGTCCCTGGCCAGCCGCCCGTCCGCGCGCCGCGTGCCGCACACCGGCATGCGCCGCGCCATCGCCCGCCGCCTCACCGAAAGCAAGCAGAACGTGCCGCACTTCTACCTGACGGTGGATTGCCGGATGGACGCGCTGCTGGCGCTGCGCGCCCAGGCCAACCAGGGCGGCGCGGTGAAGCTGTCGGTCAATGACTTCATCGTGCGCGCGGCCGCGCGGGCCCTGCGCGAGGTGCCGGAAGTGAACGCCAGCTGGCAGGAGGACGCCGTCGAATACCACGCCGGCGCCGACATCTCGGTGGCGGTGGCGACCGACGGCGGCCTGGTCACCCCCATCGTGCGCGACGCGGACGTCAAGCCGCTGTCCGCCGTCGCCAGCGAAATCGTCGAGCTGGCCGGACGCGCCAAGATCAACCGCCTGAAGCCCGAGGAATTCACCGGCGGCTCGCTGACCGTCAGCAACCTGGGCATGTACGGCATCAGCCAGTTCGCGGCCATCATCAACCCGCCGCAGGCCGCCATCCTGGCGGTGGGCGCGGCCGAGAAGCGCCCGGTCGTGGACAGCGACGGCCAGCTCGCCGTCGCCACCGTCATGACGGTGACCCTGTCGGCCGATCACCGCGTGGTGGACGGCGCGGTCGGCGCGCGCTGGCTGGCCGCCTTCCGCACGCTGATCGAAAACCCCGTGCGCATCCTGCTGTGAGCCCCGCCATGACCAAGACTACGTTTGATCTCGTCGTGGTGGGCGGCGGACCCGGCGGCTACGTCGCCGCCATCCGCGCGGCGCAGCTGGGCATGTCCGTGGCGCTGGTGGAACGCGCCGAGCTGGGCGGCATCTGCCTGAACTGGGGCTGCATCCCCACCAAGGCGCTGCTGCACAGCGCGACTGTGCTGCGCGCCTGCCGCGAGGCTGCGCACTACGGCGTGACAGGCGCGGGCGAAGCGCGCCCGGACCTGGCCGCCATGGTGGCGCGTTCGCGCAAGGTGGCCGGCCGCCTGGGCCAGGGCGTGGCGCACCTGATGAAGAAGAACGGCGTGACCGTATTCGCCGCCAGCGCCAAGCTGGCCGGCGCCGGCCGCCTGGCGCTGGACGACGGCAATACGCTGTCGGCCAAGCACATCATCCTGGCCACCGGCGCGCGCGCCCGCGAACTGCCGGCGCTGCCCCTGGGCGAACGCATCTGGGCCTACCGCCAGGCGCTGGTCCCGGCCGAGATCCCGAAGTCGCTGCTGGTGGTGGGCGCGGGCGCCATCGGCGCGGAATTCGCCAGCTTCTACCGCGCCGTGGGCGCGGAAGTCACTCTGATCGACATGACCGCGGAGATCCTGCCGCAGGAAGACGCCGAGATCTCGGCGCTGGCCCGCAAGGCCTTCGAAAAACAAGGCATACGCGTGCTGACGCAATGCGCGGTGACCTCGTCCTCGTTGACCGCGGCCGGCGTGAAGGTGGCGCTGGACCAGCAAGGCAAGCGCAGCGAGCTGGACGTGGAGCGCGTCATCGTCGCCGCAGGCATCGTCGGCAACGTCGAGAACCTGGGCCTGGAACAGAGCCGCGTCAAAGTGGAGAAAACCCATATCGTCACCGACGGCCTGTGCCGCACGGGCGAGCCTGGCGTCTACGCCATCGGCGACGTGGCCGGCGCGCCATGGCTGGCCCACAAGGCCAGCCATGAAGCGGTACTGTGCGTCGAAGCCATCGCCGGCAAGCCCGCCCATCCCATCGATCCGTTGCGCATTCCGGCCTGCACCTATTCGTATCCGCAGGTGGCCAGCATCGGCATGAGCGAAGCCCGCGCCCGCGAGCACGCCGCCAAGAACGGCGGCGACATCCGCGTAGGCAAGTTCACCTTCGCCGGCAACGGCAAGGCGATCGCCATGGGCGAGGATCAGGGATTGGTGAAGACGGTGTTCGACGCCAAGAGCGGCGAGCTGCTGGGCGCGCACATCATCCATCCCGAAGCGTCCGAGTTGATCACGGGCTACGGCGTGGCGGCTGCGCTTGAGGCCACCGAGGAAGACCTGATGCACACCGTGTTCGCGCACCCGACCCTGTCGGAAACGCTGCACGAATCGGTGCTGTCGGCGTTTGGGCGGGCGTTGCACGCCTAGGCGCAAGGCCAGGCGCGGCGCGGCGTCAAATCCGCGCCGCGAAGAAATCCAGGAAACAGGCAATGCGCCGCGACAGCTGCGTGTTGCGGTGATACACCGCGTGCATGGGCTGCAGGTAGTCCGTGTGCGCGGCTTCCATCACCTTCACCAGCCGGCCGGCCTTGACGTCCTCGCGCACCACGAAGTCGGACAGGCAGGCGATGCCCACGCCGCGCACCGCCAGTTGCCGCTGGGTTTCGCCGCTGGACGTCGCCAAGGTCGGCACCGCCAGATAGCTGGACCCGCCCGCGTGGCGCAAGGGCCAGACGTTCAGGCTTTCGGGCTGGGTGAAACCCAGCACTTCATGCGCCGTCAGATCCTCCACCGTCTGCGGCGCGCCGCGCCGGGACACGTATTCCGGACTGGCCATCACCCAGCGCGGTGAGGGCCGCAGCGTGCGCGCATGCAAGGTGGAATCCATCAGCGGACCCATGCGCAACGCCACGTCGGTGCGGTGTTCCATGAGGTCGACGATGCGGTCGTTGCTGGTGAGCTCCAGCGTGATCGCCGGATACTCCCGCCGGAACTCCGCCACCAGCGGCACCACGCAATGCAGCATCACCGGCACCGACGCATCCACCCGCAGGCGGCCCGCCGGACGCTGGTGCACCATGCGCATGCAGTCCTCGGCTTCATCCAGCGAAGCGACGATGTGCCTGGCCTTGGGGAGGAAGTGCTTGCCTTCTTCGGTCAATTCCATGCGCCGGGTGGTGCGGTTGAGCAGGGTGACGCCAAGCTCTTCCTCCAGGCGCGACAAGCCCCGACTGACGCCCGACGCGGTATGGCCCAGCAGCTCGGCGGCGGCGCTGAGGGATCCGGCGTCGACCACGCCTAGGAAGAGCCGCAGCGCGTCAGAGTTGAGGGACATGGGGCTTGCTCCTTGGTTTGTGGGTCGATTGTATAGAGCGAGGGGGTGTTGTCGTGGAGAAGTTGTTGGCTGTTACGTGGTGGAGTTCTTAAGACGCCCGGCGCGGTCTGGGCCTGGGGGAGGCGGGGCAACGATTGCGGTCCGGAGCCTTCGCTCCGGACTCCCCCGTCGTCATCCTCGTTGCCGCCTGCGGCGGCTGCCTTCGGATTCCCTCGGGCTTATCGACGCCCCGCCTCCCCCAGGCCCAGACCGCGCCGGGCTCCGTCGATTTCATCTTCACGTACGCTGGGACGAACGGCTTGCGCGGGGTACTTGCCAGCGGTGGGGGGTGGCGAAAGATCTTGCGGGGTCCGCCCCATGCCGGCCGCCCGGGCGGCCTCTTGGGGCTTACGCGATATCCTGCGGTTGGTGATGACGCTGCGCGCAGTGGGTGCCAGCCCATCATCATTTCGATCGCGATGTGTGACGCAAGACACTGCGTATGCTCCCAAAGGCCGCCCGCGCGGCCGGCCGGGAGCGGGCCCCGCAAGATCTTTCGCCACCCCCCGCCGTTGGTGAGAACACCAAGCACACCAACCACCCCTGCTGACGTCAAATTTCAAACGCTGGAGCCTGTCGCGTCGGTGGCCTGCGAGGCGCGGGGCGTCGATAAGCCCGACGGAATCCGAAGGCAGCCGCCGCAGGCGGCAACGAGGATGAGGACGGGGAAGTCCGGAGCGAAGGCTCCGGACCGCAATCGTTGCCCCGCGCCTCGCAGGCCACCGATGCGACAGGCGTCTTAAGAAAAACCCGCAGCATCCATAACAAGAACAACAAGATCAAGCCACCCGAACACCACCAATAGAAACCACAGTCGCACTGAATTCCTTCAACAGATCCTCTCTCCGCAAAGCAGCCCTCTCCATCGCCGCCTCCTTCACATGCCCATACCCACGTATCTCCTCGGGCAAACTCGCCAATGCCACCGCCCGCTCCAGATTCCCCCGATTCAATTTCGACAGGATCGCGCTCAGCGTTTCCCGGTACTCGCGGATCAGCTCGCGTTCGGCGCGGCGCTCGGCGGTATAGCCGAACAGGTCCAGCTTCGTCCCGCGCAATCTACGCATCCGCGCCAACAAACCGAAAGCACGCAACATCCCCGGCCCATAGCTGCGCTTGATCAGATGGCCTTCCTTATCCTTCCGCGCAAACAACGGCGGCGCCAGGTGGAAATTCAGCTTCCAGTCGCCTTCAAACTGCGCCTGCACGCGCTTGAGGAACTCGCCGTCTGAATACAACCGCGCCACCTCGTACTCGTCCTTGTAAGCCATCAGCTTGAAGTAGTAGCGCGCCACCGCCAGCGCCAGCCGGTTGGTGCCCGTGGCCTCGCGCTCGGCGCGCGCCACCTTGTCCACCAGCTCCGTGTATTGCCGGGCGTAGGCCTCGTCCTGATAGTCGGTCAGGAAGGCCTTGCGCACCGACACCAGCCGCTCCAGTTCGCCGGCAGGCTTCTTCAATTCCACGACAGGGCTGGCCGCGCGCGGGCGCTTGAGTTCGATGATGCCCTCCGGCTGCAATGACGCACCGCCGTTGGCGATCAAGCGTTTCACGTCCGCCAGGTCGTGCGCGGCGCGGCGGCCCCAGGCGAAAGCGGCAAGGTTGTTGGGAACCTGCTGGCCGTTCAGCTCGATGGCGCGCAGGAGCGCGTCCTGCGACAGCGGGATCCATCCCTTCTGGTAGGCGTAGCCCATCATCAGCGGATTGGAATAGATCGCGTCGCCCAACAGGCCCACGGCCAGCGCCGCAGCGTCGACAGTGGCCAGATGTTCCTTGCCGCAGGCGGTCGCCAAATCGGCAGTCAGATTGGCGCCCGGCAGCGTCCAGTCCGGATTGCTGACGAAGGCGGCGGTCGGCGCGGTGTCGCTGTTGAGCAGGACGCGCGTGCGATCCGGATTCATCCGCGCCATGGACTCCGCGCTGGTAGCCACGACCAGGTCGCCGGCCAGCAGCAGGTCGGCCTCGCCCATGGCGACCCGCGTGTTCAGCAGGCGGTCCGGCGTCTGCGCCAGCACCACGTGCGAATACACCGCGCCGCCCTTCTGCGCCAGGCCCGCCATGTCCAGCACCGAACAGCCCTTGCCTTCCAGGTGCGCGGCCATGCCCAGCAGCTGGCCGATGGTGACCACGCCCGTGCCGCCTACGCCTGCGATGAAAACGCCGTAGGGCTGATGCAGTTCGCGCGCGGCCGGATGCGGCACACCGTCGTCGATGGCGCCGTCCTGCGCCAGGGCGCCCGGCTTCTTGAGCTTGCCGCCTTCCACCGTCACGAAGCTGGGGCAAAAGCCCTTCAGACAGGAGAAATCCTTGTTGCAGCTGGACTGGTTGATCGTGCGCTTGCGGCCGAACTCGGTGTCCAGGGGCTCCACCGACAGGCAATGCGACTTCTGGGAACAGTCGCCGCAGCCCTCGCACACGCGTTCGTTGATGAGCACGCGGCGGGCCGGGTCCGGGTAGGCATTGCGCTTGCGGCGGCGCCGCTTCTCGGTGGCGCAGGTCTGGTCATAGATCAGCACCGATACCGCGGGATGCTCGCGCAATTCGCGCATCACCGCGTCCAGCTCGTCGCGGTGCCTGACCGGCACGCCCGGCGCCAGCCCTTCGATACGCTTGTACTTGTCGGGATCGTCCGTGACCACGATGATCTTCTTGATGCCCTCGGCCTCCATCTGGCGGCTGATCATCGGCACGCTCAAGGGGCCGTCCACCGGCTGTCCGCCGGTCATCGCCACGGCGTCATTGAACAGGATCTTGTAGGTGATCGGCACTTTGGCCGCCACCGCCGCGCGTATCGCCAAGAGGCCCGAATGGAAGTAGGTGCCGTCGCCCAGGTTGGCAAACACGTGCTTTTCCTCGGTGAACGGCGCCTGCCCCACCCAGGGCACGCCCTCGCCGCCCATCTGCGTGTAGACGTCGGTGCTGCGGTCCATCCACCGGACCATGTAGTGGCAGCCTATGCCGGCCATCCCGCGCGAGCCTTCCGGCAGGCGGGTCGAGGTGTTGTGCGGACAGCCCGAACAGAACCAGGGCTTGCGCTCTTCGACCACGCGCGGACGCGCCAACACCTGTTCGCGGCCGCTGATGAAGGCCAGGCGCGCCTCGATGCCGGCGCGCACATCCTCGGGCAAGTCGAAGCGCAGCAGGCGCGCGGCGATCGCGCGCGCGACCATGGCGGGCGAGAACTCGTAGTGCGCCGGCAGCAACCAGTTGCCTTGCGGCACAGACCATTCGCCGCCGTCCTTGTCGTCGAACTTGCCGACCACCCGCGGAATCTTCTTGCCGCTGCCGATCCAGCTGAACAGCTCCTCCTTCAGCTGGTACTCCAGCACCTGGCGCTTTTCCTCGACCACCAGGATCTCGTCCAGGCCTTCGGCGAAGCGCTGCATGCCGGTGGACTCCAGCGGCCAGACCATGCCCACCTTGAACAGGCGCAGGCCGATGCGCTGGCACACGGCTTCGGACAGGCCCAGGTCGGACAATGCCTGGCGCGTGTCCAGGTAGGCCTTGCCGGACGTCATGATGCCGAAGCGCGCGTCGCGCTGCGGCACCAGCCAGAGTTCCCGGTTGAGCTGGTTGGCGCGGGCATAGGCCAGCGCGGCATAGAGCTTGTAGTCCAGCAGGCGCGCTTCCTGTTGCAGCGGCGAGTCGGGCAGCCGGATGTTCAGACCGTCGCCCGGCAGCTGGAAATCCTGCGGCAGCAGGATCTGCACGCGGTGCGGGTCCACGTCCACCGACGCCGAGACTTCGACGATGTCGGTGATGCACTTCATGCCCACCCAAACGCCCGCGTAGCGGCTCATCGCCCAGCCGTGCAGCCCGTAGTCCAGCACTTCCTGCACGCTGGACGGAAACAGCGCGGGAATCATGCAGGCCTTGAGGATGTGATCGCTCTGGTGCGGCAAGGTCGAGGACTTGGCGGGGTGGTCGTCTCCCGCCACCACCAGTACGCCGCCGTGGCGCGAGGTGCCGGCGGCGTTGGCGTGCTTGAAGACGTCGCCGCAGCGGTCCACGCCCGGCCCCTTGCCGTACCACATGCCGAACACGCCGTCATACCTGGCGCCCGGAAACAGGTTGACCTGCTGCGAGCCCCACACCGCGGTCGCGGCCAGGTCTTCGTTGATGCCGGGCTGGAACTCGACGTGATGGGCCTTCAGGTACTTGGCCGCCTTCCACATGTTCTGGTCCACGCCGCCCAACGGAGAGCCGCGATAACCGGACACGAAGCCCGCCGTGTTCAGGCCGGCGCGCGCATCGCGCACGCGCTGCATCATGGGCAGGCGGACCAGGGCGTGGATGCCGCTCATCCAGGCGCGCCCGGATTCCAGGGTGTACTTGTCGTCCAGTTGGACGGATTCAAGCGCGGCACGCAAGGCAGGCGAAACAGGAGCGTTCATGTCGACTCCAAGGGATCCAGGAACCCCGGCCGGCTACGCGCGACACCCTCTTGAAGCGCACGCGGGCGAGCAAGGGACGTGAATTGCGGGCGCTGGCGCGCTTCTGTTTCCACTGGTTGTAACCGGTCGCCCCACCCCCGGCAATAGGGCGATGCGATAATTGCCGCCATGGACTTCGCCCCTCGTATCGTCGACTGGCAGCGCCGCCACGGCCGCCACGATCTCCCCTGGCAAAACACCCGGGATCCTTACCGCATCTGGCTCTCCGAGATCATGCTGCAGCAGACGCAGGTGGCGACGGTCATCCCCTATTACGAACGCTTCCTGCAGCGCTTCCCGGACGTGGCCGCGCTGGCCGCGGCCGCGCAGGAGGACGTGATGCCCTACTGGGCCGGACTGGGCTATTACGCCCGCGCGCGCAATCTGCATCGCTGCGCGCAGGAGATCGCGCGCGACTGGGGCGGACGCTTCCCGCCCACGGCCGAAGCCATCGCCACGCTGCCCGGCATCGGCCGGTCCACCGCGGCCGCCATCGCCGCGTTCGCCTACGGCGAGCGCTCGCCCATCCTGGACGGCAACGTCAAGCGCGTATTCACGCGGCAGTTCGGCATCGCCGGGGATCCCACCAAGCGCGAAGTCGAACAAAAACTGTGGGCGTTGGCGGATGCGCAGGTCGAAGCCGCGCCCGGCCTGGACATGGCCGCCTACACGCAGGGACTGATGGACCTGGGCGCCACGCTATGCACGCGCGGCAAGCCCGCCTGCGAATCCTGCCCCGTGGCGGACAGCTGCGTGGCCAAGCGCGAAGGCCGCCAGGCCGAACTGCCCACGCCCAAGGCGCGCAAGGCAATCCCCGAACGCGAGACCTGTATGTTGGTCCTGCGGCACGAAGGCGCCTTCCTGCTGCAGCAGCGGCCCGAACCCGGCATCTGGGGCGGCCTGTGGAGCCTGCCCGAGTTCGACGTGTCGCAAGATCCGGACAGCGCCTCGCGCGCGCTGGGCCTGGAGCCCGAGCAGCGCTTCGAGCTGGCCGCCTTCGCCCACACCTTCACGCACTACCGCCTGCACATCCGGCCCTGGCTGGTGCCGGTGCGCATGGCTGGCCTGCGCCAGTCCGCAAGACCCGAGCGCTGGGTGCCGGCGGCTGAACTGGCGTCGGTGGCGCTGCCGGCGCCGGTGAAGAAACTGCTGCAGGGGTTGGTCGACGCGGGGATGCAGGACAGCTTGTTCAGGATTTGAGCGGCGGCAGCGCAGGCCGCTCAGTTGGTCATGCGCGGCAGGTTCGCCGCCTTGATGGCTCGCCCCATCTGCTCGTAGGTAGTGCCGACCATCTTGGCGTAGTCCTGCCCGGACAGCCAAACTGGATCCACGCCCAGCTGCTTGTAGGTCTGCTGCAGGCGGTCGGAGGCGACCGCCGTTTTCGCCGACTGCTCCAGCCGCGTCCGCACAGACTCTGGCGTGCCCTTGGGCACCGCGAGGCCCAGCCAGGAATCGATCTCGACGTCATAACCGGCCTCTTTCAAGGTGGGCACGTCGGGAAATTCGGGCCAGCGGATCGGGCTCGCGGACGCCAGCAGGCGCAGGCGGCCTGACTGGATGTAGCTGGTCACGTCCGACGGGTTCTGGACGATGACGTCGACCTGTTTGCCCAATAGGGCCGAGACCGTCTCGCTGCCGGACTTGTACGACACCTGCTCGAACTTGGCGCCTGTGACCCGCCCCAGGTCGAACATGGCCAGATTATTGGGCGCGGACGGCGCACCGAAGAATATGCCCGGGCTTTGCTTGGCCGCCGCGACCAGATCCGCAACACTCTTGTACGGAGAATCCGCCCGCACCACCACGCCGTAACGGTAGCGGCCGTAAGCCGCGATGAAGTCGAAATCGCGGGCAGCGTAGGGAATCGTCATCAGGTGCGGCATGATGGCGATGGACGACAGCGTCACCACGCCCACGTTATAGCCGTCGGCCGGCTGCTTGGCCACGTAGGCCGGACCGATGGTGCCCAGCGCCCCAGGACGGTTGAAGACCACCACAGAGCGGCCCAGGTCCGCTTCCATCGCGCGCGCCAGCTCGCGGCTGGCGACGTCGGTGTTGCCGCCAGCCCCGTAGTTGACGGTCAGCGTGACTTCCTTGTCCGGCCATGCCTGGGCCGGTGCCGCCGCGCACAGCGCGGCGGCGGCGGCAACCGCCGCCAGCAATGTTGCTCCTTTCATGCTTGTCTCCTGTTGGTTTTTTGTGCGTGCGGCTGCCTGTTCACGGCATGTAGAAGCCGCCATTGATGTCGAGGATGGCGCCGTTGATGAATCCGGCCTCTTCCGCGGCCAGGAAAACCATGGCCGCGGCCACCTCCTCGGGAGTGCCCAGGCGGCGCGCTGGGATCTGCGCCGCGTAGTTTTCGTTCACCGAGGGCGCGGCCTGCTGCGCCATCTCGGTCAGAATGCGGCCCGGCGTGATCGCATTGGCGGTGATACCGTGAGGCCCCATCTCCGCGGCGATCGCGCGGGTCAAACCCAGCACGCCCGCCTTGGACGCCATGTAGCTGCCGCCCGCCACCAGCGATTTGGCCCGGCCAGCCAGCGAAGATACGTTGACGATGCGCCCCCACTCCTGATCTCGCATGGCGGGCAGCACCATCTGGCACAGCCGCAGGATGGACGTGAGATTGACCTGCAACACGGATTCCCATTCCTCGGGACTGATGTCCAGGATGCCCGAGGAATTGCCATTGGCCTGCTTGGGCGAAATGCCGGCGTTGTTCATCAGCACCGACACCGGCCCCCAGGTCGCGCGCACGCTATCAAGCAGCGCCTGCATGGCGGCGTAGTCCGTGACATCGGCGCGCTCGGTGCGCAGCCGGGCAGAGGGGCCTCCCAATTTTTGGTCGTCGACGCCTTCGCGGCTGACCGCCATGACGCGGTAGCCCTTGGCTAGCAGTTGACGCACGACCTCCAGGCCGATGCCGCGTCCCGCGCCTGTCACCAGCGCCACTTTGCTCGGATCTTTTTTCATGCCTGCCCCGCCGTGAAGAAGGTGATGGGAGGAAAAGCGTTTTCGTCGCACATGACCTCGATCAAGGTGGTCAGTTCTGCACGGCGAGCCTCTCGCAGCGCACCCGCCAGATCGGACGGCGCCTCGACGCGCACGCCCAGGCAGCCTGCTGCCCGCGCGACGGCGGCGTGATCCACGGGATGGAAATGCACTGCGGAAGTATGGGCGCCGAATTTCACGTTCTCGGCGTGCTTCTGGAAGCCCAGGATGCCGTTGTTGATCACCACCAGCGTGACCTTGATGCCCATGCGCCTTGCGGTTTCCAGCTCCGACCAGACGTGGCCGAAGCCGCCGTCGCCCACCACGCAGACCACATGCGCGTCCGGCCGCGCGACCTTGGCGCCCATCGCCATCGGAAAGCCCCAGCCCAGGCCGGCCAGGCCTCGCGGCGTCAGGAAGCGCATGCCCGGCGCCAGCGAGGTCAGGTAGTTGGCGATCCAGATCGACGAATAGCTGGCATCCGCGACCACGATCGTGTCCTGGTCCACATCCTGCCGGATTTCCTCCAGCAGGCGTTCGGGGCGGATCGGCTGCTGGTCCGACAGGCGGACCGCGCGCGACGCCTCCCACGAAGAGGCGCGGCCCGCCTGGATGGCGGCCTCGAGTCCTGCGCGGCGCGATTGCGCTGCCGACAAATCGCGACTGGCAAGCGCGCGTTGCAAGGCAAGGAGGGTTTCCCGCGCGTCACCCGCTAGGCGCAAGGCTTCGTAGTTGCGGCCGATCTCGGCGCCGTCCACATCGATATGGATGTAGCGGGCGTTCCTGGGATAGAGCTTCCAGGAGTCGGTGGCGTTCTGGTTGGTGCGCGAACCCACCAGCAGCACCACGTCGGCGTCCGCGATCAACGGACGCAAGTCGCGGCTGGCGCCGTTGGGGCCCATGAAGTATCCAACCACGCCCAGGGAAAGCGGATGCCGCTCGTCGACGCCGCCCTTGCCCATCACGGTCGTACCCACCGGCAAGTGCGCGGATTCCTGCAACGCGGCCAGGGCCTGGCAGGCGCCGGAAACATGCACGCCGCCACCGGCGATGACCACCGGCCGCTGCGCCCCGGCCAGCAGGTCGGCGGCGGCCTGGATCGCCTCATCGGCGGCGACGTTGCGGTCCAAGGGAAAGCGGCCCAGGTTCGCCTGGCGCTGCGTGGCGGCCGCGGCTTCGTTGAGCAGGTCGGCCGGCAGCATCAGCGCGACCGGACCCGGCCGGCCCGAGCAGGCTATGGCGAAAGCCTGGTCCACGTAGTCCTCGACCCGCGACGCCTCGGTCACGCGCCGTACCCATTTGGTGCAGGACGAGAACAAACCGATATGGTCGAACTCCTGGAAGGCGTTCTTGTCGGTCTGATCGCGGTTGACGTCCTGCACCAGTGCAATCACCGGAATGGACACTTTGAGCGCTTCGGCTAGCGGCGGCACCAGCAAGGTGGCTGCCGGGCCGTTCTGGGCCGTGACGATAGCGGGCTTGCCGGTGATGCGGGCGTATGCGTCGGCCATGTAGCCGCCCGCATTCTCGCTGCGATAGGCGACCTGGGTCAGGCCCAATTCCTCGCAGGCCAAATGCAGCATGCTGGGCAGGCTTTGGCCGAATACATGCGTCACGCCATGGCGGATCAGTGCCCCTGCAATCAGGTGGGCCACGGTGCCTTGTTGGGTCAGGCCGGGTGCGGCCAGGGGGTGCAGCACAGACATTTCATCTCCTTTTTATATTTTATAAAATATAGACCACCCAAAATGCGGCGGTCAATAATTTTATTTTTTATAAAATGTAAAACGCGAGACTGGGCCCGGTAAAATCCAGGCGTGCGGGTGACCTCGCACGGAACTTCGCGGCCCGGCCGACCAGGAACACAGGATGACGATCAATTTGGCGCCGATGCAGCGGGAAAACATGACCGCGCGCATTTATCGTGAAATCAAGCAGAAGATCATGATGGGCGAGTTGCGCCCCGGCGACACCATCACCCTGCGCTCCATCACCGACACCCTGGGTGTCAGCCAGACTCCCGTGCGCGAAGCGCTGCTGCAGCTCGTCTCGGAGCGGGCGCTGGCGCTCAGCCCCGGCAAATCCGTCAAGGTACCCGAACTGACCGTGGCGCAACTGCAGGAGCTGCGCAGCATCCGCCTGGAACTTGAATGCTTTGCGGCGCGCCGCGCTGTGCCTCATGCCACGCCGGCGCTGATCGCCGAGTTGCGGGACATACACGCCAGCCTGATGGCAAGCCGCCAACAGCAGCTCATGGCTCCCGTGCTGGCGCGCAACTTCGATTTCCACTTCGCGCTGTACTCCGCGGCGCAGATGCCTCACCTACTGTTCATGATCGAAAACCTGTGGGTACAGACGGCGTCGTATCTGTCGTACCTGTACACCCCGCCCTTCCCGGTCCTGCCTGACGGGCATCCGCATGAGGGCATCATTGCGGGCCTGGAAACTGGCGATACGGAAGCCGTGGTGCGCGAAATTCGCCGCGACATCGAAGGCCACGGAGAATTCCTGATCCGCTATCTGACGGCAAACGGCCTGGTGAAATAAGCGCGGTCTGACTGGCTGTCAGGCTACGCGCCCCCGCCCAACAGCATCACCAGCTTCAAATCCGGATGCGTCGCCAGCCGGAACGTGATCTGCTGATAGGCCAGCTTGCCGCGGACCGGATGCTGGAATTCGCGCAGGCCGCCTTCGCGCTCCACCACGGCGTGGCGCGTCCACCAGTGGGCAAACACTGGGCTTTGCCGGTTCAGGCTGTCCAGCAGCGCCAGCACGGCCGATTCGTCCAGGTGCGCGCCGGCGTCGGCGCGGAATTCCGCCACCACGCGGCGGGCGCGCTGGTCCCAGTCCACCACCAGCTCGCGCGCGGCGGGGTCCAGGAAGATGTAGCGCAGCAGATTGGGCTCGGGGTCGCGCGCCGGCCAGTTGTCGAATAGATCGCGCAGCGGCTCGTTATAGGCCAACACATTCCAGGCGCGGTCCAGCACATAGGCTGGCGCATCGATCGCGTTCACGCATTCCTGCAAGGGTCCAGGCGCGCCGGCATCGTCGCGCCCGTGCTGCGGGTCGGCGCAATCGGCCAGGTCGAACAGATAGGCGCGTTCGGCGCGGGCCAGTTGCAGCACGCCCGCGATGCGCGACCAGACCGAAGGCGATACCGACACTTCCCGTCCCTGTTCGATCCAGGTGTACCAGGTGACGCTGATGCCGCAAAGCTGGGCGACTTCCTCGCGCCGCAGGCCGGGAGTGCGGCGGCGCATGCCTTCGGGCAGGCCGGCCATCTGGGGCGTGATCCGGGAGCGGGCGCTGCGCACGAATTCGCCCAGCGCCTGACGGCGCAGGGGGGAGCCTTCGTGGCCGGCAACGCCGGTCTGGGGGGAAGTAGTCATACCAGGATGAGCAATGGACTTGTACGTGTATGGGCGGCCGCCTATCTTAGCGCCTGGGCCGCCACTTCCAAACGCTTTCCGCATCGGCCCCAGCCACCCAAGGATTCCCATGACCGCCAGTACCCATGACGCCGCCGTCGACCGCCAATTCAGCCCGCGCGCGACCGCCTATCTGACCAGCGCCGTACACGCCCAGGGCGAAGACCTGCTGCAGATGGCCGGCATCGCTGCGCAGCATCCCGAAGCCCGGCTGCTGGATCTGGGCTGTGGCGGCGGCCACGTGAGCTTTCACGTGGCGCCGCGGGTCAAACACGTCACCGCCTACGACTTGTCGCAACAGATGCTGGACGTGGTCGCCGGCGAGGCCGCCAAGCGCGGACTGGCCAATCTGGCCACCCGGCAAGGCAAAGCGGAGTATCTGCCCTTCGGCGACGGCGAGTTCGACCTGGTGATGTCGCGCTATTCCACCCATCACTGGCAGGACGCCGGGCGCGGCCTGCGCGAAGCCTTCCGCGTCCTGAAGCCGGGCGGCATCGCCGTATTCGCCGACGTGGTGTCGCCGGGCGAGCCGCTGCTGGACACCTGGCTGCAGACCATCGAAGTGCTGCGCGACACCTCGCACGTGCGCGACTACTCGGTCGCCGAGTGGACCCGGATGCTGACCGAGGCCGGCTTCACCCTGCAGGGCCTGACGCCGCGCCGCCTGCCGCTGGAGTTCCAGTCCTGGGTCACGCGCATGCGCACCCCGGACACGCTGGTGGCGGCGCTGCGCCACATGTTCGGCATCGCGCCGGACGTGGTGCGCGCGCACTTCGAGGTGCAGGACGATGCATCCTTCACCAGCGACACGGCGACCCTCGTGGTGAGGAAGCCGGGCTGACGCTCGACAGCGTCCGCTTCGACCTGTATAGGTACGGGTTCGACAGAATCCCGCACAGGCAAGGAAGCGCCATGTCCGATACGTCCAAACAGCCGTTGTCCGCCGCATCCGCGGCGGACCTGACCGTCACCGAGGCCGCAGCCCTGATCCGGCAAGGCCGCCTTACCAGTGTTGCGCTGACCCAGGCCTGCTTGGACCGCATCGCGGCCCGCCAGGATCTCAACGCCTTCATCACCGTGGACCGCGAGGGCGCGCTGGCCCAGGCCCGCGCCCGCGACGCGGCCCATGGCCAGGAAGACCTGGCCGCGCTGCCGCTGGCCGGCGTGCCCATCGCCATCAAGGACAACATCCACGTTGCCGGCCTGCCCAACACGGCGGGCACGCCCGCTTTAAAGGATTTCCGTCCGGCCAAGGACGCACCGGTGGTGCGCCGCCTGCGCGAGGCGGGCGCCGTCATCGTGGGCAAGACCAATATGCACGAACTGGCGTTCGGCGTGTCGGGCTACAACACCGCCTTCCCGGGCGCCCACGGCGAAGGCACGCGCAACGCCTACGACGCCCGCCTGATCGCCGGCGGCTCGTCCTCGGGCAGCGGCGCGGCGGTCGGCGCGCGCCTGGCGCCGGCCGCGTTGGGCACGGACACGGGCGCCTCGGTACGCCTGCCGGCGGCACTGAACGGCGCGGTGGGCTTTCGCCCTTCGGTGGGCCGTTACGACGGCGCGGGCATCACGCCGATCTCGCATACCCGCGACACGCCAGGGCCCATCGCCAACAGCATGGACGACATCGTGCTGCTGGACGCCGTGCTGACGGGCGACCGGCAGCCCTTGTCGGCCCTGCCGCTTGCAGGCATGCGCCTGGGCCTGTGCGGCTATTTCTGGAAAGACCTGGACCCGCAGGTGCAAGCCGTCATGGATGCCGCGCTGGCCAAGCTGCGCGCGGCCGGCGTGCAACTGATCAACCTGGACATGCCGGGTCTGGAAGCCAGCAACGCCGCGGTAGGCATGCCGGTCTGCCTGTACGAACAGAAGGGCGACCTGACGGACTATCTCAGCCGCTACGGCACCGGCCTCAGCTTTGAACAGGTGGTGGCGCAGATATCCAGCCCGGACGTCAAAGGGATCTTCGACGGCCTGATCGTGCCGGGCGTGCTGCCTCTACCCACGGGCGAAGTGCTGCCGCTGCAGCCGCTCTATGAACGCGCCATGGCGACGCACCGCGACGAACTCATCGGCGTGTACCGCCGCGCGTTCCAGGACCATGCGCTGGACGGCCTGCTGTTTCCCACCGTGCCGATCCCGCCGATGGCCGCCACGCCCGAGGCCAGCAGCTTCGAGAGCTTCGGCCGCCTTGCGCGCAACGTCGATCCCGGCAGCAATGCCGGCTTGCCAGGGCTGAGCCTGCCCGCCGGCTTGTCCTCGGACGGACTGCCGGTGGGAGTGGAAGTCGACGGCTTGCCGAACGAAGACCGCAAGGTGCTGGCGGTCGGGCTGGCGCTGGAAGGCGTGCTGGGGCGTTTGCAGGGACCGGGACGTTCTGGCGGCTGAGAAGCGCTGCATGCCAAGAAAATCGCCAGCCGGTTTCAAGGGCTGGCGATTTTTCTTGGCGGGATGACCGGCTACGTCGGCACTAGCCTTTCAGGCAGGTGCTCATGAACGTCTTGCGCTTGTCGCCGGTCAGCTGCTGCGAGGTGGCCTTGGCGTTGCAGTCCTTCATCTTCTGCTGCTGCGGCGTGAGTTCCTTGGCGGGCGCGGCGGTTTCGCCTTTCAGGCAGCTGCTCATGTAGGTCTTGCGGTCGTCGCCCTTCTTGCCTTCCGCGGACTTGTTGCAGTCGGCCATGCGCTGCTGCTGCGGCGTGGGCGTCTTGGCGGTGGCGGGAGCTGCGGGCGTCTGGGCAAGGGCTGCGCCGGCGAAACAAGCGGTCAACAGAAAGGCCGAGGCCAACTGGCTGGTACGGGAAAGCATGGGTTCCTCCCTTGGCGCCCGCGCGCCTGGATTCAGTCGCAAAGGCGGGCCGCACGATCCGCCGGCCCAATCGCCGGCCCGGTCATGATCGAACAAACCCGAACCCTGCGCAAGAGTGTGGAAAGTCAAGAATCGCCAAGGCCTTACATGCCCCTGAAACCACGCGCATCTTCGCCCTTGGACGCGCCATCCACGCAGGCGAATTTGCGACCAATCCAAGCACCCTGTTACCCATTCATCCCTTTGCCCCGTTGTGTACAGGACGGGAAAGGTGTGAGATAAGCATGCCCCCAGACGTAGAGGAGGCAATGACCGCCCTGCGGGCCCAAACGGCGTCCGACTCCGCGGCTGCACAGGAGACCAAGATGAGACTTGCCCTTGCTTCGTTTGCGCTGCTTGCCGGCCTGTCCGGCGCCGCCGGCGCGCAGAGCCTGGTCTACGGCGTCACGCTGGGCAACGTCCAGGCCGTGCGCGACGTCAACCAGAACGTGTCGGCCATCACTGGCCTGCTATCCAACCAGTCCGCGCGCCACATCAACAGCGCCATGCTGACCTTCGTGCTGTACGACGCGCAAGACCGCGAAATCGGCCGAGTGCGTGACGACGTCGTCGGCCCGCTGGCCCCCGGCCAGATCAAGCAGATCCGGGCCGTCACGCCGCTGCAGTTCACCCGCGTCACCGCGCTGGGCGTCGACGCCCGCTAGGCGCCCGTTACGGCCTGCCTGCCGGAAAAAACCCTGATTACCACAGGGTCTAGACAGCATGGCGCAAGGTCAAGTATGGGAAAATTCGGTTTGTCGACTCAATAAAAGGGGCTTCCACACGAAGCCCCTTGTTGCGTGCGCCGACGCGCCAGCAAGCCTGGCTTCAGCTACGAGGAAGAAAAGATCATGTTTCCAAAAAGACTCACCGAAGGCTATCAATCTTTCCTGGGGGGCCGTTTCCCTTCGGAAAGCAGCCGATACCAAAAGCTGGCCGAATCGGGACAAAACCCGGAAATCCTGATCATCGGGTGCTGCGATTCGCGCGTCTCGCCTGAAGTCATCTTCGACGCCGGCCCCGGCGAGATGTTCGTCGTGCGCAACGTCGCGAATCTGGTCCCGCCCTGTGAGCCCGACTCGGAATCCTCGTACCACGGCACCAGCGCCGCGATCGAATTCGCGGTCAACGGCCTGAACGTCAAGCACATCGTGGTGCTGGGCCACGCTTCCTGCGGTGGCATCCGCTCCTTCTTCGACGACGCCAAGCCCCTGAGCAAGGGCGATTTCATCGGCAAGTGGATGTCGCAGATCGAACCCGTGGCCGAACGCCTGGGCCCGGGAACCGGCGACCGCCAGGCCAACCTGAAGCGTCTGGAACTGGCCGTGGTCGAGCACAGCCTGAACAACCTGATGACCTTCCCGTCCATCCGCCGCCGCGTGGAAAAGGGCGAACTGGAATTGCACGGCACCTACTTCGGCGTGGCCACCGGCCTGCTGTACCTGCGCGACCCCGCCAGCGGCGAATTCAAGCCCTGCCTCGAGGATCCCACGGCCGGCTAAGCATGGCCGGATAGGCTTGGGCCGCAGGCTTGCCTCACACCCGGCACGCCTGCGCCAGCCTTTTGCAGTTGTTCTTCCACACCCGCGACAGAGCGTCGTTCGATCGCCCGCGCAAAGCCGCCTGCCGGCAGCCAGCCCTTCCCGCGCCGCCCGCACTCCCCCCCAAGACTTCACCGATGCCATAGGCGCGAGCAAGTTGCTGAACCATTTGCGTCGACGGGAAAAGATCAATCGGGCATAATTACGGACGACATTCGTCTGTAAAAATAGAATCAGGGTTAGGTGGCCTCTGGTCTCTCAAATCCGGTTCGGAATGAAGCATGCATGCAACCTTTTGAATTTCCACACTAATCCGGGCGCCTGAGGCGTCGAAGGGACTGATCATGATATCGATGCAAGACAAGCGGGTCCTTGTTACGGGCGCCGGCCGCGGCCTGGGCGCGGCCATCGCGCAGGGTTTTGCGCGCCAAGGCGCGACCGTGATCGTGACCGATGTCAGTGCGGAGCTGGCCGCGGCCACCGCGCAGGCCATCCGCGACACAGGCGGCAAGGCTACCGACGCCGTGCTGGACGTGGCCGATGCCGCCGCCGTCCGCGCCTTCGCGGGGCGGTCCGCCGCCGAACACGGCAATCTGGACATCCTGGTCAACAACGCAGGCATCGGCGCCGCCGAGGTCTTCGACGACCCGAAAACGCCCCAGACCTGGGAGCGCGTGATGAGCGTGAACCTGCAAGGCATCTTCAATGTCACGCACGCCTTCGTCGAGCAGCTGAAGTCCGCGCGCGGCGTCATCGTCAACCTGTGCTCCGTCGTGGCCTATGGCTGCGGCACCGCGCCTGCGAGCTACGTGGTCTCCAAGGGCGGGGTGCGCTCGTTCACCGAGGTGCTGGCGCGCGACCTGGCCCCGCATGGCGTGCGCGTGAACGCCGTCGCGCCGGGCCTGATGGAAACCGAGATGACAGCGGGCCAGCGCTCGCGCCCCCACGCTACCGACTGGTTCACGCAGCGCGCCCCGCTGGCGCGCGCCGGGCAGGCCGACGAAATCGTCGGCCCGGTTCTGTTCCTGGCCTCGGACCTGGCCAGCTACGTGAACGGCGTGGTGCTGCCCGTGGACGGCGGCTATCTGGCCGTGTGAGCGCCCGCCTACACCCGGTACGCCTGCGCCAGCCTTTCGTAGTTGTTCTTCAGGATGATGCCCGCGTAATACACGTGCTCGCGCATCAGATCCTCGGCCCGCGCACCGTCGCGGGCGATGATCGCATTGACGATGCGATGATGGTCGTCATGCGATCTCAGAATGATCCCGTGGTCTTCCCACAGGATGATCCGGTCCGAGGCGTAGGGGATGGCCTGCGCCTGCGTCGCGAACCGCCGCACCCAGGGATTGCCCGCCGCTTCCAGGATGCCGTTGTGCAAGGTGATGTTCACCTGCTGGTACGGCAGATGGTCCTCGGCCAGCAAGACGCCCTTGCCCAGGATCCGGTCCCCTTCGTCCAGGCAGTTCTTCAGCACCGCGACGGCATCGTTCGATAGCCCCCGCAGGGCCGCCTGGCGACAGGCCAGCCCTTCCAGCGCCGCGCGCACCTCATAGGCCGCCACGATTTCACCGATGTCATAAGCGCGCACCGTGTAGCCGCGCTTGGGCAGATGTTCCAGCAAACCCTCATTGCCCAGCGTGGCCAGCGCCGCGCGCACCGGCGTGCGCGACACCCCCAGTTTTTCCGCCAACGGGATTTCTTCCAGGCGGGCGCCGGGGCTGAACTTGCCGTGCAGCACCCAGTCCCGCAGCGTGTCGGTAACGTGTTGAGATAGCGTGTCCATAGCCGCATTGTATACATGAAGAATACATGCGACGTCATTCGCCGCATTGGATTTCCTAGCATCTCCGTAAAACACGATGTAAATCAAACAGAAATCAGGGTAAGCCCCTATACCTGCCATTTCTTCATGTATACATAATCGCAAAAAATTCAAACCAGCGGCCGCGCCTCCCCTAGGCGGACGGCACGCTACCAGGAGACAGCATGTCCAATGTATCCACGCCGGCCGGCACGGGTCCGGCTCCCCGTCTTGCGCTCGTCACGGGCGGCGGCGGCGGCATAGGCGCCCGCGTCTGCCATGAACTGGCCAGCGCCGGATTCCGCGTCGTGGTCTCGGACGTGGACGCCGGGCGCGCCCGCCGCGTGGCCGAGGAGCTGGGCGCGCCGCACGCCTCGCATGCCTTCGACGTCAGCGACGAGAACTCGGTCGAAAACGCGTTCGAACAGATCGAAGCGCGGCACGGCCCCATCGCCGTGCTCGTCAGCGCCGCCGGGCTGCTGCTGTTCCAGGAAGACGGCGAACGCCCGCTCATCAAGGACACCTCCCTGGACATCTGGGAACGCAGCTTCGCCGTCAACGCCCGCGGCGTGTTCCTGTGCGGCCGCGCCTACCTGCGCCGGCGCGAGGCCGCGCCGCTGGCGCACGGCCGCATCGTCACGTTCACCTCTGTCGCGGCGCAGCTGGGCGGCTACCGCTCCAGCGCCTCGTACATCGCGGCCAAGTCCGCGGTGCTGGGCCTGACCAAGGCCATGGCGCGCGAATCCGCTCACCTGGGCGTCACGGTCAACGGCATCGCGCCGGGCCTCATCGATACCGACATGCTGCGCAGCACCGTCACCAGCAGCGGCGCGCTGGCCGCCGCGGCGCAAGCCATTCCGCTGGGCCGCATCGGCACCGCGGACGAGGTGGCCGCCGCCGTGCGCTTCCTGACATCCGAGGAAGCCGGCTACATCACCGGCAGCGTCATCGACGTCAATGGCGGCTACCGCATGCAGTAAGGCATTCCGGCGGCCAGGCCGGCAACGCAGCAAAGCGCCATCCACCAACAAAGGCGCGCATCAAAAAGAACGGGAGACAAAGATGAAGAAAAGCAGTCGCTACGCAGCCGCCGCCGCGCTATGCGCATGGGCGCTGAGCACGGGCGCGCAGGCGCAGCAGGAGCCGGGCATCACCGACAAGACCATCAAGATCGGCCTCTTCGCGCCGCTGTCAGGCAGCGGCATGGCCTATGGTTTTGACGTGCTGAACGCCGCCAAGATGTGGTACGCCAAGGTCAACAAGGAGGGCGGCGTGCACGGCCGGCAAATCGAGCTGGTGATCGAGGACGACCGCTGCAACGCCAATGACCTGGTCGCCGCGGTGAAGAAGCTGAACGAACAGGACAAGGTGTTCCTGCTGAACGGGGGCTCCTGCTCCGCTGCGGTGGTGGCCTCGCGCGAGTACATCGAGCGCGAAAAGGTGCCGCTGGTCATGCTCAACGCCTCGGGCGACGGCGCGCTCTATCCGCCGTCCAAGTACATCTATGGCGCCTTCTCCATTTCCCAGCATGCCGTGGGCGGCTCGATGGTGCAGTTCGCCGCGGAACAGCTCAAGGCCAAGAAGATCGGCTACATCAACCATGACGACGCCTACGGCGGCTGGAACCTGGAGGCCGCGCAGGCCCAGATCAAGCAACTGGGCGACGCGACGCTGCAAGTCCAGTCGGTGAACCCGAATATCACCGACGTCACCGCGCCCATGCTGAAAATCCGTGCTGCCAACGCCGACGTGTTGCTGCTGACCACCTATGCCCGCCCCGCCGCGCTCATCATCAAGAAGGCGCAGGAGCTGGGCTGGAACAAGCCCATCGTGCTGGCGGTGAACGGCACGGCGGACTTGAAGCAATTGGTCGAGAACGTGGGCAACAAGGACGCCTTCAAGAACGTCTACATCCAGGAAGTGCTGTCCGACGTACCTGGCGGCTCCAAGCTGACCTGGATCTACGACATGTACAAGCAGGCCTACCCCGACCTGGCCGCCAAGCCGGGCCACCCGCAGACCTATATGCCCTATGGCCTGCCGCCGGCCATGGCGGTGGTCAATGCGCTGAAGGCCGCCGGCCCCCAGCCCACCCGCGAGAAGGTGTTGCAGGCGCTGGAAACCATGAAGTTCGACTCCGGCGTCATGGCCGGCCCGATCGAGTTCGGCCCGAACGACCGCGCAGCCCAGGAGTCCGCCATCTACATCAAGTTCGACGGCACCAACATGTCGCTCGTGCCCGGCGCCTTCAAGAGCGTCTGGCAATACCAGAAGTAAACCAGCGACCCGCCACGGGTCTGGCCCGCACGCTGGCGCAGCAGCGTGCGGGCTGCCGGAGAACATCATGAGCTTTGCCGATATCTGGCTGTTCCTGCAGCAGGGGGTGCTGTCGGGACTGGTGACGGGCAGCGTTTACGCGCTGCTGGCGGTCGCCGTAGTGATCATTTTCAAAACCACCGACGTGCCCAATTTTGCCCAGGGCGAGATCTTCATGGTCGGCGGCTACATCGCCCTGTTCCTCACCCTGGTGATGGGCTGGCCCTACCTCGTCGTCATTCCCATCACGCTCGTCGCCGTGGCCGCCCTGTCGGGCCTGTTCCAGCGCGTCGTCATGGAGCGCGTCATCGCCTCCAAAGGCGTAGGCGTGCAGATGGTGATCGCCACGCTGGGCCTGGCCTATGCGCTGAAAGGCCTGGTGCGCCAGACCGGCCTGGGCGACACGCCGCGCTCGCTGCCGCCGCTGGCCTCGACCGATGCCATCCTCATCGGCGACGCGGTGCTGACCCAGCTGGACCTGGTGATCTTCGCGGTCGCCATAGCGGTGATGCTGCTGCTCTTTTGCATGTTCAGCTACACCCGGGTCGGGCGCGCCATGCGTGCGGTGGGCATGAATCCCAAGGCCGCCCGGCTGGTGGGCGTGAACCTGACCCGCATCCGCATGCTGGTGTGGGCGCTGGCCGGACTGATCTCGGCGATCGCGGCGCTGCTCATCACGCCCAAGATCCTGATCACCCCTGACATCGGCCACATCGCCATCCTGGCCTACGCCGCGGCCATCGTCGGCGGCATCACCAGCCTGCCCGGCGCGGTGGTGGGCGGCTTCGTGATCGGCGTGGCCGAGAACCTGGTGGGGCTGTTCATTTCTACCAATGCCATCGTGGTCGCACCCTTTGTGGCCATCATGGTCGTGCTGCTGCTGCGTCCGCAAGGGCTCTTGGGCGGCAAACTGCAGGTGAAGAAAGTATGAGCAAGAAAATCGACCATGCGCTGCTGGCGCTGATGGCCGTCGTACTGGCGATCCTGCCTTTCGCGGCCAGCGGCTATGTCATCTATGTGGTGAACCTGCTGATGGTGTTCGTGGTGCTGGCGCTGGGCCTGCACCTGGTCATCGGCGAAACCGGGCAGTTCGCGCTGTCGCACGCCGCGTTCTACGGCGTGGGCATCTATACCGCCGGCCTCATCAACAACCTGTGGCATCCGCCCTTCTTCATTTCCATCATCGCGGGCGGGCTGCTGGCAGCCGCGCTGGGCTACGTGATCGGCGCGCTGGCGCTGCGCATGCGCGACATCTACCTGGCGCTGTCCACCTTCGCCTTCGGCGAGGCGATGCAGTGGGTATTCCTGAACTGGCAATCGGTCACCAACGGTTCGAACGGCTTCCGGATCTCGCCGGCCACGCTGTTCGGCTACGAACTGGTGTCGGACGCAAAGGCCTATCCCTTCGTAGTGCTGATCGCCGCGCTGCTGCTGTGGGCCACCATCGCCCTGTCCCGCTCGCAGCTGGGCTCGGCCTTCCGCGCGGTGCGGGAAAGCGACGTGGCGGCCCAGGCCATGGGCGTAAACGTCAACGCCATCAAACGCACGGCTTTCACGCTCTCGGCCGCCTATGCCGGCATCGCGGGCGGCATGTACACGACCTTTGCCTCCTTCATCCACCCGGAAAGCCTGGGCTTCCAGACCACCATCCTGATCCTGACGATGGTGGTGGTCGGCGGCATAGGCTCGGTGCGCGGCGCCATCGCGGGCGCTCTGGCCTTCGGCCTGATCTCCGAGCTGCTGCGCCAGGCGCTGTCGTTCCAGGAAATCATCTACGGCGTCATCCTGATGGGCTTCATGATGTTCGCGCCCAAGGGCCTGTTCGCTGGCCGCGGCGCGCGCGGACGAGCGCCGGCACCCGCCGCGCCGCTGCCGTCCGCAACACGCAAGGCCGCGGCCAAACCGACCCAAAGGAGCGCGGCATGAGCAGCCATCCCTATCTGGACGTGCAGGGCCTGACCGTGAAGTTCGGCGGCCTCACCGCCATCAACGGCCTGTCCATGCAGGTCGAGCGCGGCCGCATCCATGCGCTGATCGGCCCCAACGGCGCGGGCAAGTCCACCACCTTCAACTGCATCTCGCGCTACTACCGCCCCAGCAGCGGTAGCATCCAGTTCGACGGCGCGGACATCACGCGCAAGAAGCCGCACGAAATGGCGGCACTGGGCGTGGCCCGAACCTTCCAGAACCTGGAACTTTTCGGCGCGCTCAGCGTGCGCGAGAACGCCTTGCTGGGCACCTATGCGCACGGCGCCGACAGCGCCGGCAAGCTGCTGCGCCCGGCCGCCGCGCAGACGCGCGAACGAGTCGAGCACCTGCTGGAACGCGTGGGGCTGGCCGACTTCCTGGACACGCCGGCGTGCAGCCTGGACTTCGGCCGCCAGAAGATGCTGGAGCTGGCGCGCGCCCTGGCCATATCGCCCAAGCTGCTGTTGCTGGACGAGCCCGCGGCCGGCCTGCGCAACCGCGAAATCGAAACGCTGGACCGCCTGCTGACCGAACTCTGCGAACGCGACGGCATCACGGTGCTGCTGGTGGAGCACGTCATGCAGCTGGTGATGTCGATCTCGCATCGCATCACCGTCATGTCCTTCGGCGAGAAGATCGCCGAAGGCTCGCCGGCGGAGGTGCGCAGCAACCCGCGGGTGATCGAAGCCTATCTGGGCAAGGGAGCGGCCGGTGGCTGAATATCTGCTTGAAGTCGATGCGGTATCGGCCGCCTACGGCAATATCCGCGCCCTGCAGGACGTGTCGCTGAAAGTGCCGCAGGGCGCCATCGTGGCGCTGCTGGGCGCCAACGGCGCGGGCAAGTCCACCACGCTCAACGTGATCTCGCGGCTGGTGGCGCCCACTGCGGGCAGCGTGCGCTTTGCGGGCGAGCCCATACACCGGCTGGCGGCGGACGCCATCGTCGGGCGCGGCATCGTGCAGGTGCCGGAAGGCCGCGAAATCTTCCGCGACATGAGCGTGCGCGAAAACCTGGAGATGGGCGCCTACCTGCGCACCGACCGGGCCGAGGTCCGGCGGGACCTGGACATGGTGTGCGACACCTTCCCGCGCCTGCGCGAACGCTACGAACAAAAGGCCGCAACGCTGTCCGGCGGTGAACAGCAGATGCTGGCCACGGGCCGCGCCATGATGGCGCGCCCGCGCATGATCCTGCTGGACGAACCGTCCATGGGACTGTCGCCGCTGGTGGTCGAACAGATCTTCGACATCGTGCTGCGGCTGAACCGCGAGCAAGGCATCACCATCCTGCTGGTGGAGCAGAACGTGAAACTGGCGCTGTCGGTGTCCAGCTACGCGTACATCCTGGAAAACGGCGAAATCGCCCTGGAAGGCGAGTCCGCCGCGCTCGCCAGCGACGAAGGCGTGCAGCGCGCCTATCTGGGCGCCTAGCGCGCCGAAAGGACCGACCATGATATCGATGCAAGACAAGCGGGTGCTCGTGACGGGTGCGGGCCGCGGCCTGGGCGCGGCCATCGCGCAAGGCTTCGCCAGACAGGGCGCGGCCGTGATCGTCGCCGACGTGGACGCCGCACTGGCCGCCGCCGCCGTGCAAGCCATCCGAGCCGCAGGCGGCAAGGCCGCGGACGCGGTGTTGGACGTGACGGATGCCACCGCCGTGCGCGCCTTTGCGCAACGGTCCGCCACCGAACACGGCAATCTGGACATCCTGATCAACAACGCCGGAATTTCGGCGCGCGCGCCCTTCGACGATCCCAGGACGCCCGAGATCTGGGATCGCCTGATGAGCGTGAACCTGCAGGGCACGTTCAACGTCACGCACGCCTTCGTCGAACAGCTGAAGGCCACGCGCGGCGCCATCGTCAACCTGTGCTCCATCGTGGCCTACGGCTGCAGCATTTCGACCGCGGGCTACGTGGTGTCCAAGGGCGGCGTGCGCTCCTTCACCGAGGTGCTGGCGCGCGATCTGGCGCCGCATGGCGTGCGCGTGAACGCCGTCGCCCCCGGCCTAATGGAAACCGAGATGACGGCGGGCCAGCGCGCGCAGGCTCAGGGCACGGATTGGTACATGCAGCGCGCCCCCATGGCGCGCGCGGGGCGGGCCGACGAGATCGTGGGCCCGGTTCTTTTCCTGGCCTCGGACCTGGCCAGCTACGTGAACGGCGTGGTGCTGCCCGTGGACGGCGGCTATCTGGCCGTATAGGGAATCATCATGAATCTGGGCACGGCATTGGTCACGGGCGGCGCAAGCGGCATGGGCCTTGCGATCGTGGAACGGCTGGCGCGCGACGGCTTTCGCGTCGTAATGGCCGACCGCAACGCAGAACTCGCCGCGAAGGAAGCCGAGGCGCTGCGGGCGCAAGGGCTGGACGTGGAATACAGGGTGGTGGATCTGACGGACGAAGCTGCCACCCGCGCGCTGGCGCGCGCGCTCGCGCCGCTGACGGCGTTGGTCAACAACGCGGGGCTGTTCGATGAGCGCAAGTTCTTCGAGGTGGACAGCGCCGACTACCGCCGCGCCTTCGACGTCAACCTGCTGGCGGTGGCAAGCTTGACGCAAGAGGCCGCGCGCGACATGGCGCCAGGCTCCAAGATCGTCAACATCGCCTCGCGCGCCTACCTGGGCGCAAAGAACCACCCGCATTACGTGGCCTCGAAAGCGGCTCTGGTCGGCTACACGCGAGCCTCGGCCATGGAGCTTGCGCCGCGCGGCATCCTGGTGAATGCCATCGCCCCTGGCCTCATCGACACGCCGCTCTTGCGCAACCTCACGCCCGAACGCCTCGCGGCCCAACTGGCCCTGCAGCCCACCGGCCGCGCGGGCCAGCCGCAAGACATCGCCAATGCCGTGTCCTTCCTGGCCGCGCCGCACATGGACTTCATCACTGGCCAGGTCATCTTCGTGGACGGCGGCAAATCGCTGGGCGGATCGGGAGCATAGGCAGCATGGAAGGCATTACTTGGGACAAGGAAGTCGACGCGCTGGTCGTCGGCTCGGGCGCGGGCGGCATGGCCGCGGCGCTGACGGCGCGGGAAGAAGGACTGGAGGTGCTGCTGGTGGAAAAGACCGGCCGCATCGGCGGCTCCACCGCGATCTCCGGCGGCGCGCTGTGGATACCGCTGAACGCGCAGACGGAAGCCGCCGGCCATCCTGACAGCTACGATCAGGTCTGGACCTATCTGGAACAGACCGTGGGTGCGGCGGCGCCGGACGACATGAAGCGCGCCTATCTGGAAGCCGGCCCGCGCATGATGGACTACCTGGTGTCGCGCGGCATCCTGGATCTGGCCGCGCGCACCGCCTCGCCCGATTACTACCCCGACCTGCCCGGCGCCGCGATGGGCGGGCGGTCGCTGGATCCGCTGGAATTCGACGGCCGCAAGCTCGGCCGGGACTTCCGTTTGCTGCGCGATCCGCTGAAGGAGTTCACCGTGCTGGGCGGCATGATGGTCAACATCACCGACGTGCGCCATCTGCTGCGCGCCACGCGCTCGTACGCGGCCTGGCGCCACAGCATGAAGCTCGCGCTGCGCTATGCCGCCGACCGCGTGCGCGGCTATCACCGCGGCACGCGGCTGCTGCTGGGCAATGCGTTGGCCGCGCAGCTATTCCACGGCCTGCTGGCGCGCAGGATCGAGTATTGGCTGGACACGCCGGCGCTGGCGCTGCATCGCGATACGGCGGGCCGCGTGCTGGGCGCGGCGGTGCAACGCGGCGGCAAGACGCTGAACATCCGCGCGCGGCGCGGCGTGGTGATGGCCACGGGCGGCTTTCCCTGGGATCCGGAGCGCCGCTCGCAGAGCTATCCGCAGCCCACCGGTCTCTGGTCCATGTCGCCCAGGGACAATACGGGCGACGGCATCCGCCTGTCGGAAACCGCCGGCGCGGCCCTGGGCACTGGCCACGCCAGCCCTGCGTTCTGGGCGCCCATCTCCGTGCTGGTGTCCGCGGACGGCGAGCGCCTGCATTACCCGCATCTGGTTTGGGACCGGGCCAAGCCGGGTCTCATCGCCGTGAACGGCGCAGGCCAGCGCTTTGTCAATGAATCGGCCTCGTACCACGAGTTCGTGCAGGCCATGTACCGCAGCCATGACACGACGCCCAGCATTCCCGCCTTCCTGATCTGCGACCAGCGCTTCGTCGACGCCTGGGGCCTGGGCCTGGCGCTGCCGGGAGGCCGGCCGCGCCAGCATCTGATCGATGCAGGCTATCTGCTGCAAGGCGCCACGCTGGCGGCGCTGGCCGCCCGGCTGGGCGTGCCCGCCGATGCGCTGCAGGCCACGGTGCAACGCTACAACGCCCACGCGGCCCAGGGCCAGGATCCCGACTTCGGCAAGGGATCGACCGCCTACAACCGCTACCTGGGCGATCCGGAACACGAACCCAACCCCTGCCTCACGCCGCTGGGCGCGGGCCCCTATTACGCCGTCAAGGTCTATCCCGGCGACATTGGCACGGCTTGCGGCATCGCCGCCAATCCGCACGCCCAGGCCCTGGACGCCGCAAGCGCGCCCATCCCCGGCCTCTACGTGGCCGGCAACGACATGCAGTCCGTGATGGGCGGCGCCTATCCCGGCCCCGGCATCACGCTTGGTCCCGCCCTGACCTTCGGCTGGATCGCTGGACAACATCTGGCCCATGCACAACACTGACGCCTCTCCACCGACAAGGATCCCCATGAAAATCTTCTACTCGCCCGCCTCGCCCTTCGTGCGCAAGTGCATGGTCATCGCCCATGAACTCGGTCTGGCCGACCGCATCGAGAAGCTGCCGAGCGCGGCCGGTCCCGTCGCACGCGACCAGACCATCATTCCCAGCAATCCGCTGGGCCAGGTGCCCACCTTCATCACCGATGACGGCCAGGCGCTGTACGACAGCCGCGTGGTCTGCGAATACCTGAACGACCTGGGCGGCGGTTCGCTGTTCCCGGCCGGCAAGACGCGCTGGCAGGTGCTGACGGAACAATCCATGGCCGACGGCATGCTGGGCGCGGCGCTGCTGGCCCGCTACGAAACCGTGCTGCGTCCGGAAGCGCTGCGCTGGGACGGCTGGGTTGAGGGCCAGCTGGACAAGGTCCGCGACGGCCTCGCGCTGGTGGAACAGAACGCCGCCGCGCTGGCGGGCCGCCTGGACATCGGCACCATCACCATCGGTTGCGCGCTGGGCTATCTGGACTTCCGATTCCCCGACCTGGACTGGCGCGCCGGCCACCCGGCCACCGCCGCCTGGTACGAGACCTTCAGCCAGCGCCCGTCCATGCAGGCCACCAAACCCTGATCCGGTTTGGGCAGGCGCAGGGCCGGGAGAACCCGCCGGGCTCCCTGGCCATCACCTGCCTTGGTACGGCGCGGCCCCGGGCAGCGTCGCTAGGGCCCCTGGCATGTTCAGGGGCCTTTTTTTCGCCCGGATCGCCCTCAGCTGTTACAGTGAAGTCGGCAGGCGGGCCGATCCGCCCGCCATCGCCAGAAGAGGCCCAGCATGAACGTCGCTGCGATCTCCGCCATCCACCGGGCCGACGCGCCCTACCCCGCGCGCTCCGCCGCGCTGGACGCCGCCCGCGCATTCCCCGAAACCCAACGCGTCGCCCACGTCCAGGCGGCCCGGGCCGCGGCCGCCGGCCACGCGGCGCAAGCCATCCGCGAACGCGCGAGCCTGTCATTGCCGCTAAGCTCCTTCGGCGCCTCCAATGCGGACGCGCTGCGCGATCTGCACGCGGAATCGCGCATGCGCCGCGCCGTCGAGGATTTCACCGCGCAGCCCGACCCCGCGGCCCAGCGCGCCGGCTCCGCCAACGACCTGGGCACCATCGAAGGCCTGATGCCGCTGCAGGCCTACCGCGTCGCCATGGGCAATCCGCAGGTCCAGGAACTGCAGACCGCCGTGGCCATGAAGGCCGCCGGCCTGGGCATCCCCAAGGTCGCCAACATCGGCGCGACCGAGAACGTCACGGACAACGCGCGCTACCGGCCGGGCCACACGCCCTGACCAAAAAAAAGCCGCCTGACGCATCAGGCGGCTCTTCGTTCGGAACCCGGCGGCGATCAGTGGAAGAATTCCGCGATCATCGTCGCGCCCAGGAAGGTGCCCGCATTGGCGGCCAGGGAAACCACCACGATCTTCCAGCCCAGCTTGCGGAACGCCGGCAGGTCCTTGAGGATCGACAGGCCGGCCATGGCCAGGATCACGGTCGTGAACGGCAGGAAGTTGACCTTGCCGACCATCGCGATGATCTGGTCCGAGTACGGCAGCACGCCCGGGCAGCCGGCGGTCATGGCGATCAGCGACAGCACGAACACGGCCGGCAGCTTGGGCACCACGCGCAGCACCAGGTCGGTGATGACGACCAGCAGGATGATGATGCCCATGCCCGGCAAGGCATCGGCGAACGGCACGTTGTAGCCCAGGCGGTTGCCCACCAGCGCGAACAGGCCGCAGATGACGTAAGCGGTCAGGCGGTCGCCGAAGCCCATCTTGGCGCCGTGCGCCGGCGTCTCTTGCGCGACGCTGTCATCGGCGGCAGCGGCGGTTTCGGCCTTGCCGCGCGAGAAGCGGCCCAGCACGGGTTCCAGCTTGTCGTACAGGAAGATGGTGGTCGGCAGCGAGATGAACAGCGTGAAGTACACGCCCACCACCGTGGTCAGCAGGTTGGCGGCGGCGGCCAGGGCGGCCACCTGGTGCGCGACTTCGGGCGTCTGCTGGGACGCGATCGCGCCCACGCCGGCCGCCATCATGCTGCCCGAGCCCACGCCGGCGCCCATGGCGAGCGAGCGCGGATCGAAGATATTCAGGCTGGTGATGAAGCCGGCCATCAGCGCCACGAACAGCGCGCCGATCACGGTGCCGGTGATGTACTCGGCCATCACGCCGCGGCCTTCAGGCGAGTTCATGCCGTAGCGCTCGCCGATGATCGCCAGGCTGGGCTCGCGGCCCACCGAGAAGGTGGCGCCGATGGCCTCGCGCTTGATGCCCAGCAGCAGCGCCAGCGGCAGGCCGATGGCCATGGTGCCGAAAAAGTGGCCGAACTCCTGGAACACCAGGGCCCAACCGGCTTCGCGCACCTGGGGCAAGGCGCCGCCCACCATCAGGCCCAGCTTGGCCAGGAAGGGCAGCAGCGCGTACTGCAGATAGCCGCTGATGCGGGTCTGCATGGCGGTGTCGATGTTCAGGCCGGCGGGCATGCGCTGGCCGAAGGCGGCCACGATGGCGCCGATGAAGATGGCCCACAGCATGGGCTGCAGGACGATCTTGCCCGGGCCGACGTTGAAGGTGGCGCTGCCGATCGCCTCGGAAACGACAACCACCAGCAGGATGGCGGCGAGCATGCGGATGCGCCCGGATAGCGGCATGGAAGGCGCGGCCAGGCTTGCGCTGGCATGTGACATCGAATTCCCCTGATGAACGTAAATAATCGTCGTGGCTGCCCGCCGCAATCCCGGCCGGCTGGCGCCCGGAGTGGGCGTCGCAACGCGGCGGCGGCGACGGCGCGCGCAGCAGGGCCGATTTTCGCCGGGGGCCCGGCGCGCAACCATGACAGGGCTGGCGCATAAACGTTGCGTAAAATGCAACGGACAAGCTTTTCCCGGGAAAATTTTGCATGAACTCGGATCATGCAAGGGTAAACCCTAGATTGTAGCTGTGGATCTGCCGCCGCACTCCCGCCAAGGAGCCCCGCCATGGACGAAAAACTCGACGCCCGCCGCACCCATTACTTCATGCAGGTCATGAGCCGCGGCTCGGTGCGCGGCGCCGCCGAAGTGCTGGACATGGACCCGTCCGCCGTCAGCCGCGCCATCGCCGCGCTGGAGCGCGATTGCGGCATCGCGCTGTTCGAGCGCCGCGGACGCGGCGTGGTGCCCACGGACGCAGGACATATCCTGGCACGCTATATCAAGCGCCAGCAGGACATCCAGGAGAGCTTCTTCTCCGAGATCGACAGCCTGCGCAAGGCCGAACGGGGACACATAGACCTGGTGCTGGGCGAGGGCTTCGTGGAGCTGATGTTCGAGCGCGTGCTGCCCGGCTACTGGCGCAGCCATCCGGAGGTCACGCTGGACATCGACGTGGCGCGCACCTCCGAGATCGTGCAGCGCATCATCGACGACCGCGCCTATATAGGACTGGTGTTCCAGCCGCCCAACGACGCCCGCCTGCGCACCCATTATTCGCGGCCCGAGCCCATCCGCGCCATCGTCCGCGACGACCACCCGCTGACCCGGCTGCGCCGCCCGCTGCTGCTGACCGACCTGGCCGACCATCCCGGCGCGTCCATGCAAGAGGGGTTCGGCGTGCGCCAGCATATCCAGGCCGCCGAGATCAGCGAACAGGTCCGGCTGCGCAATGTGCTGACCACCTCGTCCTTCAAGGCGCTGTGGCAATTCGCCGCCGCGGGCATCGGTTATGCGCTGACGCCGCCCATCGCAGTCACCGCCGACCTGCGCGCCCAGCGCCTGGCCAGCCTGCCGCTGGCCAACCCCATCCTCAACCAAGGCAGCCTGCACGTGCTGAGCCGCGCCGGCCGGCATATCTCGCCCGCCGCGCGCGAATTGCTGGACCACATCGTGCGCGGCATCGGCGCCCCGGCCGGTTCGACGTCTGATACGGTCGGGTAACGCGGATCTGCATCTGTTCCCCCGGACGGCGCCGGCCTACATTTGCAGCATCGCCACGACGCCAGGAGGGACTACATGCTCAGTTTCTTGCGCACGGTCAAATCCGTGCTGTGGGGATTCTTCGGCGTGCGCCGCGGGCGCGGGTACGATGCCGACATCGCCAACAACAAGCCGGCGCCATTGATATTGACCGGGCTGCTGATGGCGGCTTGTCTGGTGGTCATTCTGGTGCTGGTCGCGCGCTGGGCTGTGAACGCCGCGTTGTAAATCGGCCGTCCCGCCGCCGGGCCGTCCCAAGGCGGAACAGCCCCCTCGGGGGGCAGCAAACGCGCGACAGCGCGTGCAGCGTGGGGGTGCACATCGCCGTCCCGCCGCCGGGCCGTCCCAAGGCGGGACAGCCCCCTCGGGGGGCAGCAAACGCGCGCCAGCGCGTGCAGCGTGGGGGCCCCCATTACCTTATTACCAGAATGACTTAGACGGTCGCCGCAGCTGCCTGTTACGGTTATGAACCCCTTTCTCCTGCCGCATTGCGCCGGGCGACCGCCGGGGTCCAGACCGAGAAGACTTCAAGGGCAGTAGACATGTACGTGTATGACCCCGTCGACCAGCAATTAGTCGAGCAACGCGTGGCGCAGTTCTCCGACCAGACACGCCGCTTCCTCGATGGCCAACTAACGGAAGATGAATTCCGCGTTTTGCGCCTGCAGAACGGCCTGTACATCCAGCGCCACGCGCCCATGCTGCGCGTCGCGATCCCCTACGGCATCCTGGCGTCGCGCCAATTGCGCACGCTGGCGCACATCGCGCGCAAATGGGACCGCGGCTACGGCCATTTCAGCACCCGCCAGAACATCCAGTTCAATTGGCCCAAGCTCGAAGACGTGCCGGACATCCTGGCTGAACTCGCCACCGTGCAGATGCATGCCATCCAGACCAGCGGCAACTGCATCCGCAACACCACCACCGACCATTTCGCCGGCGTCGCGCCGGACGAGCTGGTGGATCCGCTGGTGTGGTGCGAGATCATCCGCCAATGGTCCACGCTGCACCCCGAATTCGCCTTTTTGCCGCGCAAATTCAAGATCGCGGTCAGCGGCGCGGTGCAGGACCGCGCGGCCGTGGGCGTGCACGACATCGGCCTGCAGGCCGTCGAACGCGACGGCAAGCTGGGCTTTCGCGTCTGGGTCGGCGGCGGGCTGGGCCGCACGCCCATCGTCGGCAAGCTGATCAATCCCTTCGTCGAATGGCAGGACCTGCTGACCTATCTGCAGGCCGCGCTGCGGGTCTACAACCTGCACGGTCGCCGCGACAACAAGTACAAGGCGCGCATCAAGATTCTCGTCAAGGACCTGACGCCGGAAGTCTACGCGCAGCAGGTGGACGAGCAGTGGCAGCTCATCAAGGGCGGCCCGGACACCATCACCCAGGAATTCGTCGATAGCATCAAGGCCCGTTTCGTCTGGCCGCAATACGACTCCGCCGCGACGCAGGACATCGACAACACCGCCGCGCTCGCCGCCGCCGATCCGCGCTTCGCGCGTTGGCTGCGCACCAACGTGCACCCGCACAAAGTGGCCGGCTATGCCGCCGTCACCGTGTCGCTCAAGCCCACCGGCGTGCCGCCGGGCGACATCACCGCCGACCAGATGGACGCGGTGGCCAACCTGGCCGACGAATACGGCTTCGGCGAGCTGCGCGTCTCGCACGAGCAGAACCTGATCCTGGCCGACGTGCGCCGCGCGCGCCTGCATGAACTCTGGACCACGCTGCAGGCGCTGAACCTGGCCACGCCCAACATCGGGCTGCTGACCAACATCATCGCCTGTCCGGGCGGGGATTTCTGCGCGCTGGCCAATGCCGTCTCGATCCCCGTGGCCGAAGCCATCCAGCGCCAGTTCGACAACCTCGACTACCTGTTCGAGATCGGCGAGCTGGATCTGAACATCTCGGGCTGCATCAACTCCTGCGGCCACCATCACGTGGGCCATATCGGCATCCTCGGGGTCGATAAGGCCGGCGAGGAGTGGTATCAGGTCACCATCGGCGGCCGCCAGAACGGCGCCGCCAAGCCGCTGCCCGACATCGAATCCACGCGCGGCGGCGGCGCCGCGATCGGCCGCATCATCGGTCCGTCGTTCGCGCGCGACCAGGTCGCGGGCGTGGTGGACCGCCTTGTCCGCACCTACCTGGGCCTGCGCGACAGCGAAGAGGAACGCTTCATCGACGTGGTGGACCGCGTCGGCATCGACCCCTTCAAGCAGGACGTCTACTCCGATCCCGCCTTCGCCAAACCCACGCAGCACGCCGAGGCCGCCCATGTCTGAAATCTATCCGCACGACACCCCCGGCCCGCACCTGATCCGCAACGGCCGCCTGGAGGCCGACACCGCACGCCTCTTCACGCCCGAGCCCGAAGTCCCCGCCGAGGGCCAGGTGCCTGGCGACGCGCCGGGCTGGATCGTGCCGCTGTCCACCTGGAAGACCTCGCGCGCCACCTTGCGCCGCCACCAGCATCCGGTCGCGGTCCTGCTCGACCCCGACGCCGACCTGCGCGATCTGGCCGACACCGACGGCACGCTGGATCCCGCCGGCATCGCCTTCATCGCCGTGGATTTTCCGGTCTATACCGATGGCCGCGGCTATTCACTGGCGCAGTTGCTGCGCACGCGCTACCGGTGGCAAGGCGAACTGCGCGCGGTCGGCGACGTGATGATCGACACCATCCACTACCAGGCGCGCGTCGGCTTCGACAGCTTCCTGGTCAAGCCCGGCCACGATCCGCACAAGGCCCTGGAAGCCTTCAAGACGTTCACGGTGCATTACCAGAAGACCTATCGGGTGCCGACGCCGGCAGCCGCCTAGCCGCCCGAAAATCCCGGCAGCGCCCAGCGCTGCGTCCTGACCTCATCCTGCGCCAGCTGGGCGCGGATCAGGTCGGCGATATTGCGCTGGCGCGCCGCCTGCATGCGGCTGATCAGGCTGGACACGCTGACGGCCAGGCGCGGATATCCGCCAGCGTCGCACAGGGCCACGCCCACGCCCAGCACGCCAGGGACCGCCGCGTTGCCCACCACGGACCAGCCGCGCCCGCGCGTGTTCTCCACCAAGCGCCGCATCTGCGCCACCGTCATGCCGCCATAGGCGCGCAGGGCCTGCTCGTTCTGCGCAATCACCTCTTCCGACTCGGCTGACGGCAGCGCCGCCAATAACGCCAGCCCGGCCGCCCCCACGCCCAGCGGCTGGCGGTGCCCCACCGTGACCGCCAGCACCTGCACAGGGTAGTTGCCCACTTCGCGGTGCAGGCAGAGCGAATCGTTGCCGGCGCGGCAGATGAGAAAAGCGGAATCGCCGCTCACGTCGCTGATCTGGCGCAGCACCGGCCGCAGGCTGCGCACCGCTTGCGCGTGTGGATCGCCGGCCATCATCACGCCCAGCTCGGCCACGCGCCAACGCGGCGCCTCGGACTCGCGCAAGGCGTAGCCCTCCTGCACCAGCACGTCGAGATAGCGATAGGCCGTGGTCCGCTGCATGCCCGCCGCGCGCGCGATGTCGACCACGTGCATGCCCGCCGCCCCTGCCTGCCGCAGCACGCCCAGCACGCGCAGCCCGCGGCGCAACACGCGCGGCCCGGAGCCTTCGGATTCTGGTTTGTTCATTTTTTGGACAGCTTGCGTTGATGAGGCCCCTATCAAAGCCCAATATGAATCCGGGCAGACGCAGAGCTGTCCAAATATTAGACAAACAGGACGGAGACAACAATGAAGATGCAAAGCAAGCGGTGGGCCGCCGCGGCGGCCGCCCTGGGCGCGCTGCTCGCGGCCCCGGCCCTGGCGGCCAAACCCTATCCCGAGCGTCCCGTGACGCTGGTGGTCGGCTACGCGGCCGGCGGCGCCACCGACATCGTGGCGCGCCTGATGGCGAAGTCCCTCTCGGAAGAACTGGGCCAGACCATCGTGGTCGAGAACAAGACCGGCGCCAACAGCAACATCGGCGCGGAAATCGTCTCGCGCGCCGCGCCCGACGGCTACACGCTGTATGTAGGTTCCATCGCCAACACCATCAACCGCACGCTGTACAGCCAGCTCAGCTATGACTTCGTGAAGGACTTCGAGCCGGTCGGCCTGCTGGCGACCATTCCGAACATCCTGGTGGTCAATCCCAAGCTGCCGATCAAGACCGTGCAGGAATACGTGGCCTACGCCAAGAAGAACCCGGGCAAGCTGACCTGCGCCTCGTCGGGCAGCGGCTCGTCCATCCACCTGTCGTGCGAACTGTTCAAGATGCAGACCGGCACCGACATCCTGCACGTGCCGTACCGCGGCAGCGGCCCGGCCGTGGCCGACCTGCTGGGCGGCCAGGTGGATTCCATGTTCGACAACCTGCCCTCGTCGCTGCCACATGTGCAGGCCGGCAAGCTGCGCGCCATCGGCGTCACCTCGCCCCAGCGCCTGCCTTCCGCGCCCGATACGCCCACGCTGGCCGAATCCGGCTTGGCCGGCTTCGACGTGGAATCCTGGTTCGGCGTGATGGCGCCTGCCGGCACCCCCAAGCCCGTGGTCGAGCGCTTGAACCAGGCCATCAACAAGGCGCTGGCCAGCCCGGCGCTGCAGACGTCCTATCAGCAGTCCGGCTTCTACGCGCCACAGCAGCCCAACACGCCCGAGACCTACGCCAAGAAGATCGCCAGCGAGATCGACAAGTGGGGCAAGGTCGTCAAGAGCGCCAACCTCAAAGCCAACTAGGAACACCAGGATGTACCCGATAGATTTCTTCTTTCGCGCCGCCGAGCAGTATCCGGACCGCATCGCGCTGGACGGCCCAGAGGGCCTGGTCACGTACTCGCGGCTGGCCGCCGACACGCGGGCGCTGGCCGCGGCCTTGCAGGACCTGGATCCGGCGCCGCAGACGCGGGTGGCGATCTGCGCCGGCAACTCCGCGCGGCACATCCTGGCGCTGCTGGCCGTGCTGGCCAGCGGCAAGGTGTGGGTGCCGCTCAATTACCGCAGCACCGAGCGCGAGATCGGGCGCATCCTGGACGCCACCGAGCCGTCCATCGTGATCGTCGACGGCGTGGGCGCGCCGCTGGCGCCCGAGGTCCAGGCGCCGCAAGGCCGCCGCCACATCCATCTGGACGACGCGGCGGCGCCGCTGGCGCTGGATGAGCTGCTGGCCCGCTGCGCCGGACGCGAGCCGCAACGCCACGCGCTGCCGCGCGACGCCACCCAGGCCGTCAAGTTCACCGGCGGCACCACCGGCCTGCCCAAAGGCGTGATGCAGCCGTACCACGCGTGGAATGCGGGCATCATCAACCAGATCATGAGCTGGGGGCTGACCCACGAAGACCGCTATGTGGTGGCCGCCCCCATCACGCACGGCACCGGCACCTACCTGCTGCCGGTGCTGGCGCGCGGCGGCGCCCATCTGCTGCTGGACGGCGTCACGCCGGCCAGCATTACCGCCGCCTTCCGCGAACGCGGCGGCACGCTGAGCTTCATGCCGCCCACGCTGATCTACATGATCATGGCGCAGCCCGGCGTCTCGCGCGCCGACTTCCCGCGCCTGCGCAACCTGATCTACGGCGGCGCGCCCATGCCGGTGGAGAAGATCGACAAAGCCCGCGCCTTCTTCGGCCCGGTGCTGGGCACCACCTACGGCCAGACCGAAGCGCCGCAGATCGTGACCGTGCTGCGCCCCTCTGATCTGGAAGCGCCGCAGAACCGCGCCTCGGTCGGGCGCGTCACCTGGCTCAGCGACGTGGCCATCATGGCGCCCGACGGCGCGCTGCTGCCGCGCGGCGAGATCGGCGAGGTCGTGGTGCAGGGCGACCTGGTCATGGCCAGCTACTGGCGCCTGCCCGAAAAGACCGCCGAAACCGTGGTGAACGGGTGGCTGCATACCGGCGACACCGGCCTGATCGACGCGCGCGGCTATCTGTTCCTGAAGGACCGGCTGCGCGACGTGATCATCACGGGCGGCTTCAACATCTATCCCGTGGACGTGGAGAACGCGCTGTCCGCGCATCCCGCCGTGTACGAATGCTCGGTGTTCGGACTGCCGGACGACAAGTGGGGCGAAGCGGTCCACGCCGCGGTCCAGTTCCATCCCGGCGTGGAAGCCAGCGAGGACGAGCTCAAGGCGCACGTGCGCGCCCTGCTCGGCCCCGTGGCCACGCCCAAACAGTTCCACATCCATGACAGCCTGCCGCGCTCCAGCGTGGGCAAGGTACTGAAAAATGCCGTGCGCGACGCGGCCCAGAAGGAGTCCTCATGAAAACGCCCGAAACCCGCCTTTGCGCGCATCACCTCACCGGCATGTCCTACCGCGACGTGGACCTGGTCGAGGACCTGATCGGCAAGAAAACCTTCACCGAAGTCATGATCATGCAGATCCTTGGCCGCGAGGCGCGCCCGGTGGACCTGCGCATCGTCGACGCGGTGCTCGTCACGCTGATGGAGCACGGGCTGACGCCCAGCGCCATCACCACGCGGCTGATCTATATGAGCGCGCCGGAAAACCTGCAGGGCGCGGTGGCGTCGGGGCTGATGGCGGTGGGCAGCCGGTTCGTCGGCACCATGGAAAACTGCTCGCGCCTGCTGGACCGCATCCGCCAGGCCGAGGACGGCCGCGCGGAAGCCCTGGCGATCGCCCGCGAATTCCGCGAATCGCGCAGCGCGCTGCCCGGCTTCGGCCACCATCTGCACAAGCCCGACGATCCGCGCTCGATCAAGCTGCTGGCGTTGGCCGAGGCCGAGCCAGATCTCAAGGGCGACTCGCTCAAGGCGCTGCGCCTGTTCTCGGCAGCCATCGACGAGACCTACGGCAAGCACATCACCATCAATGCCACCGGCGCGGTCGCCGCGCTGCTCAGCGAGATCGGCGTGCCGACCGAACTGATGCGCGGCTTCGCCGTCATCTCGCGCGCGGCCGGCCTGGTATCGCACGTGGCCGAGGAACAGCAAAGCCCGTCCGGACGCTACATCTGGGAAACCATAGACCACGCCATTCCCTACGTGGGCCGAGGCAAGACGCATCAGGGCGCAGAGCAAGCGTAACGGCGCAGCCGGCCGCATCCGCATGGACGGGGGAACGACCGGCGAGTACGCCTGATCCCTCCCCCGGCAGCGCTCAACCCAGGTTGGGCGCCAGCGTCCGCTTCAGGTCTTCGATGCCGCGGCCGCTGCGGGCGGCGTAGTCCTGCAGCTGGTCTTCGCCGATCACGCCCACGTTGAAGTACTGCGACTGCGGGTGGCTGAAGTAGAAGCCGGACACGCTGGAGGCCGGGTACATGGCATAGCTGTCAGTCAGCATCATGCCGATGTCGGCGCCGTCCAGCACGCGGAACATGTCGGTCTTGATGACGTGCTCCGGGCAGGCCGGGTAGCCGGGCGCGGGGCGGATGCCCACGTATTTCTCGGCGATCATATCCTCGTTGGACAAAGCCTCGTCGGGCGCGTAGCCCCACAGGTCCTGGCGCACGCGGGCATGCAGGCATTCGGCGAAGCCTTCGGCCAGGCGGTCGGCGAGCGACTTCAGCATGATGCTGGAGTAGTCGTCCAGCGCCTTTTCGAATTCCGCTTCCTTCTTTTCGATGCCCAGGCCGGCCGTGACCGCGAACATGCCGATGTAGTCCAGCTTGCCGCTGGACTTGGGCGCGATGAAGTCGGACAGGGACTTGTTGCTGACGCCTTCGCGCTTGGCGCCCTGCTGGCGCAGGTTGCGGTAGGTGAACAGCACCTCGCTGCGGGTCTCGTCCTTGTAGACCTCGATGTCCTCGTCGTTAATGCTGTTGGCCGGGTAGAAGCCCACCACGCCGTTGGCGGTGAGCCAGCGGCCTTCGATGATGCGCTTCATCATGGCCAGGCCGTCGGCGTGGACCTTGCGCGCCTGCTCGCCCACGACCTTGTCGTCCAGGATGGCCGGATACGGGCCGAACAGGCTCCAGGTCTGGAAGAACGGGCCCCAGTCCACGTACTTGGCGATCTCGGCCAGGTCGTAGCTCTTGAAAGTGCGGCGGCCGATGAACTTGGGGCGCGGCGGCGTGTAGTTGTCCCAATCGATCGCGGGACGCGAGGCGCGCGCTTCCGCCAGCGGCAGGATGGGCGTGGCCTTGCGGTTGGCGTGGCGGCGGCGCACCTCTTCGTATTCCTGGGCCAGCTCCGCCAGATACGTTGCCGACTGGTCCGACATCAGGTTCGTCGCCACGCCCACGGAACGGCTGGCGTCCGGCACGTAGATGACCGGGCCTTCGTAGTTGGGCGCGATCTTGACGGCGGTGTGCACGCGGCTGGTGGTGGCGCCGCCTATCATCAGCGGCAGCTTGCGGCTGCGGAAGTACTCGTCGCGCTGCATCTCGCTGGCCACATAGGCCATTTCCTCGAGGCTGGGCGTGATCAGGCCGGACAGGCCGACGATGTCGGCGTTCTCTTCCTTGGCCTTTTCCAGGATCTGGGCGCAGGGCACCATCACGCCCATGTTCACGACTTCGAAGTTATTGCACTGCAGGACCACCGACACGATGTTCTTGCCGATGTCGTGCACGTCGCCCTTGACGGTGGCGATGACGATCTTGCCCTTGGCGCGCACGTCGCCGCCGGCGGCCGCGATCTGGCGCTTTTCTTCTTCGATGAAGGGGATCAGGTGGGCCACGGCCTGCTTCATGACGCGGGCGGACTTCACCACCTGCGGCAGGAACATCTTGCCCTCGCCGAACAGGTCGCCCACCACGTTCATGCCGTCCATCAGCGGGCCTTCGATCACTTCGATGGGGCGGCCGCCGCGATCGAAGATTTTCTGGCGCACTTCTTCCGTGTCTTCCACGATGAAGGCGGTGATGCCGTGCACCAGCGCGTGCGACAGACGCTTTTCCACTTCAGCGTTGCGCCAGGCCAGGTCTTCTTCCTTCTTGGCGCCCGAGCCCTTCACGCTGTCGGCGAACTGCACCAGGCGTTCGGTCGGCGTGCGCTCGTCGTCGGCCTCCGTTTTGCCCACGGGTTCGGCGCGGTCCAGCACCACGTCCTCGACCAGATCGCGCAGCTTGGGATCCAGGTCGGCGTACACGCCCAGCTGGCCGGCGTTGACGATGCCCATCGTCATGCCTTCCTTGACGGCGTAATAGAGGAACACCGTGTGGATGGCCTCGCGCATGGGCTCATTGCCGCGGAACGAGAAGCTGACGTTGGACACGCCGCCGGAAATGCGGGCGTGGGGCAGGTTCTCGCGGATCCAGCGCGTGCCTTCGATGAAGTCCACGGCGTAGTGGTTGTGTTCGTCGATGCCGGTGGCGACCGCGAAGACGTTGGGATCGAAGATGATGTCTTCCGGCGGGAAGCCCTCTTCCTCGACCAGGATCTTGTAGGCGCGGCCGCATATTTCCTTGCGGCGCTCCAGCGTGTCGGCCTGGCCCAGTTCGTCGAACGCCATCACCACCACGGCCGCGCCGTAGCGGCGGCACAGGCGCGCATGGTGGCGGAAGGGCTCCAGCCCCTCCTTCATGGAGATCGAGTTCACAACGGGCTTGCCCTGCACGCACTTCAAGCCTTCTTCGATGACCTCCCACTTGGAGCTGTCGATCATGATCGGCACGCGTGCGATGTCGGGCTCGGAGGCAATCATGTTGAGGAAGCGCCGCATGCAGGCCACCGAATCCAGCATGGCCTCGTCCATGTTGATGTCGATGATTTGCGCGCCGTTCTCGACCTGTTGGCGGGCCACGGCCAGCGCCTCGTCGTATTTCTCTTCGCGGATCAGGCGGGCGAACATCTTGCTGCCCGTCACGTTGGTGCGTTCGCCCACGTTGACGTACAGCGTGTCTTCGTCGATGTTCAGGGGCTCCAGGCCCGACAGGCGGGTCTTGACCGGAATATCCGGCACGGCGCGCGGGGTCAGCGACATGACCTTGGCGGCGATCTCGCGGATGTGGTCCGGCGTGGTGCCGCAACAGCCGCCCGACATGTTGACCAGCCCGGCGCGGGCGAATTCCTCCAGCAGCGCGGAGGTGTCGGCCGGGGTTTCGTCAAAGCCGGTTTCGGCCATCGGGTTGGGCAGGCCGGCGTTCGGATACACGCAGACGTAGGTGTCGCAGATGCGGGCCAGCTCGGCCACATAGGGGCGCATCAGCGCCGCGCCCAGCGCGCAGTTCAGGCCGATGGTGATGGGGCGCGCATGGCGCACCGAGTTCCAGAAGGCTTCCACGGTCTGGCCGGACAGGATGCGGCCCGACGCGTCGGTCACCGTGCCCGAGATCATCACAGGCAGGCGCACGCCGCGCGCCTCGAACACTTCCTCGGTGGCGAAGATCGCCGCCTTGGCGTTCAGGGTGTCGAAGATGGTTTCGATCAGGACGATATCGATGCCGCCGTCCAGCAGGCCGTTGAGCTGCTCGACATAGGCGACGCGCAGTTCCTCGAAGGTGACGTTGCGCGCGCCCGGATCGTTCACGTCCGGCGAGATCGACGCCGTCTTGGGCTGCGGGCCCAGCGCGCCGGCCACGAAACGCGGCCGCTCGGGCGTGCTGTAGGCGTCACAGGCCTCGCGCGCCAGGCGGGCGGACACCAGGTTCAGTTCGTAGGCCAGTTCCGGCAGCTCGTAGTCGCCCTGCGCGATGCTGGTGGCGCCGAAGGTGTTGGTCTCGATGACGTCGGCGCCGGCTTCCAGGTACTGGCGGTGGATCTCCGAAATCACGTCCGGACGCACCAGCGACAGCAGCTCGTTGTTGCCCTTGACGTCCTTGCCGTGGCCGGCGAAGCGCTCGCCGCGGAAATCCGCCTCGCCCAGCTTGTAGCGCTGGATCATGGTGCCCATGGCGCCATCCAGGATCAGGATGCGCTTGCCCAGCAGACGGGCGAATTCGCCGCCATGGGTATAGGCTTCGGGCGGGTAAGGCAGGCGGGGATACGACACGGGCAGGTCCGGATGGAGTTGGCGACGGCGGCGCAATGTGGTGAAAAAGCGAAAAACACCGCAAAAACAAGCCTTGATCGTAACAAAATGGGCCTATCCGCGCCTCCCGGTGATACAGTTTTGGCCCCGAACCGGTGCTTTCGGCGCAAGGGGCTGGCAAGAACGCAACACTTGCCGGCCGCGCGCGAAAGGTAAACGGGAAACAGGAAGAGATCCGCCAGGACTGCCGCCCCCACAAGGCGCAGGCCAGTCCCCGGCTCCAGCCTGTGCTGCCCCCGCAACGGTCCCCATGCGCGCGATGCGCCCATGGCAGCCCGATACCGGCCAGTTCGATCGCCAGGAAGTCCATGCATTGCCGCCAGGCCCTCACCGGTCCGCCGCGGCGTGGGCGACCTCCCCATCGTGAATGGCCTGCGGGGTCGCGGGTCGCATCGAGGTTACGTAGATGAAAACCCGCTCCATCCGGCGCTATGCCGGCGCCCTGCTCTGCTCCGCCCCGGCCATCGCCGCCGCCCAGCAAGCCGCCTCCACCACGCCCCAGCTCGACGCCGTCACGGTCACCGCCCAACGCGTGCCGACCGACGGCCGCACGCTGCCGGTGTCGATCTCGGTCATCACCGCCGAAGACATCGCCGCGGCTAGCGCCCGCACCCTGCAGGACGTGCTGTCGACCCAGGCCGGCATCCACCTGATCAACACCAGCAGCTCCAGCGACAACTCCATCGTCGATCTGCGCGGCTTCGGCATCACCGGCGCCAGCAACACGCTGATCCTGATCGACGGCGTGAAGCAGAACACCAACGACCTGTCGGCGCCCAGCCTGGGCGTGGTGCCGCTGGACCAGGTCGAACGCATTGAAATCGTGCGCGGCAGCGGCTCGGTGCAGTACGGCGGCGGCACCACCGGCGGCGTCATCAACATCATCACGCGTTCGGATTTCGCCAAGGAGCCGGTCACCGCCCGCGCCACCGCCACCTTCGGCAGCTACGGCCTGCGCCAGTACGACGCCGCCGTGGCCATGAACAATGAAAAGGTCGGCGTCGACGCCTATATGCAGTCGCTGCACAGCGACGGCTACCGCGACCACAGCGGCGAACGCCGCGAAGGCGGCGGCGGCGGCATCACCTTCCGCCATGACGACGGCTCGATCCGCCTGTACGGCCGCACCACCACGCAGAAGCTGGAACTGCCCGGCCCGCGCACGATCAACCCGAAGACCGGCCTGAACGAATACCAGGACGATCCGCGCGGCTCGAAGAACGACCTCGACTACGTCAAGACCACCACCACCACCTTCGGCCTGCAGCTCGAGCAGGCGATCGGCGCCGGCACGCTGTACGCCGACCTGTCGACCCGCGAAAAGAAGCTCGACGGCCTGACCTACGACGGCTTCGGCGACATCCTGCGCGACCAGAAGCTGGAAGAGAACATCGCCAGCGTGCGCTATCGCCTGCCGATCAACGGCGGCCACAGCATCGTCTTCGGCGCCGACGGCCAGGAAGCCAAGACCACGGCCAACCAGAACGCCTACTACGACTTTCAGCCCTCGAAGTGGCAATCGCGCCAGCACCAGTACGGCCTGTTCGCCGAAGGCCAGGTCCGCGCCACCGAGAGCACCTACGTGACGGCCGGCGTGCGCCGCCAATACGCCTCCGACGACCTGGACGTGATCTCCGGCTCGGGCACGGCGTCGGACCGCAGCAACCACCTGACCGCCTGGCAGCTGGGCGTGCGCCAGGACCTGCCAGCCGGCTTCGGCGTGTACGGCAAGGTCGGCCGCAGCTTCCGCCTGCCCAACGCCGACGAACTGCTGTCGGTGCAGACCCCGTTGGCGCCGCAGACCTCCACCGACAAGGAAATCGGCGTGACCTGGCAATCGGCCAGCAGCAGCGCCCGCCTGTCGTACTTCCGCTATGACCTGACCAACGAGATCCAGTACAACCCGCTGGCCGACGGCATGTGGGGTCCGGGCACCGGCGCCAACACCAACCTGGACCCGACCCGCCGCCAAGGCATCGAACTGGAAGGCCACACCGCGATCTCCAGCAGCGTGTCGCTGGACGCCAACCTGACCTGGATGGAAGCGCAATTCCGCTCCGGCACCTACGCCGGCGTGGACCTGGCGGGCAAGACCGTGCCGCTGGCGCCCAAGTGGCTGGCGAACGCCGGCGTGACCTGGCGCCCCACCGATGCGTTCCTGTGGAACGTGACGGCGCAATACGTGGGCAAGTCGCGCATGGACAACGACCAGGCCAACCAGTTCGCCAAGGAGCTGGACGCCTACGTGCTGTTCAACACCAAGGTGGCCTACAAGTTCACGCGCAACATCGAAGGCGCCATCGGCGTGAACAACATCTTCGACCGCCAGTACGCCACCTACGGCATCCGCGGCGGCAATGCTTCGTTCGAGATGTTGGGCCCCGTCGCCAACTACAGCCTGTATCCCGCACCCGGCCGCAACTTCTACGCGTCGCTCACGCTGCGCTATTGATCGCGGCATTCCGATATAGTCGGCGTTCACCGCTGGCTACATCGGCTTCCTGCATGACCCTCGCACGCGCCTATCCTCGCATCGTTCCGGGGCTGTTCCTGGCCTCGGGCCAGTGGCTGGCCACGGGTCTTGTCGCGGGCCTGCTCGCGGGCCTGGCGGCTCCAGCCGCAGCCGGCCAAGCCACGCCCGGTCCGGCCGCCGCCCTCCAGGTCCGCGACGACCAAGGCCGCACGGTGCCGCTGGCCGCCCCCGCCCGGCGCGCCGTCACGCTGGCCCCGCACGCCACCGAACTGGTCTTTGCGGCGGGCGCGGGCGACCGTCTCGTCGCCACCATCCGCGGCAGCGACTATCCGCCCGCTGCCCGCCAGTTGCCCATCATCGGCGACGGCACTCAGCCCGATCCCGAACGCGTAGCAGCCGTGCGCCCCGACCTGCTGATCGCCTGGCAGCCCGCCGCCGCCGCGCCGCTGGCGCGGGTGATGGACAAGCTGGGCGTGCCGGTGTTCTACAGCGACCCGCAGACCCTGGCCGCCATCCCGGACGCGGTCGAACGCATGGGCGCGCTGTTCGGCACCGAGGCGCAGGCGCGGCCCGCGGCCCAGGCCCTGCGCGCCCGCCTGGACGCCCTGGCCGCGCGCTATGCCGGCCGCCGCCCCGTGCGCGTTTTCGTGCAGGCGGGGCTGGATCCCATCTACACCCTGAACGACAGCAGCATCGTCAGCGACGCCCTGCGCGTCTGCGGCGGCGTCAATGTCTTCGGCCAGGCGCCCGTGGTGGCGCCCCAGGTCACGCTGGAAAGCGTGCTGGCGGCGCGGCCCGAGGCGGTGCTGGCCGGCATTTCCCGCCCCGAGGACGCCGCCCGCAACCTGGCCGCCTGGCAGGCGCTGGGGCTGCCCGCCGCGCGGCTGGGGCACGTGTACGGCGTGGACGCCGACGCCCTGTACCGCCCAGGCCCGCGGTTGATCGATGCCGCCGAGGCGATCTGCGCCGATCTGGACCACCTGCGCTGAACCGTGTCCGCGCCATGATCTGCAAATAGTGGAACGCTGCATTTCACCGAGTACGTCTGCCGCGTGGCGTCGTGCTTTATCATTCGAGCAACGAATCGCCAGCCCCCGCGGGCTTCGCATCGTGCGCACCCGCCCTTTGAACCTCCGCCATGACCACTCAAGACACTCTCACCATCGCCGGCCGCGCCTACTCGTCGCGCCTGCTCGTCGGCACCGGCAAGTACAAGGACTTTGAACAGACCCGCGCGGCGCTGGACGCCAGCGGCACCGAGATCGTCACGGTCGCCATCCGCCGTACCAATATCGGCCAGAACCCCGGCGAACCGAACCTGCTGGACTACGTCCCGCCGTCGAAATTCACGCTGCTGCCCAATACCGCCGGCTGCTATAGCGCCGACGAGGCCGTGCGCACGCTGCGCCTGGCGCGCGAATTGCTGGACGGCCATGAGCTGGTCAAGCTGGAAGTGCTGGGCGACCCGCAGACCCTGTTCCCCAACATGCCCGAAACCCTGAAGGCCACCAAGACGCTGGTGGACGAAGGCTTCAAGGTCATGGTGTATTGCACCGACGATCCCATCCAGTGCCGCATGCTGGAAGACCTGGGCGCGGTCGCCGTGATGCCGCTGGCCTCGCTGATCGGCTCGGGCATGGGCATCCTCAACCCCTGGAACCTGCGCCTGATCATCGAGCAGGCGCGCGTGCCCATCGTGGTGGACGCCGGCGTGGGCACCGCGTCGGACGCGGCCATCGCCATGGAACTGGGCTGCGACGCCGTGTTGATGAACACCGCCATCGCCGGCGCGCGCGATCCCATCCTGATGGCCAGCGCCATGAAGAAGGGCGTGGAAGCCGGCCGCGAGGCCTTCCTGGCCGGCCGCATGCCCAAGAAACTGTACAGCGGCGCCCCCAGCTCGCCCTCCGAAGGCCTGATCACGGCAGGCGCTCCCAAATGAGCAGCAAGCAGCAGGCCGCCAGCGGCCGTCCCATCCCCAACGCGCTGACCATCGCCGGCGTCGACCCGTCCGGCGGCGCCGGCATCCTGGCCGACGTGAAGGCCATGAGCGCGCTGGGCGCCTACGGCTGCGCGGTGATCGCCGCGCTGACGGCGCAGAACACCCAGGGCGTCACCGGCATCTCCGCGGTCCCGCCCGCTTTCGTCGGGCAGCAGATCGACACGCTGTTCGCGGACGTACGCATCGACGCGGTCAAGATCGGCATGCTGGGCCAGCAGCCGGTGATCCAGGTGGTGGCCGAGAAGCTCGCCAAATGGAGCCCGGCCCACGTGGTGCTGGATCCGGTCATGGTGGCCAAGAGCGGCGACCTGCTGCTGGAGCGCGACGCCGTGGGCGCCATGCGCGAGGCTCTGCTGCCCCAGGCCACCCTGCTGACGCCCAACCTGCCCGAGGCCGGCGTGCTGCTGGAAGAGCGCCCGGTCGAGACCGTCAAGGAAATGCGCCGCGTGGCCGAACGCCTGCGCAACAAGCTGGCGCATTCGGGCGAGCGCTGGGTGCTGGTCAAGGGCGGCCACCTGCCCGGCAACGAGACTATCGACCTGCTGCACGACGGCGACCGCATGATCGAGCTGCCCGGCCACCGCATCGAGACCGTCAATACCCACGGCACCGGCTGCACCCTGTCGGCGGCGCTGGCCGCGCTGCTGCCGCAAACCGGGGACGTGCCGGAAGCTGCGCGCCGCGCCAAGGCCTACCTGACCGAGGCCATCCGCCACGCCGAGCGCCTGTCGGTGGGCTCCGGCCACGGCCCGGTGCACCACTTCCACGCCTGGTGGTAGGCCCAGGCGGCGCCTGAAACATCTGTCGGCGGGGCGCGGCGTCACAGTACGCTACGAATCGGTACAATGGTCTGTTGATTCCTCTGTTTTTTCTGACCGTCATGAACGCTTCGACCCTGCCCGACGTAGAACAAGCCCGCTTCAACATGGTGGAGCAGCAGATCCGCCCCTGGGATGTTCTGGACACCACAGTGCTGCAAGCGCTGTTCGATGTGCGCCGCGAACAATTCGTTCCGCCGGCCCTGCGCGCGCTGGCGTTTTCCGACCTGGAACTGCCGCTTGAGATCAACGCGGTCAACACCCGCCAGAACATGCTTTCGCCCAAGATGGAAGCCCGCCTGGCGCAAGACCTGCAGCTGACCAAGTCCGACTGTGTGCTGGAAATCGGCACTGGCTCCGGCTATCAGGCCGCGCTGCTGGGCTACCTGGCGCAGCAGGTCACCTCGGTCGAGATCGACAGCCGCCTGGTGACGTTCGCGCAGCAGAACCTGCAGATGAACAACGTTACCAACGTCAAGGTCGAAACCGGCGACGCCCGCAACGGCTGGGGCTCCACCGAATACGACGCCATTCTCGTCACGGGTTCCGTGCCGACCGTCCCCGACGCGCTGAAGTACCAGCTGCGCGTGGGCGGCCGCCTGGTCGTGATCGTGGGCCAGGCCCCCGTCATGACGGCCTGTCGCATCACCCGCACCACCGCGGCCAGCTTCGAAACCGTGAACCTGTTCGAAACCGTCATCAAGCCGCTGCGCGGCGTCACGGTTTCCCAGTTCAAGTTCTGACCCCCAACCCCGCCGCCGGGCGCCTGCCCCTCCACCGGGGCCGCCGCGTCCCGGGCGGCCCGGCGTATCGTTGACCATCATGCGTGTCCGATTGCTAACGGCTTTACTGGTTTTTACCTGCGCCGCCAGCGTCGGCCCGTCGCCCGTCCGCGCGCAGAACCTGATCCAGATCTGGCAATCGGCGCTGGGCAATGACCCGATCTACGCCGCCGCGCGGGCCAACTACCGCGCAGGCCTCGAAAAAGAACCCCAGGCGCGCTCCCTGCTCCTGCCCCTGATCTCCGCCGAAGCGGGCGGGGCCTACCAGGAAACCCGCAGCACCCGCGGCATGGGCATCGCCTACAGCGGCGGACGCGGCGTGTGGGACCTGTCCCTGACCCAACCGCTGTTCGATTGGGGCCGCTGGCAGAACTTCGAGCAATCCAAGCTGATCGTCGCCGACGTCGAAGTGCAGCTGCAACAGGCCTACCAGGACTTGCTGCTGCGCGTGGCCGACGCCTATTTCAACGTGCTCTACGCCCAGGACACCCTGACCGCCACCGAGGCCGAGAAGGCCGCCGTGGCCGGGCAGCTGGAGTCCGCCAAGCGCAACTTCGAGCTGGGCAACGCCACCATCACCGATACCTACGAGGCGCAGGCGCGCTACGACCTGGTGGTGGCGCAGGAACTGCGCCTGCAGAACGATCTGGAAGTCCGCCGCGATGAGCTGGCCAAGATCATAGGCACGGCGCCCGGCGCGTTGTCCGAACTGCCCTACGGCGTGCAACTGCCCGCGCCGCAGCCCGCCCGCGTGGCCGACTGGAGCAACCAGGCCGAGTCCTCCAGCCTGGACGTGCTGCGCGCGCAGCTCCTGACGCGCATCGCCGGACGCGAGATCCAGATCGCCAAGAGCGGCCACTACCCGACCCTGAACCTGCGCGCCAGCAGCGGCAGCGCCAGCGACGCCGTCATGCGCAATGCCGCGCCCGGCAAGCCCATCGACAGCACCATCGGCGTGGTGCTGTCGATTCCGCTCTACTCGGGCGGCGGGGTTTCGTCGCAAGTGACCGAAAAGGTCCAGCTGGAACAGAAGGCGCGCCATGACTACGAGGCGGCGCGCCGCCAGGCCGTCCAGGCCGCGCGCCAGTACTACACCGGCGTCACCAGCGGCCTGGCCCGCATCCAGGCGCTGGAAGCCGGCGAAAAGTCCAGCCGCGCCGCGGTCGAAGCCAACCGCACCGGCTACGAAGTCGGCGTGCGCATCAACCTGGACGTGCTCAACGCCCAACAGCAGCTCTACGCCACCCAGCGCGATCTGGCCCTGGCGCGCTACAGCACCGTGCTCACCAGCCTGCGCCTGAAGGCCACCAGCGGCATCCTGGCCGAAGCGGACCTGGAAGCGATCAACCGCCTGCTGCGGGAACCGCGCTGAGCCAGCGGCTGAGTCCTGCTTACTTGTTCTGGATCTTCTTCACGAGCGCGGTAGTAGAGCGCTCGAACTCGAACGGAATCGCCACCGCGCGGCCGCCCCAGGTCTTGACCAGGGCGGTCTCGGGCAGTTTTTCCATGTCGTAGTCGCCGCCCTTGACGATCAGGTCAGGTTTGAGCTGGCCGATCAGGGCTTCGGGCGTGTCTTCATGGAAGGACGTGACCACGGTCACGAAGCCCAGCGCCGCCAGCAAGGCGGCGCGGTCTTCCATGCGGTTCAGCGGGCGCTCGGCGCCCTTGCCCAGACGGCGCACCGACTCGTCGGTGTTCACCGCCACTACCAGGGTCGCGCCCAATTGGGCGGCCTGGTCGAGGTAGGTCGCGTGGCCCCGGTGCAGGATGTCGAAGACGCCGTTGGTGAACACCAGCGGCCGCGGCAAGCGGCCGGCGGCGACGGCAGCGACGCATTCGTCGCGGGACAGGACCTTGGATTCGAAACGGGCGGCAGGCATGCGGCGATTGTATCGCCCCGGCTCAGGCGCCGCCCAGGATGATCTGCTTTTCCTTCGGCACGATCAGAGCCGTCATTTCCTTGCGGTAACGGTTCAGGTCCTTCACCGTTTCGAAGCTGCGGTCCATCAGCTTGGACAGGATGTGCAGGATGCGGGTGGCGACCTTCTGCTCCCATACGCCGTCAAAGCGGATCTGCGTGTCCAGCCAGTGCTCCAGCCAGCCCGGTTCCGGCAGACGCGACTGCACCGTGTCGTTGGGGAACAGGTCCTTGTTCACGTGCAGGTTGGTCGGGTGCAGGGCCTGCTGCGTGCGGCCGGCCGAGGCCATCAGCACGCCGATCTTGGAGAACGCCAGGCGAGCCTGTTCGCTGGTGTCCTGCCCGCGGTCGTGCAGCGCGCGGCGCATGTACTGCAGGTAGGCGCCGGCGTGGCGGGCCTCGTCCTGGGCCACGGTCTTGTAGATGGCCTTGATGACCGGTTCCGTGTGCCATTCGGCGGCGCGCCGGTACCAGTGGTTCAAGCGGATCTCACCGCAGAAATGCAGCATCAGGGTTTCGAGTTCGGGTGCGGCATCGAACTCGAAGCGCACGTTGTGCAGCTCTTCCTCGGTGGGCACCAGATCCGGGCGGAAGCGGCGCAGGTACTCGATCAGCACCAGCGAATGCTTCTGCTCTTCAAAGAACCACACCGACATGAATGCGCAGAAATCGCTGTCGCCGCGGTTGTCGCGCAGGAACATTTCGGTGGCCGGCAAAGCGGCCCATTCCGTGATGGCGTTCATCTTGATCGTGTGAGCCTGCTCGTCCGAGAGCTTGCTGCGATCGAAATCACCCCAGGGAATGTCATGCGCCATGTTCCAACGCACGGCTTCCATGGTCTTGAAGAGTTCAGGATAAAGCATGGTCTGCCCTTGTTTTCGTCCCGCTAGTGGGGCTATAGATATAGAAATTAATGAATGAAGCGCCCGCTGCCGGCAAGGGCGCTGCATTCATCCACCGCAGCGCTATTTTTCGCCGTGTACCGCGAAGCTATGATGACCGTTTCATGAATGAAACATGACAGATGCCGTCTAGATCATCGCGCCGCCTATCGGGTCAAGGCCCATATCGCGACCCCGATGGCGACGGCCGCCACCCCAACCAGCGCTGCAACCAGCCGGTTGTTCTGTTCCTGAGCCCGCCGCAACTGGATCATCTCCGCCAGCAAGGCGGGCGCGACGTTGGGACGGCTCAGGTTGTCATGAACCAGCCTGGGCAAGGCGGGCAACATCTGCGACCACTGCGCGGCCTCCTTTTCCAGGCTCTGCCGCAGGCCCTTGAACCCGACGCGCTGACGCATCCAGCGTTCCAGGTAGGGCTTGGCGGTCTTCCAGAGATCCAGGTTGGGATCGAGCTGGCGGCCCAATCCCTCGACGTTCAGCAAGGTCTTCTGTAACAGCACCAGCTGCGGCTGGATCTCCACATTGAACCGGCGCGAGGTCTGGAACAGCCTCAGCAGCACCTGCCCCAACGAGATCTCCGACAACGGCCGGTCAAAATACGGTTCGCATACGGCGCGCACGGCGCCCTCCAGCTCTTCTTCGCGCGTATCGGGCGGCACCCAGCCCGACTCGATGTGCAACTGCGCCACGCGGCGGTAATCGCGGTGGAAGAAAGCCAGGAAGTTCTGCGCCAGGTAATTCTTGTCGAACTCGGACAGCGAACCCACGATGCCGAAATCCAGGGCGATGTAGCTGCCCAGCGTTTCCGGGCGGTCCGACACGTATATATTACCCGGGTGCATGTCGGCATGGAAGAAACCGTCGGTGAAGACCTGGGTGAAAAAGATTTCCACGCCAGTGCGCGCCAGCGTCGGGATGTCGATGCCCGCCTGGCGCATGCGCTCCACCTGGCCCACCGGCATGCCGTACATGCGCTGCATGGTGAACACCGTGGACGCCGTGTACTCCCAGATCACTTCGGGCACGATCAGCATGTCGCCGCGGCCGGACTCGGGGCCGAAGTTGCGGCGCAGCTGGCTGCAGTTGGACGCTTCGCGCACCAGGTCCAGCTCGTCGTGCAGGTACTTGTCGAATTCGGCCACGACTTCGCGCGGCTTCAGGCGGCGGCCGTCGGCGCCCAGGCGCTCGATGATGCGCGCCACTACCTTCAGGAGCGACAGGTCTTTCTCGATGATGCTGAGCATGCCCGGGCGCAGCACCTTGACCGCGACCTCGCGGCCGTCATGCAGCACCGCGAAGTGCACCTGGGCGATCGAGGCCGAGGCCACCGGGTCCACTTCGAACTGCGCGAACAGCTTCTCGGGCGGCGCACCCAGCGCGGCCTCGATGCAGGCCGCCGCCTGCGCCGAGGGGAACGGCGGCACGCGGTCCTGCAAAAGCGCCAGCTCGTCGGCAATGTCGGTGGGAATCAGGTCGCGGCGGGTGGACAGCACCTGCCCGAACTTCACGAAGATGGGGCCCAGCGATTCCAGCGCCAGGCGCAGCCTCAAGCCCCGCGGCTTGCGCGGACGCGTGCCCAGGCGGATGACGCGCAGGAGGCAGGTGGCCAGCGGATGGTTCAGGCTGGAGAGCACCAGCTCGTCCAGGCCGTAACGCAGCGAAACCACAATAATGCGAAAGAGGCGCAGCAGGGGAAACATGTATCAGGCGCCCCGCTTTGCGCTGGCGGACGCCAGACGGGTTTGCAGCGCCGCGGCCGAACGGGCCAGCGCGTCGGCGCGGGCGTTCAGTTCAGCCAGATCCAGGCGCCATTGCTCCAGCGCCGGGCGGCTGGCCAGCATGCCGCTTTCCTCGGACAGGTATTCCGACACGTTCTCGGCCAGGCGCAGACCGGCCGTGCGCGCGCCGCCGGCCGCGGCGCGGGCGCCGCCCACCAAGCGCAGCGCGGCGATGTCGCCCACCACCCGCGCCAGCGCGTCCTCCGGATCCCAGCGCAGCTGCTTGGACAGATCAGAAACCACCTGCGCCAGCGCCGCATCGCCCGAGATATGGGTCGCCTCGGCGAAATCGGGACGCTCGCGGTCCACGCCCAGCCGCGGCAACGGCAGTTTTTCAGGCGCGACCGTCAGGGTCACGTCGGGCACCACGGCCGCATCGGCCTGGGCCGCCAGCCCGTCGCTGTCGATGGTGAGGCCCAGGCTGAAGCCGCCCAGCGCGAAACGCACCGTTTTGCCCGCATGCCGGACCAGACGCGCGCGCGCCCAATCCTCGCGCCGCAACAGGGCGTTGAGCGCGCTTACAGCCAGTCGCGAGGGGGTGGGCAGGAACGGAAAAGGCAGCATGACGGTCTGCAACGGCCCCGATTACCGGGGTTGCCGAAGTTAATGGGTAAATCGGGAGTGTAACGGGTTAGATGAACGGGCGTTTTGCGCAAGCACATGGAAAAACCGGCCCTGGAAGGGCCGGTTCAAACAGATGCCTTGCGGCATCCGCAACGGAGGCGGGGATCGGCCCCGGCCGGCCAGGTTTAGCTGGCCAGATCCACCGGGATCTGCTGGATGCCTGCCAGCAGCCAGCCGCCATTGGCGGGCTTGAACAGGTTCCAGACTTCCTCGAAGCGGAACGCCTCGGCGCCCGGCGCTTCGCGCAGCATGCCGGAGAAGCGCACGCTGGCCAGGTGGCCGTCGGACACGGTTTCGATGCCCAGCATTTCAGCGTTCAACAGCACCACTTCGGTCTTGTTGGGCGCGGCGCCGCGCTCGGCCAGCTGCGGCTTGAGCTCGGTGATCAGGTCGTCGGTCAGGAAGTCGCGCAGGCCATCGGTGCTGCCGCTGTCCCAGACGGCCTGGATGCGCACAAACTGCTCCTTGGCCTGTTTCAGGAAGTTGGGCGTGTCGAAATCACCCGGCACGAACCAGTTGTTGTCGTCGCCCGCCTTGGGCATCGCGGCCGGAGCCGCGGCAGCGGCAGCGGCAACCGGAGCCGCGGCCGGAGCAGCCGGAGCCGGTTGCAGCGATTCACGCCACATCGGCTGCTGTTGCTGGCCCGGGGTGTTGTTGGCCCCGTTGAACGCGCCCTGCGTGGCAGTGCGCGGACCGGCGCCGCGCAGGCGGCGGATGATGAACATGACGGCGAACACGACCGCGGCGATCAGCAGCGCGGAGCCGAGGAACTCGGCGAAAGCGCCCGACAGGCCCATGCTGGAGAGCAGTGCGGCGATACCCAGGCCAGCGGCGATGCCGGCGATGGGGCCGAGCCAGCGCGAAGCGCCGCTCTTGGCGGCTGCGCCCGCGGTCGCGGCGCCGGCCGTGGCCGCGCCGGCGGCTGCCGGGGCGGCGGTGGCGCCCGCCGTGTTGTTGGCGGCGGCCGGCGGCGTGGTCGCCTGGCGCTGCTGGGTCACGTTGGAGGATTGTCGGCCGACGCTGCTGCCGCCGCCGGCACGGCGGGCTTCGGCGTCAAACGACGCCGTCACCAGTGCCGCGCCGGAAACGGCGATCAGCGCCGCGGCGACAAACCGCGAAAGACAGAATTTGGACATAGGTTTGCTCCCTCGTACTCGCGCCCCTGCCGCCCCGAGCAGCAGGAAGTCCCACGGACCGCGGGACCTTCGTCGCGACTTTTCTTACATTAATCTGAATACCGTAAGAATAACGGACAAGACGCCGCCCCACAAGTTCCCGCAGGGGCGGTGAAATATCCGGATGGCCGGCGCGGATCAGCCCAGCTTCACGCCTTCGTGCAAGGCGGCGATGCCTGCGGTCAGATTGAAGTACTGCACCCGGTCCAGTCCGGCCGTGCGCAGCATGTCGGCCAGGGTTTCCTGGTCGGGGTGCATGCGGATGGATTCCGCCAGATAGCGGTAACTGGCCTCATCCTTGGCGACTTTCTTGCCCAGCCAGGGCAGCACATTGAAGGAATACCAGTCGTAGGCAGGGGCCAGCGGCTTGGCCACGCGCGAGAATTCCAGCACCAGCAGCTTGCCGCCCGGCTTCAACACCCGGGTCATTTCGGCCAGGGCGCGATCCTTGTGGGTCATGTTGCGCAGGCCGAAAGCCACGCTGACGCGGTCGAAATGGCCCGTGGGGAACGGCAGGCGCTCGGCGTCGCACACGGCAGTGGGAACCAGCAGGCCGGCGTCGGTCAGGCGGTCGCGGCCCACGCGTAGCATGGAGTCGTTGATGTCCGTAAGCCAGACCTCGCCGGTGGGGCCGGCGCGCTTGGCGAAGGCTTTGGCCAGATCGCCCGTACCGCCGGCGATGTCCAGCACCTTCATGCCGGGACGGATGGCGGCGCGGCCGATGGTGAAGGCCTTCCAGACGCGGTGCAGCCCGGCCGACATGAAATCGTTCATGACGTCGTAGCGCTGGGCGACCGAATGGAAGACTTCGGCGACTTTGCGGGCCTTTTCGCCTTCCGGCACCGTCTGGAAGCCAAAATGGGTGGGTTGCGAGGCGGAATCCGCAGAATGTTGCGATTCGGAGGGGTTTTGCATGGTGAATTCCCGATATATCGTTCAATGGTAGCCTATCGGGCTCCCTCGCGAGGCCGGCGAAAGCCAACTATGGCGCCCGGCGGTCACATACCTGAAATATTGCGGCCATACTATCGCAATGTTCGCGCCGCGCCGGCGCTCAGAAGTGTGCCAAATTCGCCATGTCCAGCACCATCCTCGTCGTCGAAGACGAACCCGCCATCCAGGAACTGATCGCCGTCAACCTGTCCTTCGCCGGACACAAGGTGCTGCGCGCCTTCGACGCCGACCAGGCCCAGACGCTGATCCGCGCCGAGCTTCCCGACCTGATCCTGCTGGATTGGATGCTGCCCGGCACCTCCGGCCTGGCCATGGCGCGCAAGCTGCGCAACGACGAGCGCACCCGCGCCGTCCCGGTCATCATGCTGACCGCCAAAGGCTCCGAGCAGGACAAGGTGGACGGCCTGGAAGCCGGCGCCGACGACTACATCACCAAGCCCTTCTCACCCAAGGAGCTGATGGCGCGCATCAAGGCGGTGCTGCGCCGCCGCGCGCCCCAGCTGACCGACGACGTGATCGACGTGGGCGGCCTGAAGCTGGATCCGGTGACGCACCGCCTGTCGGGCAACAGCCAGTCGCTGCAGATCGGCCCCACGGAATTCCGCCTGCTGCATTTCTTCATGACGCACCCCGAACGCGTGTTCTCGCGCTCGCAGCTGCTGGACCAGGTCTGGGGCGACCACGTCTTCGTGGAAGAGCGCACGGTCGACGTGCACATCCGCCGCCTGCGCAAGGCGCTGGAACCCAGCGGCCACGATGCGCACGTGGAAACGGTCCGCGGCAGCGGCTACCGGTTTACGGCCCAGCTCCCCACGCGGTAAAACTCCCGCACGATGATCTGGCTGCGCACTCTTTTCCTGGTCGCCCTGTGGGCGGTTGCCGCATTATTGGTCCAATGGCTCATAGGAGACCCGGCGGGCTGGATACTGTTCTCCGCCGCGCTGGCCGCCATGCTGCTCTGGCGCAGCTGGCGCCTGCACCTGGTGTCCCACTGGGCCAACCATCCGGACACCTCGCCCCCCGCTTCGGTCGGGCCCTGGGACGATATCCTCGCCCCGCTGTACCGCTACACCCGCGCCCGGGCCCGCGAACTGAACGAAACCCAGAACACCATGCAGGGCATGCTGGCCGCGGCCCAAGCGCTGCCGGACGGCGCGGTGACCCTGAACGAAGATTTCCAGATCGACTGGTGCAACCGCATGGCGCGCCAGCATCTGGGCCTGCGCCTGCCGGCCGACCGCGGCCATAACCTGCTGAACCTGCTGCGCGCGCCCGAATTCGTGGAATACGCGCATCGCTCGTCCTGGCCCGAACCCATCCTGGTGCGCCTGGGCCAGCAGGGCCAGGAGCGGCTGATGATGATGCAGCTGACGGCCTACGCCAGCAATCAGCGCCTGCTGATCACGCGCGACGTCACCCAGATCGAACGCCTGGAAACCACGCGCCGCGACTTCGTCGCCAACGTCTCGCACGAGCTGCGCACGCCGCTGACGGTGCTGGCGGGCTTTCTGGAAACCCTGCGCGACATGCCGGCCGACGCCCTGCCCGCGGAACAGCGCGAGCAGTACATCGACATGATGCACGAACAGGCCCAGCGCATGCAGGCCATCGTCGAAGACCTGCTGACCCTGTCCACACTGGAATCCTCGCCGGGCAGCGACCCGCGCGCGGTGAACATGGGCGCGCTGCTGCAGAAGGCGCGCCAGCAGATCGAGGCCTTGTCCGGCGGCCGCCATGTGCTGGAATGGCACATCGACGAATCCCTGGACGTGCTGGGCGCCGAAACCGAGCTGACCTCGGCGCTGTCCAACCTGCTGACCAACGCGGTGCGCTACACGCCGGACGGCGGCACCATCACCGTGCGCTGGGCGCGCGAGGAAGACGGCGGCGCGCGCTACAGCGTGCAGGACACCGGCATCGGCATCCCCGCGCGCCACCTGCCCCGCCTGACCGAGCGCTTCTACCGCGTGGACCGCGGCCGCTCGCGCGCGGTGGGCGGCACCGGCCTGGGGCTGGCGATCACCAAGCACATCGCCATGCGCCACGACGCCGAATTGGTGATCACCAGCGAACCCGGCAAGGGCAGCGTGTTCGCGCTGCGCTTTCCGCCCGACCGAATCGCCATCGACAGCCCGGCCTGAACCGCCGGCGTTTTACCGTGGACGGGCCCCTGACGCGGCGCTGATGGTAAATTTTCGGCCATGCGCATACTGGTCATCGAAGACGAACCCAAACTGGCCGACTACCTCAAGAAGGGCCTGTCGGAACAAAGCCACGTCGTGGACCTGGCGCGCGACGGCGTGGACGGCCTGCATCTGGCGTTGGAAGGCGTCTACGACCTGATCGTGCTGGACGTGATGCTGCCGGGCGTGGACGGCTTCGGCGTGCTGGCCGCCGTGCGCGAACAGAAGGACACGCCCATCCTGATGCTGACGGCGCGCGACGCGGTCGAGGACCGCGTGCGCGGCCTGGAGGGCGGCGCCGACGACTATCTGGTCAAGCCCTTCGCCTTTTCGGAGTTGCTGGCGCGGGTGCAGGCGCTGCTGCGCCGCGGCCGTTCGCAGGAACCCACCCTGCTGCGCCTGGCCGACCTGGAACTGGATCTGGCTCGCCGGCGCGCCCAGCGCGGCGGCCGCCGCCTGGACCTGACCGCCAAGGAATTCAATCTGCTGGCCCTGCTGCTGCGCCGCCAGGGCCAGGTGCTGTCGCGCACCACCCTGGCCGAGCAGGTATGGGACATGAACTTCGACAGCGATACCAACGTCATCGACGTGGCGGTCCGGCGGCTGCGCAGCAAACTGGACGACCCGTACGACACCAAATTGCTGCATACCGTGCGCGGCATGGGCTACGTGCTGGAATCGCGTCCCGCATGAGGCCGCCGCGCATGCGTTCCATGCAGGCGCGGCTGACCTTGCTGCTGGGCGCCATCGCCCTGCTGGTGTCCAGCCTGGCGGGGGCCACGCTGTTCTGGGCGCTCAAGCGCGAAGTGGAACGCCAGGAAATCACCGAGGTCAGCGGCAAGCTGGAATTGATCGATCACCTGATCGACATGCAAAACAGCGCCCGCGGCCTGCAGGACCTGGCCGCCACCTTCGACGACATGCGGGCAGGCGAAGGCCAGCTCGGCATCTGGATCGTGGATGCGCACGGCCATTCCGTGTACGGCGGACCCGCCCCCGAAACGCTGGCCACCGAGGACGGTGGGCAGGTTGTCCTGCAAACCGCCGACGGCGGCCGCATGCGCGGCCTGCGGGTCGCCATGAATGACCGCATCCTGCCCGGTGCGCAACTGACCGTGGCGGTCAGCACGCGCACCAGTTCACAGTTCCTTTACGCCTACGGCACCGCGCTGGTGCTGATCTGCGCGCTGTGGGTGGGCGCGACGGTGGTGCTGGCGGCCTGGGCCGTGCGCCGCAGCATGGCGCCTGCCCGCAGGCTGTCCGAACAGGCAGCCAGCATCCAGCCCGACAACCTGGCGCGGCGCCTGCCGCTGGAACACACCGACCGCGAACTGCATGAGCTGGTCCGTTCCTTCAACCGCACGCTCGAACGCCTGCAGGCCGCCTACCAGCAGATGGAAGGCTTCAACGCCGACGTCGCACACGAGCTGCGCACGCCGCTGGCCACGCTGATCAACGGCACGCAGGTCATGCTGTCCTCGCCGCGCGATGCGGCCGAACTGCGCGATGCGCTGGAATCCAACCTCGAAGAGCTGGAAGACCTGAAAACCCTGGTCAACGACATGCTGTTCCTGGCGCGCGCCGACCGCGGCGAACGGGCTGCCGATCTGGCGCCGGTATCGCTGGCCGCCGAAGCGCGGCGCGTGGCCGAGTACTACGAAGCCACGCTGGAAGAAAGCGGCGTGCACCTGCGCTGCGTGGGCGACGCCACCGTGGCCGCCAACGCCGGGCTGGTGCGGCGCGCGCTGGCCAACCTGATCTCCAACGCCATCAAGGCTACGCCCCGCGGCGGTGAAATCGTGCTGACCTGCTCGGCTTCGCCCGCGGGCGCGCGGGTCGAAGTGCGCAACCCCGGCGCGCCCATCCCGCCGGCCGACCTGCCCCGCATCTTCGACCGCTTCTTCCGTTCCAGCCAGGCGCGCGCGCCGCGCAGCGAAGGCCATGGCCTGGGCCTGGCCATCGTGCGCGCCATCGCGCGCATGCATGGCGGCGAGGTCGATGCGGCCTCGGGCGCTCACGGCACCGTGGTCGGTATCACGCTGCGCGCGCCGGACGGCCATGCCGCCGCGGCCAACATTACAAAACCGTAATGTTCAGGACAGAATGGGGTCACTCCCGTTCCTCTACAGTACGCTTGCAACCACATCGTCCCGCAACGGAGCATCATGAACCTTTCCCGTCTTACGCGCCGCCTGGCCCTTGCCGCAGCCCTGTGCGCGCCCGCTTTCGCCACCGCCCAGACACCCGTCAAGGTCGAGGTCTGGAAGACCCCGACCTGCGGCTGCTGTGAAGATTGGGTCAAGCACATGCGCGACAGCGGCTTCGCCGTCACCACCCACGACGTCCAGGACACCGGCCCCATCCGCCGCAACGCCGGCATGGCCAACTACGGCTCCTGCCACACCGCCGCAGTCGAAGGCTATGCGATCGAAGGCCACGTGCCGGCCAGCGACGTGCGCCGCCTGCTGCTCGAAAAGCCGGACGCCGCCGGCCTGGCCGCGCCCGGCATGCCGCTGGGTTCGCCCGGCATGGACGGCCCCGAGTACGGCGGCCGCAAGACGCCGCACGACGTGGTGCTGGTGGACAAACAAGGCGGCTCCAAGGTCTTCCAGGCCTACCGGTAAAGCTCAATCCTTGAAGTCCCATGCGGGCATCGCTCCCTTTGGAGCGATGCCCGAGTCGTTTGCGCGTCTGAAACAATTCATCCACACCGCTCCAATGGCTACTCCTTGCACTGCAGCAAAAATGGGCCACAATCAATAAAACGGATTCCTCACCCACCCCTCAGGCTGTCATGGCACAAATCGTCCTGTTCGAGAACATCCACCCGAGCGCCCGCGCTGTTTTTGAAGCCGCCGGCTACTCCGACATCGTCACGCACGCCGCCGCCCTGCCGGCGTCGCAGCTGAGCGACGCCCTGCGCGGCGCTCAGGTGGCGGGGATCCGTTCTCGCACCCATCTGGACGCCGCCCTGCTGTCCGGCAACCCCGACCTGCGCGTCGTGGGCTGCTTCTGCATCGGCACCAACCAGGTCGACCTGGATGCGGCCATGCAGCGCGGCATCCCGGTGTTCAACGCGCCATTCTCGAACACCCGCTCGGTGGCCGAACTGGTGTTGGGCGAAGCCATCCTGCTGCTGCGCCGCATTCCCGAAAAGAACGCCCGCGTGCACCTGGGCCACTGGGACAAGAGCGCCGCGGGCGCATTCGAGACCCGCGGCAAGACGCTGGGCATCGTGGGCTACGGCAACATCGGCTCGCAGATCAGCACGCTGGCCGAAAGCCTGGGCATGCGCGTCGTCTATCACGACGTCGAAGCCAAGCTGCCGTTGGGCAACGCCCGGCCCGCCGCGACGCTCAACGACCTGCTGGAGCAGGCCGACGTGGTGACCCTGCACGTGCCGGGCGGCAAAACCACCGAAAAGATCATGAACGCGGAAACCATCGGACGCATGCGCCGTGGGGCCATCCTGATCAATGCCTCGCGCGGCACGGTGGTGGATATCGACGCGTTGCACGCGGCGCTGAAATCCGGCCATCTGGCCGGCGCCGCGCTGGACGTTTTCCCGACCGAGCCCAAGGGCGCGGACGAACCGCTGGCCAGCCCGCTGATCGGCCTGCCCAACGTGATCCTGACCCCGCACATCGGCGGCAGCACGCAGGAATCGCAAGAGAACATCGGCCGCGAAGTGGCCGAGAAACTGGTGCGCTTCCTGCAGGCCGGTACCACCAAGGGCGCGGTCAACTTCCCCGAACTGCCCTATCTGGAACCGGCCGGCGGCACGCGCATCCTGCACGTGCACCGCAACGCCCCGGGCGCGCTGGGCACGCTGGACAACCTGATGGCGCAGCACGGCCTGAACATCGTCAGCCAGACCCTGCAGACCCGCGGCCAGATCGGCTACGTGATCACCGACGTGGAAGGCGAAGTGAACGACGTCGTGATGTCCACGCTGCGCAGCCACCCCATCACGGTCCGCTGCGACCGCCTGTAAGCCGAGGCCGCCATGACGGGCGGCGCATCATGCGCCGCCCGCCACACGACTCAAGACTCTGCAGCGGCCGCCGCCAGGCATTCGGCCATCTTCTCGTGCACGCTGCCGGCATCGAAGGGCAGGCGGCCTATCAGGCCGATCTCACGGTGGAACGCCGCCTCGCCCAGCGGCAATAGCCGCAAGCCCGTCAGATCCAGCCGCCGCAACTGCGGCAACAGCGCCACGCCCACCCCCAGCCGCACCATGTTGGCGATGGCGTCGATCTCGTCCAGCTCGACAGCCTCGCGCACGGCGATGCGCTGTTTTTTCAGGAACAGGTCCACCACGCGTCCGCCGAACGAGGCGCGGTCGTAGCGGATGAAGGGCTGGCTGGCCAACAGTTCGCGCCATGGCGCGACCGGCATGGACGCGGGCATGGCCAGCATCACCGGTTCGCGCAGCAGCGGCTGCCAGCCGAGTTCGGGCGGCAGGGCGAAGGGCGGCTTGATCAGCATGGCCATGTCCACCTCGCCCGCATCCACCTGCCCCAAGAGCGACAGCGACACGCCGGGCACGATGCGCACCCGCACGTCCGGATAGACCGCGCGGAACCCGCCCAGCGCGCGTGCCAGCAGGTCCTGCTGCACGGACGCGATGGCGCCGATGCGCAGCAGGCCGCTGACATGGCCCGCCCCACCGGCCGTGATCATGCGCTCGGCCATGGCGACCAGCTCTTCCGCCTGCGGCAAGACTTCGCGGCCGTGGGCGTTCAGCACCGCGGCGCGCGCGCTGCGGTCGAACAGCGGCCCGCCCAGATAGTCCTCCAGGCGTTTGATCTGCGCGCTGACCGCGGACTGGGTCAGGCCCAACCGGGCGCCTGCGCCGGTAAAGGTGCCGTCCCGCGCCACGGCGATAAAGGTCTTGAACTCTTTGATCACGATCAATTATTTCGATGCTAACTAGCAAAAAATATCGTTTTTCAATCAAAAAAACAATACCTAAACTACCCATCGATGCTAGGCCGTCCAAGCTTGCGGCGGCCCGCAATCTGATTGATCATTTTCCTTTGCCTCACCCGGAGCCTTCCATGACCGCTCAAACCAACCTGCCGCCGTTCCACCTTGCCTTCCCGGTCCGCGACCTGGCCGAAGCCCGCGCCTTCTATGGCGAAAAACTGGGCTGTCCGGAGGGCCGCAGCTCGCCCGAATGGATCGACTTCAACTTCTACGGCCACCAGATCGTCGCCCACCTGGCGCCCAGCGAATGCGGCCACAAGGCCACCAGCGCCGTGGACTCGCACAATGTGCCGGTGCGCCATTTCGGCGCCGTGCTTTCCATGGAACAATGGGAAGCAATGGCGAAGCGTCTGACCGACGCCGGCACCGAATTCGTCATCGAGCCCTACATCCGCTTCAAGGGTGAAGTGGGCGAACAAGCCACCATGTTCTTCCTGGATCCGTCGGGCAATGCGCTGGAATTCAAGGCGTTCAAGAATATGGATTCCCTGTTCGCCAAGTAATCCGTCTCTACAGGTTTCGTGTCGTTGAACGCAAATTCAGAACCTCCTTCTCCGGCCGAAACCTCGTGGCGCATCCTGCCCCAGGGTGACCGCTGCCTGATCGTTTCCTTTGGCGACCAGATCGACGCTGGCGTGGGCAGAACCTGTCTGGCCGCGGCCGGCAAGCTACGCGATGCGCGGCTTCCCGGCGTGACCGACGTGGTGCCGTCGTTCGTCGCGGTGGCGGTGCACTACCGTCCCGGCGCCAGCGGCGGCCCCACTTACACGCAGCTGGCCGAACGCATCGGACAATTGCTGTCCGAAGGCATCGCCGCGGACGCCCTGGGCGGACGCGAGATCGACATCCCGGTCTGCTACGGCGGCGAACACGGCCCCGACCTGGCCGAAGTGGCCGAGGCCGCCGGCCTCACGCCCGAAGGCGTCATCGCACTGCACAGCCAGCCCCGCAGCATGGTCTTCATGCTGGGCTTCGCGCCCGGCCACGCCTATCTGGGCGTGCACGACGAAAAACTGAATATTCCGCGCCGCGCCTCGCCGCGCACCGCAGTGCCGTCCGGCGCCGTGGCGGTGGCCAACCGGCAGACCGTGATCTACCCGAACCGCCTGCCCGGCGGCTGGAACATCATCGGCGCCACCCCGCTCACCATGTTCGACCCGGCCCGCGACCCCGCCGCCCTGTTGCAACCCGGCGACTCGGTCCGCTTCGTGCCGATCGGCCCCGAGGAATTCGACCGCATCAGGGGAACCCAGGCATGAGCGTGACCGTGATCAAGCCCGGCATGCTGTCCAGCTTCCAGGACCGCGGCCGTGAGGGCTACCAGCACCAGGGCATCCCGGCCGCCGGCGCCATGGACGAGCGCGCGCACCGGCTGGCCAACGCGCTGGCCGGCAACCAGGACGAACACGCCACGCTGGAAATGACCCTGACGGGTCCGACCCTGCGCTTTGACGCCGCAGCCTGCTTCGCGCTGGCCGGAGCCGACCTCGGCGCCACGCTCAACGGCCAGGACATCCCCGCCCACCGCCCGCTGGTGGCGCGGGCTGGCGACACGCTGGCCTTCGGCGCCAGGCCGGCCGTGGGCGTGCGCGGCTATCTCGCGGTCCACGGCGGCTTCGCGCTGCCGCGCGTCATGGGCAGCGAAAGCACCTACCTGCGCAGCGGCTTCGGCGGCTTCCAGGGGCGCGCGCTGGCCAAGGGCGACCAGGTGCCGTTGCATGCGCCGCTGGCTACCGGCCGCGACCTGGACGCCTTGCAGGAAGCGTTGTGGAACCAACGCGTCTACCTGCCGGCGACGCTGGGCGCCAAACGCCGCGAGTTCATCCGTTTCCTGCCCGGCATGCACTGGGAAGAATTCTCCGACACCACCCGCCAGGCCTTCGGCGGCGGCGCCGAATTCCGCATCAGTCCACAGTCCGACCGCATGGGCTACCGCCTGCTGGGCCCGACGCTGTCCATGAGCCAGCCGCGCCAGATGCTGTCGGAAGCCGCCAGTTTCGGCACCGTGCAGGTGCCCTCGGGCGGCGAGGCCATCATCCTCATGGCCGACCGGCAGACCACCGGCGGCTACCCCAAGATCGCGCAGATCGCCACGGTGGACCTGCCCGTCCTGGCGCAGTGTGCGCCGGGCCAGACGCTGCGCTTCCAGTTGATCGAACTGGAAGAGGCGCAGCGCCTGGACGGCGAACGCGAACGCGCCTTCACGCAATTGCAGGACGCGCTGGCGCCGTTGCGCGCGCTCCTGGCCTAGAAAGGAATTTGCCATGACCACCCGCATCGACATGAACTGCGACATGGGCGAAAGCTATGGCGCCTGGACCATGGGCAACGACGCGGCGGTGCTGCAGTTCGTCAGCTCCGCCAACATCGCCTGTGGCTTCCATGGCGGCGATCCGGCCACCATGCGCAAGACCGTGGCGGCCGCGCTGGCGCGCGGCGTGGCGCTGGGCGCGCACCCCAGCCTGCAGGACTTGGCCGGGTTCGGACGCCGCGTCATCCAGATCAGTCCCGACGAGGCCTACGACATCGTGGTCTATCAGATCGGCGCGCTGGCCGGCGTGGCCGCCTCGCAAGGCGCGCGGCTGCACCACGTGAAGGCGCACGGCGCGCTCTACAACATGGCCGCCAAGGACGAAGGCCTGGCGCGCGCGATCTGCCAGGCCGTCAAGGACGTGGACGCCTCGCTGATCCTGTACGGGCTGGCGGGCAGCAAGCTGATCGACGCGGCCCGCGCCATCGGCCTGGCCGCCGCCAACGAAGTCTTTGCCGACCGCTCCTACCAGGACGACGGCTCGCTCACGCCGCGCAGCCGCGCGGGTGCGATGATCGAAGACCTGGATCAGGCCGTGGCGCAGGTGGTGCGCATGGTGCGCGAAGGCAAGGTGCGCTCAGTGGACGGCAAGGACGTGCCGGTGCAGGCGGACACGCTCTGCATCCATGGCGATCAGCCCAACGCGCTGATCTTCGCCGACGGCATCCGCAAGGCTTTGGAACAGGCGGGGATCGAAGTCCGCACGCCCCCGAGGGCTTAGGCGCGGCTGGCTTTAGGCGCGGCCGGCTTAGGCGCGGCCGTAGCGCGGCGCCAGTTCTTCCGCGTCCTGCAGCGAGGCATGGCGATACGCCTCCACCACGCTGGGCAGCACGTCCGCCAGATAACTGCGCGTCAGATTGGCCGCGCGCTCGACATCGCGGCCGGCCAAGGCCTCGATGACGCCGCCGGTGCAGGCCTGGATGCCGCTGAACGGCAGCGCCTGCCTGGCCAACAGGTAGCGCAGCGGTTCGATCTGTTCGTAAAGCTTGCTGAGCATGCCGGCAAGCGGAGTATTGCCCGTGCTGCGGGCCGCGGCCAGATAGAACGCGCAGGCCGAAGCAATGGCGGCGCGTCCATCGCCCGAAGCCAACGCAGCCCCGATGGCGGCGTCATGGACGCGCAATTCGGCCAGCAGAGGCGCCAGGTCAGCCGCCTCTGCCGCCTGGCGGATGCAATAGGCCTCGAGTTCAGCGCGCAGCTGGTAAAGATGCCGGATCTGCGCCTCGGTGTAGAGGGTGACCCTGAAGCCCTTGCGCTGGATATGGGCGACCAGGCCGCTCAGCTCCAGCAGGCGCAGCGCTTCGCGGATCGGGCTGCGGCTGGTGCCGAAACGCTGTTCCAGCTCCTGTTCGCGCAGGGGCTGGCCCGGCCGGATGGAGCCGTCCACGATCAATTCACGAATCTGTTCCTGCAGGAAATACGGAATCGTGGCGGGCGCTTTGACGTCCAATCGGCTCCCCTTGTACTGCGCAATGCATGGTATGAGACCTAGTGAAGATACTAGAAATCTCTTGAAACATAAATAAGAAAATTGTTGCAGAGCGCCATTCCCGGCTTGCGTTCAGTCCCAGTCGTCCCGATACACGAACTTCGGCATCTGCCAATTGAATCGCAAAGCCAGCAGGCGCACCGCCAGGCCCGCGGCCAGCGCGATCGGCACCGCGGCGTTGGCCGACAGGCCCAGGGCCTGCGAGCCCAGGTAGAGTCCGCCAGTCACGAAGGACACGCTGGCATAGAGTTCCTTGCGAAACAGCAGCGGCACCTCGTTGCACAGCACGTCGCGCAACACCCCGCCGGCGCAGCCGGTGATCATGCCGCTGATCAGCACCACCGTGATCGGCAGCTGCATCAGCTGCGCCACCTGGCAGCCGATGACCGTGAACGCCACCAGGCCCAGCGCATCGGCCAGCAGGAACACGCTGCGCAGGCGCCGCATGACCGGCGCGATCAAGGCGGTGAAGATCGCCGCGCCCGCGGTCATCCAGAGATATTCGGGATGGACCACCCAGGTCAGGGGGTAATGCCCCAACAGCACGTCGCGCAGCGAGCCGCCGCCCAGCGCCGTCACGCAGGCAATGATGCAGACGCCCATCCAGTCCATGTCGCGCCTGCCGGCCGAAAGCGCCGCGGTCATCGCTTCCGCCACGATGGCGACGAGATACAGCGTGTGCAGCAAGGCGGGAGACAGATCCGGGAACATGGGAGGGCGGAAAGTTGGACTGGCACCATTGTATTAAGCCTGTGACGCCGCAGGCGGCCATTGCCTGCGCGCCCGCCATCCCTTACCCTCGACTTTGCGTTGATATCTATCAAGTCCCCCTCCGCGTAGCCGCGGGACAATGGGAATAAGGCCCGCGAGGGCGGAACGGCTGGAGCGCACGCATGCGGGAGTCGGCGGTCCAGCCACAACCGGGAGAGAACGTATGACACAGCAAACTGGCCCCATCCTGCTCGCAACCGACTTGAGCGCGCGCGGCGACCGCGCCCTGGACCGCTCGCTGCAACTGGCCAAGGAACTCGGCACCAAGCTCATCGTCCTGCATGTCATGGAATCCCATGCGACGCCGGCCCGCCTGACCACGCCCGTGTGGCGGCGCCTGTCGACGGACCACAAGGCGCTGGCCGAGCGCGAGCTGGCCGACGACCTGGCCGCCGCCGACGTGCCGACCGAAGTGGTGGTGGTCAGCGGCGATCCGCTGGTCCGCATCATGGAAACCGCCGACAGCTATGGATGCTCGCTGATCGTCACCGGCACCGCGCGCGATGAAACGCTGGGCCGCCTGCTGCTCGGCACGACGGTCGAAAAGCTGGCACGCCAGGCGCGCCAGCCGGTGCTGGTGGTCAAGACCCGTCCGCGCCGGCCGTACCGCGACGTGCTGGTCGCCACCGACTTCTCCGCGGGCTCGCGCCAGGCGCTGCGCGCAGCGCTGCAGCTGGTGCCGAACGCGGCCCTGACGCTGTTCCACTCCTATGACGTCCCCTTCCAGGGCAAGAACGTGCCGGACGACGCCATTACCCGCAGCTTCTACAAGGCCGCCGAGCAGAGCGCCCGCGAGTTCATCGCCGAAACTCCCGAACTGGCCCAGGTCGCCGCCCCCACGGTGGTGCTGGAAAGCGGCCAGCCGGAAACCGTGCTGTCGGAATACTCGTTCAACCACCGCTCCGACCTGGTCGTGACCGGCACCCATGGCCGCACCGGCATCCTGCGCACCGCCATCGGCAGCGTGGCCGAACGGCTGCTGGAGTCCCTGCCCAGCGACGTGCTGATCGTCAGGTTGCTCGACGACAAGTAAGCCAGTCCGGCCATGAAAAACGGCGCCTCGGCGCCGTTTTTTTGCGGAGTTCTCCGAGCGCCTGGCTGGCGCCGGATTCGATCCTAGGCTTGCTCGCCCTGCTTCTCCATGGTTTCTATCGTGCCGCGCAGCAGGTGCAGCAGCACCAGGCCGGGCAGCGCGATCACCACGGTCAGCAGGAAGAAGCCAGGCCAGCCCATGGCTTGCACCAGCGGCGGCGTGAGCGGGCCGGCCAGATAGGTGCGGCCCACGGCCGACAGCGCCGACAGCAGCGCGAACTGGGTCGCGGAAAAGCGCTGGCGGCACAGCGCCATCAGCAGGCCGACGAAGGACGCCGTGCCCAGCCCGCCGCACAGGTTCTCGATGCCCACGCCCACGGCCATCAGCCAGAGGTTCTTGGGGCTGATGGCGATCAGCCAGTACGCCAGGTTCGACACGGCCTGCAGCAGCCCGAACGCCATCAGCGAACGGTACAGGCCCCAGCGCGACATGAGCGACCCGCCGGCCAGCGCGCCGATGATGGTGGCGGCCAATCCCAGCACCTTGTTCACGGTGCCGACTTCCGTCGGCGTGAAGCCCGCGCCGCGGATCAGGAAGGTGGTGGACAAGGCGCCCGCGAACGCGTCGCCCAGCTTGTAGAGCACGATCAGCAGCAGCACGGCCAGCGCCCCGCGCCGCGTGAAGAATTCGCGCAATGGTTCGCCGACAGCCTCGCGCAGGTTGCGCGGCGGGCGCGCGACGTGCTCGGGCTCCGGCGCCCAGAACGTGGCCAGCATGCACAGCAGCATCAGGCCGCCCATCAGCACATAGGTGTTGCCCCAGCCTATCCACTGGTCCGCCAGGATCAGCGCCAGCCCGCCCGACACGATCATGGCCAGCCGGTAGCCCATGACCTTGATGGCAGCTCCCGCGCCGCGCTCATCCTTGCGCAGCACGTCCGTGCAATAGGCGTCGAAAGCGATGTCCTGCGTGGCCGACAGAAACGCGACCAGCACGGCCAGCAGGGCCAGGGTCTGCAGCGACGACGACGGCGACAAGGCGCCCATCGCCATGATCGCCACGGCCAGCAGCAATTGGGTCAGCAGCATCCAGCCGCGCCGCCGCCCCAGCAAGGGCGGTGCATAGCGGTCCACCAGCGGGGCCCACAGGAACTTGAGGGTATAGGCGCTGCCCACCAATGTCAGGAAACCGATCTGCTGCAGCGGCACGTTTTCCACCGTGGCCCAGGCCTGCAAGGTGCCGCTGGTCAGGGCCAACGGCAACCCGCTGGTAAAGCCCAGGACCAGCAAGGGGGCCACGCGGGGGCTGGTGTAGACGTTGGATGCAGCGGTAATGACGGTCTCCTGTAACGCGCCGGCGCGGCGCTACAGGCTGCGGCCGCGGGCTTGCGGCATTTTAGGGCCTGTTGGCCCGCGCCGCCGCCAGGATGCGTGTCGGAATGTCAGGGCGACGCGAAGCGGTACACCGCCAGGGTGCTGCGCCAGCTGGGAAACAGCTTCACCTCGCGCCCTTCGTTGAAGGTAGCGCGTTCGAGGATGCTGAGGCGCACCTCGCCCGCCAGTTGCTCGAAGTCGCGCAGCGTGCACAGGTGGATGTTCGGCGTGTTGTACCACTGGTAGGGCATCTGGCCCGTCACCGGCATGCGGCCGCGCAGAATGGCCCAGCCATGCGGCCAATAGCCAAAGTTGGGAAACGACACCACGCCAAAGCGCGCCACTCGCGCCATTTCGCGCAGGATGTGCTCGGTGCGGTGCATGGATTGCAGGGTCTGCGACAGCACCACGGTATCGAACTGCTTGTCGTCGAACAGCGCCAGCCCGTCTTCCAGGTTCTGCTGGATCACTTCGACGCCGCGCCGCACGCAGGCGATGACGCAGGTGTCATCGAATTCCACGCCCGCGCCGCGCACCTGCCGGTGGTCGCGCAGATGCGCCAGCAGCGCGCCATCGCCGCAGCCCAGGTCCAGGACGCGGCTGCCGGGCTCGATCCAACTGGCGATGCGCGCCAGGTCGGGCCGCAAGACGCTATGCGCGGGGCGGGGAGTCACGGGAGTCATGCGGAACGTCCTTCGGTCTGGGCGGCTGCGCCGAGCCCGAGCTCGCGCGCGATGCGTTCGTAATAGCCGCGAACCACGGCATGGTAGCGCGCGTCTTCCAGCAGGAAGGCGTCATGGCCATGCGGCGCGTCGATCTCGGCGTAGGTCACCGGGCTCGCGTTCTTCAGCAGCGCGCGCACGATTTCGCGCGAGCGTTCCGGCGGGAAGCGCCAGTCGGTCGAAAACGACACCAGCAGGAAATCGGCCTTGGCCGGCGCCAGCGCGCGGGCCAGGTCGCCGCCGGTGGTGCGCGCGGGATCGAAATAGTCCAGCGCGCGCGTGATCAGCAGATAAGTGTTGGCGTCGAAATAGCGGGTGAATTTCTCGCCCTGGTAGCGCAGGTACGACTCCACCTCGAACTCGACGTCGTAGCCGTAGTGGTAGGCGCCGTTCTCGGCCGGCGCGCGCTGGGCGCGGCCGAACTTCTCGGCCATGTCGTCATCGGACAGGTAGGTGATGTGGCCGAGCATGCGCGCCACCGACAGGCCGCGGCGCGGCACGGTGTCCTGCGCGTAATAGTCGCCGCCGTGGAAATCCGGATCGGTGATGATGGCGCGGCGCGCCACCTCGTTAAAGCCGATGTTCTGCGCCGACAGGCGCGGCGTGCTGGCGATGACCACGCAATTGGCCACGCGGTCCGGCAGCGTGATGGCCCAGCTGAGGGCCTGCATGCCGCCCAACGATCCGCCCATCACCGCGGCGAAGCGTTCGATGCCGAAGTGGTCCGCCACCCGCGCCTGCGCCCGGACCCAGTCCTCCACGGTCAACACCGGGAAAGCGGCGCCCCAGGGCTTGCCGGTTTCCGGATTGATGCTGGCCGGGCCGGTCGAGCCGAAGCAAGAGCCCAGGTTGTTGACCCCGATGACGAAAAAGATATCGGTGTCCACCGCTTTGCCGGGACCCACCATGTTGTCCCACCAGCCCACGTCGCTGGGATTGTCCGCCGCCTGCCCCGCCACGTGGTGCGAGGCGTTCAGCGCATGGCAGATCAGGACTGCGTTGCTGCGCTGGGCGTTGAGCGTGCCGTAGGTCTCGACGGCCAGTTCATAGGCGGCCAGCGACTGGCCGCTCTGCAAAGGCAGCGGCTCATCGAAACGGATGAAGGTGGGAGCGACGAGGCCGACCGAACCGGGATCAACGGCATCGGAAGTCGTGACGGTTGCGGGTACGAACCCGCTGGCCGAATCACCGGCCAAATTCTGGGCAGGAGTGGTCATACGGACCTCTTTAGCTGGATTTATTGGAAGGCGCCCGCAAGCGGATCAGGCAAATCGGCGCCGAAAAATTTTGTACTGCGGCAGGAATTCTAGCACTGCTGAAGCGCGCCGCAACGGCGGGCGGGCTGCCCGCCCCGCCGGCGGCATGCGGCGGGCTGTCAGGCGCTGGCCTCCCAGGGTTCCTGCCCCAGGTACTCGTAGCGCTCCGTGTTGACGCGCGATATGCGCCATTCCACCGCCTGCCGCTTGTAGGAAAACGCCACGCGGCGGATCTCCAGCAAGGGGCTGCCTTCGGCCACGCCCAGCGCCCGCGCCTGCATGCGCTCGGCCACGCAGGTGCGCAGCCGCTCGTCGGTGGCGATCACGTTCACGCCGAAGACATCCTGGTACAGCGCGTACAGCGTGCTGGCGCGGTCGCGCAGGTGCGCCTCGGTCATGCCCGGAAAGCACGATTCCGGCAGGCAGATCTCGTCCATCATCACCACGTCGCCATTGAGCGACAGCACATTGAGGAACTCGAACACCATGGCGCCGGCCTCCAGATTCAGCTTCTCGCGCGCGATGGCCGAGGCCCGCACGCGGCGAAAACGCAGCAGCTCGGTCATGGGATAGGACTTGTCGCCGTCCTGGCGCACGATGCGGAAGAACTTGAAGAAATGGTGGTTGCGCGTATGCACGGCCACATAGGTCCCCCGGCCCTGATGGCGCACCAGAATGTTCTCCGCGGCCAGCTCGTCGATGGCTTTGCGCAGGGTGCCGATGGATACGCCGAAGCGTTCCGCCAGCAGTTTCTCGGGCGGGATCGCCTCGCCCTGCTTCCATTCGCCCTGCGCCAGCGCGGCCAGCACGGCCTGCTTGACCTGCGCATACAGGGGGCTGCCCAAAGGCACGGTCGTGGACAGGCTGGTATTCATGGGTGCATCGCGAAGATCAGGAGTCCACAGTGTAGCGGCGGGGACGGAACCCGTTCAAGTCATACAATTCATATATATGATTTAGTTGACATACGCGAAACCCGGTCCTAAGATTTCCTGGCCGTAGTGATCCGCGCCCCGCCGCCGCATCTGCCGGGCGCCCCCAAAGCCCAAGAGAGGAAGACAAATGATTCACGCCGTATTGCACGATGCCAAGGACACGGTGGCGGTCGCCGTGGTGGAAGGAGTCACCGCCGGAACGGAACTGAACGCCTGGATCATGGATGAAGACAAGATCATCCACGTGCGCGCATCGCAGGACATCCCCATCGGCCACAAGGTGGCGATGAAGGACATGGCCGTGGGCGACACCGTCTTCAAGTACGGCGTCGACATCGGCCGCGTGGTGGAACCCATCAAGGCCGGCCAGCACGCCCATGTGCACAACATCAAGACCAAGCGCTGGTAAGCCCTCCAACCCGCACAGGAATCCGCCATGTCCATCATCAACGCCTCGACCACCTTCCAGGGCTACCGCCGCGACAACGGCCGCGTCGGCGTCCGCAACCACGTCATCGTCCTGCCCGTGGACGATATTTCCAATGCCGCGGCCGAAGCCGTGGCCAACAACATCAAGGGCACGATGGCCCTGCCCCATCCCTATGGCCGACTGCAATTCGGCGAGGACCTGGAGCTGCACTTCCGCACCCTGATCGGCACCGGCTGCAATCCCAACGTCGCCGCCGTGGTGGTGATCGGCATCGAGGAAGGCTGGACCAAGCGCGTGGTGGATGGCATCGCGGCCACCGGCAAGCCCGTCATGGGCTTCAGCATCGAACTGCACGGCGACCACGACACCATCATGCGCGCCTCGCGCTGCGCCAAGGAATTCGTGCACTACGCCACGGCGCTCACGCGCAGCGAGTGCCCCATCGCCGACCTGTGGGTGTCGACCAAATGCGGCGAATCCGACACCACCTCCGGCTGTGGCGCCAACCCCACCGTGGGCAACGCGTTCGACAAGCTGTACGCGCTGGGCTCCACGCTGGTCTTCGGCGAAACCTCGGAGCTGACCGGCGGCGAACACATCGTGGCCGAACGCTGCGCCAACGATGCGGTGCGCGAACGCTTCATGTTCATGTTCGACCGCTACCAGGCCATGATCGACCGCTGGAAAACCAGCGACCTGTCGGAATCCCAGCCCACCAAGGGCAACATCGCGGGCGGGCTGACCACCATCGAGGAAAAGGCGCTGGGCAACATCCAGAAGATCGGCAAGCAATGCCGCGTGGACGGCGTGATCGACAAGGCCGAGATCCCCGACGGCCCCGGCCTGTGGTTCATGGACTCGTCCTCGGCCGCGGCCGAAATGGTGACCCTGTGCGCGGCCTCGGGCTACGCGGTGCATTTCTTCCCCACCGGCCAGGGCAACGTCATCGGCAACCCCATCCTGCCGGTCATCAAGATCTGCGCCAATCCGCGTACCGTGCGCACCATGTCCGAGCACATCGACGTGGACACCAGCGGCCTGTTGCAACGCGACATCGACCTGAACCAGGCCGGCGACAAGCTGCTGGAATGCATGCTGGCCACCGCCAACGGCCGCTGGACGGCGGCCGAGGCACTGGGCCACCGGGAATTCGTCTTGACTCGCATCTTCGAAAGCGCTTAAACGCGCCTGTCGTCCCTGGCAACGGCGCGTCCGCAAGCAGGATTGCGGACGCGCCGTCCTGCCGCCAGCATCCCCCCGCAGCATCGTCTCAGAACCACACCAGCAGACCCGGGCGACACCCGCCACGGCGGCACAGGCGGTTGCATTCCTACCCGGGCGCCCCCCAAGGAGGAAGACAGATGAACAGCGAACACGATCACCATCCCGACGCCGCGCAACGCCGGCGCCTGCTCGGCGCCCTGGGCGCCGCCGGCCTCTGTGCCCTGGCGCCGTGGCAGCGCGCCTTGGCGCAAAAAGCCTGGCCCGAACGGCCAATCAACTACGTGGTGCCCTTTCCGCCCGGCGGCCTGACCGACGTGGCCGCGCGCCAGGTCGGCCGGGCCCTAAGCGACGCCGAGCGCTGGAACGTGGTGGTGGAAAACAAGCCCGGCGGCAGCGCCAACATCGGCGCCGCGCACGTTTCCCACGCCGCTCCCGACGGCTACACTTGGCTGGCGATCACGCTGTCGCACGCGGCCAACGCCACGCTTTTCGCCGGCAAGGCGGGCTACGACCTGACCCGCGACCTGACGCCGCTGGCGGGGCTGGCATCCTCGCCCATCATGGTGGTGGTCAACGCCAAGAGCGACATCAAGAGCATGGCCGACCTGGCGAAGGCCGCTCGCTCGAAATCGTTGTCGGCCGGATCCAGCGGCAACGGCACGCCGCCGCACCTGACGCTGGCGCTCTACCAGAAGCTCACCGGCGTGCCGATGATGCACATCCCCTACAAGGGCGGCGCGCCGTCCCTCACCGACCTGATAGGCGGCCATCTGGATGTGGTGTTTTCCAACTATCCGGAATCGCTGGCGCACGTGAAGAACGGCTCGTTGCGCGCCTTGGCCATCACCACCCGCGAGCGCAGCGCCGACCTGCCCGACGTACCCACAGTGAAGGAGGCCGGCCTGCCAGACCTGATCGTCGAGAATTTCACCGGCGTGCTGGCGCCCGCGGGTACGCCGCCCGAGCTGGTGCAGCGCATCGGCGACGCCATCGTGCGCCAGGTCTCACAGCCCGCCATGAAGCAGGCGCTGCTGCAGCTGGGCTTCGTGCCCCAGCCGCGCGGCCCCGCGGAGTTCGGCGCCTACCTCAAATCCGAGGTGGACCGCTGGGCCAAGATCATCCGCGACGCCAACATCCAGATCGCCTGACCACCGAGGAGTTCCAGCCGATGCATATCCTTATCTCCGAGTTCATGGACGCGCCCGCGGTCGACGCGCTGCGCCAGCGGTTCAAGGTGCGGTACGAACCCGAGCTGGTGGAGCAGCGCGACGCCCTGCTGGCCGCGGCGAGCGAGGCCGACGGCCTCATCGTGCGCAACCGCAGCAACGTCGACGCCGCCCTGCTGCAGGCGGCCCCGCGGCTGCGGGCCGTGGGCCGCCTGGGCGTGGGGCTGGACAACATCGACCTGGACGCCTGCGCGACCCGCGGCATTGCGGTCATACCCGCCACCGGCGCCAATGCGCGGGCCGTCGCCGAGTATGTCGTCGGCACGGTGCTGATGCTATTGCGCGGCGCCTATGCGTCCACGGCCGGGGTCGCGGCGGGCGCATGGCCCCGCAACGCGCTCTCGCAGGGGCTGGAAGCGCACGGCCGCACGCTGGGCATCGTGGGCTTCGGCGGCATAGGCCGGCTGACGGCGAGCCTGGCGCAAGGACTGGGCATGCGCGTGGCTGCCTGCGACGCGGCGCTGCCGCCAGACCATCCCGCGTGGCGCGAAACCGGTGTCGTCCCCATGGCGCTGGACGAGCTGCTGGCCCAGGCAGATGCCGTTACCCTGCATCTGCCGCTCACGCCCGGCACGCGGCGGCTGCTGGACGCCAGCCGCATCGCCCGCATGCGGCCCGGCGCCGTGCTCATCAACACCTCGCGCGGCGGCATCGTGGACGAAGCTGCGCTGGCCGACGCCCTGCGTACAGGCCATCTGCGCGGCGCCGCGCTTGATGTGTTCGAACAGGAACCCCTGCCCGCCGGCAGCCCGCTGGCGGGTGCGCCCAACCTGATCCTGACGCCGCATATCGCCGGATTGACGCAAGAAGCCAACACCCGCGTTTCCGACATGGTGGCCGCCGGGGTGACAATGGCGCTTACCGGCGGCGACCGATGAAGCCACACGGCCCGGCGCCAGCCCTTGAAGAGAAGGATATGGCTCACATCTATCTGGACGAACTGCAACACCTGGCGGCGGCAGGCCTGGCCGCCGCTGGCGCCAACCCGGCCATGGCCGACAGCACCGCGCGCGCGCTGGTCTTCGCCGAAAGCCAGGGGCTCAGCTCCCATGGTCTGTCGCGCGTGCCGTTCTATGCCGGACACCTGCGCGCCGGCCGCGCCATCGGTACGGCGGTGCCGCGCATCGTGCATGAGCGCGGCGGCGCGGCGCTGATCGACGCCGGTTCCGGCCTGGCCTTTCCCGCCTGCGCCATGGCGATCGAACAGGCCGGCCTGCGCGCCCGCGAGCACGGCGTGGCCTTCATCGGCGTCGCCAACAGCCATCACTTCGGCGAAGCCGGCTACCACCTCGAAGCCTTGGCCGACCTTGGGCTGGTCGGGCTCGCGCTGAGCAACTCGCCCGCCGCCATGCCCGCCTGGGGCGGCAAGCGGCCGCTCTTCGGCACCAACCCCATCGCCGCCGTCTTTCCGCGGCGCGGCGGCGCCCGGCTGGTGATCGACCTGTCGCTGTCGCAGGTCGCGCGCGGCAAACTGATGATCGCGGCCCGCGACAACCAGCCCATCCCGTTGGGCTGGGCGCTGGACGCCGACGGCCAGCCCACCACCGATCCCAAGGCCGGCCTGGCGGGCAGCATGCTTCCCGCCGGCGGCGTCAAGGGCGCGATGCTGGCGCTGATCGTCGAACTGCTGGCTTGCGCGCTGACCGGCTCGCACTTCGGTTTCGAGACCGAGTCCTTCTTCGTCGACGAAGGCGGCCCGGCGCGTCTGGGCCAGGCCTTCATGGCGATCGACCCCGGCGCCCTGGCAGGCAACAACACCTATCTGGATCGCGTCGAAGTCCTGGTCGACGCCATGCTGGAAGATGAAGGCGTGCGCCTGCCGGGCGACCGCCGCCGCAAGCTGCGCGACGAAGCGCTCAAGCACGGCGTGGAGATCCCCGACGCATTGATGGCGCAATTGCGCGCGATGTCGGGCGCGGCGTAATTCAAGCTCAGCGACCGCTGGGTACGGAACACGCAGGCGCCTGGACTTGCGGCCATCCCGATTGTCGCGACAGCGTCGCGACAATTCCCCCCCTCAAGCCCCGCGGCTGAACCACAGGATCACCGGCGCCAGCAGCAGGAACGCCACGGTCGACACCAGCACCGCGCCCGCCGCCGTATCGCCCTGCGTCGTGTAGCGCTTGACGTACATGTAGCTGACCACGGCGCAAGGCATGGCCATCTGCAGGCTGAGCGCGCCGGCCAGCACCGGCTCCAGGTCCAGCGCCCACACCACCGCAAGCCCCGCGGCGAGGCCGACCACCAAGCGGATGGCGGCGACCTTGGCGCCGTCGCGCAGGCCGTTGGATGGAATCAGGGCCAGCGCATGCCCCAGGCTCAGCAGCATCAGCGGCACGGTCACCGCGCCCAGCATGCGGGAAGTCTCGATCAGCCACGCGGGCACCGGCACATGCATGAGGCGCAGGGCCACGGCGACCAGGGAGGCCAGCAAAATCGGACTCTTCCAGCTGCCCTTGGTGTTCACCCCCGGCAACAGGCGCACCGCGATGGTGTGCATGACAAAAGAGCTGACCGCGAAGAACGCGACCGCCACCGACAGGCCCGCGTCGCCAAAGGCCATCTGCGAAATCGGCAGCCCCAGGTTGCCGGCGTTGGGCAGGAAAGCCGTAGGCAGCAGCGTGCGCACGGGCAGCTTCCATGCCTTGAGCAGCAACGCGCATATCAGCGCGCACAGCAACAGCGCCAGCAGGGTCGCCACCGCCACGTCGGCCAGCGCGCGGTCGTCCAGGTGGGTCGTGACGAAGGTGTGGAACACCAGGGCCGGCGTGGTCACCGAGGTCACCAGCATGGTGATGAAGGAGCCGCCGAACGGCAGGTCCCGCTTGCCCCAATACACCCCTATGCCCGCGCAGAAAAGCAACGGCAGCATCAGCACGATCGATGAAAAATAGAACTGCACGACGGCGGACATGCGCTTATTCCGTTAGAGATAAGAGGATTGATGCGTGAAGGCATCATCGCTTGCCGGGCAGCCTGTCCCGGCGGCAGCATGGGGCAACTCGTCAATCGCCGGGCTTATGCCCCCAACCGCCATGCCAGCCACCGCATTTTCCGCCACGCCCCCGCATTCGGCCGCGAACCCGGCCCAGAAGTCAGCCTTGAATTCGTCCTTGAATTCAGCACCGAGTCCGGCCCTGCCCATCAAACCCCTGTCGGAACGCCAGGCCAGTTGCCTGCACTGGGCCGCCATGGGCAAGACCAGCTGGGAAACCGCCCGCATCCTCGGCGTCAGCGAAAGCACTGTGAATTTCCATCTGTGCAACGCCTGCGAGAAACTCGGCGTGCGCGGCCGGCGCGCCGCGGTGGTCACGGCGCTGCAGCTGGGCCTGATCCAGCCTGTCACGGCTTGATGACGACGGAACGCAGGAACTCATGCGCCCGCTCGGCCGGCAGGCTTTCCACGGTGCCGGCCGCCACGGCCTCGATCAACATGGTGTCGGTCACCCAGACCCTGGCCCGCAGCCAGCCCGGCTTGCCCATGGCCTTGCCCTGGACCTCGATGTCCTGTCCGTAGGCAGGCCATTCATTGGGCGGCGGCGACTGCATGTTGGCGTAGAGCGAGTGCATCAGCGCCATGCCCAGCGCCTGCTTGGCGGCGGGATCCTTCGCAATGTCCGGGGGCAAAGGGGCCGAACCCACAGCGAAGACCGCCTCGCCCACGGTGGCGCTGGCCAGGGTAAAACGCAAGGTATGGGTGTCCAGCTTCAGGTCGCGGGTGTCCGTCGTGACCCGGTCCGGAAAGGCCGCGCGCGCGTGGCCGTCGGCCACGTCCACTTCGCGCCAGTTGTAACTGGGCGAGCAGGCCGTGATCAGCAGGGCCAGCGCGGCAATCGCGCCGGCTTTCTTGAACATGAAACGAAACAGCGATGAAATCGTCATTACCCGTGGACCTGGACTGTCTATTCATTTCGAGGAAGCCAGAAATTGTCGCCGATTTCGATGACCCCCGCGCCTGACGGCACGCCACTGGCCAACTATGTGTGGCCGGCCGCGCCCAACGTACCCACGCCGATCACCGGCCCAGGCACTCCCAGTATCTACCTGCTGCATGGACTTAGCGAGCATGCCGGGCGCTATGACCGCCTGGCGCGCTGGCTGACCGCTCGCGGCTGGACGGTGGGCGCCCACGACCACCGCGGCCATGGCCGCTCCGGCGGCCGGCCCGCAACCCTGAACCACCAAGACGATCTGGTCGTCGACGCGGTCGACCGGCTGCGGGCCTGGACCGCCGCGCACGGACGCCCGCCCATCCTGCTGGGCCACAGCCTGGGCGCCCTGGTCGCGGTCCGGATCGCCTTGCGCCGCCTGGCCGAGATCGACGGCCTGGTGCTCAGTTCGCCGCCCTTCGTGGTGCACGTGCCGCCCTGGGTGCGGCGCACGCTGACCTGGATGTCGCTGCATGCGCCCGACCTGCGCGTGCCCCATGGACTGGCGCCCGCCCGCATCTCCCATGACCCGGCCGTGGTGAAGGCCTACCGCAGCGACCCCCTGGTGCGCCGCCACATGACGGGGCGCCTGGCCCGTTTCGTGGACGAAGGCGGCCGCGAGTCCCTGCGCGAGGCCCCGCAACTCGCCTGCCGCACCCTGCTGATGGTGGCCGGCGACGACTCCATCGTCGCCGCCGAAGGCAGCCGCCAGTTCGCCCAGCGCGCGCCCGCCGAACTGCTGACGCTACGCTGGTACGACACCGCCTGGCACGAAATCTTCAACGAAACCGCCCCCATCGCCGACCCGGTCTATGCCGACCTGGACGAGTGGCTGGCACGCACCGCGCAGGCATTGTCCCTGTCCCCAGTATTGGCTCCCTCGGCACAGGAGGCCGGCACCCCGTAAAATCCGGCGACAGACCCAAACGAGAAGAACCCGTGACTGATACTGCCGCCAACCGCCTCTCCCGCCTGGAGGCCAACCGATCGCTGTTGACCCAGACCCTGCGGGGCATCGAAAAGGAAGGCCTGCGCGTGGACGAACAGGGTGTCCTGTCCCGCAAGCCGCACCCCGCCGGCCTGGGATCGGCGCTGACCAACGAACACGTCACCACCGATTATTCCGAATCCCTGCTCGAACTCATCACGGGCACCCACAAGGACGTGGACGCGCTGCTGGCCGAACTGACCAACACCCACCGTCACGTCTACAGCGTGCTGGACCATGAACTGATCTGGAATCAGTCCATGCCCGCCACGCTGCCGTCCGAAGCCGACATCCCCATCGCCTGGTACGGCAAGTCCAACACCGGCATGCTCAAGCATGTGTATCGCCGCGGCCTGGCGGTGCGCTATGGCAAGACGATGCAGTGCATCGCCGGCGTGCACTACAACTTCTCGTTGGCCGAAGACCTGTGGTCCGTTCTGGACACGCAGGCCGGCACCGTCCAGGATCGCCGCTCGCGCGGCTACATCGGCCTGATCCGCAACTTCACGCGCTATTCCTGGCTATTGATGTACCTGTTCGGCGCGGCCCCGGCGCTGTCCAGCGATTTCCTGCGCGGGCGCGAACATCCGCTGCAAAAGCTGGGCGACAGCACGCTGTACCTGCCCTACGCCACCAGCTTGCGCATGAGCGACCTCGGCTACCAGAACAAGGCGCAATCGCAGCTCAAGCTCTGCTACAACGACCTGGACACCTTCCTGGGCCGCCTCTACGACGCGGTGAGCCAGCCCTGGCCGGATTATCAGAAGATCGGCACGCACCGCGACGGCGAATGGATCCAGCTCAACACCAACGTGCTGCAGATCGAAAACGAGTACTACTCCAGCATTCGCCCCAAGCGCGCCACCGGCCGCTGCGAACGCCCGATCACGGCGCTGGCCGAACGCGGCGTGCAGTACGTTGAAGTGCGCTGCCTGGACATCGACCCGAACTCGCCGGTCGGCATCGACGCCAGCACCAGCCGCTTCGTCGACGCCTTCCTGCTGTTCTGCACCGCGTCCGACAGTCCCTTCTTCCCCGCCAACGGCTACTGTCAACGCAGCGCCGACAACTTCTCGACCGTCGTCAAGGAAGGCCGCAAGCCCGGTTTGATGCTGGACCGCGAGGGCCAGTCCATCGGCCTGGCGCAATGGGGCCATGAACTGCTGGACCAGATCGCGCCCTACGCCGCGCTGTTCGACTCCGCCCTGGGCGGCAGCGCCTATGCCGAGGCCCTGGCGGCCCAGCGCGCCAAGCTCGACCAGCCCGACTCCACGCCGTCGGCGCGCCTGCTGGCCTCGCTTTCCGACAGCGGCCTGTCGTTCCATGACTATTCGCTGGACCTCAGCCGCAAGCACGCCGAGGCGCTGCGCGCGCAGGCCCTGCCCGCCGATGTGGCGACGGCCTATGAGCAGGCCGCCGCGCAATCCGCCGCGGAGCAACTGCGTCTGGAGCAATCGGACACCGAGGATTTCGATACCTATGTGGCCCGCTACCACGCCGCACTGAAGGCGCCGCGCAAATAAGGCGTATCGTTAGGGTTTTGATCCGCGCCGCCGGCCCCCCCCGGCCGGCGCGGACCGCTCTGTCACATCAGGAGGTTTTCCCCATGCGCCGCACCGCAACATTCCTGTTGGCCTTGGCCACCAGCGTGGCGGGGATAGTCCATGCCGCGCCGCCGCCCATGCAGACCGTGGAATCGGTGGACCTGAAGCGTTACGCAGGCATGTGGTACGAGATCGCGAATTTCCCCATGTTCTTCCAGCGCGACTGCGTGGGAGACACTACCGCTGAATACACGGCGCATGCCGACGGCACGGTAGGCGTGAACAACCGCTGCCGCACCAAGGACGGCGATGTCGACTCCGCCTCGGGTACCGCCACCGTGGTGGAAGGCAGCAACAACACCAAGCTCGAAGTCTCGTTCTTCAAGCCCTTCAAGGGCGATTACTGGGTGATCGGCCTGGATCCCGAATACCGCTGGTCGGTGGTCGGCACCCCGGACAGGAAATACCTGTGGATCCTGTCGCGCTCGCCGCAACTACCCAAGGAAGAATTGGACAAGGCCCTGGACGCCGCCAAGGCCCAAGGCTATCAGCTGGACGAACTGCGGTTCACGCCGCAGAAGTAAGACGTGCCGCGGCGCCCTATCCCGCGTAGTCGCGCGCCAGCCGAACCACCGTCACGCCCGGCTTCAGCTGCCGCAGCGACGGCATGACCAGCGTGCATTGATCGTACGGCGTCACGATGGGCTGGCCGTCGGCCCAGCCTATCGTCGAACCGGCCCGCTCGAATGTCTCCAGGCCCGTCCAGGGCTCGGAAAAGCGCAGGTCCATGGAGGGCGCGACCACCGCGTCCGTCACTTCCAGCACGCGCTGGTTATCAGCATCCGGCAACAGCCAGCCCGCTGGCACGTCTGCCGCATCCGCCACGCCCGACTCCAGCAGCATGCGCGCCACCATGTCCCGCGCCACGTCGCGCGCCGCCAGCTCGCCATGGAAACCGCATTCGATCAGCAAGGCGCAGGCATCTGCACGGGCGGGATCGCCGAACTGGCCGAAGTCGCGCATGCGCACGCCGTCCTTGTGCCCCGCGTCCACGATCACATGCTGCGGCGCCTTCAGCCGGCGCGCCAGCGCGATGTTGCGCGGCAGGACGCCCGTCAGCAGCAGAGGCGCGCCCGGCTCATGCATGGAATGCAGGTCCAGCAGCCAGTCCGCGCGCTCCACCCAGGGACGCAGCTCGGCGCCGCGCCGGCGGTCCGGCGTCGTGGGGTTGTCCAGGCGCTCGGCGCTCCAGACTCGGTTCATGTCCTCGGCGACGAAGCGCGACGCGTCGTGGTTGGCATGGTCGAAGCGGTCGAACGCTACGAGATTGCAGAACGCCAGCGTCAGGCTGCCGCGGCGCGGCCGCAGGCCCGCCGCCAGCAGGTCCTTCAAGGCCCAGGCGCCGCAAAGCTCGTTGCCATGCACCAGCGCGGACACCATCAACGCACGCCCGGGCAGGCCTGAATCGAAATGCCACACGCCAGGAGTGCCGGTATTGCCGGCGCGCTCTGCGCTCAGGTCGGGTACGGGAAGCTTGAATTCCATGGATGTCGTCCGCTGCGGTGCTAGGGTGTTGCGATGATCTGGTGTCGGATCACTGGGCTTCGATCTTGGCGGCCTTGACCAGCGCGCCATACTTCTTGGTTTCCTCGGCCTGATAGGCCGCCGGCTCCAGGCCCGGCTGCGACAGCACGCCGCCGGCTTCCTGCATCTTGGCGCGGAACTGCTCCGACTTCAGCGTCTCAGCCAGCGCAGTCCGCAGCTTGGTCGCCACCGGTTCGGGCAGGCCAGCCGGGCCGTAGAGCGCGAACCAGACGCTGATATCCACGGATTCGAAGCCCGGCGTCTCCGCCAGGGCCGGCAGATCCGGCGCCACAGGCGAACGCTTCTTTTCCGTCACGCCCAAGGCCACGATCTTGTCGGCGCGCACTTGCGGCAGGCCCGAGGACAGCACCAGCATGCCGTAGTCCAGCTGGCCGCTCATCAGGTCCGTCACCAGCGGCGCCACGCCGCGGTACGGCACGTGCTCGGCGCGCGTGGCGGTCGACTGGTTGATCATCTCGCCGGCCAGGTGCAGGGTCGTGCCCACGCCGGAGGAACCGTAGTTGAAGCTGCCGGGCGCGGAGGCGCGCAGCTTCTGCAGATACTCGGCGGCGGTCTTCACGCCCGAGTTCTTGCTGGCGGCCAGCAGCATGGGCTGCGAGGCGATCACGCCCAGCGGCGAGAAGTCCTTCACGCTGTCGTACTTGACCGCGTTGTTGATCATGCTGGCGATGACCATTTCATTGGTCGAGCCCAGCAGCAGCGTGTAGCCGTCGGGCGCGGCGCGCGCCACGCGCTGTGCGCCGATGGTGCCGCCGGCGCCGCCCACGTTCTCGACCACCACGCTCTGACCCAGGCGCTTGGCCAGCTCTTCGCCGAACAGGCGCGCGGTCAGGTCCACGCTGCCGCCCGCCGGGTAGCCGACCACCAGCGAGATGGCGCGTTCGGGATACTCGGCGTGGGCGGAAGGTGCCGCGGCCAGCGCAGAGACGGCACAGATAGCGGCTAGCGCGCCGCGCAACGGATGCAGGACGGATTTCATGTTTTCTCCCTGGGGTGCTGTGGTGGACGGCGGCGCCGTCTCATTTGAGGTTTCGGGAGCTATTCTCGGACGTACACCAGGGATATTCCGTGCTGAATCGACACATTGTCGTGCGGATTTGGCACGCGCACGCCAGGCGGCAATTGGATTTCAGGCCTTGCGGCTGGCCGTGGCTTCCCAGGCTGCTTCGGCCAGGTCGGCCAGGCGCGCCCGCGAGCGGTACAACCGCACCTCGAACGAGATTTCCTCGCTGCGCCCGCCCAGGGCAGCCAGCGCGCCGCGACGGCAATCCGCCGCCACCATGGACCAGGGCAGCCACGCCACCCCCAGGCCCTTGGCGACCGCGCCATGCGCCGCATCCAGCGAATCGCTGCGCAGGAACGGCGCCAGGGCATAGGGCGTGGTCTCCAGGCGGTCGCCCACGATGCGCTCCATCGCCAGGCCGCCCGCATAGGTGATCAAAGGCACGGACGGCCCGCCTTCCTGCAGCACGTAGCGGGCCCGGCCACGCGAATCCGCCTGGCTGACGGGGACAAGCTTGTCGGTGCCCAGCGTCATGTAGCGGTAGCGTCCAGGGCTCAACTGCACCGACAGGGCCGGATGCTCGTAGCAGCACAGCAGGTCCACCCGGCCCTGCTCCAGCCGGGCCGCCATGTCCTGCATCATGCCGGTGGACAGCTCGACCTGCGTGCCCTCGGTCAGCACCTTGGGCGTGCGGTGGCGCAGTCGCGCGATCCAGTCCGCCACCAGCGTGCGGGCCAGGCTGCGGCCGGTGGCGATGCGCAGCACGGCCTCGCCGCCCGCGCCGAAACTGCGGATACGATGGCGCACCTGCCCCATCTGCTCCACCACCTGCGTCGCGGTCTTGAGCAGGGCCTCGCCTTCGGCCGTCAGGACCACCGGCAGGCGCTGGCGCTCGATCAGCGGCGCGCCCGCCCAGGCCTCCAGTGCACGGATGCGCCGGCCGAACGCAGGATGCGTGACGTGCCGCAGCTCGGCCGCGCGCACGAAGCTGCCGGTCTGCGCCAGGGCAATCAGGTCTTCAAGGAGTTTCAGGTCGGCCATGGGCGTCAAGCTTACGCCATCGGCCCGCCGTTCACTTGGCGCCCAAGCCCATCATCGCCAGGGTGGCGCGGGTCAGGTCGCTGTCCGGATCTTCCAGCTCGTTGACCAGGTCGAAATGGTTGCAGTGGGGCGTCGGGATGCGGGTGGAAACCAGCCCCGCGGCATTCCAGGCGGCTTCATATGCCGCCGTCTGGTTCTTGAAGCCCTGGGTCTCCAGCCCGCCCACCGCCAGCAGCATCGGGCCGGCCCGTTCCGGCAGATGGAAGATCGGGCTTTGGTGCGCCGCCTGCTCGGGCGTGAGCTGCAGCCAGGTGTTGGGCAGGACGTCGCACAGCGGCCGCAGATCGAACAGCCCGCTGAGCGCCAACGTGCCCTTGATCACGTCCTCCGGCACGCCATAGCGCGCGGGCCAGCCGGGCGCGACCAGCATGCCGGCCAGATGCCCGCCCGCCGAGCTGCCGCTGACATAGATCCTCTCGGGATCCACGCCATAGGCCGCCACGTTCCGGTACAGCCAGGCCACCGCGGAACGCACTTCCCGCACCACCTCGCCCAGCGTGGCCTCGGGCACCAGCGTGTACTCCAGCGTGGCCACGGCCGCACCCGCGGCGTTGAAGGCCTCGGCCATCACGGGCGCGTCTTCCTTGCGCTGCGCGCGCCAATAGCCGCCGTGGATGAACACGAACAGCGGCGCCGGCGCCTGCGAGGCGGCGGGCAGGAACAGGTCCAGCCGTTCATCCTGGCCCATGCCGTAGTGCAGGTCCAGCACGCCGGGGCGGCGCGTGCGCACCCGGGCCGAGGACTCGGCATAGCGGCGCACGCAGGCGTCGAAATCCGGCACCGATTCGCGTGCGTTGTATTGCACCTCGCGCTCGGCGATGGTGGGGAAGAAGAGATCGATGTCGGTGTTATGCATGCCTGGCCTGCGATTTGGGCTGCGATTGGGGCTGGGAAATGATGCGTTCGATGAACTGCGCGGTCTTGCGGTAATGCGCGGCCAGCATGGCGACCGAACCTTCCACGTCGCGCGAGATGGCGGCGTCCAGCAACTGGCGGTGCTCGTCGTCGACGTTGCGCTCCGGCCCGTAGGCGGTCGCGCCAGCGCGCGCCGGACGGCGGTAGCGCTCGGTCTGCGCATAGAGCTGGGTCGACAGGTCCAGCAGCCAATGGGAGCGGCAGGCGCCGATCAGCGCGTGGTGGAATTCCAGGTGGCGCGCCTCCAGCAGTTCGTCCAGCTCTTCCGAAGGCTCGGCGGCAGCCTCCGCGCGCTGCGCGGCCAGCGTCAGCGCATGGTACGCGCCGACCAGGCGCGTTTCCCAGGCGTCGTCGGCATTGGCGAGCGAACGGCGCAGCGCGTCGCAATCGATCAGGATGCGGGTTTCACAGGCATCCCACATTTCCTCGACCGACAAGGGTGCGATGCTGAAGCCGCGCGAGGTAGTGCTGATGACCATGCGCTCGCTGCGCAGGCGGTTGAGCGCTTCGCGGATGGGCGAAAAGCTGCTGCCGTAGCGCTGCTTCAGCAACTCCAGCCGCAAGGACTGGCCCGGCGCGAAGGCGCCGCGCATGATGTCGCGCCGCAGCAGGCGGTAGACCTGCTCGGACAGCGTGATTTCCTCAATGCCGGCGCTCCCGTCCGATCCGGGATCGTCCTGGCGGGAAGCTTTGATTCTAGGCTTCAAGATGGTCTCCAGATGTCAGCGGCCGAGGCGCGGATCCGCGCGCAGGCGGCCCATTCTACCCGCGCCCCCGGGCCGCTGGCGGCGCCTGCCCGCCCCCATGCTCCGGGGCCGCGATAAGCACCGCGCAGCCTGCTCATATGCCCAGGTAGCGCTGCGCCAGCTCGGGCTGGGTGGACAGTTCCGCGGGCTGCCCCGACCAGGCCACCCGGCCCTTGTCCACGATGTAGTGGCGGTCCACCAGCGTCGCCATTTCGGGCAGGTTCTTGTCGATGACAAGGATGGTCTGGCCCTCGGCCTTCAGCGCCCGCAGGCAGCGCCAGATCTCCTGCCGGATGAGCGGCGCCAGCCCCTCGGTGGCTTCGTCCAGGATCAGGAGCTTGGGATTGGTCATGAGCGCGCGGCCCACCACCAGCATCTGCTGTTCGCCGCCCGACAGGGTCCGCGACGACTGCCCGCGGCGCTCCTTCAGGCGCGGGAACAGCGTGTAGACGCGTTCCAGATCCCATCCGCCCGCCGCGGCGCGTGAAGTCGCCACCAGGTTTTCCTGCACCGTCAGGGATCCGAACACGCGCCGGCCTTCCGGCACCAACCCCACGCCCAGGCGCGCCACGCTGCTGGGCGCGGAACGGCCCAGCGTCTGGCCGCGGAACTGTACCGCGCCGCCGGTGGCGGGCAGCATGCCCATCAGGGTCTTGATCGTGGTGGTCTTGCCCATGCCGTTGCGCCCGATCAGCGAGATCACCTCGCCTTCACTAGCCTCGAACGACATGCCGAACAGGACCTTGCTGGAGCCGTAGCCCCCCGTCAGCCCGTCAACCTTCAACATGTTCTTCTCCCAGATAGGCGGCGCGCACTTCCGGATGGCGGCGCACTTCCTCGGGCGAGCCGCTGAACACCACGCGGCCGTAGACCAGCACGCTGATGCGGTCGGCCAACGCGAACACCGCGTCCATGTCGTGTTCCACCAGCAGGATGCCGTAGTCGCCTTTCATGCCTTGCAGCAGCCGCGTCATGCGCGCCGATTCCTCGGGCCCCATGCCGGCCATGGGCTCGTCCAGCAGCAACAGCCGCGGCGCACGCGCCAGCGCCACCGCCAGCTCCAGTTGCCGCTTCTCGCCGTGCGCCAGGTCCGAAGAACGCACGTGGCGGCGGTCCTCCAGCCCCACGTGCGTCAGCCATTGCATGGCCTCGGTCTTCAGTGCCGCGTCATGGCGCGGGTTGGACCAGGCCTGGAAGGCCCGGCCGCCCTTGAGCATGCGCGACAGGATCACGTTCTCCAGCGCGGTGTACTCCTGGCACAGCTCGGTGATCTGGAACGAGCGGCCCAGCCCCAGGCGGGCGCGCTCGAAGGCGCGCAGCGCGGTCACGTCCTGCCCGTCCAGATGGATGGTGCCGGAATCCGGGCGGATCTCGCCGCAGATCTGCGCGATCAGGGTGGACTTGCCCGCGCCGTTGGGGCCGATGATGGCGTGGATCTCGCCCGCACGCACATCCAGGTCCACGCCGTTGGTGGCCACCACCGCGTCGAAGGCTTTGCGCAGCTGCGTCAGGCGCAACAGGCTGGCGCTTGCATCAGTCGGCATGACGCGTCTCCAGCAATTTTCCGAACAGGCCCTTCTGGCCCCACAGCACCACTAGTACCAGGAAGGGTCCCATGTACAGCAGCCAATGCTCGGTCAGGGACGACAGCATCTGCTCCAGCCCCAGGAACACCGCCGCGCCCGCGATCGGCCCCAGCAAGGTGCCAACGCCGCCCAGAATCACGATGGCCATGAGCTCGCCGGACTTGGTCCAGGCCGCCATGTCGGGCGTCACCAGCCCGGCATAGTTGGCCCACAGCACACCGGCCAGGCCCGTGCCCACCGCCGACAACACGAAGGCGCTGAGCCGGTACGGCGTGGGCGCCACGCCCAGGTTGATGGCGCGCCGCTCGCTCTGGCGCAGCGCCTGCAGCACCATGCCGAAGCGCGAGTTGGTCACGCGGATGCAAAGCAGCGTCCACAAGGTCAACAACGCCAGGCACACATAGTAGAAAGCCATGGGGCTTTCCAGATTGATGCCGGGCAGCTCATTGCGTTGTGGAATCATCAGGCCGTCATCGCCGCCGTAGAACTGCAGCGACACCAGCACGAAGTACACCATCTGGCCGAACGCCAGGGTGATCATGATGAACTGCACGCCGCGCGTGCGCAGCGCCAGATAACCGAACAGCCAGCCGGCCAGCGCGCACACGATGAGCGCTATCGGCCACACCACCAGCGCGGCATTGCTGCCGGCCCAGCCGAAAATCGGCCCGGCCTCCGCCGTGTGGAAAGCGATGATGCCCACCGCGTAGCCGCCCAACCCAAAGAACATGGCGTGGCCGAAACTGACCATGGCGCCATAGCCGATCACCAGGTCCAGGCTGACCGCGGCCAGGCCGTAGATCAAGAAGCGCGTCACCACGCCAATCAGGAACGGCGAGCCCGAGGCCAGCGCCGCGGCCGGCAGCAGGATCAGCACCGCCAGGCCGCCCAGCCCCCAGCGGGCGCGGTTCGTAAGTGTGTATGCCATCTTCATCCTCGCGCCGGGAACAGCCCGCCCGGCTTGGCGATCAGCACGATCGCCATCAACACATAGATGCTGGCCGAAGCCAGGCCTGCGGCCAGCGGGTCCGCCGTGGCCGGCGAGAACACCGTCGACAGCAGCTGCGGCAGGAAGGCCCGCCCCAGGCTGTCCACCATGCCCACCAACAAGGCGCCGGCCAAGGCCCCGCGCACCGAACCGACCCCGCCGATCACGATCACCACGAAGGTCGTGATCAGGATGCGTTCGCCCATGCCGATTTCCACTGCCAGTAGCGGCGCGGCCATCACGCCGGCCAGTCCACACAGCAAGGCGCCCAGGCCGAACACCAGCGTGTAGAGCTTGCGGATGTCTATGCCCAGCGCGTCGACCATCTCGCGGTCATCGGCGCCCGCGCGGATCAGCATGCCGATGCGCGTGCGGTTGACCAGCCACCACAGCCCCACCGCCACCAGCGCGCCGATGGCGATGAAGGACAGGCGGATCAGCGGGTACTGGAACCCGGGCGTCAGCGTCACCGCGCCTTCCAGGAAGGAGGGAATGCCCACCAGCGGCGGACGCCGGCCGAAGATCAGGCTGACCGCTTCGTTGGAGAACAACAGCAGGCCGAAGGTGGCCAGGACCTGGTACAAGTGGTCCCGCTTGTACAGCTTGCGTATCACCAGCACCTCGACCGAGATGCCGTACAGGCCCGCCCCCAGCAGCGCCGCCAGCACGCCCGCCAGGAACGAGCCGGTGGTGCCGATGGCGTAGGCCGCGCAATACGCCCCCACCATGTAGAACGAGCCGTGCGTCAGGTTGACCACGCCCATGATGCCGAAGATCAGCGTCAGTCCGGCGGCCAGCATGAACAGCATGGCGCCGAACTGCAGCCCGTTGAGCAGCTGTTCAAACAGGAGCGTCATGACGGCATCTTGCAGAATTGCGCGTAGGCGTCCTTGTCATCGGACACCAGCTTGCGGACCAGCTTCGGCGACAGGCCGCCGTCGCTGTCCTTCTCGATGCGCATCAAATACAGATCCTGGATCGGATGTTGGTTGGTGTTCATGCTGAACTTGCCGCGCAACGACGTGAACTCGGGCTTGCGCAACGCGGCGCGAAACTCCGCCGCCTTGGACAGGTCGCCGCCGGTGGCCTTCAGGCCCGCGCCGATCAACTGCGCGGTGTCGTAGGCCTGCATGGCGTAGTCCGTCGGCACGCGGCCGTAGGCTTGCTTGAAGGCCTGCACGAAAGCCTTGGATTGCGCGTTATCGAAGTCCTGCGACCAGATACCGGTGATGTAGGCGCCGGCCGAGGCGTCGCCCGTGGCCTGGATCATGCGCGCGTCCATCGAGAAGCTGGGCATCAGCATCGGGATGCTCTTGTTCAGCCCGGCCGCCGCATACTGCTTGACGAAGTTGATGCCCGTGCCGCCCGGATGGAACTGGTAGATGGCGTCGGGCGCCAGCGAGCGCAGGCGCGCCAGCTCCACCGAGAAGTCCGACTGGTCGAGCTTGGTGTAGATCTCGGCGACCACTTCGCCCTTGTAGGTGCGCTTGAAGCCTTCGATGGCGTCGCGGCCCGCCTGGTAATTGGGCGCCAGCAGCACGACCTTCTTGTAGCCCAGTTCGTTGGCCGCCACGCCGCCAGCCGTATGGAAGGCGTCGTTCTGGTAGGACGCCACGAAGTAGTTCGGATCGCACTTTTCGCCCGCGAAGTTCGACGGGCCAGGATTCAGGCTGACGTAGAACGCGCCGGACTTCACCACGCTAGGCACGACAGCCGCCAGCACATTGGAGAAGTTCACGCCGGTATAGAGCTTGACGCCCGATTGCAGCAGGCGGTCGGCCGCCTGCTTGGCGTTGGCGGGCTTGAGGCCGTCGTCCTCGATCACCAGCTGCACGGGCACGCCGCCCAGCTTGCCGCCGCCCTGCTTGATGGCCAGGTTGAACGCATCGCGCTCGTCCTCGCCGATATAGCCGGCCGGCGTGGACAAGGTGGCGATGAAGCCGATCTTGACCGGTTCGGCGGCGTGGGCCGCCCCCATGGACGCCGCAGCGCCCAACGCGACGGACAACGCGCCGCCCAGAATCTGTTTCTTGATCATGTTTTTCCCCTTGGAGACTGCGTTGCCCGCCGCCCCCCGGCGGCCGGGCGTTTTTAAACGGCCACCACCGGATGGCGCAGCGTGCCGATGCCTTCCACGCACGCCACCACCACGTCGCCCGGCCACAGCCATTCCTGCGGCTTGCGGCCCGCGCCCACGCCCTCCGGCGTGCCGGTGGCGATGATGTCGCCCGGCTCCAGCGTGATGCCTGCGCTGATGTCCGAGATCAGGAACGGCACCTTGAACAGCATGTGCCTCGTGTTGGAACCCTGCTTCTTCTCGCCGTTGACCGTCAGCCACAGGTCCAGCACCTGCGGATCCGGGATCTCATCGGCGGTCACGATGCAGGGGCCGAAGGGCGCATAGGTGTCCTGGCCCTTGGAATAGATCCACTGGCCGGCGCGGCGGCAATCGCGCGCGCTCATGTCCAGCATCACGCTGTAGCCGAACACGTAGGACAGCGCATCGGCCTCGGCCACGCGCGAGGCGCGGCGGCCCATGATCACGGCCAGCTCGACTTCCCAGTCCAGCTGCTGCGTGATCTTGGCGTTGTGCTCGATGGCATCGCCCGGGCCGATGACGGTGGTGGGCGGCTTGGAGAAGATCACCGGCTGCTTGGGCAGGTCGGCCGAGGTATCCAGCGTGCGGCTGGATTCCGCCACGTGCTCCACGTAGTTCAAGCCGATGCCGAAGATGTTCTTGCGCGGACGCGGAATCGGCGCCAGCAGCTTGACGTTTTCCTGCGGCAGCGCGCTGCCCACGGGCCAGTTGCCGCGATAGGCTTCCATCAGCTTGCTGGCCTGCGCCACGGCCACGGGGCCCAGGTCGATGAAGGCCAGCATGTCATCGGGCAGGTCCACGCCGCCGGCGCGGCCCAGCAGGGCCAGGTCGATCACATAGCCTTCGGCCAGCGCGCCCAGTCGGGCAGCGGCGGTGGGATGAGCGCGAAAAGTTACCAAGCGCATAAGAACTCCATAAATTCAGGACGAGTTGAGTCAGGCGCGCGGGCCAGGCCCGCGCGGCGGAAAAAAATCCAATAGGGAACGGGCGGCGCTAGATCAGCACTTGGTGGCCGTCGTTTTCCTTGACCGCTTCTTCGCGGTAAAGCGCCAGCGCGCGCATCACGGGCAGGTCGTTGAAGCTGAACAGGCAAGCGTCGTCGTTGGACGACAGATTGACGTGTTCGTGAATGGCCCAGGACGGCACGCAGAAGATGTCGCGCTCGGTCCAGTCATAGCGCTTGCCGTCGATGATGGAATAGCCGCTGCCCTTGGCCACCTGGTAGATGAAGCTGCCGGTATGGCGATGGGCCTTGGTGTGCTCGCCCGGGCGCAGCAGCTGCATGCTGGCGCCGATGGTGGGCATGACCGGGCCGCCCGTGGCCGGGTTGACGTATTCGAGCAGGATGCCGTCGTAGGGACTGCCCGCGGTGGTGCGCGCATAGCGGCGCAGCGCCTCGTAGGTGGGCTCCCATTCGTACTTGAAGAGCGGCGAATACGGCTTGGTCCAACCGGACACTTGCGGCCTGAGCGCCGCGTTGGCCCAGGCGGCGGTGGTGTCGTCCACCGGATAGGTCACGGTCTGGTTCAGATCCGGGTGCACGGCGTAGAAGCCGGCTTCCATCGCGTTGACCAGCGGGATGTCCAGGCCGTCCTGCCAGATGCAGGTGGTGCCGTCCTCGGCCACGCCATGCTCGTGCCAGGTGCCGTTGGGCGTCAGCACGAAATCGTTCGCGCCCAGCGTCATCTTGTGGCCGTCCACCACGGTAAACGCGCCCCGCCCTTCCATGATGAAGCGCAACGCCGAATGCGAATGCTTGTGGGCGGAAGCCAGTTCACCCGGCTTCATGACCTGCAGGCCCGAATACAGCCAGCCCACGGCGGCGGCCACGTCGCGCCGGCCGGGGTTGTTCAGGTAGATCACGCGCCGCCCCGCCTCTTCGGGGGAAACCAGTTCGGCGGAACGCAACACATGGCCGCGCAAGTCCTGGTAGCGCCACACCACCGGCACCGAGACCGAGCGCGGCGCCCAGGGCTCGATCTTGTTCGCCACCGTCCACAGGGCGCCGGTCTCCAGGCGGGCCAGCTCCTTGTAGTAGGCGATGAGCTCGGGCGAGTCGGCCACATTGGCGCGGCCTATGGTGTCCTCGCGGTACGCGTCGTAGCGGTTCGCTTCCATCCCTTGCCTCTTTTTATAAAAATTTAGATATTTTCGAAAATAATAGAGGCGAGCCGGTATTCGGGCAACGAGCGCGCGCTAGGGGTTTTCCCAGGCACGCTGAAAATTGTTGGCGCGGCGGCAAACAATACTGTACAAAAACACAGTACAACGTGATACATTTCGCTCGCCCAAAAACTGTCGTCCAGGAGAACCCTGTGTCAGAAGCTGCCCATCTCGTTCAGTACATCGTCGTTCCCTACCGCGCCGCCGCCAATGGCGTCGCCCCCGGTGAAATCCGCCCCGCCAGCAGCGAGTTCGGCGCCATACGCATCGCCAACTCCATGGCCTCCAAGTTCGCCGGCGTCGCCGCCTATGAAGTGCTGATCGACAAGGAAACCGGCGACATGGAATCGCCGCGCATCCTCATGCAGATCGGAACCGTGCCGGCGCTGGACGATTGAATGCGAAGTCCCCGTGTCGCCCGCAAGCGGGCGACACGGATCCCGGCTCGTCATCGCCTGTTCCCGGTCGAGGAAGTCGGGCTATAACTTTTCCTTGGTCGGTATGAATATTTATTAGCTTCACCGGAGCAAGGATGTCCGGCAGGATGCTGTGTTTCGCGCGGTCCTCCTGCCCATCCTTACCACCTAGAAGCTGCATGATTCGCCGACTTCCCTTGCGTTGCTCCGCCGTGGCCGGGCTCCTGTCCGTTGCTTGCGCCCTGATGCCTGCGGCTCGGTCGGCCGAGTCCTCCGACTGGCCAACCAGGCCCGTGACGCTGGTCGTGCCTTTTCCCCCTGGCGGAGGCAATGACACTGTCGCGCGCCAGATCGCGGGCCCGGCAGGCCTGGCGCTGGGCCAGCCGCTGGTCGTGGAAAACCGGCCGGGCGCCGGCGGCACCATAGGGTCCGCAACCGTAGCCCGGGCCCGCCCCGATGGCCATACCCTGCTGCTCTGCTCCACCAGCAGCCTGGTCGTGGCCAATGCGCTCTATCCCAGCTTACCGTACCGTGTCGACGATCTGGCGCCCGTCGTCCACATCGCCAATACGCCAACGATATGGGTCGCCGATCCCGGCGCGCCCGTCTCCACGCTCAAGGAATTCATCGCCGCGGCTCGGCAGGCTCCCGGCAAATACAGCTACGCCTCCGGAGGCAAGAACACCATGCCCCACCTCGCCGGCCAGGAGGTCAAGGCACGCAACGGGCTGGACATGCTGCACGTGCCTTACCGCGGCTCCACACCCGCCTATGCGGACCTCGCCACGGGGCGCGTGAACCTGATGATGGACAGCATCGTTTCGGCGTTGCCCTTTGTCGAGTCTGGCCGCGTCAAGGGGCTGGCCGTCAGCATGGATCAGCGCATGCCGCGGATTCCGTCCGTGCCGACCTTGGCCGAACAAGGCCTGGGCGACCTGGGCTTCGTGGGCTGGGTCGGCATATGCGCGCCACGCGACACGCCGCCCGCAATCACCGCCAGAGTCGCCCGCGGCGTGCAGCAAGCCTTGGCCGACCCGGCGTTGCGGGAAACGTTCGCCAAGGAAATTGTGGAACCGATAGGCGAAGGCCCCGAAGCGTTTGCGCGGACGATAGAGCGCGATGCCCTGGCGTGGCGACAGATCATCGCGACGTCTCGCGCATCGGAACGCGATTGACGCCGTGCGCCCGTTGTTCTCAGGATCGGTCCTTCATCCGGTAATCGACGGATCTTCCGGCACACTGTTCAAGACCTGCCGCGCGACCTCGCAGATGCAATCCACCATGGCGGCGCGCAGCGGAACCGCGGGCTGGTCAACATAAGAGGCGAAGTACGTCTGCGGCGGAAACGGCCTGGAAAACGGAAGCCGCGCAAGCTTGCCTGAATCGAGCTCGTCGCGGATGAGATCGGCCGGCAAGACCGCGTATCCGGCGCCCGCGAGGACCAGGCGCAGCATGACCGACAGCGACCTCACCACGATCAGCTTGAAGCCCTGCATCTGTGGAGCCGCAAAGTAGGCGGCTATCACCGAGTACAGCAGCGAATCCACCGGATAGCACAGCAGGGGAAGCTGCTTCATCTGATCCCGCGTGGGTTCCGTGCCACAACTGATCAGTTTCGGACTGCAGACCCAGACATAATCCAGTTCCAGCAACTTCCGGTTGACCACATTCGGCTCGTCGACGCTACCCAGCAGCAGCCCTATGTCCAGCGCGCCGTCCAGCAGTTGCTGACGTATGTCGGTGCTGGTCAACGACTGCAGGTGCACCGTAACGTCCGGCCACTGCCTGTAAAGCGTGGCCGCCATGGGTTCAAGTATGGCTTGCGCGACGGTTCCACTCATGCCGATGCTGACCTGCGTGGGCCTGACATCCGTGGTCCCAAACCTGCTGGTAAATGCTCTCGCATGAGCCAGCAACTCTTCCGCGGGTCCGAGCATATCCGCGCCGACGGGCGTCAAACTCAGCTGCTTACCCTTTTCCCGCACAAATACTCTTACCCCCAGCTCTTCTTCGAAGGCCGCTATGCGAGCCGAGATGGCTGCCTGGGAAGCATGCAGCTCTTCCGCGGCCAATGTCATTTTCTTGAGCCTGGCGGCGCGAACAAACGTTTCCAGAAACCGGAGATTCATGCGGTGGATATCCTAAGCCTGAGACACAACCAAGTCCCCAGCGACGCCAGGACAATCCCGGTTTGCACCGGGATGGGTTGTCAGAATCGGAATGGCGGGCTGGGTTTCCCTGCTGCAATGCGTCATCGCGTTCGTCGGATTGGCGAGCGAAGGCTGAGTCCGGAAGAAAAAAAGGGCCGTTAACCCGTTTCCCCTCACGGCTCGCAGACATTGGTACGGGTCTGCAAGCCTGAATGCAAAGCGGGAGACGAGGCTCCCGCTCATAATCCCAAGCAATTGATTTTAACGAAATATCCGGGTTTTCCGCAGAAATTGACCCTATCAGAACTTCGTGTTTTTCCACTCACCTCGGCTTTGTAAAACTGCGCCAATTCAAGTAAAGCCATGGGATTCGATGTTCGCAATATTCCGCATGGTTCGCTGCAACAAAATTAGCAATGATTGCCTTCGCCCCGCCAGGTTCATGCCGGGTTGAATCATGCGTTTCCATGCTCACGCCGTAGGATTTTCATGTCGGGCAAGAGCCCGAAACCGTTGTCCAAGTTGCTAATAATCGGCAATAAACAATCATTGCCGAAATGGGAAATCCGTCTCGCGCAGAGGCAAGCAAAAGTATCCAAACCGCCGGTATCCACCGTTGTTCTATGGCACGCCGCTGGCGGGTCTGAGCATTGCGCTCGCCGCGCTCGCGGTCCGGATGCCCAAAAATCCCTCCCAAAGGCCTTCCACATTCTGCCTTCCCGGCGATGAAACACCGGACGACGCGGCTTTGCTCGTCGTCCGGCATGGGCCTGGGTATCGACGCGCTCAGAAATCCCAGATGACGGGCACCCAGCGAAACGCGTCACCGTCGGCCGCGACACGGCCCAGGGACGGAAACGGCAGGTGGGCGGCGACCAGCAATCCGCGGTTCTGCGCCAGCTCCTGGAACAGGCCGATGCGCACGCGCGCCGCTTCCTCGGGATCATGCTCGAAACCGTTTTGCCATTCGGGATGATCGAATGCGACCGGGAACATGGCGTCGCCGGCAAAGGTCAGCCGCTCGCCGTCCGAGACCAGGTCGACCACGCTGTGCCCCGGGGTATGGCCGCCGGTCATGCGCACGATGACGCCCGGCGCCACCTCATGGCGGTCGTCGAAGAGCCGCAGCCGGTCGCGGTATTCGTTGTAGAAGCTGGTGGCGGTGGACTTGAGCACCGCGGGCACCGGCTTGGGCATGACCGTGTGCGAAAAATCCGGCGAAGTCCAGAACGCCACTTCGGTCGCGGACACGTGGATGCGCACGTCGGGCCGCAAGCGTTCCTTGACACCGGGGACGAGCAGCCCGCCCACGTGGTCCATGTGCATGTGCGTGATGATCACATCGGTCACGGACTCCAGCGCGATGCCAGCGGACTCGAGCCGCTGGGGGAATAGTCCGGCGCGCGGAAAGCCCGCGAACTGCCCGCCCAGTCCCGCGTCGATAAGGATGGTCTGATCACCGCTGCGGGCCACCATCACGTTCAGCGGCCAGTCGAACGCATCGGGAGGCATGAACATGTGCTCCAGCCAGGCCGCGAGGTCGGCGGGATCGGCATTGGTGGCCATCGTCGCGGTCGGCAGCGGCAGCACCCCGTCGCTGACGACCAGCGCGTCGATGTCGCCGATCTGCAGCGCGTAGCGCGAGGGAACCAGGTCGATGGATTCGGTGTTTTCAATGGCAAACATGGCGATATCTCCAGTTGGTGGTGAAGGTATTGCGGGTCATGGTCGTGCTCCGCTTGGATTGCGCGTTGCTCTGCCCGGTTGCTTCGGCGCGGATGGCGAATGCCCCCGTCGCCAGGACCGCGCTGCCGGCAAGAAGACTGCGGCGGGCCGGGTCATGCGAGTCGTTCATGGGAACTCCTGTGTCGGGAAAGTGAGTGAGGGCATGGTAGGTATGGGGCCTCGTGCGCGGTAGGCATGCGGCGGGAAGCACGCTGTTGTGCGACGCGCACCAATGCGCATCGATGCGTCGGCAGCGTGGCAGTGACGTAGACCACGCTGGCTTGCGTCATGCAGGCCGCGCTCATTCGGAAGCGGAAAGGACGATTGTTGTCGCGCCGGCAACGCCATGCGTCCTTGCATGGCCCTACCGCGTCACGCGCGGGACTCTTAGGATGTCCTCACCCACATTGCCGGCGCCGCCACTTCTGGCGCACAGCCGCGCGCCGACCGGGGACCACCATCATGCATCTGGGAAAATCCTATCGCCTGGGCGAATTCATCATCTGGACCCGAAGGAAGATCTACGTCCTGCTGGCGCTGGGCCTGGCCCCTGTGCTGCTCCATCAGCTTGCCGGGCTGACATGGCTGACGCTGCCCTTGTCGGTGGTGTCGCTGTTGGGCACCGCCACCACCTTTGTCGTCGGCTTCAAAAACGTGCAGACCTATACGCGCACGGTCGAAGCGCAGAAGATCTGGATGAGCATCGTCAGCGCCAGCCGCTACTGGGGCATCATCAGCCGCAACTACGCCGGCGATGCCGAGCGCGGCGCGGCATTGGTGCAGCGGCATCTGGCCTGGTTGACTGCGCTGCGTTACCAATTGCGCGAGGCGCGCGTATGGGAAACCGTCGGCAGCCGCCCCAATGCCGAATACCGCAAGCAGTATGTCATTCCGGAGCGCGCCGAGTCCCTGGAATCCGCGCTGTCCCGCTACCTGCCGGCGCAGGACATCGTGGCGTTGATGCAGACCGACGACAAAGCCGCGCAGCTGCTCGCCATGCAGGGCCAGGCGGCCCGCGGCCTGTTGGAAGTAGGCGCCATCACCGCAGCGGAATGCGCCGAACTCAACAACCGCATCCGGGAACTCCTCGATCTGCAGGGGCAGGCGGAGCGCATCAAGAATTTTCCGTATCCGCGCCAGTACGCCATCATCAATACCCTGTTCGTGCGTTCCTTCTGCGTGGCGCTGCCGTTCGGTCTGACCGGTCAGTTCGCCCAGCTTGGCCAGGATATCGGCGGCTACATGCAAGGCCAGATGGCGTGGCTCGCGGTGCCGTTCAGCGTGATCATCTCGTGGATCTACACCTCGCTGGAGCAAGTGGGCGAAAGCACGGAGAACCCCTTCGAAGGCAGCGCGAACGATGTGCCCATCAGCCGCCTGAGCGCGATGATAGAAAGGGACCTGAAGCAGATGGCGGGCAGCGCCAACCTGCCCGCCCTGCCGGCCTCGCTGATCGTGCTGTAAGCAGCGGCGCCCACGGCACGCCGCCCGCCCGAGGCTGCCTGCCAGATGTCTTTCGACACTTGTCCCGACCGGGCTGCTGCGGCAAAATACCCTGCCCTTCCGCTTCCCTTTCCCCTGGCGTTGGCCCACTCCATGACCGGCTCCGTGACCCTGTTCGACCGCCATCGTCCCCGCCTCTACGCGATCGCCTACCGCATGTTGGGCTCGGTAGCCGAAGCGGAAGACGTGGTGCAGGACGCATGGCTGCGCTGGCATGGCGCCGACCACGCCGCCGTAGAGAACCCCGAGGCCTGGCTCGTCACCGTCACCACCCGCCTGTCCATCGACCGCCTGCGCGCCGCCCGTGCCGAACGGGAAAATTACGTGGGCGTCTGGCTACCGGAACCGATGCTGATGGCAACACCGTCCACGCCCGAACAGATCCACGAATTGGCCGATGATGTGTCGGTGGCGTTTCTGTTCATGCTGGAGCGCCTGTCGCCGGATGCCCGCGCGGCCTTCCTGATGCGCGACGTGTTCGACGCCGACTACGACGACATCGCGCAGACCCTGGACAAGACCCAGGCCGCGGTGCGACAGCTGGTGCGGCGGGCCAGGCAGCAATTGCGCCAAGGCGCCCCGCGCGAGGCCGTGCCGCGCGCCACGCTGCAGCGGCTGCTGCAGGCCTTCGCCGACGCGATGAACCGCAGCGACTTCCACGGCCTGCATGCGCTGCTGAGCGACGACGCCGAGCTCATCGGCGACGGCGGCGACAAGGTCAGCGCCTTTGCCAGCCTGGTGGGCGGCAAGCGGCTGGCCCAGCTGTTCTACGCCGGCAAGCGCCGCTACCGCGACGCGCTGCGCACCGAGGTGGTCCAGGTAAACGGGCAATGGACGCTGCTGCGTTTCATCGACGGCCATCTCGAATCCGTGCAGTCCTACGAAACGGACGGCAAGCGCCTGACCCGGGTCCTGGTGCAGCGCAATCCGGACAAGCTGGCGCGCATCGCCACCGCCCTGGCGCAACGCTGAGGCCGGCTGCGCCAGCCGTTGGTGCATGACGGGCAACATGGTGGTCCCTTGGGCGGACCTACCGCCGCGCCGCCCTCGCTTCTACGATGGACCTGTCACCACTCCAACCAGGACAGGTCATGCCCCCACTCACGAAACTCGCGTTGTCTTTCATCGCTGCCGGCGCGCTGCTGGGCCAGCCCGCCCATGCCGCATCGCACCACGGGGCGTCCGCCGGCAAGCCGGCTGATCCCATCGTCACTGAAGTGATGAGCAAGGACCTGCCCGACATTCCCGGCCGGGATGCGGTGATGCTCGTCGTCGACTATCCGCCCGGGGCGGCCGATCCCCTGCATCGGCACGACGCCTCGGCCTTCGTCTACGTGCTGGAGGGCAGCATCGTCATGCAGGTCAAGGGAGGCAAGGAAGTGACGTTGACCCCGGGCCAGACCTTCTACGAAGGGCCAGACGATATCCACACGGTGGGCCGCAACGCCAGCCAGACCAAGCCGGCCAAGTTCGTGGTCGTGCTGATCAAGAAAAAGGGAGCCCCCGCCCTGATTCCCGTTCAATAAGGGACGAATACTTGTCCTATCCAGGCCAGTCCCGGGCGCCCTGCGTCCCGGGGTGGCCATTTTTTTTCAAGGGCACGTCACAAAACCGTCCAGCGCAACGTCTTAGGGGGTAGGATCAACCAACTTGCGGCGCTGCCACCATGCCTACCCCTATCCCTGCCTCCCCGGTTACCCCTTCCGCGAACGGCCCGGACTCCCTGGCCGACAGCTTCGCCACCAGCTATGCCGGCGTCATGGCCTTCCTGGCCGTCGCCGCCGAGGGCAACTTCGCCAAGGCCGGCGACCGGCTGGGCATAGGACGTTCGGCGGTCAGCCGCAGCGTGCAGAAGCTCGAAGACCAGCTGGGCGTGCGGCTCTTCGTCCGCACCACGCGCAGCACCTCGCTTACCGCGGAGGGGCAGCGCTTCTATGAACAATGCCATCCTGGCGTGGAACGGATCATCCAGGCCCTGGACGATATGCGCGACGTGCGCGAGGGCCCGCCTTCCGGCCTGGTGCGCGTCTGTTCCACGGTGGGTTTCGGCCGCAAGGTCGTGGCGCCCCTGCTGAAGGAGTTCCGCCAGGCCCATCCGAACATCTCGGTGGAGCTGCTGTTGGATGACGGCCCGACCGACTTCACCACGGACCGCGTCGACGTGTCGTTTCGCAACGGCCGCATGGAAGACAGCCAGGTGATCGCCAAGAAAGTCATCCCCATGCAGATGATGCTGTGCGCCTCGCCCGACTACGCCGCCCGGCACGGCCTGCCACGGGACGTGGAGGAGCTCGCTGGCCACAGCTGCGTGAATTTCCTGTTGGCGTCGGGCCGCGTGTACGAATGGGAGTTCAAGGTTGGCGGCCATCTGCGCAAGTTCGCGCCACCCGCCATGCTCACCTTCAACGATGCCGACCTGGTGCTGCAGGCGGTGCTGGACGGCCATGGCATCGCGCAGATGGCGGCCTACCAGGTCTGCGATCACCTGCGCGCGGGCACGCTGGTCGCCTGCCTGCCGCAGCATGCCCCCGACGACCGGGGGCACTATCTGTGCTTTCTCAGCCGCCAGCACCTGCCGGCGCGCATGCGGGTCTTCATCGATTTCATGACGGAACGCATCCGCGCGCTGGACCTTCACAGCATCGACAGTGTGCTGTTGAAGCAGGCCTGAACGCTATTGGGTCAGGGCCACCACGCTCTGGATCCCGCCCTGGGCCATCTTGGCGTACGGACACAGGCGTTCGGTGTTGCGCACCAGCTCTTCGGCGATAGGCTTGGGCACGCCGGGCAGGTGGATGTTGACGTCCGCGGTCAGGGCAAAAAGGCCATCGACGGGGTCGCGGCCGAACGAGATGGTGGCCGTCACGGAAGCGTCCGCAATGGCCAGGCCGGCGCGTTCGGCCAGCATGCTGAGCGCACCGTGGAAGCACGCCGCATAGCCGGCGGCGAATAGCTGTTCGGGGTTGGTGCCCCCGCCCGTGCCGCCCAGCTCCACTGGCAGGCGCAGTTCCACGATCAGCTCGCCGTCGTCCGAAATGGCCATGCCGGAAGCCCGCCCATGCGCGGCCTCCCCGCCACGCACCGTCACGCTGGTGGTGTACAGGGGATGGAAGTCCCCGCCTCGGTACTTTTCCAGGAGGCTCTGGGGAGGAGGCCGCAGTTTGCTCATGAAAGTCCTTGTTCCCGCCGCTACTTGCTTGCGCCCGAACGGCTGAACCAGGTTTCGAAGTCGATCTCGCCCAGGCGCGGGCCGGCTCCCGGAACCAGCGTATCGTCGTCGAGCAGCGCGCCGAAATAGCGCGCGCCGGGGTCTGCCTGCACGCTGCGCGTGTCGCCGATCTTGGCCATATAGCGCTGCACCAGCTCGGCCAGGCGCACCCGCTCGGGGCCGGCGATTTCCACGATGCCGTTCACCGGCGGCGCCAGCGTGGCATCGGCCATGGCCCGCGCCACGTCGTCGGACGCGATGGGCTGGACGTAGGCCGGCGACAGCCGCACCTGCGCGCCCTCGGCGCCCGACTGCACGATGCCGCCCAGGAACTCGAAGAACTGGGTGCTGTGCACGATGGTGTAGGGAATGCCGGCCGCCACGATCAGTGCTTCCTGCGCGATCTTGCCGCGGAAGTAGCCGCTTTCGGCCAGGCGTTGCGTGCCTACCACCGACAGCGCAACGTGGTGGCGCACGCCGGCGCGCGCCTCTGCCGCCAGTAGATTGCGCCCCGAGGTCTGGAAGAACTCCAGCACGGCGCGGTCTTCGAACGACGGCGAGTTGGCGACGTCAACTACCGTATCGACGCCGACGAGCGCGGCATCCAGGCCCTCGCCGGTCATGGTGTTGACGCCCGTGGCGGGGGACGCGGCAATTGCCTCATGGCCGCGCTCAACCAGCAGGTTGACGAGCTTGGAGCCGATCAGGCCCGTGCCGCCGATAACCAGGATTTTCATGATCGTTCCTTAGTTGAACTTGGCGCGGTCCAGACCGTATGCCTTGTCGGCCGAACCCGGCACGGTGCGAAAGCCCACGTTCAGCCGGTTCCAGCCATTGATCGCCATGACGGCGAAGCTGAGGTCCGAGATTTCCTTTTCGGACAATTGCGTGCGGACGCGTTCATAGATCTCGTCCGGCACGCCCTGCGCGCCCAGCGTGGTCAGCGCCTCGGTCCAGGCCAGGCAGGCGCGCTCACGCGGCGAAAACTCGGCGGATTCGCGCCAGATCGCCACGTGGTGCAGGCGCAGTTCGCGCTCGTCGTGGATCTTGGCATCCTTCACGTGCATATCCAGGCAGAAGCCGCAGCCGTTGATCTGCGAGGCGCGGATTTCGACCAGGCGCAAGATCGGCTGCTCGATCGCCCCGGACTTCAAGAGCATGCCGAACTCGACGAATTTCTTGAACAGTTCGGGCGATTGCGCGTAGGCATTCAGACGTTGACTCATGGTGACTCCTTCGATGGGTTGAACGACGCCCAAATCGTAGGTCTGCCCGCAAACCGGCAGTAGGCCCGCAGAGGGGACCATGATGTTGCCTCGGCGACAACAATTGTCAGCGTGCGCGGACGGCCCGGCTTGGGTTCAGGATCGCGTCTCGACCCCGAACTGCTTCATGGCCCGGCCGATCGCCTGGGGCGCGTAGCCGTCCCAGGGCTCGTTTCCCGCATCCAGGCGGGTGTGGATATTGGCGATGGTCCATTGCGCCGACCCTTTCAGCCCATCCAGTTCGTCCCAGCGGACCGGCACGGACACCGCCAGGGTCGAATGGCGCACATGGCCGCCGCCGGTCCAGTTGTCTCTGGATTATGGCTTCAGAGCGGCATGGCTGGGAACCATGCCGCCTGATCCCGCGTTCAACGATAGAAGCTTGCCTTGGTCGCGGACGTGGAACTTGCGCGCCCGCCTTGCGGCCCAGGAATCCCCGGTTTCTTGCCGTTTGCGCCGCCGCTGACCGCCTGGATTTCCTCGGCGCTCAAGGGGCGGATCTGATCCCCGGCAGCCTGCTGCCGGTTCGGTTGCTCCGTTTTCTTCATGTCCTTCTCCTGCTGTGTGCTGGCGAAGCAAGCCGCGCCAGCGTCGGCCGAGCGTCAGCGGACGGACGGCGCCGGCCCCATGGTCCCGCGGACAGGAACACCGACGCGCCGGCCGTTGAACGGCTCGACGCGGACAGTAGCAGTGGACTCGCAGCGCCGAATCGGTCTTTGGTCGTAGGCTCGCGAACGATCTCCGCGCCGGCCAGGATGCCGAATTTCCGTCCCTACGACTAAAGACCGATGCGCCTGCACTGGTGTGCTGCTACTGTCCGCCCCGAGCACGCCAGTGTTTGGGAGCCTGGTTTCCCGTCTTGCAGCGCATCGCGGCGGGCGCCTCGTTTCGGGCGATGCTCGGCCGACGCTGGCGCGGCTTCCTTCGTCAGCATGCAGCAGGAGATAGAGATGGAAAAAACTGAACAGCCCGATCAGCAGCACAACGCGGAACAACAGATCAGACCCTTGAGCGCCGAGGAAATCCAGGCGGTCAGCGGCGGCTGGGGACCGAACCGTCTCAACATCACCTTTGCGCCCCAGAAAAACAGCTTGGGTGCCGGCAAGACGCTTTACACGCCGCGATAGTCAGTAAGGATCCTGGCCGCATCGGACGGATGCCGCGACTGGCATCCGATTTCGTGGCACGGCGGCGCGTCCGCCGCGGTTTTTTTCCGCCATGCCGGCCAGCTTATACCCACCACGCTTTCCTGGGCTGCCTCCGAAGCCGTGTCGCTCTATCGCAAACAGGCGCTTGCCGCGCAACGCTCCGTCGGGCTGGGCGATATCGTCCTGATCCGGCCAGTGTCGTTCGCACTGGTCACCGCCGTGCTGGCGGGTTTCGTGCTGGCCGTCTGCCTGTTTCTTGCGTTCGGCTCGTACACCAAGCGCGCGACCGTGAGCGGCCAGCTGGCCCCCGACACCGGACTGATCAAGCTTTACGTGCCGCAGGCCGGCGTCGTGCTCGAACGCCGGGTCCAGGAAGGCCAGCATGTCGCCGCGGGCGAGGTGCTCTACGTGGTGTCAGGCGATCAGCAAAGCGCCCTGGGTGAAACCCAGGAGGCGATCAGCGGCCAGATCCGGCAGCGCGAAGAAAGCCTGCGGCTGGCGCGCCAGAAGACGCTATTGCTGCAGCAGGGCGAGCACGACACCCAGGCCACGGCGATCGCCAGCCTGAAGGCGCAGCTGGCCGCCATGGACAGCCAGATCGAGGGGCAGCGCGCCCGCATAAAATTAGCCGAAGACAGCGCGCGCCGCTATCACGGCCTGATGGAAAAAGGCTATCTTTCCGCCGAGGAGGCCGACCAGAAGCGCGCCGAACTGCTGGAACAGCGTAATCAGCTGCAAGCCCTGCTGCGCGACCGCATCGGCCTGGCCATGGACCTGTCCAACCGCCAGGCCGCGCAGGCGGACCTGGCGTTGCGGCAACAAAACCAGCTGGCACAGCTGGACCGGGACATGGCCGACATTGCCGTGGACCTCAGCCGCAGCGAAGCCAGGCGCCGCGTCGTCATCTCCGCACCGCAGGCGGGCGTCGCCACCGCCGTGAGCGCCGCCGCGGGCCAGGCCGTGGACAACAAGCGGCCGCTGGCCACCATCGTGCCCGACGGCGCCCGCCTGCAGGCCGAACTGCTGGCGCCCAGCCGCGCGGTGGGCTTCGTCGCGCCCGGCGACCGGGTGCTCATGCGCTACGCGGCCTACCCGTACCAAACCTTCGGGCAGCAGGCCGGCGTCGTCCAGACCGTGACGCGCAGCGCCTTGCCCGAATGGCAATTGAATGAAGCCGCCGCGAACGGCGATGCCCAGGAGGACCTGTACCGGATCACGGTGTCGCTGGACACTCCCGCGCGCGGGCCGCAGGGCCAGACGCTGACGCTGCGGCCCGGCATGCGGCTGGAGGCGGACATCCTGCAGCAGACGCGCCGCCTGTACCAATGGGCGTTCGATCCCGCCTACCGGCTGTCGGGGAAACTATGAACATGCTCGAACGCCTGACGCTGGGGGTCAAACGGCGCGTGCCCAGGCTGCTGCAGACCGAAGCCGCAGAATGCGGCCTCGCCTGCGTGGGCATGATCGCGGGCTATCACGGCCACCAGCAAAGCCTCGCCACCCTGCGCGGCCGTTTTCCCGTGTCGCTCAAGGGCGCGACGCTGGCCACCTTGATCCACGTCGCCAGCCAACTGGGCCTGGCGTCGCGGCCGGTCAAGGTCAGCCTGGGCGCCTTGGGCAAGCTGAAACTGCCCTGCATCCTGCATTGGGAATTCAATCACTTCGTGGTGCTGACGGCCATCAACGGGCGCTCGGCCACGCTGATCGATCCCGCCTCCGGCACGCGCAAATGCTCCATCGGCGAGCTGTCCGCGTCGTTCACGGGCGTCGCGCTGGAACTATGGCCCACGCCCGATTTCCAGGAGGCCCGTGATAACAGGCGCGTGCGGCTGCGCGAGCTGACCGGTAGGGTTTCCGGCCTGGGCGGCGCGTTCTCGCAGGTGCTGCTGCTGGCGCTGGCGCTGGAAATCCTCACCGTGGTCCAGCCGTTCTTCCTGCAGTGGGTGGTGGACCATGTGCTGAATACCGGCGACCGCGATCTGCTGACCACGCTGGCGCTGGCGTTCGGGCTGATGATGGTCATGAAGCAGCTGACCTCGGTGGCGCGCAGCTGGATGCTGATGGTCATGGGCACCACGCTGAACCTGCAATGGCGCACCAACGTCTTCACGCATCTGCTGCGCTTGCCGGTGGCCTATTTCGAGAAGCGGCATCTGGGCGATGTGGTGTCGCGCTTCGGCGCCATCGACGCCATACAGCGCACCGTGACGACCTCGTTCCTGGAGGCGGTGCTGGACGGCCTGGTCATGCTGATCACGCTGGTGCTGATGTTCCTGTACAGCCCGCCCCTGGCATGGATCGCGGTGGGCGCCATGGCGCTGTATGGATTGGCCCGCTGGTCCGGCTATGCGCCGCTGCACTACGCCACCGAAGAACACATCGTGCACGCCGCCAAGGAGCAATCGCATTTCCTGGAAACCGTGCGGGGCGTCAAGGCGATCAAGCTGTTCCAGCACCAGGACGACCGGCGTTCCCGCTGGCTGTCGCTGCTGGTGAACGAGATCAACGCGGACCTGCGCGTGCAGAAGTGGACGCTGTTCTTCCGCACCTTCAATGGCCTGCTGTTCGGCCTGTCCTCCATCGCGATACTCTGGCTGGGCGCGAGGCTGGTGCTGGACGGCCAGTTCACGGTGGGCGCGCTGCTGGCGTTCATCGTCTACAAGACCTTGTTCGACCAGCGCGTGGCGGCCCTGCTCGACAAGCTGGTGGAGGTGAAGATGCTGCGGCTGCAAGGCGAGCGCCTGGCCGATATCGTGCGCGAAGCTGCTGAGCCCGCCGACGCCATGCCGCGCGCGCAGGATGCGCCAACGCGTTCGCCCGCGATCGAGGTCCGCAATCTGCGCTTCCGCTACGGGCCGCAGGAGCCGTATGTGTTGGACGATGTCAGCTTCAGGATCGAGCCGGGCGAATCGGTCGCGATCACAGGCCCTTCCGGCGGCGGCAAAACCACGTTGATCAATATCCTGCTTGGTGTCCTGCCCCCGACCGATGGCGAAGTGCTGATCGACGGCGTGCCGGCGCGGGGAGCGGGAGCGGCGTCCTTGCGCCGGATCGCCGGCACGGTACTGCAGGACGACGTCCTGTTCGCCGGGTCCATCGGCGAGAACATCAGCTTCTTCGATCCGCAGCACGATCCCGACCGCGCCAGCCGTTGCGCCGCGATCGCCGCGATCCACGACGACATCTGCGCCATGCCCATGGGCTACAACACGCTGGTGGGAGACATGGGCACGGTGTTGTCCGGCGGCCAGAAGCAGCGCGTGCTGCTGGCGCGGGCGTTGTACAAGCAGCCCGCCATCCTGTTTCTGGACGAGGCCACCAGCCATCTGGACCTTGAACGCGAACGGATCGTCAATACGGCGATCGCCAGGCTCGACATGACGCGGGTGATCGTGGCGCACCGGCCCGACACGATTGCGGCCGCCGGACGCGAGATCTCGCTCGTGGCCGGCAAAGTGGCCAGCGACAGCGGGAAGCCGCCTAAACCGGCTTCCCGAACACGCCGCCGCGCCGCGCCACTAGCGTCGCCTGCGTACGATTGAGCACGCCCAGGGTGCCCAGGATGGCCGACACATGCGTCTTGACGGTCTTCTCGGTCATGTTCAGCCGCTCCGAGATTTCCTTGTTGCGCAGCCCATCGCACATCAGGCTCAACACTTCGCTCTGTCGTGGCGTCAAGGCACGCAGCAAGGCCGCCTCATCCTGACCGCCCGTGGACAACGTCGACGACGCGCTGCGCCGCGGTGGCGCCGCCTCGCTGACGGCTTCCAGCGCGGCGGCCAGCTCCTGGCAGCTGGCGGACTTGTTCAGGAAGCCCTGCGCGCCTGCCTCGAGCGCACGGCGCATGTCCTCGGGATCCTGCGAGGCCGATAGCACCAGGATGCGCAACTGCGCGCGGCGCTGACGCAAGCGCTTGAGCAGGTCGGCCCCGGCCATGTCCGGCAAATAGAAATCCATGATGACGTGCTGGATCGCCGCATGCCGCTCCAACACCCCCAGCGCCTCCTGGCCGCCGGCCGCGGGGTGGATCGTCAGGCCGGGCACGGCCTGGCCCAGCGCCATGACCAGCGCTTCGCGAAACATGGCGTGGTCGTCAACCAATAACACTGCCGTCATTCGGCATCTCCGGTAAGGGACGCTGCCTCTTTGGCGTGCAGCAGGCTAGTGACGTGTTCGCGCAGGGCCTGGACCTGCACGGGCTTGTGCAAGAGCGGAACGCCGCGGGCGGCGGCCTCGGTCAGCCGCGCCGGGTCGGTGTCGCCGCTGACCAGCAAGGCGGGCAGATCGGGATCGTTGTATTCCTCGCGCAGCCTTTCGATCACGTGGATGCCAGTCTCGTGCTCGCGCAGCCGGTAATCCGTGATGATCAAGGCAGGACGCTCGGCCAGCGGCAGCACGCGCTCGAACAGCGCATTGCCGCTGGTCGCGGCGATGACGCGGCAGCCCCAGCTTTCGAACAGCATGGACAGGCCGGCCAGGTTCTGCGCGTCGTCGTCCACCAGCAGCGCCAGCTTGCCGCGCAGGCTGTCTTCGGATGCGAGCCCTTGACGCAGCCTCACGCAAGCATCGCCGACGGACAGGCCTGCCGCGGCGGGACCCGAGGCCGGCACCGTGACCGTGAACACCGTGCTGCGGCCTTCTTCCGAACGCAGCGCCAGTTCGTGGCTCAGCAGCCGGGCGGTGCGGCGCACGATGGCCAGGCCCAGCCCCAGGCCCTTGCTGCGGTCGCGCTCGGGATTGGCCAGTTGATGGAACTCCCAGAAGACCCGTTCCTGTTCGGCCTGCGGAATCCCCGGGCCGTTGTCCCAGACCTCGATGCGCAAGCGATCCCCGGCTCGGCGGCACCCCACCAGAACGCGCCCGCTGTCGGAGTGCACGATAGCGTTGCTGATCAGATTGCGCAGCATGCGTTCCAGCAGCACGGGATCCGAGCGCACGCTGGCCGCGCACGGACGCACGCGCAACCGTATGCCTTTCTCTCCGGCCTGCGGCGCATACTCGGCCTTCAGCTGGTCCAGCAACGGCTGCATCCTGAACGTCTCGAACCGAGGCTCGATGACGCCGGCGTCCAGACGCGACAGATTCAGCAAGGCGTCGAACAGATGGCCCATCGCGGACAACGCGCTGGTGATGTTGTCGACCAGATAGCGTCCGTGCCGCGACAAGGGTTCGTTAGCCAGCAGCCCCAGGAACAGGTTCACCGCGTGCACGGGCTGGCGCAGGTCGTGGCTGGCCGCCGCCAGAAAGCGGGACTTCTCCAGATCGCTGCGTTCGGCGGCTATCTTCTCCTGGCGCACCTGTTCCAGCAGCGCCAGGTTCTCATAGCCCAGCCGCAACGCATCCAGGTGGGTGCGGTTCATGCGATGGATGAAGGCCAGGGTCGCGATCAGGTAGGCGAGGCCGCCCGTCACCAGCGCCAGATGGATGGCGGAAGGCTGCGCCGCCAGCGCGATGAACATCGGCGCGAAAGCCGGCACCTCGAACGCGTACATCACCGGCAGCATCATGTAGTTCGAATAGATGGCGCCCGTGCCCAGTCCGAACAGGATGACGATGAAGAACAGCTGGTACTCCAGCGGGACAAAAAACGTCCAATAGGCCAGGGGCAATCCCCACAGGATGCCGGAACACAGATTGCCGGCCAGCATGCGGCGCACCCAACGCTGCGCCGCCGGCGGATCGGCGCGATGGCGGTCGTACGCCACCACCGCGGCCCAGCGCAGCACGCCCACTATCAGCGTGGCGCCCAGCCACAACAGGATCTCGTGCAGGGGTAGCACGCCGACCAAGGCAAACGCGGAAAAACAGGCGCTGATCAGCGACCCGGCCAGGGCGAACGGAAAGCTTCGGCGCAATGCGTCGACCTGCACCTGATGGATGCGGGCGGCATAGGACGAACTTGGCGGCGTGGAGGCGGAAGTCTGGCCGATGACGGGCTGCAATGGCTTGGGATGTTACGTGCGAGGGACCTGCCGCTTGCGCAGGCGCGGATCGAAACGTGTGCGGATTTTAAGTCTTATTGGGTGGATTCGACAGACGCTGCGCAACTTTCCGACGGCCTTGACCTTCCAACGGTGGAAAACCTCAGGATTTCCGCCGTGGCTCAGGCGGACCGGCTCCATGCTCACGCGCTTGCGGCCAGCACCGTGCCCGCGGCGTGCTGACGCGTCGGGCTCAAGCCGACGGCCCCATTTGCAACGACTTGGTGGAAGGATTCCGATGAAACTGCCCGCATCCAGGCAAGAGCTCCTGCACAATATCTGCAACCGGCACAGACAGTTCCGCATAGAAGCGGCCACCATACGCGCAAGCCTTTACCGCAAGACGGCGGAGGTGGGGCACGCTCATCGCCTGCGCATCGATGCCGCAACGGTGCTGATCGACGTGATGCTTTGGAACACGATGATCCTGCAGCTCGCCGCGGCGGGGACGAGAGGCGCTGGCGCCCCGTACTACAGCCGCGAGGCAATACTGGACAGGGTCGGCCGCCTGACTCACCCGTTCAGGCGCAATTTCACCGGCAGCACGCTTCACAACCTGCACGAGCTGACCAGGCTCGGGCAGGAGCGCGTGGTCGGTTGCGTAGCCCGTCATTCGGACGCCGCGCTCTTCGCGCCCTCCGGTGAGAGAGCCGAAACCCTCGGCGGCCAGCTCCAGATCTTCACGGGCGTGGCCTACGCCAACGCCTTGTCGAAGTTGCGCGCCTGGAAACAGGCTGTATAGCCGGCACCACGGCCAGGCCATCGCGCAGCAACCTTGCGCGCCGCCGCGCCAAAGCGGCCGGCAAGGCCCGGGGGGTTGGCAACATTCCCCCCCGGGCTGCACGCAATTGGCGGGTCCCTATGCCCCGGCAGGGGCCAGCACCGTATGCTCGGACCACCCGCCTCCCAACGCCTTGTACAGGTCGATCAGGTTGTTCAAGCGCGTCAGGCGGGTACGGATCAGGATCTGCTCCGCGCCGTATAGCGAGCGATAGGCCTCGAGCAAGGTGAGATAGTCGTCCATGCCTTCCTGGAATCGCAGCTCCGCCAGTTCGTACGCGCTGCGGCTGGCCGCCACGGCCAACTGCTCCGAACGGATCTGGTCGTCGAGCGTGCGCTTGCCGGCCAATCCATCGGCCACCTCGCGGAATGCCACCTGAATGGCCTGCTCGTAGTTGACGATCTCCAGGCGCTTCTTTACGTGCGCCACGTCCAGATTGGCCAGCAAGGCGCCTCCCCGGAAGATGGGCAACGTGATCTGCGGCAGGAATGCCCAGGCCCGCGACCCGGAATCGAACAAGCCGTCCAGGGAGGCGCTGGCGGTTCCCGTCGAGCCCGTCAGGCTGATCGCCGGCAGAAAGGCGGCGCGCGCCGCGCCGATATTGGCATTCGCGCCGCGCAGCATCTGCTCCGCCGCGCGTATGTCGGGCCGGCGGACCAGCAGATCGGAGGGCAGTCCCGCCGGCAGATCCGACGGAACGATGCCGTCCGGCAGCGTCGTCGCTGCGTCCAGCTGGCTGGACAGCGCGGACGTCAGCGGCTGCCCGAGCAGCAGCACCAGGGCGTTGCGGTCCCTGGACACTTGCCGCGTGTAGGCGGAGCGGCTGGCTTCTGCGTTGCGCAACGCGATCTCCGCCAGGCGCAGGTCGAGCTGCGTCGAGTGGCCGGCCGCGGCCAGGTTGGCCGTCAGATCGTACGAGCGCTTCTGCGTGGCCAGGGTGTCTTCCGTCAGCCGCAACAGCTCCTGGTCCGCGCGCAGCGTCAGGTAGGCATTGGCCACTTCGGCCACCAGGCTCAGCTGGGTGGCGATCCGGTTCTCCTCGAGCGCCAGATACGAGGCCAAGGCCTGGTCGCTGAGGCTGCGGATGCGGCCCCACAGATCCAGTTCCCAGGCGGTCGTCACGCCGGCCACGTCATAGCGCTTCGCGACCTGGCCGTCCCGCGCGGCGCCGAGGTCGCCCGGAATGCGCTCGGATGCGCCGCCGGCCGCGACGCTCAGGTTCGGCAGCATCGCGGCGCGCTGGATCCGGTACAGCGCCTGGGCCGCTTCGACGTTGAGCGCGGCGCGGCGCATATCCCGGTTGTTGTTCAGCGAGATTTCCATCAATTGCTGCAAGAGCGGATCACGGAAGAAATCGCGCCATCCGATGTCGGCTGCGACGGTCTCATCGGGCTTTTGCTGCGTATCCGGGGCATCCGAAGAATAGGTCGCGGCTATGGGGGCCGCGGGGCGTTCGTACTTCGGCGCCAGGGAGCAACCGCTCAAGGCGGCCGCAAGCGTGAGCGGCGCGAGCGTAAAGCCGAGCCGGGAGCGGGTGTAGCGGTACTTCATGTCGATATTCCTCCTGGCCATCATGCGTGCTGCCTGTCCGAACGGGTTGCAGCCCGGCGGGCTTCCCGGCGCAGCGCCAGCTTGCGCACCACGACGTAGAACACCGGCGTGAGCAGCAAGCCGAACAGGGTCACGCCCACCATCCCCGCGAACACGGCGATACCCATGGCATGGCGCATCTCCGCACCGGCCCCCGTGGCAAGCACCAGCGGCACCACGCCGGCGATGAAGGCGAACGAAGTCATCAGAATCGGGCGCAGGCGCAGACGGGCCGCCTCCAGGACCGCCGCCAGCGGATCGGCCCCTTGGTCTTCCTTGCTGCGGGCGAACTCCACGATCAGGATGGCATTCTTGGCCGCCAGACCCACCAGCACCACGAAGCCGATCTGCGTGAAGATGTTGTTATCCCCGCCGGACAGCCAGACGCCGCCTATCGCCGAGAGCAAGGCCATGGGCGCGATGAGCAGCACGGCGAACGGCAGCGACCAGCTGTTGTACTGGGCGGCAAGAATGAGGAAAGCCAGCAGCACCGCCAGGGGGAAGATGTACAGCGCAGAATTGCCGGCCTGCTTCTCCTGGTAGACGAGGTCCGTCCACGCATAGGTCATGCCCTCGGGCAGCGTCTCACGCACGATGCGCTCTATCGCATCGGTCGCCTGCCCCGAGGAATATCCCGGCGCGGGACCGCCGCTGATGTCCGCCGACGGAAAGCCGTTGTAGCGGATGACCCTGTCCGGGCCGGACCCGCGCGTCAGCGTCACAAACGCGCTCAGGGGAATCATTTCGCCGCTGCCGTTGCGCACCTTGAGCATCCCGATGTCGCCGGCCTGCATGCGGAACGGCGCGTCGGCCTGCGCCATGACCCGATAGGTGCGTCCGAAGCGATTGAAGTCGTTAACGTAGAGCGATCCCAGATTGATTTGCAGGGTCTCGAACACGTCCGTCAGCGACACCCCCAGGGACTTGGCCTTCACGCGATCGATGTCCACCCGCAACTGCGGCGCGTTGGTCTGGAAACTGGCCAGCATGTTCGCCAGTTCGGGAGCCTGCATGGCCCGGGCCATGATCTGGCCCTGCGCCTGCGCCAGCGCCTCGAACCCCAATCCGGCGCGGTCCTCGATCTGCAGCTTGAAACCGCCCATGGCTCCCAGGCCTGGCACGGGAGGCGGCGGGAAGATGCCAACGAACCCGTCCGGAATCTGGCTGAACTTGCCCATCAGCTTTCCTGCGATGGCGTTGGCGGAAAGCGAAGGATCCTGGCGTTCATCGAAGGGTTTGAGCATGGCGAACATCAGCGCCGAGTTCGGCACGTTCACCGGACCGTTGACCGAAAGCCCGGGGAAGGCAACCACGCTCTCCACGCCGGGTTCGGCCAGCGCGATCTCGGACATCTGCTTCACGACCGCTTCTGTGCGGTCAAGCGAGGCGCCGCTAGGCAACTGGGCGATACCCACCAGGAAGTATTTGTCCTGGGCCGGCACGAAACCGTTCGGCACCTGGTGAAAGCCCAGCCAGGTCAGGCCGACGAAGCCGACGTACAGCAGCAGCACGACGGCGCTGCCACGCACCGCCCGGCGCACCGTCCCCACGTACCCATTCGAGGCGCTGTCGAAGAAGACATTGAAACGCCGGAAAAACCCGCCCAAGGTCTTACCCATGAGGCGCGTGAGCCAGTCGGCCTTGGCCGAGTCCTGATGCGGTTTGAGCAGGATGGCCGCAAGCGCGGGCGACAGGGTGAGGGAATTGATGGCGGAGAGTATGGTCGAGATGGCGATGGTCAGCGCAAACTGGCGATAGAACTCGCCTTGCAACCCGGACAGGAAAGCCGAGGGGATGAAGACTGCCGCCAGCACCGAGGTGATCGCGATGATGGGCCCGGTCACCTCATCCATGGCCTTGATCGCGGCCTGCCGGGGGGATTCGCCCAGGGCCATATGCCGCTCGACGTTTTCGACCACCACGATGGCGTCGTCCACCACGATGCCGATCGACAGCACCAGGCCGAACAGCGACAGCGTGTTGAGCGAAAAGCCGAACATGTGCATCAGCGCGAAGGTACCCACCAGCGACACAGGCACGGCCACCAGGGGAATGATGGAGGCGCGCCAGGTCTGCAGGAACAGCACCACCACGATCACGACCAGGAGGATGGCCTCCAGCAGCGTGACCGCCACCGATTGCAGCGAGGCGCGCACGAAGACGGTGGGGTCATAGGCGATGCGGTACTCCACATCCTGCGGGAAGCCTTGCTGCAGCTCCTGCATCCTGGCTCGGACCGCATTGGAGACGTCGATGGCGTTGGCGCCGGGACTCTGGATGATCTGCAGGGCGGGCGCCGATTCGCCATTGATCAGGCTACGCAAGGTGTAGGCATCCGCGCCCAACGAAACGCGGGCAACGTCGCGCAGCCGGGTGACCTGGCCATCGGCGCCCGTCTTCACGACGATGTCGCCGAACTGTTCCGCGCTTGTCAGGCGCCCCAGCGTGTTGACAGTCACCTGATAGGCCGCCGAGGTATCCGGCTGCTGGCCCACTGCCCCCGCGGCGACCTGCACGTTCTGCTCCCGCAGGGCCGCGACCACGTCGCTGGCGGTCAGGCCGCGCGCGGCGACGCTGGTGGGGTCCAGCCAGACGCGCATGGAGTACTCCCCGGCGCCCCAGACCAGGACGTCGCCGACGCCGGGCAGGCGCGCGAGTTCGTCGCGCACCTGCCGGATGGCGAAGTTCGACAAGTAGAGCGAGTCGTAGCGCTTTTCCGGCGAAACGAGGTGCACCACCATCAACACGTCGGGCGAGGTCTTCTGCGTGACCACCCCGATACGCTGCACTTCCTGCGGCAAGCGCGGCAAGGCGCGCGAGACCCGGTTCTGCACCTGGATCTGCGCCATGTCCGGGTCCGTTCCCTGCTTGAACGCGATGGTGAGCACCATCTGGCCGTCGACCGCCATCTGGGAACTCATGTACAACATGCCTTCCACGCCGTTGATCACCTGTTCCAGCGGGGCCGCCACGGTATCCGCGATCACTTCCGGATTGGCGCCGGGATAGCTCGCCGTCACCTGTACCGTGGGCGGCGTGACGGCAGGGTATTCGCTCAGCGGCAGCTGCCAGAACGCGATGCCGCCCGCCAACAGCATCAGCAGCGACAGGACAATGGCGAAGATCGGCCTGGCAATGAAGAAGTGAGGAAACTTCATGGGCGGACCTCCGCGGCGGCTACCTGCTGCATGGGCACCATGCGCGGCGTGACGCTCATGCCGGGACGCACCAACCCTTTGATGATGATCTTCTCTCCGGCCTGCAAGCCGGTGTTGATGATGCGCAGGCCTTCCGCCATCTGGCCCAGTTCCACCGCGCGGTACTGCGCCTGATTGTCAGGACCCACGACCAGGACGTAGTTCTTCCCCTGGTCCGTGCCTACCGCCAGGTCATCGACCAGAATGGCCGCGCGCTCGGCGCCGGTAGTCAGCCTGGCGCGCGCAAACAACCCCGGAGCCAGCAAGCCATCGGGATTCGCCACGACGGCGCGGGCGCGGATCGTGCCTGTGCCGCGGTCGACCTGGTTGGCCACGAAGTCGAGCGTGCCCTGGTGGGGAAAGCCCCGGTCCGTCGTCAACGCCACGGCGACCGGCAGGGACGCCTGGCCGCCGCGGGAGTCGGGCCGGGCCAGTCTCACGGCATTGAGGTAGGTCGCTTCATCTATGTCGAAGTACACGTGCACGGGGTCGATCGACACGATCGTGGTCAGCAGGTTGGCCACGCCCGCCGCCCCGCCGTTGACCAGGTTGCCTTCGGTCACCATGATCCGGTCCACGCGCCCGGATATCGGTGCCGTGATGCGTGCGTAGGACAGGTCGAGCCGCGCAGCGGCCACGGCGGCCTTGGCCACCAGGATCTCCGCCTGACGGGCGTTGCGCGCAGACACGGCGTCGTCGTAGGTCTTGCGCGACACAGCGCCGCTGGCCACCAGCCGCTGAGCGCGGTCGAAGTCGGCCTGGGCCTGGCTGGCCAGCGCCTCGGCCTGGCGCAGCTGCGCCGTGGCCGTGTCGAGCGCAACCTGGAATGGCCGCGGATCGATCTGGAACAGCTGTTGCCCTTTGCGCACCAGGCTGCCCTCGGGAACGCTGACGGCATCGACCGCGCCGCTGACGCGCGACCGCAGCTCAACCGTCTCCGGAGCCGCCAGGTATCCCGTGAAGTCGGTCGCTGGCGCGATGACGCGCTGGATCACCTCGGCAACCGGCACCTGCGGCGCCATCGGCGCGGCCGCGGAAGGCGGCGGTTTGCTCTCATCTCCGGACGACTCGCCGGCCGCCCACGCAATGGTTCCGGCCGCCGCGATGGCTCCCGCCGCGACAGCAATTCTGAATTTTCGACGCATCGACATGCCCCTTCTGTACAGCAGGGCTTCGGCCCTTCCGAAGCGCTCTGCAGGATTTCGGCAAGGCTAGGCATTCCAACGACAGGAAGGTCAAGCATGCGCTGGCGGATTCCGCGGGCCATTGACCTTGCAATCGTTGGAAGCAATAGATTTGGCCCGCCACCTGAAAGGCGAAGGGCATCTCGATGCCGCCCACACCAATCTGAAGTCATTGGAGCAACCATGCAGAACCGCTCTCGCGATGAGCATCAATCCCACACGGCGAGGCCTGCGATAACGGCTGCGCTCATTGAGGGAGCCTCGAAATGAGCAGCAAGACACTGGATATCCGGCAAGCGCGAACCCGGCTGCCGGTTCCGGACGGCCAGACCATACTCGAAGCAGCGCTGCAAAATGGCGTTGCCTATCCGCACGGCTGCCGTTCCGGCCGCTGCGGCAGCTGCAAATCGCGCCTGATCGAAGGTGAAGTGGAAATGCTGCCGCACTCGCGCTACGCGTTGACGGAAGAAGAAAAACGCTGCGGCTTCATCCTGGCGTGCCGCGCGGTTCCGAAGGCCGATGTGGCCGTGGCCTGGCTTGGGGACGACGACGAGGCAGCCGCGGCGCCCATCCAGAATATCGAAGGGACCGTCGTTTCCATGGACGAGCTGACCCACGACATCAGGCGCATCAGGATCCGGCCTGACGCAACGGGCTCGTTGGCGTTCGCCGCCGGGCAATATGCCGACATCCGGTTCGGGCCGTCGCCGGCGCGCAGCTACTCGATGGCCAACAGGCCGGGCGATCCCGAACTGGAGTTCCACATCCGCCGCGTTCCAAACGGGGTCACGTCGGGCTATGTCCACACCACGCTACAGCCTGGCGACCGCGTCGCTCTGCGTGTGCCGCTCGGCTCCTCGCATCTGCGCGAACAGCATCCCGGACCGATGCTTTGCATCGCGGGAGGATCGGGATTGGCTCCCATCCATTCGATCGTCGAAACCGCGCTCGCGCACGGCATGAGGCAGCCGATTCATGTCTACTTCGGCGCACGCATGGAGCGGGATCTTTACTTCGTTCGACATTTCGAGGCGTTGGCGCGCCGCCACGCCAACCTGAGTTTTGTGCCGGTACTGTCCGAGGCTCAAGCTACGCCATACCGGAGCGGCCACGTCACGCAAGCCGTCAGCGCAGACCTGGCGGACCTGAAGAGCTGGAAAGTCTATGTCGCCGGTCCTCCGGCGATGGTGGAAGCTGCGATGGCTCTGGCATCCGAGCGCGGGTTGAGCATTCAGGACATGCACGCCGACGTTTTCTTCACGCCACCATAACTCGCCCGCCCAGACACCCCGCGGCCGCTGACACGCTTGACCTTCCCATGTTGGAAAGCTTTAGGCTTCCCTCACGTCACCACCCTTTCCTTTGAGCAAGGAGACATCCATGAACATCGGCGAAGCATCCAAGACATCCAAGGTGTCGGCAAAAATGATCCGCTACTACGAGCAGATCGGCCTGATACCCGCGGCGCAGCGGAACTCTTCCGGCTACCGCGCCTACAGCCGGATCGATGTTCACCGGCTGCACTTCATCCGCCGCGCCCGCAATCTGGGCTTCTCGGTCGCCGAGACCAAGGATCTGCTGGGCCTGTGGCATGACCAGTCGCGCCAAAGCTCGGACGTCAAGCACGTGGCCCAGGAACACCTGGCCGAACTGGACCGGCGCATCGAAAGCATGCGGCAGATGGCAGATACGCTCAAGGCGCTGATCCGCTGTTGCGCGGGCGATGACCGGCCCAACTGCCCCATCCTGCACACGCTTGAGCAACCGGACGACAAAGAGCAGGAACCCGCCGCCCGCACCGGCGCCGTCCTGCGACGCCGTCGCGCCGGCACACCGGATGAACCCGCATCAGCTTGCTGATCGCCAGGAATCAGATATGCCAAAAATCACCGTACTCCCGCACGCCGAGCTGGCGCCCGAAGGCGCCGAACTGGAGGTGCGGGCCGGCACCACGATCTGCGCGGCCTTGCTGGCCAACGGCATTGAAATAGAACATGCATGCGACATGAGTGCCGCCTGCACCACCTGCCACTGCATCGTGCGCAAGGGTTTCGATTCCTTGAACGAAGCGAATGAGTCCGAGGACGACCTGCTCGACCGGGCCTGGGGGCTGGAAGCGCAGTCCCGCCTAAGCTGTCAGGCGGTCGTGGCAGAGGAGGACCTGACCGTCGCCATTCCCAAGTACACGGTCAATCATGCCAAGGAAGAGCATTAGGAGCTGGCTTGGATATCAGGGATTTCGGCCAGGAAGCCTCACCCCTATCGGCCTCCTGCCTCATACAGGTCCCACGCCTGCCTGGCGCTTGCGCTGTCATGGATCATGGCCATCAGCGCCCGCACCACGGACGACGGATCGGCATGCTGGTAGACATTGCGGCCGTACACCAGCCCCACGGCGCCTTCATCGAGCAATTCGCGCGACCGCTCGAAGACCTGGCGCAGATCCTCCCGGCCGCCGCCGCGCACCAGCACCGGGCAGCGCGCCGCCTGCACCACGCGGTGAAAATCGCGCGTGGCGGTCGTGGGGTCGGCCTTGACGATATCGGCGCCCATTTCGCGCGCCAGCCTGACCAGCGTGACGATTTTCTCGGCGTCGCCATCGACCATGTAGCCGCCGCGCGCGGAGTGCGGCGCCATGACCAGGGGCTCGATCATCAGCGGCATGCCGTAGCGGTCGCAGTCCGCGCGCACTCGCGCGATATTGGCGACGCACTGGCGGAACAAGTCGGGCTCGTCCGGCAGCATGAACAAGTTGACCACCACGCAGGCCGCGTCCATCTGGACGGCAGGCAGCACCGGGTCCTGTTCGTTCTGCAGCACGGCCCACATGACGCGGTGGGTCGTGGCGTTGTAGGGATTGCCCATGTCCAGGCGCATGACCAGCGCGGGCTTGTCCCGGCCAGGACGTTGTTGCAGCAGGTCGGCCTGGCCGTAGTTCAGCTGGATGGCGTCGGGGCGCGCGGCGGACAGTTGTTCCATCACGGCCGGCATGTCCTCCAGTCCGGGCAGGAAGCTGGGTTCATTGCAGACGCCGTGGTCGACTGCGATATCCAGGCAACGGCCGCCGTTCAGCAGCCGGTTCAGGCGCGCTTCTTTTCTGTGCAGCATGGGGATTCCTTGTTCAATCCAGTGTTTGCAGGTGGCGCTCGGCCGCCTGGTCGATGGCGGCAATGTCTTCAGGCGAGAGTTCCAGCGCGGCGGCGCCGGCATTCTGCATGGCCTGCTGCGGTGTGCGGGCGCCGCATAACGCCACGGTGACGCCGCCTGGCCGCGTGGTCCAGGCGATCATCAGCTGCGAAGCCGAGCAGTCCAGCCGCTGGCACAGGGACTCCAGTTCCGCGAAGAAGCCTTGCAGCCGGCTGCGGTTGGCGACGCTGAAGCGGGGGTTGCCGGCGCGCTGGTCGTCGCCGGTAAAGCGGCGCGCCGGATCGATGGGGCCGGCCAGCAGGCCGAGCGCCAGCGAGGAATATCCGAGGATGCCGACGTTGTGGCGGCGGCACAGCGGCATCAGCGTGGCTTCGATCTCGCGGTCGATAAGGCTGTAGCGTTCCTGGATGGCATCGACCGGGCCGTGGCGCAGGTATTCGGCCAGGGTACCGGGATCCGCGTTGCTGACGCCGATGGCGCGGATCTTGCCTTGCCGCTTCAGGTCCAGCAAGGCGTCCATGGTCTCGGCGACGGGCGTGCCGGCGTCCTGCCAGTGGGTGATGTAGAGGTCGATGTAGTCCGTCTGCAGGCGCGCCAGGCTTTGCTCCACTTCATGGAAGATGGACGCGCGGCCCAGGTGGCGATGCACGGCCTGGCCTTCTTCGTCAAAGAAATGCTCGCCTTGGCGGGTGTGCCAGACCAGTCCACATTTGGTGGCGATGACGGCTTGCTGGCGGCGCCCCTTGAGCGCCTGGCCGACCAGGCTTTCGGCGTGCCCCAAGCCATAGGCCGGCGCGGTGTCGATGAGCCGCACGCCCGCATCGAGGGACGCCTGGATGGCGGCAATGGCAGCCGCATCGTCCCCGCCGCCCCACATCCAGCCGCCCATGGCCCAGGTGCCCAGGCCGACGGATTCGCAGGCGATGCCGGACACGCCCAGTGTTGTTGTCTTCATCGGGAAACCTTTTTGACGTTCATGAGATGGTCGACGGTGACCGCGGCCAGCAGGATCAGCCCCTTGACGACGTCCTGCCAGTAGGGCGACACGTCCAGCAGGATCAGCGAACTGGTGACGACCGACAGCAGGGCCAAGCCCAGCACCGCGCCCAGCACGGTGCCCGAACCACCCTTGAGGCTGGCGCCGCCGATCACCACCGCCGCGATGACGTTGAGCTCCATGCCCACGCCGAAGTTGGGCGTGGCGGCGCCGAAGCGCGCCGTGTAGACCACGCCGGCGACTCCGGCCAGGGTCGAGCACAGCACGGTGACCCAGAACTTCACGCGACCGGTGCGGATGCCGGCATAGAGCGCCGCCTTTTCATTGCTGCCGGTGTAGAACACCTTGCGCAGCAGGGCGGCGCGGCGCAGCGCGAAGTCGCTGACGACGACGATGGCGGCGAAGATCAGGATGACCGCGGGAATGCCCGCGATGGATCCCTGCCCGATGAACTTGAACTGCGGCGGCAACGAGAACAACGATTGCGGCGTGCCCTGGGTGATTGCCAGGCACAGGCCGCGCACGATCACCATGAACGCCAACGAGGCGATGAAGTGGCTGAGGCCGATGCGGGTCACGCAGCCGCCTATCAGCGCGCCCACCATCGTGCAAACGGCGATCGCAGCCAGGCTGGCGGTCCAGGGGTCCAGCCCCAGCAGGAAGAGCTTGCCGGTAATGACCATGGCCAGGCAGACCACCGAGCCCACCGACAGATCGATGCCGCCGACGATGACCAGGATGGTCATGCCGACCACCACGATGCCTTCGATGGAAAACGACAGCAGCATGGCACGCACGTTTTCCCAGGTCAGGAAATGCGGCGACGCGAAGCTCATGACGACGCACAGCGCGGCGATGATCAGCAGCAGCCCCGCTTCGCGGAAGCTGCCCAGCCGGCGTCCCGGGCGGGGGCCAGGCGGCAGGCCGGCGGCAGGGGATGTCAGGACCGCTTGCGCCGCCGGATGGGTTTTCAGATCGCTCATCATGTTGCCTCCTGGGCGGACAGGCCCGAGGCCAGCCGCAGCAGTTTTTCTTCCGTCATTTCGCTTGCCGCCAGTTCTCCGGCGAGCCTGCCGTTGCGTATGACCAGGGCCCGGTCGCACAGGCCGATGATCTCTGGCAGCTCGGACGAAATCACCACCACGCCCACGCCCTGGTTGGCCAGGTCGCGCAGGAGGTGATGGATCTCGGATTTGGCGCCGACGTCCACGCCGCGCGTCGGTTCGTCCATCAGCAGCACCGAGGGCCGAGTCGCCAGCAGCTTGGCAATGGCCACCTTCTGCTGGTTGCCGCCCGACAGGCAACTGGCGTCGATCGCCACGCCGTCCGATTTGAGCCTGAGCCGGGCGCCCAGCTCAACGGCCAGACTGTGTTCCGCCGCGCGTTTGAGCAGGCCGAAGCGCGAGCTGATGCGGCCCAGCGCCATGGACGACACGTTCTGTTCGATCGGCATGTCCAGGAACAGGCCGGCGGCCTTGCGGTCTTCGCTCAGGTAGGCGATGCCGTGGCGCAGGGCATCGGCATAGCGGCGCAGCCGCAGGGGCTTGCCCCGCAGCCGCACGGCGCCTCGCCGCGCGCGCCGCAGACCGCACACGGTTTCGGCCAGCTCGCTGCGGCCCGCGCCCATCAGGCCGGAGATACCCAGGATTTCGCCCCGGCGCAGCGTGAACGAGATGCCGTGGACATTGGCGCCGTCGGCGAGGTCCTCCACTTCCAGCAAGGTCTCGGCCGGCGCATCGCCAGCCGCTTGCCGGGGCGGGTAATAGTTGCCCAGATCGCGCCCTACCATGCAGCGCACCAGCGCATCCGGAGAGAGGGCCGCGATATCGGCGCTGTGCACGTCGCGGCCGTCGCGCAGCACCGTGACGCGGTCGCAGTGCTCGAAGATCTCGGCCATGCGGTGACTGATGTAGACAATGCCGATGCCCTGGGCCTTGAGGTCGTGCAACACGCGGAACAGCGCCACGGACTCGACTTCGGTCAGCGCGGCGGTCGGTTCGTCCAGGATCAGCACCTTGCAATCCAGCGTCAAAGCGCGGGCGATCTCGACGAGCTGCTGGCTGGATATGCCCAGCGCATCCACCCGCAAGCCCGGGTCGATGTTCTGGCCCAGCCGCCGCAGCACGCCCGCGGCGCGCTCGTTCAGGCTGGCATAGTCCATCCAGGCCTGCGCGCCAGCGCTGATCATGGGCATGAAGATGTTCTCGGCCACGGTCGCATCGCCGCACAGCGCGATTTCCTGGTGGACCAGGCCGATGCCCAGGCGCATCGCATGGGCCGGGCCATTGATGACCACGCGCTCGCCCTCCAGGTAGATGTCGCCGCTGTCGGGCTGGTGGATGCCGTCGATGATCTTCATCAGCGTCGACTTGCCGGCGCCGTTCTCGCCGCACAAGGCATGGATTTCGCCCCGGCGCAGCGTGAAGCGCACGTCGGCCAGGGCTTTGGACGCGCCGAACTGCTTGCTGATGCCTTGCAGTTCCAGCAGCGGTGCGGACGCCTTCATTCGTTGATGCCCTTGGTGCCGCGGCGCGCCAGATACTTGTCCCAATAGAAGTCGTCGGCGTTCGCCTTGCTGACGATGGACAGGCCGTTGTCCAGGAACGGTACGGCCATGGGGTTGGTGCCATTGCGCTTGGCGTCGTTCATCGGGTCGATCAGTTGCTGGTTGCGAGCCAGGAACAGCAGCATCATGCCCATATAGCCCTGCACGCCCTGGTTCGGGTTGACGGAGCCAAAGACCTCGCCCGACTTGATCATGTCCAGGATCTTGGCGTTGACGTCGCAGCACAGGACCTTGATGTTCTTCTTGGTTTCGATGGAGGCCTGCGCCGCGCCCAGCGCCGAGTTGGCCTCGGGCATGAACAGCGCGCCCAGGCCGGGGTTGGCCTGCGCCAGGCTCAGCGTGGCCTGGTACGCCTTGTTCGGGTCCTGGTTGCTGGCCGCGCGGCCCACCAGCTTCATCCCGGGATGCTGGGTCTTCATGCGGTTGATGAAGGCCGCTACGCGGCGGTCATGGTTGTCTTGGCCCGGGTTTTCCAGCACCGCGTATTCGCCCTTGCCATTGAGCGAGGCCGCGATGGCGTCGGCAGCCTGCGCGCCTTCACGGTCGTTGTCCGACGTGACAAAGGACACGCGCTTGGAATTGGGGGAGTCAGCCGCGAAGGTCACCACCGGGATGCCCATGGCCGCGGCGCGATTGATGGGTTCGATGAAGGGATCGGGGTTCATGGGATGCAGCAGGATGCCGGCCGGCTTGCGCGCCAGTTCCTGCTCGAACGAGGCCAGCTGCTTGTTGACGTCATATTCGGGCGTGCCCGAATAGCGGGTGCGCACGCCGAGCGAATGGCCCAGCTGTTTCATCATTTCGTAAACAGGAAACCAGTACTCCACCCCGGACACCATCACGTTCATCACGTAGACGTCGTTCGCGTTGCCGCGCAGCCCGGAGGCCTGCGGGGTGTTCTGCGCAAAGGCGTTGGCGCTCGCCAGGCTGGCGCCCGCCGCCGCTACGGTCTTCAAGAAATCTCGTCTCATGTTCCGCTCCTTTTTTTCGCATCGTTCCAAGAACCCTGCAGCCCTCGGTGCCTGTTGTTCAACCTGTTTTGGTCGAATCGTTGTTATGACATCGCTGAACTATATTGCAGACGAATTTTTTAGATTACTAGGGGAAACACTGCTATCCTGCCTGAAATTTCTGTAGACAATGTTATGACATGAAAACAGACATCTACCTGGGCATAGACATGGGCTCCACGGGCTTGAAGGCGGTTGCCTTCGAGGCCGAGAGCGGTGCCACACTGGCCACATCGGGCGGCGCCCTGCCCTATCGGCAATTGCCGCAAGGCGGTTGCGAGCTGTCCGCAGACGCCATCCAGACGGCGCTGGCGCTGGCCTTGCAGGGCGTGGCGGCCCAGCTGGGCCCGCGCGTGGCCGACGTGCGCGCGTTGTGCTGCACGGGCCATGGCGCCGGCTTGTATGCGCTGGATGCCAGCGGGCAATTGCTGGAGGGCCGCGCGGTGGCGTCGACCGACCAGCGCGCTGCCGCCCGCGCCCGCGAGCTGGGCCGCCGCATGGGGGACGCGCTGTATGACGAAGTCGGCTGCCGGCCGTGGTCGGGGCAGCCGTCGCTGATCGCCGCCGAACTCTTCGGCGCGGACGCCGGGCAACTCCGCCGCGTCCGCCACCTGCTATTCGCCAAGGATTATCTGGGGTTCCTGCTGACCGGCGAGATCGCCACGGACGCCAGCGACGCCAGTACGGCGGGCCTGCTGTCGCTCGATGCCGGGGCTTGGTCCACGATGGCTTTCGAAGCCGCCGGCCTGTCCGGCCTGGCAGCGACGGCGCTGGCGCCCATCGCGCCCAGCGGCGCCGTGATCGGCCGGCTGCGGCCAGCCCAGGCGGCCGCCTTCGGTTTGCCCGCCGGCCTGCCCGTGGCGCTCGGCGCCATCGATCTGCTCGCATCGCTGAAAGCCGTGAACGCGGAGCGCCAGGGCCACGCCGTGGCCGTGCTCGGCACCTGGTGCGTGAATGCCGTGGTGGCGCCGACTCGCGAACCGAAACCGGAGGTGGGCGCCATCGTCAGCTTCGGTGATCCGGACCGCAGGCTCTATCTGGAAAACAGTCCCTCGTCGATGGCGAACGTGGCTTGGCTGGCGCGCACCTTGCAGTTCCAGGATGCGGCCGCGGCGGTGGATTGCGCGATGGGGGTGCCCTTGGGCGCCGAGGGCCTGCGTTTTCTGCCCTTCATCAATGGCGGGAGCTGGCCGGCGGGAGCCTGCGCGGGATACGTCGGCCTGCAAGGGCATCACACCCGCGCGCACATGGCTCGCGCCGTGATCGACGCCGTGGTGGCGCTGCACGCGCGGCACCTGAAACGCCTGGCGGCGCTTGGGCTGGGCGTGCCAGACAGGGTGGCCGCCCTGGGCGGCGGCGCCCGGGACTTGCGGCTGGCGCGCCTGCTGGCGGGCTTTCTGGGACATGCCGTGGAACGCTGCGGCGACGACGAAACCGGCGCGCGCGGCGCCGCCCTGTATGCCGCGCTGTCGCAAAACCCTGGCGGCGGCGACCTGCTGCCCGCCCCATGCGAACGGGTCGAACCCCTTGCCGCCGAGGCGCAGGCGCACGCCGACTTCTACGCCAGCTTCCATGGCTTGGTGGACAACATGGCCCCCGCTTTCGGCCATCTTGCGGGACCCGCCCGATGACCCCGCGCACCTCCCCCTTCACGCGTCCGGCTTCATTGGCGGGCCGCCATTTTTCGACGGTGATCGTGGGCGCGGGCATCAACGGCGCTGGCGTGTTCCGCGACCTGTCCCTGCAGGGCGTGGATTGCCTGATCGTGGACAAGGACGATGTGGCGGCAGGCGCCAGCAGCGCGCCATCGCGCATGATCCACGGTGGCTTGCGCTACCTGGAAAGCGGGTCATTTTCGCTGGTGGCGGAAGCCACGCGCGAACGCAATCTGCTGCTGCGCAACGCGGCGCACCTGGTGCAACCGCTGGAAACCGTGGTGCCGCTATCCAGCCGCTTCGGCGGCCTGTGGGGCAGCATGCTGCGCTTTGCCGGCCTGAGCGCCTCGCCTGGCGCGCGCGGACTGTGCGTGGTGGGACTGGGCTTGCGCCTCTATGACAAGCTGGGCCGTAACCAGCGCGTCATGCCGGAACATCGCATCGAACGCGTACCGGCGGCGGACAGCGCGCTGTTCGGCGCGGCGGTGCGCTGGACGGCCACGTATTACGACGCCTGGATACGGCATCCGGAATGGCTGGTGCTGGAGTTGATCGACGATGCGCATCGCGGCCACCCGGCCTCGGTCGCGTCGAACTATTGCAGCGTGACCGCTTGCCAGGGCCGCGCCATTACGCTGCGCGACGCGCTGACCGGCGAATCCGTGCAAGTGACTGCCGACACGGTGGTCAACGCGACGGGCGCCTGGCTGGACCGCGCGGCCGGCGCGCTGGAAGGCGACGGCTCGCGCGTCATGGGCACCAAAGGGTCACACCTGATCTTGGACCATCCCGCGCTGCGCTCGGCACTCCAGGGCCGCATGGCTTACTTCGAGGCGTCCGACGGCCGGGTGTGCATCGTCTATCCGTTCCTGGACCGGGTGCTGGTGGGCTCCACCGACATTCCGGTGGATGATCCGGACCTCGCCGCGACCGAGCCGGCGGAGATCGACTACCTGCTCGACGTGTTGCGTGAGGTGTTTCCCCGCCTGGATTTCGGCCGCAAGGACGTGGTCTACACTTACGTGGGCGTCAGGCCGTTGGCCCAGTCGGATGCCGACAAGCCCGGACAGATATCGCGCGATCACGCGGTGGTGATCGACCCGCCCAACGCGCGGCGCGAGGTGCCGATGGTGTGCCTGGTCGGCGGAAAATGGACCACCTTCCGTTCGCTGGCGCAGCTGGCGGCCGACGCGGTGCTGCAGCAACTGGGGCGCGCGCGGCGGCAGTCAACCGAGCAAGTGGCTATCGGCGGAGGAGCGGGCATGCCCGCCGATGCGGCGGGACGGCAACGCTTTCTGGACAGCATTCAGGCCGCCACCGCGCTGGACCGGGGACGGGTCGCCGAACTGTTCATGCGCTATGGTTCACGGGCGGGCGCCGTGGCGGCGGACTTCGCGGCGGCAGGCGACAAGCCCTTGCGCCACGCAGCAGATCATTCAACAGCCGAGATCCGCTATCTGTGCCGCGAAACGGCCGTGCAGCACCTGGCCGATCTGGTGATCCGGCGCACCCTGCTGGCCATCCGCGGCCATGTCACCCCGGCGCTGCTGGCGGAGCTGGCGGATATCGCCGCGGCCGAGCTGGGCTGGAGCCTCGCGCGCCGGCAAGACGAGTTACGGGCCTGCACCGCGACGCTGCGGGACCGGCATTGTGTTCAACTTCCTCCAGCCGAGGCGCCCCGGGCAGAGCCCGCCGATTCCGTCTTGGCCACAGGTTCGATTTCCAATTCTTTGACGACATGAGCAGCCCCATCTCCACCGAAGCCATATTGGACCGCAGCGCCGGCGCCCCGCTCTGGACACAGTTCCGCGACGTGGTGCGCGGCAAGATCCTGCAAGGTGAACTGGCCGTGGGCGACAAGCTGCCCACCGAGGCCGAGTTCGGGGAACAATATGGCATTTCGCGCATCGTCGTGCGCGAAGCGCTGGCGGACCTGGTCCGCAACGGCCTGATCTACAAGATCCGCGGCCAGGGCGCCTTCGTGTCGGCGCGCGAGCGCGACGAAGACTTCGTGTCCACCGTGCTGGGGTTTTCGGACGAGATGGAACGCAAGGGCCGCACGGTACGCACCCAGGTGCTGCTGCAGGAACTGCGCGCCCCCACGGCGCACGAAGCCAGTTCGCTGGGGCTGACCGAAGACAGCCAGGTCGTGGCGCTCAAGCGGCTGCGCAGCGTCGACGGCGAACTGCAATTGCTGGTGGAAACCGCCGTGCCCGCGGATCTGGTGCCGGGCCTGCACCGCACCCGCCTGGAAAACCGTTCGCTCTACGACGTGCTGCGCAGGCAGTACGGCCTGCGCATCGTGCGTGCGGAACGTTGGATAGACGCCGTGCAGCCGGACGCCCAGACCTGCGATTTGCTGGGCATGAAGGAACCCGAACCCTTGCTGCGCATCGAGTCCATCGCTTATGGCGCCAACGGGCGTGCGCTGGAACATTACCGCGCCTTGCACCGCTGCAAGTCCAGCCGGCTGCATGTGCAGACCACTACCTGAGGCGGTAGGAGGCTTGCAGGTTTGGCGATCAAGTTAAGAGGATCAGCGCGCGGCTGCCATCGAGGTCAACGGCCTGACGGGCGGCTGCTCATGCTGTAGCGCCTGCCACAGATCATGGTTAGCCTGCATTGCGACCCAAGCCTGGGCAGTACTGGCCCCGGCATGCTGCAGACGAACAGCAAGATCCGGGCTGATACCCGCCTTGCCGTTGAGAACCCGTGAAAGCGCCACCCGCGACATGGCCAGCCTGTTGGCAGCCTCGGGCACCGATAGCCCCAAGGGCACAATTACCTCTTCCCGAAGAATTTCACCCGGATGCGGAGGGTTGTGCATCATGATTGGCCTTGAACGGCTGCTGGACATGCAATATGTCAGCCAAAACCTTCTGCGACAAGCCTCGTGTCTACCGCAGCTCTTGAAGTGGCATATCCCGAAGCATCCGTCCAGGCAGATGGGCGCAAAACGTCAAGATGCTCTTCGAGCGCTACTCGGAGTGGATCGACAAGATGGCAAATCAGCTAGGGGAAAGACAAGATGCGGCGGCTTGCTGCGCGGCATCGTCCGGAGAGGCCAATCAGACCTTCTGAACCGGAGTCGGAACAGCCACATTCAGGCCCAGTGTGGGCCCAAGCCATTCCTAAGTCTTGGATTTGGTGGCGCGCCCGACAGGAATCGAATCTGTGCGGACGCAAATTAGCGCCAATTAGCGAACAGAACGCATCACGAAGCAAGCAAAATAGCCGCATTAGGTCGCACTAATTTGTGTGAATGGCCCCGCGTTTGGCCCCATCCCCGCTTATGGCTGGCTACTAGTCCCTCAATCCCCCTCCCATGTTGAGGGCCCCCCTAGGAATGATCCATATGAGGTCAACGACCCTCGCGGGCGCACGCGTGCCTCGCCGCTTTGACGCGACATTCGAATATCCCTCCACCGCAAGGGCCGGGCGCCACGCCGCCCGACTGTGGTTTGAAGAACCCACGCCCCTCTCCCTGGCCCAGTTTCGAGACCATCACTTCCGCGATCACTGCCAGGGAAAGCACGACTCCCCGAGCGAGCGAGCCGTCAGAAAGTCCGCGTTCCACCAGGCCTTTACGGAGGCCGTTGGCCACATCGTCGTCGAGGAGGGACGCTTCTATGCGCTCGCTGCTTGAACGTCCCGTGAGCTTTCGTTTGTCAGCGGAAAGCTACGCCAAGTATGAAGCGGCTGCGGCACAACTCGGCATGCGGTTGTCTCAATACCTCCGCTTACGTCTGGAAGTGGATGACTCCGTGTCCGAGCAGGTTTCGCAGTTGCGCCTGACCATGCTAGATGTTGCACCGAACTTCGACACCACCGCCCGCACCAATCCCGCGCTCGTGGAACTACTTCTGCTGGTCCGCCGAGGAAGCAGTCCTGGTGAACTACGCGCCGTCCATAACGAGCTCGAGCGCCAAGGCTTGACGCCCTGGTCGCCAGAATCGGCGTAGTCACAGGCATCTACCGCGCCCTTGCACTTGCGAGGCGCTTCCCTCTACCTCTCGGGCAGTCCTTGCCCCCGGAGTCTTCCCCATGCACACCCCCGCCCTGGCGGCCGTCCTCGCGACGGCCCTCCTTCTTTCGGCCTGCGGTTTTGCCCCGCCCGCGCCGGCCCAACCGAGCGATACGCCTCGTGTGGCAATCAATCGCGTCGATCCTCGCCTGGTAGACCCGGCCGCCCAGTCGGCGGCACCATCCGAGTCTCCCAGCGCTGCGGCAATCTCCTTGCCGGCGTCCGATCTACCGGGTAATTCTGCCCCGACCACTACGACGTCCACATTCCTTGCATCGGTCGCCGCAATACCAGTACCCGAAGCGCCGGCCAAGAGTGAATCAGCCCCCGGGGCGTCTCATGCCGCGGCGCCAGCCGAGCAAACGGCCAACGACCAGCCCGCCACCATCCAAGTTGCCGCCTCCCTCGTCGCTGGCCAAGAAATACTGTCTTCACTGCCGGCCGAATCGAATCCCGCAGAAGCCATCCCTCAGGCTGACCCCGAGCCGGTCATCCTGAAAGAAATCTGGAAGATCAGCCCGGACGACCGCACCGTGCGCCAGGCGTTGGCCCGGTGGGCAGGCAAGGCCGGCTGGACTTTCGGCCCGGATCAATGGGAGGTGACACGCTGATTCAATGGGGTGGCGGTGTGGTCTTCTCCGGCGCACTGGCCGGCGGCATCATCAAGCTCTTCTTCTGAACATGGCCGCCCCTGCGAAGGCGCGGCACGAAGGAGCACCCGCCGATACCAGACCCCCTCCGCCCGGATCCAGCGTGCCGCCCAACCAGTACCCCCTGTTCAAGGGAGCCACGCGAATCGCGACGATCAAAGGTGGCGTGCCGACCCGGGCGTTCGTGGCTCTGGTCTTTCTCACGGTCACCGCCGCCATGTTCACCCTCTGGGGATGGCTACTCGGCCCGATTCTCTACCCGATCCTGGCGGTCCTGAGCCGCAACGATGATCGTGCGTTCTGGATATGGGAACTGTGGTTCAAGACAAAGCTCTTGGCCCCAAACAAACGTTTCTGGGGCGCCATATCGCTCACGCCGATTCCCTACAGCAAGCGCCGGCGCTGGTGCCGGATGCTCGGAGCCAAGAAGACATGACTCAAATCTCACCGGCCATGCCTGCCTACGAGCCGGCGGTCAGCCAGTATGTGCCGATTTCCCACCACGTCACAGACTCCGTAATAGCCACACGCAACTGGGAGTACCTGAGCGCTTGGCGCATTGACGGACGAACCTTCCAGGGCTACTCCGAAGCCGAGCACAAGGAGTGGATCGAAGAGCTCAACAACGTCCTGCGTGGTTGGCCCACGGGTTTTGGGCTTTGGTCGCATCTCGTCCGTCGGCGCGTCTCGGAATACCCGCAGAGCGACTATCCCGACGCCTTCTCTCGCGCCCATGACGCCGCATATAGCAAGGTGTTCGATGGCAAGCCCCCGATGATCAACGAGATGTACCTCACGATCCTCACGCGGGCTCAGGTCGATCCGACGTTGCGCCTGCTGTCCAGGTTCGAGAAGCGTACTGCGCGTCAGGCCCTTGCGTGGCAGTCGCAGGCGATCGAACAGCTTGACGACATCAATCGCAAACTCGCCGGCACGCTGAAGCGGTACGGTCCTGAAAAGCTGACTATCGTCGAGCGAGAAGTTGACGTCGCCGGGGAACTGCGCACCGCACACTTTTCCGAACCTGCGGAGTTCTTCGGTTTGCTGCTCAATGGGAAGCATTCGCCCGTTCCCATCACCAGTGCGCGCCTCTACAACTATCTTCCCACCAGCCGTCAGTTCTTTTCAACGCACGGGGAGCAGGCGGAAATGCGCGGGCCTGACTGGACGAAGCGCTACGTAATGCTGGAGGTCCGCGAGTACAGCAACAACACCAAACCCGGCCACCTGAACAGTCTGCTGAATCAGCCATACGAGTTCATCCTTTCTCAATCCTTCGGCTCCATGTCGAAGGCTGATGGGCTCAAAGCCTTGTCCCGCCAGATCAAATGGCTCGAAGACTCTGGAGACTATTCCGAGTCGCAGATCGCCGATCTGAAGAGGGCTCGCGACGATCTGTCCGCCGGCAAGTTCGTCATGGGGGATCACCACGCGACGCTGCAGGTCTTCGGCGACGATAGTGAGCAGGCCCTGCGAGCAGCGGCCGACATCAGCGGCGCCCTTGCCAGCAGCGAGGTCGTGGCACGCCTGGTTGATCGCTCCCTTATTGCGGCCTGGGCCGCTCAGCTGCCGGGGAACTGGAACTGGCGACCGCGCCCGTGCCCGATCACGTCGCCCAATTTCTTGTGCTTCTCGTCGATGCACAACTACCTCTTCGGGAAGCCGGCGGGCAACCCTTGGGGACCGGCGGTCACCATGCTGAAGACCACCGGCGGTACGCCCTATTACATGAACTTTCATGCCTCGCTCGCGGAAGTCGATGAAACGGGCAAGCGGCGCCTTGGCAACACGTCCATCCTGGGGCAGTCCGGGACGGGTAAGACCGTCCTGTTGGGGCATCTAGTCGCACAGGCGCGCAAATTCGACTATACGGCTGCGGTATTCGACAAGGACCGCGGTCTACAGGTCACGGTCATGGCGATGGGCGGCAAATACTTCCCCATGCAAATGGGAGTGCCGACCGGGTGGAATTACCTTCAACTCGAGCCAACCAAGAGCAATGTCACGTTCATGGCCAGCATGACGAAGCAACTCGCCGCCAATGGGGCAGATCCAGCGACCATGGCGGAGCAAAAGCAGATCGAGACTGCAATCAAGAAGCTGGTGGAGTTTATCGACAGACCGCAACGCCAACTGTCGACGCTACTGCAGTTCCTCCCCGCCGCGCCGTCAGAGGGCATGTCCCTTAGCCTGCGCGACCGGCTCGAACGCTGGTGCGCGGGTCATGAAAATGGCTGGATGTTCGACAACAAGACCGACGAACTCGATTTGTCGAGCACCGATCTCTTCGGATTCGATCTGACGGAGTTTCTCGACAAGGGTGAGATACGTGATGCCGCGATCACGTACCTGCTCTATCGAACTGAACAAATGCTCGACGGACGAAGATTTGCCTACTTCTTCGATGAAGTGCAACACCCATTGAAGGTCCCGTACTTTCAGACCTTCATGCAGGACAAGAGCCGCACCATCCGCAAGGAGAACGGCGTGTTCGTCTTCGCAACGCAGGAACCTGAAGCCATCAGCGGCAATCCTGTGGGACGGTCGATGATTCAACAATCGGCTACGCAAATCTACCTGCCCAACCCGAAGGCCTCCGAGGGGGAATACGTAAACGACTTCAAGCTCACGCCATCGGAGTTCAAGCTGATCAAGGAACTGGGCGAGTTCAGCCGTCAGTTCCTTATCAAACAGGGCGAGGCGACGGTCACAGCAGAACTGGACCTCTCCAAGTGCCCCGATTCCTTGCTCGTCTTCTCAGGGTCGGCCGACATGGCTGAGCTTGCCGAAGAAGCCGTTCTGAAGCTTGGCAACGACCCTGAGCAGTGGTTGCCGCTGTATCTCAAACTCGCCGATGAGGCGACAAGGAGCTAACCATGTCCAAAGTGATTTCATCCCGTCGGAACACCCTCGCCATCATTCTGGCAAGCGTATTTATTGCGAACAGCACGGCGCCCGCCCATGCCAGCGGGATTCCTGTCGTCGATGCAGCGAGCATCGGCGCACGGGCCGCAGAGCATGCGGCCACGATCGCCAAGTACCTTGAACAGATTGCAACGCTCAAGGCGCAGCTCGACACGGCCCGCGCCCAGCTCCAGGGCTTCTCCGGGACGCGCAATCTCGGGGACATCTGGAACGACCCCGAAATCCGAAAGGCGCTTCCCAAGGACGCTCAGGAAATTCTCAAGAGCGCGGAGGAGACCTACGGTTCCATGTCTCGCTCCGTGAAGCGCATCAAAAGCGAGGAAACGCTGTCCGGCATCTACATTTCGGACAAGCAGAAACTCGAAGATCGCGAATGGGACTACCTGACGGCGGCCAAGGCAGCGCTCGAGAACATCGACTACGCCACTGCCGCACGAAAGCGCCAGCTCGAAAAGCTTCAGGCAGAAATCAACCAGACCACGGACGCGAAGGGCATTTCTGAACTGAATGCCCGAATGCTGGTTGAACAGGCCAACGTGGCGGCGGATCAAATGCATATCGACAGCCTGCAGCGTCAACTGGAGCGCGAAGCTGCGCTGATCGAAAAGCAAAAGGCTAAGTTGGCGGAGTCTTCCTTCAGCATCGACGCGATTCGCGCGCCGCTGCCAGGAGCACGCTGATGGCCACGACCGCGGTTGCCCTAACCAGTCTCGGAGAAATCGCCAACTGGATCGATCAATCGGTGACCACGATGCTTACCGGCGTCATTACCCCGATGGTAGCCTCGGTCACTGAAAAGATCCTGCCTGTTGTCTCAGTGGGCCTGTCAATCGCTCTGATCTGGTACGGCTGGCTCATGATGTCAGGCGCCATTGCAACGCCAGTGCTTACCGCCGCAAGGAGGGTGGTAAATATCGGCGTCATTGTGGGGATCGCAGGCACCGGCGGTCTCTACCAGCAGCAGATCGCCAGCACCATGCTGGATCTTCCCAGCTCAGTCGCCCAGCTTTTCACCGGAACATTGAAGACGCCCTCCGAAATGATGGATGATGCGGCAAACAAGGGAGCGGAAATTGGCACAAAGATCCAAGATCGTGCACCCGATGGTGTCTCCAACATCGGACGGGCATTTGTTTTCGTGATCGTCGCCCTGATCATTACGGTGATCTCTGCAATTATGAGCGCGATCGGAATGCTCGTTCTCATTACAGTTAAAGTGGGAATGGGCTTGGTCGTAGTACTAGGCCCACTTTGCATCCTCGCGCTACTGTTCGAGCCAACGAAGGATTTCTTCAAAGCGTGGCTGCACCAAGCAATGTACTACGCGATCTACGCCGGCCTCTTTATGGTTGTGTTCATGTTCATCATGGGCATGTTTGGCATGCTTCAGAAAGGGCGCGTCCTTTCCCGAATCAACGGCAGTGTGGAGCGAAGCGACTCATCCGGTGAACCAGTAGATGACGATTCTTCGTCATCACGGCCCTCGATCGCCCCACCCACCACACCCTGAAAGTCTTTGGAGTGTTCCATGACCCAAGCGACCCGTCGACGCGGCGCGCAGGAAGCGCGCACGCTCAAGGCCTACAAGATCATGCAGCAAGTCTATGACCATGGCAAAGCCGAGGGGAAGACAGCCGCCCAAATCCACCAAGCGATTCGCGATGCTTACCCCTGGGGCGAACGCCGTGCGTGGCCCTACAAGGCTTGGCTTCAGGCCAGGCGCGAATTCTACGAGAAGCACGGGCTTCCCCTGGCCGCTCGTCGGTCAATCGCAGAATCACTCCAGGAGGGCGGCACGTGAACGGCCGGGCTCCGACATTTTCTTTACCCGGTAAAAACCCGCAGCGGCACAAGGGGCGGCCATGAGCGTCGAAGCATCCAAATGGGCCAGAATGGCCGATGTCCAAAAGTCGTCTTCAAAACTCGTTCTGATCAACCTGGCCCAGCTCGTGCGGTACGACGCGGACGAATGGACAGCATTCGCTTCCATTGAGTACCTGGTATGCGTCACGCATTTGAATCGCAAGACCGTCATCGAGGCATTGGCCAGGTTGCGCGAGCTTGGCGCGATCCAAGACACCGGCCGTCGCGCCGGCGACAATCGAAGCAGCATTATCTACAAGCTATGCCCTAATGCGGTCCCGCTGGTGAAACTCTCCGGCACGCGGGCGGCGGGTGCTCTGGTTGACGAAGAGCCCCAAGGCAACCTTGACAGTATCCCGGGCGAAAAGGACGCACCGGAATCGGCACTTGCCGCTGCCGAATCTGATGAGCGGCCGGGCAATGCCGGCTGTGCCCCTACCTCGGCATCAGATGGGCCGGGCGAGTCGACTGGTTGGGCTCCAGAAGCGCCTGCGCTGCCCACGACAACGCCTCCGGCCGCAGCTGAGCAAGACACTGCGGTTGCCGCACTGCAGGATCACTGCTCTGTGCGTCATTCAGGAACGCGCCGGCGACCGAATGCTGGTCCAGCCGCCACTCGCCTGCCTGCCACGTGGGAGCTACCCGCAAAATGGCGGGACTGGGCTCTGGGCCAGAAGCCACAGTGGTCGGACGAGAAGATTGATGCGATGGCCGCGACCTTCAGCGCGTACAAGCGCTCCCAGCCAGGCGACGGCGGCACTTCGTCGGACTGGTTTGAGTCATGGCGCCTCTGGGTGTTCCGCGAATGGGAGCCAAAGGGATCGGCCAACAAGCCCTGGCAAAGCACTTGGTCTGGCATCGTGGCCAAGGGCAAGAAGCTGGGCTTGGAGCAGGCCCCGAACGAGCCAGAACCCGAATTCAAAGCTCGGGTATTTCGGGCCGCAGGACTTGTGTCGTCCCCGTAGAAGTTATCCACAGCCGCACCCAATATCGGGGCTGGTCCCAAATTCGGGCCTAGCCCGAAAAGTTCTTCGGCTTGTCCCGAAATTGGCGTTTGCTAGTACCGAAAACGGCATTTTGCTAGTACCGAAAACGGTACCCAATAGGTATATATAGGTTTTATAGGTTTTAGAGAGAGTCGCGCGCGAGGCGCCGGCCGCGACACGCCGACCGATCCGCCTACCCTCCGGTCGCTCCGCTCCCTTCGCCCCGCCGCCTTCGGCGCCGGCCTGAAACCCATAGCTTCAGTCCCCCTCCCCGTTGGCGCAGTGCGCCACCGGGCGGGGGAGAAGTAGCCCCCCAGGTGATGACAGGCCGCTGGCCCGCCACGCGCCGCCCGCCCCGACCTCGAGCCCGCATCACCTTCATCTGCTCGCCACGGGTCCCACTGCCTCTCTGGCCAGGCCTTCGTCAACCGACCGTGAAGTATGAGTCCCCTCCCCGGCGGGTACCCCTTCCGCCGGGCGGGGAGTGGTAGCCCCCAAAGCGCGGGGGCTGCGAGCCCCCCTGGCCGGCCGCCCATCGGCGGCCGCGCTTCCGCCCCCCGGGGAACCGCAACGGTTCCCCCACGCCCGGCCACGCCGAGCGCGGCCCCCCCTCCCTCAAACCCCGTTCTCCAGATGGAGGAGCGCCATTGTTCAGTCCAACTTAAACGCAACTTGATGCAGCGGCGGCCTATGGCCGCCAAACCCCATCCCCTGCGGATTCATGATCGACGGAACATCCACCCAATCCCATCTGCGGCCCTAGTGCCGCTCTCGTTCACCATGCAAAGAAGTCAATCGCCGCCACCACAAACGAAAGACCTGGACACAGTTCAGCAGCTAAACGCGCTGGCATGGAGCAGCGGTCGCGCCCAACTGCGGGCATTACTTCCTCTGGTCGACAGCCTGGTGGACCAGGGAGTGCCTTACGCCGAAATCGTCGCGACCTTGGCAAAGTCCGGAATCGTCCTGAAAGCAAAGTCGCTACGCCAAGCTAGATGGCGATGGCGTCAACAGCAGACGAAATCGGGTTTGCCCTCTTCGCCACGCGTGACCACGCCACCCACCTCGCCTTTACCGCCGGCTCGGCATTTTCAATCGCCTAAATCCCCTTCCGAGCCTGGGCGCATCTCGAGCAAGGCTGACCTGGTGCAGTTGCGCACTTCGGCTGAATCCATCGACCTCGCCCAACTGGCCGAAATAGGCCGCCAAAAATAGGAACTGATTCCATGAAAATCGTAGTTTTGAACTACTCCGGCTCCGTGGGCAAGACCATGGCCACCAGCCACGTCTTCGCTCCTCGCATTCCCGACGCCGAAATTATTGCCGTCGAAACCACCAATGAAAGCGCCGCCGATCTCGGCCTGGACGTCGAGCAGATTCGAGGCGAACAGTTCGGCCGCCTCTTCCGCAAGCTGCTCATGGCCGAATCCGCCATCGTCGACGTTGGCGCCTCCAACATCGAGGACTTCCTCGCTGAATTGATCAAGTACGACGAGGCGCACCACGAGGTCGACCACTACGTGCTACCCGTTGTGTCCTCTGGCAAGGCGCAGCGAGAAACGATCAAGACTATTCAGGCTCTGACCCAGATCGGCGTGCCGGGCGAGCGTGTGCGCGTGCTCTTCAATCGCGTCGATGCCGACGTCAAGGACGAGTTTGCTCCTATCTTCGGCTACGCCAAACAGGCCGGTGGATTCATGGCCAATCCGGAAGCAGCCATCTTTGAAAACGAGATCTTCGATCTGCTGGCGAACAAACGCACCACGATCAAGGAGATCCTGGCCGATGAGACGAACTACCGTCAGCAACTTCGAGAGACGGACCGCAGTGACAAGAAGCGCATCTCGCAGCTGAGCGACATGGTCGCCCTGCAAGCCCTAGCGCGTCCCGTCGACCGCCAGCTCGACAAGGCCTTTTCTGCGCTCTTCATGTAGGGGCACGACTATGCAGGAAACAAACCCGGTCGCGCCGGCGACGAACGCTCCGCCGCGCAGCAAGATTGAGCTTCTTTACTCGGAGATTCTGCGAGAAAGCCACGTCTTCATCAGCCGGCTGGAACAAGTTTCCCGCCAGCAAGAGGAAATTCAGAATTCTCTGCAGGCACTCCCGATGACCATTCGCCAGGCGGGCCTAGACGCAGCGAACCAGACTGCGGACCAGGCCAGCCGATCGCTGCTCGAGGCGGCGCGCACCATTGCTACGGCAACGAGCGAACTACGCATTGCCAGTCGCGCCGCTACATCTGCTCATTCCGCCACCGCCTGGCGAGCAGGCATGTTGTGCCTGGCGGGCGCCTTCGGCGGATCGGCCTTCTGCGCGGCCTTGATCGTGCTTTTCAAGTATCTCTGACCTCGTCTTTCGCCGGCGCTACTCCCTTTTTCTCGCCGGAGAAATAAGCCACACCCTAGCCTACCTAGCAAGGAAAACCATGGCACCAGATATACGTCGGCGAATCATTCGATTCGCAGTCCTTATTCTTCCACTCTCGGCTTGGCTCCTCGCTGCATAGACACGGGCTCTTTAGCGCCGCCGGAATGGAGATTTCGGCGGCCTTAAATTCATGGGAATTCAAGATGATCTCGCTGAAGACGGTTCATCGTAGCGCTGCCGCGAGGGCATCGCATTACTACGCAGACCAAAAGGACGATTACTACAGCCGCGACGGCACCGCAGCTCAATGGCAAGGAAAAGCAGCAGAAGCCATCGGCCTGGCTGGCGCCGTAGAACAAGGAGAATTTTTGCGGGCCTTGCGAGGCGACTTCGGCCCAAACATTGAGCTTTCTCGATCGGTTCGGCTTGACTCTGAGGCTCGTGCGGCGCTTGATATGACATTCTCGCCACCGAAGAGCGTCAGCATCCAAGCCCTGGTCGGAAAGGATGGCAGCGTCATCGACGCCCACGACCAGGCGGTCACAGCTGCTCTTGAGTTTCTCGAGCGAGAGCTGTTGCGCGCTCGTCAGACTGAGCGCGGCGTCACCACAACTGAGCGCACAGGCAACGCGGTCATCGCCAAGTTCCGCCATGAGACGGCCAGGCCGACCGAAGGCGCATACTCAGACCCTCAGCTCCATACGCACTCTCTGCTAATGAACGTGACCGAACGGGCAGATGGCACCTGGGTGGCGATCTCGAACGACGAGATCTTTCGGCTGAAGTCGATGATGGAATCGGTCTATCACGCCGAATTGGCCACCTCACTAGAAAGGGCCGGCTTGCAAATCCGCTACGTTGATAAGTCTTTTGAACTGGCGCATATCTCGCGCGATCAGATCAAGGCCTTCTCTAAGCGTACCCAGGACATCAATGCTGAGCTGGCCGCTCTGGGTGAGACGCGGCAAACGGCAAGCCATGCACTCAAGCAAACCATCGCGATCAAGACACGGTTGGGCAAGGCACCGGAAATCACTCGCGAGGAGCTGCAGAAGGACTGGGAGACACAGGCGAAGGAGCTTGCCATCGACTTCAGTCCCTCGAAGGCGCCGAACGAGAAGGGCAAGCAGATCGAGCCGCGGGGCGACCTATCTCCCGAAGCCGCAGCGTTGATCGCCGACCAGTCCATTCGCTGGGCGATCAAACACCACACGGAACGTGAGTCCGTGATGGACGGAAAGGAGATGCTGAAAACGGCCCTTCGCCGGGCGCACGGAACGGGCATCGGGTTGAAGGAACTGAAGGCGGCCGTCAAACGCTCTTTGGACAGTGGCCACCTCATTCTCGGCAAACTCGAGTACCGTCATGCACGGGATCGTGAAGGCGCAGGCATGAGTCGGTCCGACTGGACTGAGCGCCTGGTTGTCGGTGGCATGAGTAAAAAGCAGGCAGAGGAACAGGTCCGCAAGTCGATCGCACGCGGCGAGATTGTTCCGACAGGCGCCAAGTACACAACGCAGGTAGCGCGCGAGCGCGAGAAGCGGATTTTGCAGATCGAGCGGGAAGGACGCGATCAGGTCCAGCCTATCCTGACAACAGCGGCGGCTAAGCTGGCGCTCGATGGCCGCTCGCTAATGCCTGGCCAGCTCGCTGCCGCTGAGTTGATCCTCAGTACGCCGAACCGCTTCGTGGGAGTCCAAGGATTGGCCGGCACTGGGAAGTCGCATATGCTGGCCAAGGTCAAAGACGCCGCGGAATCGGCTGGATACACCGTCAAGGCCGTTGCCTCTTATGGAAAGCAGATTGAAGCTCTTCGCGAGCTGGGCATGGAGGCCCGCACGGTGGCGTCCGTCCTAGAAGCGCGTCAACGGGACCGCTTCAAGTTGGACGCGAAGACGGTACTGGTCATCGACGAAGCCGGCGTCGTGCCGTCGCGCATTATGGAACGGCTTATGCAGATGGCCGAGGCGGATGGCGCCCGCATAGTCATGCTCGGCGACACCGGCCAGACCAAGGCAATCGAAGCCGGACGCCCCTTCCACCAGCTGCAGGTCAAGGGCATGGCCACCGCCATGATGGGGGACATCATCCGCCAGAAGTCCCCGGCGCTGAAGGCTGCGGTCGAATTGGCGGCTGCAGGGCATGCCTCGAGTTCCTTGGGCATCCTTGAACAGAAGCTGCACGCAGTTCACACTATCGACGTGGACGAGGCGCGATATGACGCCATCGCCCGTCGATACGCTTCGCTCAATGCTGATGAGCGACGGGAAACCCTCATTGTGACCGGCACGAACGCCTCGCGAAACGCGCTCAATGAAGCGACCCATCAAGCCCTGGCACTGGCGGGGAGAGGTTTCGAGTTCCGTATGCTAACTCGGCGGGACACCACGCAGGCGGAGCGTCGCGTCGCAAAGTACTACGTCGCAGGCGACGTCATTCAGCCTGAGCGAGACTACAAGACCGGCAATCTCAAGCAGGGTGAGATGTACAGAGTGATCGGCGTTCGTCCGGAAAAGCCTACAGACCTCGTGGTGGAGCACGTGGCCACCGGCGAGCGAACGACGTTCAACCCTGCGCGCGCAGCGAAAATCTCCGTATACGAACCCGTAGAGGCGGAACTAGCCGCCGGTGACTGGGTCCGCGTAACGCGGCACAACGCTCAGCTGGACTTGGCCAACGGCGCCAGGTTTGAGGTGCTCGCGGTCACGCCAACGACGGTGACAATCGGCGGCGGCGGCCGGCGTCTGATCCTGGACGCCACATCGGCGCCATTGCATCTGGACCGCGCCTATGCAACCACTAGCCATAGCGCGCAGGGCCTCACTTGCGACCGGGCGCTAATAAACTCCGAGAGCTACAGCCGAACCACGCAACGCGACGTCTACTACGTTGCGATTTCCCGAGCGCGACATGAAACGGAAATCTACACGGACAGCGCCGGCAAGCTCGCTGGAGTGGTGGATCGACGGGAAGAGAAGACCGCGGCGCTGGACATCGGCTTGGAACCTTCCCGGCCGTGGAGGCCGAAAGAAGCGACCCACGAATTCACGTGATGTCCCAGAAATAGTCTCCGTGCGCCAGCCCCAAAACACATATCAACATAGCTTGATCCCAATATCCGTAGCCTAAAAAACACAAGCGATACCTCACACTAGGGTGCCCGAGGAGCGCACATTGCCGCACGGAGTCGTTCATTCGCGGAGGGGCTTTTTCACACCGTTTCTTGTTTACTCTAACCGTTTTCCAGTAGGCTTTAAAAGTGCCCGGCTCTATTGACGCCGAGCACGTCTACGTCATTGCGATGTCAACTGGAGCTTATTATGCGACGAAAAGCAAGTAATCTCGGCCTACTCTCCACCATCGGCGTTTTAGTGCTTAGCACAGCGGGCTGCTCCAGCCCTCATAGCTCCAGAAATTATCAGTTCTCGGCAGAACAAAAAGGGGCGACCAGCTACACCAGAGACAGCAACCAGGCTGTGTACAAGGAATTGGATTTCGACAGCAAAGTTGCCTTTGACGATTCCCGCAAAGGTTTGATCGCCCCACTCATCAACGACGGTAATATCGATGGCGGCGTGTTCAACGCCACCGCGATGAACTTCATGCAGGACAAGAAGGCGCCGGACACAGTCAATCCCAGCCTCTGGCGTCATGCCCAACTGGCCAACTACGGTGGTCTGTTCAAGGTCACCGACCACATCTATCAGGTGCGCGGACAAGACCTTTCCAACTTGACCATTATCGAAACCAAGAACGGCGTCGTGTTCTACGACGTCGAGTATGCGGCAGACACACTCGCGAAGTCGATTGAGCTCTATCAACAGCATCGCGGAAAGCGGCCGCTCAAGGGCGTCATAATTAGTCATAGCCACGCCGACCATTTTGGCGGCTTTGACGGCATCATCAAGGCTGGCTTGGCCACCGAGGAGGAGCTCAAGGGCGGCAAGATTCCGGTCATCGTTCCCAAGGGCTTCCTAGAGGAAGCCGTCGCAGAGAACGTCACTGCCGGCAATATCATGGCTCGCCGCGCGGGCTATCAGTACGGCAACGTGCTCAAACCGGGTCCTACCGGTATCATCACCGGGGCACTGGGCCCAGCGCTGGCTAACGGCGCATCCGCGCTGCCGATTCCCAACCGGGAAATCACGAAGGATGGTGAGAAGGTCACGATTGATGGCGTGAATTTCGTCTTTTACCTGGCTCCGCACTCGGAGGCGCCCGCAGAAATGGTGATGTACATCCCCGAATGGAAAGCTCTATCCATGGCCGAGGACGTCAATCATCTCCAACACAACATCTATACGCTGCGCGGCGCGCAGACGCGTGACGCTAGCGTCTGGGCCAAGTACATCGGCGACGCTGTCGCACGCTGGGGCAGCGACGTCCAGGTTCATTTCGGCCCGCATACATGGCCTGTCTGGGGCAACAAGAACGTGCTCGAGTACATGAAAAATCAGCGAGACGTCTATCAATCACTCTATGACACCACGTTGCGCTACGCCAACTACGGCTATCGCCCTGACGATATCGCCGAAAACGCCAAACTACCGAAGTCCGTATTTAATCAATGGGATAACCGGCCGTACTACGGCAACACGCGCAACAACTTGAAATCCACCTACGTGCGGAACCTGGGCTGGTACAGCGGAAATCCGGCAGAACTGGCGAAGTATCCCGACGCTGAGCGCGGCAAACGCTATGTGGAGACCATGGGCGGCGAATCTAAAGTTCTGGATGCTGCGGTCGCCAGCTTCAAGAAGGGAGACTATCGCTTCACAGCCGACCTGCTCAACAACATTGTCGCGTACACCGCAGACAACAAGAATGCCAATTTACTCATGGCTGACGCCCTCGAACAGTTGGGCTACCAGGAGGAAAATTCGCTGTACCGCAACTGGTACCTGGCGGGAGCAGTCGAGCTGCGCACGGGGGGCAGCGTGAAGAACGATTTGAGCACCTCGTCTCCTGAAGTCATTGCCGGCCTGCCGCCCGAACTGTTCATTTCCTACTTGGGCATGATGGTTGACCAGACCAAGGCGGAACAGGCCGGCAACGCTGTTATTAATCTCAAGCTCGACGACGGATCGAAGTTCGGCCTTGATCTGCACAACGGTGTGCTTAACCGGGTGTCGAATTTTCAGGCGGCGAATGCCGACGCCACACTCGATATCTCCAAACGGGATCTGTTGGAATTTGCGTCAGGAAAATCCACAATGGACACCCTCGAGAGTTCCGGTAAGGCGAAGATCTCCGGGGACCGCAACGCGGTAGCGAAACTGAACGGAATCTTCGCGCTCGACCTCAGGAACGACATGAACCTCATCCTGCCGCTACAGAAGGAAAACCGCATTCAATAGTTCTTTCATTGCGGGCAGCGAACGTCACCCAGTGCGTCGGCAATTGCGACAGCTCTTAGAGAGCCATCGCCGCTTGAGCGGCCGCTGCTCGCACTTCAGAACACCTGTCACCCGTTAGATGGATGCAAGCCACAGCGGGTGGCAATCGACTGCATTCGGCCAGGAGCTGCCACTCGCGTTTCCGGTGAACGCTTGATAGTGCCTGATCGTCCAATGTGGCCTTTTATTCAATATTCGTTGTATGATTGAATCATGAATGAAGATCAAGCAATCTCCGCTCTCGCAGGCCTTGCCCATCCTCAGCGGCTACGCACGTTCCGCGCCCTGGTTGTGGCCGGGCCTCTCGGCCTCACGCCCAGCGTGCTTGCGGACCAACTCGGCGTTGCAAGGAACGCATTGTCCTTTCACCTGAAGGAGCTAGCCCATGCCGGCTTGGTGAGCGTCGAGCAACAGGGCCGCAACCTAATCTATCGCGCCGACTTTTCCCAAATGAATGGGTTGCTCGGCTACCTCACCGAACACTGTTGCGAAGGTGCGCCCTGCGAGGCTTCCGCCATCGCCAGCTGCACGACCTGCTAACCGGGAGTTCCCCATGAAGCGCTTTCATGTTCATTTGCACGTCGACGACCTGGCCAGAAACATCGGCTTCTACTCCCGGTTGTTCGCGCAGGAGCCGGCACGCGTCGAATCGGATTACGCAAAGTGGATGCTTGACGACCCTCCAGTGAATTTCGCGATATCAACGCGCGGCGCTGGCGGAGGCGTAGACCATTTCGGGATTCAAGCCGATAGCGCAGAGGAACTGGAGGCGTTGAAGTTCAGCGCTGAGACTGCCCGCCTGGTCCTAGAGGATCAGGGGGAAGCATCCTGCTGCTACGCCCGCAGCGAGAAATACTGGATCACAGATCCACAAGGTCTGGCCTGGGAACACTTCCACACGCTCGGCATCATTCTGACCTATGGCGCGCCAGCCGGCCAGGCCACCGCACCGATCTGCGCTGCACCGCAGGTAAAAGCGCCGGCGCCCACTAGTTGCTGCACCCCGAAGGCAACCATCTCCACTCGCTGCTGCTAGGAATTTCTATGTCGCACTCACCTTTTAACGTGCTGTTCCTTTGCACGGGTAATTCCGCGCGTTCAATTCTGGCCGAAGGGCTGCTCAATGGACTCAGTCCTGATCGTTTCCGGGCGTACTCCGCCGGCAGCACACCCAAGGGCGAAGTCCATCCCCTGGCACTGAACGCCCTCAAATCGTATTCGCTGCCGACAGGCGGCTACCGTAGCAAGAGCTGGGACGAGTTCGCGGGCCCCGAGGCTCCAAAGATGGACTTCATCATCACGGTGTGCGACAACGCGGCAGGCGAAGTTTGCCCCGTGTGGCCCGGCCATCCGATGACTGCGCATTGGGGTGTGCCGGACCCTGCCGCGCATGAGGGAAGCGAAGAAGAACGCATCAAGGCCTTCCACGACGCAGCGCGCATGCTCAAGCGTCGTATCGAACTGTTCCTGTCTTTGTCGCTTGATCGCCTTGACGCCATGTCGCTCCAGGCCGAGCTGCGTGGTATCGGCCAGCCGCGGGAGTAGTCCGATGACGTCCAATACTCAGGCGGCGCCGGCTCCGCGACAACGCCCCGGGATGAGTGTATTCGAGCGCTACCTCACGCTTTGGGTCTTCCTTTGCATCGTGTTGGGCGTAACGCTGGGCCAGCTCATGCCGTCGTTGTTCCAGACGATTGGACGCCTAGAAATCGCCCAGGTAAACCTGCCAGTTGGAATCCTGATTTGGGTGATGATCATTCCGATGCTGCTCAAGGTGGACTTCGGTGCACTAGGCCAGGTCAAGCAGCATTGGCGCGGCATCGGCGTGACGCTCTTCATCAACTGGGCCGTCAAGCCTTTCTCGATGGCCTTCCTGGGGTGGCTTTTCATCCGCCAAATTTTCTCCCCTTGGTTGCCCTCCGACCAATTGGATAGCTACATCGCCGGCCTGATTCTCCTGGCCGCGGCGCCGTGTACTGCCATGGTCTTCGTCTGGAGCCGGTTGACCGGTGGCGATCCGGTCTTCACGCTGTCCCAGGTGGCTCTGAACGACACAATCATGGTGTTCGCCTTCGCGCCCGTGGTTGGACTATTGCTGGGTCTATCGGCCATCACCGTTCCGTGGGACACGCTCTTGGTGTCAGTCGGGCTGTACATCGTGATTCCGGTCATTCTTGCCCAGCTCTGGCGCCGCGCACTGCTTCGCCGCGGCCAAATGGCGTTTGAAACGGCGCTGGAGCGAATCGGGCCGTTCTCGATGGCGGCGCTGCTCCTGACGCTGGTACTGTTGTTCGCATTCCAGGGCGAAGCCATCATCGGCCAACCTCTGGTGATCGCAATGTTGGCCGTGCCGATCCTCATCCAGGTGTTCTTCAACTCGGGCTTGGCGTACTGGCTCAACCGCCGCGTTGGAGAGAAGCACAACATTGCGTGCCCATCTGCGCTGATCGGTGCATCCAACTTCTTTGAGCTTGCCGTCGCCGCCGCGATCAGCCTGTTCGGATTCCAGTCTGGCGCTGCCCTGGCTACTGTCGTGGGCGTGCTTATTGAGGTGCCCGTGATGTTGCTGGTCGTGCGGATCGTCAATCAGAGCAAAGGCTGGTACGACGCCGGCGCCAAGCGGAACTGATTCGTGCCCGGCGCCCCGATTCGAGTAGTCGGCACACTGGGAACCGCTCAGACCCTAGCCTGGGCGTCGTCCTACTACTTGCCCGCGATGTTGGCAGCTCCGATAGCCCGCGACTTGGGCGTACCTGCGCCCACGGTATACGCGGCCTTTTCGCTCGCCATGGTCGCATCAGCGTTGGTAGGTCCCTGGGCAGGACAAGTGATCGATCGTCGCGGCGGGAGAATCGTCCTGGTCAGCACGAGTTTGCTGTTTGCGTCGGGGCTGGGAATGCTTGCCGCCGCTCAAGAGGTGTGGACAATGGTTGCCGCCTGGCTCGTTATCGGGGTGGCGATGGGATCCGGACTCTACGAAGCGGCCTTCTCCAGCCTGGTGCGCCTATATGGTCATCATGCCCGCGGCGCCATCACCGGGATTACGCTGATTGCTGGGTTCGCCAGCACTGTGGGTTGGCCGCTTTCTGCCTGGATGGAAGCCCAGTTTGGTTGGCGCGGCGCTTGCCTGGGGTGGGCAGGTTTGCATCTATTGGTCGGCCTGCCTCTGAATGCCTGGCTCCCTAGGGCGGCAGCTGTCTCGAAGGCAGAAATCCCAAGTGCCTCCAACAACGCACACGTCCAGTCGTCCCCACCTTCTTCCGAGCCGAAACAGCGGGTGTACGCCACGGCCCTCCTTGCCTTCGTCTTCGCAGCAACGTGGTTTATCAGCACTGCGATGGCAACGCATTTGCCGCGAATGCTGGAAGCCACAGGCGCGACGCTCACAGCTGCGGTGGCGGTCGGCGCGCTAATCGGTCCCGCACAGGTGGCTGGACGCCTGCTTGAGTTTGGATTCCTGCGCCAGGTTCATCCGTTGTGGTCGGCCCGGCTGGCGGCGCTTGCGCATCCCGCCGGCGTTGCGGTGCTGCTGACCGGCGGCCCCGCGATGGCCCCGGTACTCGCCATTCTGCACGGGGCTGGCAACGGCATTCTGACCATTGCCAAGGGCACATTGCCCCTGGCGTTGTTCGGCCCTCAGGGCTATGGCGCTCGCCAGGGCTGGTTAATGATGCCGGCGCGAGTCGCGCAAGCGGCTGCCCCGTTTCTCTTCGGCCTTGCCTTGGACTCCTGGGGGGCCAACGCGCTGTGGCTATCCGGTGGCATTGGCTTGGCCGCATTCGGCGCGCTTGTGGTGTTGAGCGCGCGGCCCACGGCCAATTGAAATTCTAGTTTTGTATCAACAGAGAGATGTCATGAGTTCCATCACGATCTATCACAACCCTGCCTGCGGGACATCTCGCAATGTCCTCGGGTTGATCCGAGATAGCGGCGAAGAGCCGACAATCATCGAGTATCTGAAAACTCCACCCAACGCTGAAACGCTAGGGAAGCTGATTTCCGCTATGGGTATACCGGCGTGCGACGTGCTGCGACAAAAGGGAACGCCCTACGATGAACTGGGATTGTCGGATCCGAAATGGACTGAGGAACAGTTGATCGGTTTTATGCTCCAGCATCCGATCCTGATCAACCGCCCCATCGTGGTGACGCCGCTGGGCACTCGGCTGTGTCGGCCGTCGGAAGCAGTCCTGGACATCCTGCCCCAGGCCCAACGTGGTGCTTTCAACAAGGAAGACGGCGAGCCTCTGATCGACTCGGAGGGCAATCGTGTCTAAGGTTCTCGCCGATTTGCCCAACGTTGACCCGTCCCTGTTCGCACAACCGAGCACGGCCGAGTTGTTTTCGCCCGCGCGAGCTACCCATGCGCCTCGCTTCCTGCTGCTGTACGGGTCCTTGCGCGAGCGTTCCTACAGCCGCTTGGTCGCCGAGGAGGCCGCGCGCCTGCTTCAGGCCCTAGGTGGCGAAACCCGGCTGTTCAACCCCTCCGGGCTGCCGCTGGTCGACGACGCCAGCGAAGACCATCCAAAGGTCCGAGAGCTCCACGAACTGGTCCAATGGGCGGAAGGCATGGTGTGGAGTTCACCAGAGCGCCACGGCGCGATGACGGGATTGATGAAGACGCAGATCGACTGGATCCCGCTGTCAGTTGGCGCGGTGCGCCCGACGCAAGGCAAGACGCTGGCGGTCACGCAGATTTCAGGAGGATCGCAGTCATTCAACGCGGTGAACCAAATGCGGGTTCTGGGGCGTTGGATGCGCATGCTGACCATCCCGAATCAGTCATCGGTCGCCAAGGCTTATCAAGAATTCGACGATGCCGGTCGAATGAAGCCCTCGCCCTACTATGACCGACTCGTCGACGTCATTGAAGAGCTTATGAAGTTCACTCTACTCACACGCGATGTCGCGCCATACCTGGTAGACCGCTACAGCGAACGCAAGGAATCTGCCGCGGCCTTGTCCGCACGGACGAGGCAGCAATCGATATAGCCCAAGGGGTTCGAGCGCTCAAAATTGCGCTATCTCGCGCGCTGGAGGAATGTCGGCTTTGGGTCGTTAGCACCCCTCAGTCGGAGCACACTGAATCTCCCTTTACTCAAAAGGAGATTGTCATGGAATCCGAGAATGCCGCCGTTGACCGTCGTGTGCCATGGAACAAGGGCAAACTCACCGGGCAGAAGCCGCCGCTAAAGCTCGGAGAAATTTGGGCAATCCGAACGAGACTCCAGATAGCATCGAACATCCGGGAACTCGCGATGTTCAATCTCGCGATCGATAGCAAGCTTCGAGCTTGCGATCTCACGCGATTGCAGGTGCAGGACGTCCGTCATGGAAGCCACGTGGCCGCGAGAGCCACCGTCACGCAACAAAAGACCCAACGTCCAGTCCAATTCGAGATCACGGAACAAACCCGTGAGAGCCTTGAAGCATGGATTGATGTACGAGGCCTAAAGGCGGCGGACTTTCTGTTTCCCAGCCGGTTGCATGCGTCGCCGCATCTGTCGACTCGGCAGTGCGCCCGGATTGTGCATCGCTGGGTCGCATCGATTGGCCTCGACGATACCGCATATGGAACCCACACTATGCGCCGTACAAAAGCCTCGCTGATCTACCGTCGGACGAAGAATCTTCGAGCGGTACAGCTGCTGCTCGGGCATACGAAGCTGGAAAGCACAGTTCGCTATCTCGGCATCGAGGTCGACGATGCGCTAGAGACGGCTGAACAAACAGAGGTTTGATGCATCCCGGCCGGCGCGCGGTCGCTTGCCGGCCATGAGCGGAAGTTCGCTTTGATTCAGTATCTCCTCAACCCGATTTCCCGTGGCGGCAGCGGCCTCATCGCATACCTCTTCCCTCTGCTTTCGCAGTCTCTAGTGAAAGAGAGAAATAAAGTCGGTCGCAGTTTTTGGCAGGATGCTCCCGAGTCCAAGCAAGAGCGAGCCTGCAGGCGAAGGAACAAGCCCCGGAAGTAAGCAGCCCACCTCCAGGGCTTCACCGGAAATTAGGCCATGATTGGAAGTCAGTCACCGTGCCGCAGCGTTGCAGAACCGCTGCCCTCCCCCGGCTTCGCGCCGTGCCTAGAGCGTCCGCCGGGGCACGCACATTTCGCAGACAGACGTGCCCCGGACGGTGATCGTCAGCCCCGCGCGCTATCAGTTAAGCACGATGTGCAGGGGCCATGGTCGGTCCCGAAAACCAGAAGCACGCACCGCCCTCGTCGGCGTGCCTGTGAACCGCGGTGAGTGCCAGCGCCGTGCTTAAAAGACTGCGGCTCGCGATCTGGGTGCGAAATCTCTAGGTCCTCGCGACGCACGGACGGCCCGATCAAAGGGGCCTATTTCAACGCCACAACCCCAGGTGGTTTCCACGTTCCTGCGCCAGCCGGCAGGATTGAAGGCGGCGACTCCTTGGGCCAATACAAGCGCATCACGAGGTAGACGGTGTCATTCGGCGCAGGCAGCCAGTTGGCTTCGAGCGCCTTGCCGGGCGAATCCTTCTGGATGTAGAGCGTGAGCGAGCCGTCGGCATTCTTTTTCATCGTCGGCACCATCGGCGAATTGATGAGATACCGGTTGATGGGGTTCTTGATCAGAAGCTGACTCTTGCCGTCGTACATGGTCACCGACCAGAACGCGTTGACAGGCGGAAGCTGTCCGGCAGGGAAGGTGATTGTGTACTTGTGTTTGCTGGTGTCGATGATCTCGCCGGTCGCCGTCACGCGGGTGATGGGATACATGGCTTCGACGTCATCGTTTCCGTAGACGCCGGACTTGGCGCCGGCAGCGCGCTTCAGCCAGTCGCCCTTGTAGTAGGTACGATCGCCAAAGAACGAACCGATGTTCCAGCCATTGACATTCTTCACCCCGGTGGCCACGAATTTTTCTATCTTCTCTTCGCCTTCCTTCATGGCTAGCAGGACGGCAGCCTTGTGTTCGAGTGAAAGATCCTTGAACTCGAAAGTCTTGCCCGGGCCAATGCCGATGCGCGCGAGCCTGGCCCGAAGCTCCCTGTCTTCCGGTGTCATGGGAACGTACTGAAGCGCAGCATCCAGATACTCGAAGTAGTTCTGCTTGATCCCGGCAGTGGTGGCCGGCAGGAGCTTGAGGGGCGGCGCGGCCGGCGGCGCTGGTTGCTTCAGAAATGCGGAAAGCGGCTGGGCCTTGTAGCCTGCCTGCACGTTTTCGACGTTCTTGATGTCCTTGGGGTTGAAGAGCTGGGTGCGGATAAGCGCGAGCGAAAACGGGGTTGTCGAGGTGAATACCTTCTTGATATTCGCGGGCTTCTCGCCCTTCCAGTCCGGTCCCACGACCATGTAGTTGCCCGGCGCGTTGCCGGTGGCGCGAGTGCCGATGTAGCCGTAGTTGTACGTGTTGCTGTCTATCAGTTGAACTGCGTAGTAGCGCCGCTTCTCCACGGCAGGCACCGAGATCACCATCGGCTCCGCGCGCAGGTCCAGCCAAACAAAGGAGTAGGGCGTGTCGCTGTTGGGCGTGACGATCGCCGTATCCTGATAGGTGGCGACGTGGTGCTGGTTGTTTATCTTATTGAAGGGTGCCTTGAACTGGCTGGACTTCGAGTCCACCGCGAACTCGTACATCACTGCGTAATTCATCACGATGGGCAGGCCGTAGATGAAGGCTTCCTCGGCAATGGCTTTCGTTTCGGCGATGCTAGGTGCAGCGATGCCTGCGGCCTTGTCCACTTGGGCCGCCTGCGAAACCGGGTCGCCTTTTTTTGCGCAGCCGCTTGCCAGCGCAAGCGTGATGGCGATGATCGCGACGCCTTGCCAGAGGCGGGGTGGTTCGTGTTGGGACGTTGGTATGTACATGGGCTTCCTTTGTGCTTGAGCGGGATGAAACGGAAGGCTTGCTCCGTTACATGGGAAACATCAACTGCACTTGGAGACGCAATGACCAACGGGGGGGTTATCTGGCCGCTCGACGTTGTAGTAGGCCGATGCCTGCAGGTTCACGCGCAGTTTCCGAGCAGCCTTTGCAAGCTCCCAGTTTCTTTCCTGCGCTTGTACCGCCATGGGTGAGAGCGCCGCCGTGAAAATTGCGACGTGCAAGCTGTGCCGCATGAAACGGAATTGCATTGCGCATCCTCCGTGAAATCGGGCATCCCGTCAGTGAGTTGGATTGGAGCGATGATGACGGGTACGAGGCGATGCTGACATAAGCGCAAACACCCATGCGCCAAAAAGCAACAAATGCGAGCTGACCGAACCAGGAGGTAGCACCCAAACTAAAGATGCATCGGCATTGCCCTTTCGGACAGTTGCCAACCCATTGGGACCGCGGTCATCATAGCGCGAGTCGCTGCAACGGCGCAGCGATCATGATTTTCAAATAACAAGGTCAATCATGAATACTGAATCTCATTCACTCGTGAAATGGGCCGCGATCGCCACTGCCATGGTCGCTTTGACGGCAGGCGGCGCCAGCAAGAACGTTGCTACCGCACAGCCCTTCAAGATGACGACACCTATCGCGCCGGGCGTCGCCGTGCCGAATAAGATCGATTCGTCGATCGGAACCCTGAACCTCGATTACGGCTATCCGTCGACCGAAACTGTCGACAAGATCTACGACAACCTGGATCGTTCCCGGGCGCTCCAGGCCTATTTGCTGGCGATCCCGATTGTCAACCAGGCCGGCATGCGCGAGTCGCTGCGCACGTTCGGACCCGACAACCAGACGAATGTGATCTGGGAAAATCTGATGGATTCGAAGACCGTCGCGTTGACTGGCAACGACAATACGATCTACAACTTCATGTGGATCGATACGAGGAAGGGTCCTGTGGTGGCCGAGATTCCGCCTAAGGTGCTCGGAGTGGTCGACGACTTCTGGTACAAGTGGGTGGGCGACATCGGCATTACCGGAGCCGACAAGGGCGAGGGCGGCAAGTACCTCCTGTTACCGCCCGGATTCAACGGCGATATTCCAGCCGGGTATCACGTCTTGCGGCCGAGCACCTTCGGCAGCTACCTCGTCTTTCGCTCTTTTCTCGTAGACGGCGCCACCCAACCTGCGGTCGAATCGGCCAAGAAGAACCTGCGCCTTTATCCCTTGGCCGAAGCCGCGAGCCCGTCCAAAATGAAGTTCGTCAATGCCTCCGGCCTCCCAGCGAACTTCGTCGCACCGGGTGATTATTCGTTCTGGACCTTGCTGAACCAGGTCATCCAGGAAGAGCCGGCGGAGGGTTCCGATCCCACCACCCTGGGCCTGTTCGCCTCGATTGGCATCGTCAAGGGCAAGCCCTTTGCTCCCGATGAGCGGATGAAGATGATCCTTACCGATGCCGCCAACATCGGCGCGGTGACGGCACGCACCATCGCCTTCAAGATTCGCCCGAAGGATGCGTATTTCTATCCGGACAGTGGGTGGCGCCTGCCGTTCCTGGGCGGCTACAAGTTCGAGTCTGCGCCCGGAGTCAGCAACCTGGATGGTGCCGTCTTCTACTACTACTTTGCCATCGCCGTAACGCCGGCGATGGAGGAGAAGATGGTGGGCCGAGGGTCGCAGTATCCCTGGTCGGTCCAGGATGCGAAGGGCAACCCGTTGGATGGCGGCAAGAACTACAAGCTGCGCCTGCCGCCCAATGTCCCGGTCAAGGATTTCTGGTCGATCATCGTCTACGACAACCAGACCCGCTCGATGGTGCAAACCGACCAAAAGGCCCCGAGCGTCAGCAGCCAGAGTAAGGGCGTTAAGACCAATGCGGACGGCTCGGTGGATGTCTACTTCGGACCGAAGGCCCCGGCGGGAATGGAGAACAACTGGGTGCAGACGATTCCGGGCAAGGGCTGGTTCATGCTCCTGCGCCTTTATGGTCCGCTGGATCCGTGGTTCAACAAGACGTGGCGGCCGGGCGAGATTGAGCTGCAGCCCTGATCGACGCCGACAGGAAGCTGGTCAGGAACTCAACGGCGGTCCGCGAACGGGCCGTCGTTATTCTGGTGCGCCCAGCATGGGCGCACGACGAGAAGAAGGCCGCGAAAGTGATCCCCTCAAGAATGTGCGACGTTGCAGGGGCTTTGGTAAAAACTGGGCAACAAAGCTCGACGTTCTCGTTGCGAATGACTTTGTTCCACCCCAACCGACTTTATTTATCGTTTTCACTAGTGTGTTGCAACGACCGGTTGAATGCACAGTCGAAAGCGCAGATAGTGACAAAAGTGGGCCCCAAAATTTCGGGGCCCAATGAGGTATCAATTAGTGAAAACATACCATTATCGCTAGTTAGCCATGAACGCCAATCGACTGCATTCGGCCAGAAGCGGACGAGCATCGGACCGAGCTCTCGTATTGGAGGCTGTACCGGGCCACGCCAGAAACGACGGACCCAAAGTAGAAATACCTGCAAGTCAATCTTCGAACGGGAAGTACCATGTCGCCCTCGCAACGCTTAGTTAGCCCGGGAGCTTTGCGGAGGATACGAAAGCGTAGCCGGTCTGTTGCAGCAACTGAAGCTCACGCCGTTGTCAGCCCAGCGAATCGCCGCCCGTTCGGATGATTCGGCCTACATGTTCAGATCGATTCGAAGGAATACGTAGCCTGCCTAGAACCCAATGGCCAAGCCGTCACGCCGTCCATCGGAGCCGCCAAGGAAGACGCCACGGCTATGGTCAACCCATATCGCGTGGCACGTACCCAGCGGATTGGGCGAGACGGTGGGAAAATGTCCCTTCTCGCGTAGCGCGGCCCAGATCGATTCCGGCACCGTACTTTCCATCTCAAACGAATCCCCACGAGCCAACATGCGCGGATGCTCGATGGCCTCCTGAACCGACATACCATAATCAACGATATTAGCGAGTACCTGCATTTGCCCCGCTGGCTGGTAGTGTCCGCCGGTAACTCCGAAGGACATCACCGCTTCGCTCTCCTTGGTCAGCATCGCCGGAATGATGGTGTGCATGGGGCGTTTACGCCCGGCGATTTCGTTGGGGTGTCCGGCCTGCAAGCTAAAGCCACAGCCTCGGTTATGCAAAAGCACACCCGATTTGCATGCCATCAGACCACTGCCAAAGTCATCGAATAGTGAATTGATGAATGCGACGACAGTCCCGTCAGTATCCGCCACGGAGATGAAAACTGTATCTTTGTGCTCTGGCATGATGAAAGACTGTACGTCTTCGATACGCCGGTCTTGACTGATCCGTCCCACATGCTGCTCGATGCGCGTCGCTGACAACCACTGGTCAACACTGAGCGGATGATGATTCGGGTCGCACAGGAAGGCGTCGCGTTCGGCATAAGCAATCCGCGAAACTTCGGCCTGCAAATGAAAGCGTTCGACGCTCAACGGCCCATATGCAGAAAGGTCGAAGCGGTTGAGCATGGATGCGATCTGCAAGGCGACAATCCCCTGCCCACTTGGTGGGCACTCCCAAAGGCGATAGCCACGATACTCCGTGGAAATGGGCTGCACGTACTCCGCGTTGTACTCAGCCAGATCTTCCAACTCCATGACTCCACCATGTTGCCTAAGCGACGCCACGATGTCTTCTGCGATCCAGCCTTCGTAGAATGCGTCGGCGCCGTTCTCTGCGATGGCGCGCAATGCCTTGCCCAGCTTCGCGTTGAATCGCCGGTCACCTACGGTGGGCGGTCGCCCCTGTGCCAGGAATATCTCCTTGACCTCAGACGTTCCGGAAACTTTTTCGGCACTGCGCGCCCAATCGCGTGCCAAACGCTCCGTAACCAGATAACCCTGCTCCGCCGACGCGATAGCGGGACAGAACAACTCTTCGAATGACCTGGTGCCGTGGTCTTTCAGCAAGAGTTCCCAGGCACGCACGGCGCCCGGGACTGTGACTGCGTGGACGTTATCCGCCGAGATATTCTCCAGGCCCGAGTCCCGCAAATGTTCCGCGCTGGTACGCCGAGGAGCCCAACCGGCTCCATTGAGAGCGATAACTGGCTGGCCACGCTTCTTGATCAGCACAAAGCAGTCTCCGCCAATACCCGTTTGGGTAGGCTCGACCACGGCGAGCATGGCGGCAACAGCTATAGCCGCATCCACCGCGTTGCCGCCCGAGCGGAGGATATCCAGGCCAGCCAGCGCGGCGGCGGGATTCGAGGTGGCCACCATCCCTCGCGAGCCCACTGAGACGGGGCGACCCGGAAATTCAAATTTACGCATAGCAAGTCCCCTTATGTAGACTTAATGGCCGAACCTGTCAGCAATGGCGAGAAAGCCACTGATGAGGCATACACTGCCGATCGCGACAATGACTACGTTGGTCAAACGGCCTTTGTATTGCTGTAAAGCCGGCACATTCCGGAATGCGTAGACAGGCAGGAAATACACAACGAAGACGCTCACCGGGACCAGCGCAACCTTGATCAGGTTAAGCACATCAAAATTTGCGATCGCAAACGCAGTCGTGACAACGAAGATGAACAACGCCAGGACTCTCGGAAATGCGCGGCCGTTTAAAAAGTGCTCGGGCAACCGCAGGACAATTCGCCCAAAGCTCTTCGCGCTCTCTTGCGTTGCAAGATAGTGAGCAAGAAAGGACTTGATTACAGCTGCGAACACGATCGCCTGGGAAGCAATTGCCATCGCCGGCGTATCAAATTTCCGCGCGAGAAATGACACGACGGTCAAATTGGACGCTTTTGCCTCGGCCAGCTCTTGGGGAGACAGAGCAAAAATGGTGCTCCACGAAAAAAATAGAACTGTCGCCACTATCAGCGTGACGGCAACAGCCATGATTTGAGTCACCTTTCGAGCGGCCTGACGTCCATAATGGCGCTTTTGAGCCACAACAAAGCTGGAGGTTATTGACGTAAAGCTGAAGGCGAATACCAACATGGGTATCCCCTTCCAAACGTCAATCGCTATCGCCTCCGTTCCTCCGAAATCAACAGCCGTCGACAACATGGCCGAATTCCAATGAGGAATGGACAAAAGTCCGAAGACGACAATGGCAACGATGAATGGGAAGACAATGCTTCCCATGATCTTGACGATTGTGGTGGTCCCGTGCCGCACCAACAACATCAAGAAGCACACGGCAATCGGAGCGACGATCCAGCGCGACAGGTCGCCGAGGGTCAGTTGCGTCCGGACGAAGTCAATAATGGTGTTAGTAAGCGTAATGGTGTAGATCGTCATCGAAGGAAAGACTGTCGCGAAATACAACCCGATCAGGACTTTCCCCCACTTCGAGCCAAGATACTCGTTCGTGGTGTCCAGAATGTTCCCGTCTCTGCCCCCTTCCGTAGAGCCGGCCAACACGTACTTGGCCAGGCCAAGATAAGGAATGAACGTAATCGGAAACGCTACTAGGGACAAAATAACCATCGGCCAAAAACCCGAGAGTCCAAGGCTGACCGGCAGAAATAGCGTTCCCCCACTCACCGCCGTCCCATAGATTCCTAACACCCACAAGGTGTCGTGCCTGCTCCACCCCGTGGCCGTTAGACTAATGTTGCCCGCGACGGAATGCGCCTTCATTGCAACCCCTCGAATTTTCTCCCGACCTTGCGACCAGCGATCCGCCAGTCATTAAGAACGGGGTAATTGTGTCCGCCAGGTGATGGCGGAAACGTGAATCGCAGCATGGTTTGTCTCCGTTAGCTTTCTTGGTAGTTCAATCTGTGGGCGCAGCAACGCCCGCCGCCTGCGTTGGACGGTCGTTATTCAGAAGTGGATAGCGTCACGCGGCTCAACGGCGGCGGTTAGTACGCCACTCATGCGGACGTACTGCGTAGGCGTCGAGCCGCGTCATATGTTGATCAGGAAGAGTCTTTCAGGCCGCCGGCCATGCGGCTTGCCTTGCCGCCACGGCTTGAGCGGAGAGCCCGACAAGTTCCTCGTAAACCAGTGGTGCGGTTGCGCCTTCTGTGTTGATGATAAGCACGCGCGAGTTGGCATCGAGCCGCACTTGGGCTGAGAGCTGGACATCAGCGCGCAATAACTGCAACGCGGCAAGGCCCGCTGTACTGGATTCGCCTGCAACGATGGGAATGTCCCGATCGCTTCCTTTGGCGAGTACTTGCATCGCCCCAACGGCTCCCGAGTCTTCAATGGTCATGAAGTGGTCGACACTGGATTGAAGAAATTTCCACGCGAGCGGCGAGGCCTCTCCACAAGCAAGTCCGGCCATCACCGAGTCGACAGATCCGGTGGCCCTTGCTGCATTTCCCTGAATTGCACTCTGCAGCAGACAATCAGCCTGCATCGGTTCGACCACGATGAAATGCGGACGGTTTTCGCCTTGATGCTCCCACAGATAACTCACCAGTCCCGCTGCCATACCGCCGACTCCACCTTGCAGGAAGACATGTGTGAAGTCCCCGGCCTCGTTTGAACGAGTTCCCGTCTGCTCCACCAGCTCCGCGGCGATGGTGCCATACCCCTGCATCACGTCCCGGGGTATGTCCTCATATCCGTCATACGAGGTATCGGACACAACCTGCCATCCATTTTCAACCGCCAAGCGGGCCGCTTTTTCCACCGATTCGTCGTAGTTGCCGTTGATACGCACGATCTCCGCACCATAGACTGCGATAGCATGTTCACGCTCCACGCTGACATTGGCATGCAGCACGATCACGCAGCGGCAACCCGCGTCCAGAGCCGCCGCCGCCAAGCCGCGGCCATGGTTGCCATCAGTCGCGCTGATAACGGTGTAGTCCTTCAACAATTGTGCATAGCGCCCCGCCAGAATCGAAGCGGGGTCGAGATCGGGATGGATCCGAAGGACCTGGCGTATCAAAGCAATGGGCGCACCCAGTGCCTTGAAGCTACCGAGCGGAGAACGAACGGATTCGTCCTTAACGCTGAAGCGCGCCACGTCCAGTTGCTGCGCAAGGCCAGGCAGGTCATACAGCGGCGTGGGCTCCGGCGCAATACCGGACCAAGCGCTGAGCCAGCGACGGCTTTCATTGGCGCGTTCGATGTTCATGATCGAGCGCAGCTCGGACGGATAAGGCCCGCGCTGGGCTCGAGGGTTGGCAAACAGAGTAGGAGTTTCCCCTCGTTGATCGGAGATCCCGGTGTGACCATGTGGCGCGAGTGTCGAAGCAAGCATGTCGATTCCAGAAAATTTCGTCGAAAACGAAATAATATTTCGACAGCACGCGTTTTTTCTCTTGAAATGGACTATAAATTCGGAATATTTTCTCGAAATTAGCTACTTCTTTGACGGCATCGACATGACTGCCAAGCTCGACCGCTACGACCGCCTGCTACTTGCGGAGATACAGAAGGATTCACGTTGCCCACAGAGCGAGCTGGGTAACCGTACAAACCTATCCACCGCTGCGGTGAATCGGAGGCTAAAGCAACTTGCTGCCGATGGCGTGATCGAGCGATATACGGCCTGCATCAACCCCAAGGCCCTGGGCTACGGGCTGACCATCTTGGTCGAGGTCAAGGCTGAAAGCGAGCGCGCCGACCTGTTGGACGAAATGCGCCAAGGTTTCATGGCCTGCCGAGAGATCCAGCAGTGCTATTACGTCACCGGAGATTGCGACTTCGTGCTGGTTTTTCTTGTGCAAGATATGGATCAGTACGTGGAATTGACGCGCCAGCTTTTCCACGGCAACAACAACGTCCGGGCATTCAAAACTTTGGTGGTCATGGACCGTATCAAGGTGGGAATGAACGTACCGCTGTAGTCGGTGGACGGCACATCCGATAGGACCGGTTACCACAAGCGGCGACCACGGTTTTGACCCAGAAGACCAGTCGTTGCCAATTCCATTTTCGCCGTGTCGGAGCATCCCTTCGCGTGCCGGCGAGCTGATCTTTAGAGTCGGGCTACTACTGGCAGGGGAACGGCGAACATGCGGCGAAACCGCCGAATGTGCCATCATGACGCGTTCGCAGCACTCCAATTATCAGTAATGTACTCCGCGTTTATATTCGGATTTGCTACTTCGGTCGGCCTCATATTGGCCATCGGACCTCAGAACGCATTTGTACTGAGGCAAGGCCTTCAGAAACAGCATGTTGGGCTTGTCGTCGCCACGTGTGCTATCAGTGACGGGGCAATGATCCTTGCCGGTGTCGCGGGTGCTGGCCACCTCGTCCAACAGAGCCCCCTTATAATGCAGGGCCTGCGATTTGGCGGCGCCGCCTTCCTTGCGTGCTACGGAGTTCTGGCCGCCAGACGCGCCTGGTCAGCAAAGAGCACTCTAGCCACATCGAGCTTCGAAGAGCGGAGCTGGCGGCATGCATTGCTTACCGCCCTAGCCTTCACGTTTTTGAACCCACATGTGTACCTCGACACCATCGTGCTGATGGGAACAATTTCAACGGGTTATGCGGGGATGGGAAAATGGATATTCGCTTTAGGGGCCAGCGTGGGCAGTGTCACTTGGTTTTCCTTGCTTGGCTTTGGGGCTCGCTTGTTACAGCCCGTGTTCAGTCGACCAATATCTTGGAAAATTTTGGATTTGTTTATAGCAGCGCTTATGCTCTCACTAAGCGCACTTCTATTACTTTCCGCGATCTCTTAGGTGTAGGTCGAATGCGCTTCGGCCAAGGGCGCTCAGATTGACGAGCCAGTTCGGCCGCTGCGCTCCACCTGGGCTACCGTGAGGAAGCAGAGGGAGTCATGGCCGAGGATTCCCAGCGCGGTGGTGCATTCACCCTCGTCAACCTGCGCCCCGAGGTCATCATCCGCGGTGGTGACGACGCAGCGCTGGCTGCCGAACTACATGATCGCGCGCACCATTTCTGCTTCATCGCCAATTCGGTGAATTTTCCGATTCGATGCGAACTTCGCATCGCATACGCGCAACAGATTCCGTCTCCGACAACGCGCCCCACAGAGGCTTGGTCCGCTAGCGGCCAGAAGCGGCCGTAGAAACCTTGAGAACGCTAGCCTAAAACCTCTGCCGTCTAGGACTGCGCCACCTTGACCACGAGGAAAACGAGGTCCATCTGGCGATCGATCTGGTCCCGATTGATCTGCAGGAGTCCCGGAACGGCTAAGTGGCGATGGCCATCCTCCAGAGTCAGCTGGTCACGGGCCAGACGGTCGCACAACAGGTGCGGGCGGCCGGCCTCGTGCAACGCGGCGGCAAACGTAGTGCCGATGGCGATAGCAATATCTACTGCGGTACTCATGGAGGGATTGCTTTCGAGTCGAGTCCGGTGACCGTTGAAACTTCACTCCTTCAAAATCTGGAGCTCCGCTAAATTTGGTTGGAAGCCTTGGTCCATTCCATTACTAGGCTCTATTCGTTTCAGGCTTGTTGGTTTTGAGTTTGTTAGCTCACTAGTCAGCCGAGTCAAATTCAGTCAAACTGTGTTGGATAACATCGTCCGTGGTCCATATTCATGGACGAACACTCCCCGCCTCTTGGCAGACTTGTCTCTGCCGTTTTGACACCGACGTTCCGGTGGCCGTACCCGCGCTAAACACCACATCGTTAGTCTAATGTGCGTGGCATTAATTTCATGCTTTTCTTATTGGAACAAGTAATGTTTTTGCGCCTGAAGAGTTTGCGAAAGAGCAGTGCATTTGTATTGGCCGTGGCGCTAATCTCCCCGCCACTTGCCAGCGCCACAGAAGGTGCATTGGGCCGTCAGATCACAGGCACGACTGTTCAACCCAACATCGGCATAGTCTCGCCCACGCCAATAACGGCCGTCAATTTGAGTCAGATATATCTAGACGGCAAGATCCGCGGAAGCCGCGAGGTTCCTGTTGGTGGCAATACAACCCTGGGCTTGGACGGCCAAGTGGCCTTCACATTGGCCACATTGATGAAGGTTTGGGATACGGGCGCCGGACGCTGGAATTTCGCGTCCAGCATCACGCTGCCCTATATCTGGACTAAGGTCGACGCCACCTTAACAGGGTCTCGTGGACGTAGCGGCAGCAACAGCGACACCGCCTCCAATCTGTTCGATATCTATATGACCCCGGTCATTGCTGGCTATCACTTCTCCCAGACCCAGCATATGGCGTTGAGCTTAAACATCTGGGCTCCCACGGGCAAATACGACCAAAACTCGCTGGCCAATCCCAGTCTGAACAATTGGACGTTTGTTCCACAAGCCGCATACACCGGAATTTTTCCAGAATCTGAGTTCCAGATTGATGCGGTAGCTAGCCTCCAGGTCTACACGCGCAACACCGCTACGGACTATCGCAATGCGCCAATCTTTGGCCTTGATGTCATGGGCCGGAAAATGTTCAAGAATGGCGTCGCAGCAGGCCTTGTCGTCGGCACTCAACAGCAGCTGGGCTCCGACAAGGGCCCCACCGCCGACCGTCTAAACGGCTTCAAGGGTAACGATTGGGCGGTTGGACCCATCGTGACTTATGACCGCAAGCTGGCAGACAGCCGCTCGTTATCCCTGGGACTGCGTTGGGTTCCTACTCTCAGCAGCCAGCGCCGGCTCGATAGCAGCTCCACTTTGATGGCAAGCGCCACACTGATCTTCTGAGGGTATGACAATGATTAAGAGACTCACGGCCGTGGCGGTGCTTTGCACGGCCGGTCAAGGCGTGTACGCACAATCAGCAGACGATGCCAACAAGAGCAACAATCCGCTCAACTTGGCGCCATCCCTCAACTTTCAGAATTACTACACGCCCAAGCTCTTCGGTACAAACGCGCATACCAATGACTTTCTCGTCCGACCCACGATTCCGATTGCCCCCGGCGATTTGATAGGCGTGCCGCAGATCCTGCGCTTCACGGCTCCAATCAGCACCCGCCCCGAGGCCGACGGGGGCTACAAGACTGGTCTTGGCGACGTCAGTGTTTTTGACATTCTGCTGCTGCAGCAGGGTACGGTCGACATTGGCGTCGGACCGTTGCTAACCGTACCCACCGCAACCAGTCGTGAGCTGGGTGCTGGAAAATGGTCCGGCGGACTTGCCGCGGTGGCCGTACATTCCAGCAAGGAAGGCCTGCTCGGTGGGTTGGTGCAGTGGCAGCATTCCTTTGCAGGGCAAAGCCAACGCGACACGGTGCATACCGCCACTTTGCAGCCATTCATCATCCGAAATATGCCGCAAGGCTGGTATCTGCGTTCGACCGGCACCTGGACCTTTGACCTGCAGAAGAACAACTACTACATCCCGGTGGGGCTTGGCGCAGGCAAAGCCTGGCGCTCAGGCACAAATATTTTCAATGCGTTCGTCGAGCCTCAGTGGACGGTGGCGCACAAAGGGGAAGGGCTACCTCAATTCACGATTTTCGCTGGAGTAAATATCACCTTCGGAAAATGAGGCGAGATATCTCTCGTTGCCCAGGCGGCCAATGTCCTGGGCGCTGTAGCGGTTTAGTGTCCCCACCTTTTCGCGTAATCGGAGTCGTCATGTCTGCTATTCAAAAGTTCAAGCCCGGCCTGGTCGGCATCGCCGTGCTTACCTTGAGCGCCTGCGCCAGCAACGCCCCTCAGTCAACTTACAAGATGACCACCCCGATACCGGAGCAGATCACCACACCTCAAAAAGTTCAAACGCGTATCGGGCAACTGGAGTTTTTCGACGGCGTTCCGACTCCGCAGACGGCAGCCAAGGTCTTCGACAATCTGGATTTCCTTCGCGGAGTGGAGGCCTTTCTCAACGGCATCCCCGGTGCGTCGCTCGTGGCCATCCGCAGCGGCTTGCGGGAAGCCGGAGCCGTGGGCAACACCATTGGCGTGTTTGAGACCCTGATGGATTCAAAGTCGCTCTTCCTGACAGCCAATACCGAGACCGTGTACTTCTGGAACTGGATGGATCTGAAGGATGGCCCCGTCGTCGTCGAGACGCCTCCAAACATCTTGGGCGTGGTTGACGACTTCTGGTTCCGCTACGTGGTGGATCTGGGTAATGCTGGGCCTGACAAGGGCAAGGGCGGAAAATACCTCTTCGTACCTCCTGGCTACCAAGGGGAATTGCCCACGCAGGGCTACTACATCGTGAAGTCACCTACTTACGGCAACCTGCTTTTCGGTCGGGCATTCATGAAGAATGGCGACCCAGCGCCCGGTGTGCAAAGCCTGAAAGCGGGACTCAAAGTCTATCCGTATGCCAGCGCTGGCGCGCCGGAACCCACGAAATTTGTGAATCTGTCTGGGCGCGTGATGAACACCATTCATGCCAATGACTACCGGTTCTATGAAGAAGTGAACCAGATCATCCAGGAAGAGCCCGCGGGCGTTTATGGGCCGGACATGACGGGACTGTTCACGGCGATCGGCATGGAAAAGGGAAAGCCGTTCGCGCCCGACGAGCGAATGAAGCGCATCCTGACTGAGGCGGTGGCGGTCGGTAATGCAACCGCTCGTGCGATTGACTTTACCAATCGAGATCCGGCGACTCGCATCTATCCCGACCGTCACTGGAACACACCCTTCGTAGGCGGCAGCTACGAATGGTTGAACAACGGTGCCCGCAACTTCGACGCGCGTACCATGTTCTTCTATGCTGCGACCGTCGACACGCCGGCAATGGCTGTGGCCATGCCCGGCATCGGCTCGCAATATGCCGCGGCCAATTTCGACGCGGCTGGGAAGCCTTTTGACGGCGGAAAGAACTATGTGCTGCGAGTGCCGGCTAGCGTCCCGGCAAAGGACTTCTGGTCAGTGGTGCTTTACGACACGCAAACACGTTCGATGCTGCAGACCGATCAACCGTTCCCCAGCCTTTCTAGCGAAAAGAACCTGGCTACGAACCCAGACGGCTCTGTCGATATTTACTTCGGCCCCAAGGCGCCCGCCGGGAAGGAGAGCAACTGGATTCAGACCATTCCGGGCAAAAGCTGGCTGACGATTTTCCGCCTTTACGGCCCGTTGCAACCCTGGTTCGATAAGTCCTGGAAGTTGAACGACATCCAGCAATCTCAAGGCCGTTAAAACTGAGGGGAGGGCCTCGTGCAGATCACGGGGCCTATACCGATTCCAAACAGGATAAAACCATGTACCGTCCCACGCTCTCCGCTCTAGGCTTGGCTTTGGCTCTGGCTACGACTGCACACGCCCAGCAAACAGGCTCAGTATCACCCTATACCTTTGAGCGAGGTTATCCCACGGCCAAGACGTCGGAACGTGCGCGCGACGATGCGGATCTGCAACGGGCCCTAGTGGCCTACAGGTTCTGGTACCCCACGGTATCGGTCGAGGGCATCTTCGATGGCAATCGTGCTCTCGGCATTGAAGATGGCAAGAAATGGGGAATCGCCTCCACGGGCCCGCGCCAAGTGGGCTTTACGCTGAATTCTGACACGCCGTACGGATCCGCAGTACTGGACCTGACCGACGGACCCGTGGTGATCGATTTGCCGCCCGGCCCGTTCATTGGGCTGGTGAACGATCACAATCAGGGCTGGGTACAGGACCTCGGCTTGCCGGGACCTGACGCAGGTAAAGGCGGCAAGCACCTGGTGCTGCCTCCTGGCTACGACGGCAAGGTCCCTGATGGCTACCACGTGGGCCATTCCCATTCGCTGAAGAATCTATTGGCCGTACGTGCTATGCCGGTGGGCGGAGACGTAGACAAAGCGTTGGATGCCCTGCGTACGATAAAGATCTACCGTTGGTCGGAAAACGGCTCGCAATCCGCCCCACTGCAAGTGGTGGACACTACCAAGAACGCGATGGATAGTTCCTCCCTACGCTGGGAAGACAACTTCCAGTTCTGGGAGGAACTCGACAAGATCATTCAACAGGAGGCGTTGGTGCCCACCTTCCTGCCGATGTACGGTCTATTGTCTGAACTTGGCATCGAGAAGGGGAAGGCTTTCAAGCCGGATGAGCGCATGAAAGCGCTTTTGACCCGAGCAGCCAAAGATGGCCGTGATCAGATGCTTGTGGCGGCTTTCGACAGCAAGCGTCCCGACCGGAAAAACTGGCCCGATCGCCAGTGGGAATGGGTGGGCCTTGTGCCTGGTAGCGCGCAATTCGAGACCCCCGCCGGTATCGACCTTGATGCGCGCGATCGCTGGTTCGCTCAAGCCATCGTAACGTCACCGGCCATGTTCCGCCGCGATCCCGGCGCGGGCTCTCTTTACTGGCTCGGAGCCCGCGACGCCGGCGGGGTCTACCTCGATGGCGGCAAGAACTACACGCTGACTATCCCGCAACCAGTCCCCGGAAAGCTGTTCTGGTCAGTGACGCTCTATGACTCCGCTACCCGCTCACAGGTAAAGACTGATCAGGACAAGGCAGCGTTGCGTTCGCTTTTCGAGCTGAAGGACATCGACAAAACCAAGCCCCTAATTTTGTATTTCGGGCCGAATGCGCCGAAAGGAAACGAAGGCAAGTGGATCAAGACAGCACCCGGCAAGGGCTGGTTTGCCTACATCCGAATTTACGGTCCGGAGGCGGCGGCATTCGATAAAAGCTGGAAGCCAGGCGATTTCGAGTCGGTCCGCTAGGGGTTCGGATAAAGCCTGAACCTCGCTGCAGGGGTCGTCCACGTCCGGCAAAAAATTGACCGCTAGATGGAATTGTCCGCCTGAGACCTTTAGCGAAGAATGGCCCCGGAGTGCTTGCTCCGAGGGTCGTCCTCCATTTCGTTACGAAGCCCAGCGGGATTCTCGTCAGAGCCTCGTCACCTACGCACGAGCCCGCCAACGGCGGGCTTTTTTTCCGCCGTAGATCGCGACGAAGATGGAATTTGCCAACGGCCACCGCATCGGCGATAAACACCCTCCTACCCAGTTCCTGCTTGCCAATCGGATCCAATTCAATGGTCGAATCGATGTCTTCACGAGAGGCTGGTCGGACGTTCATTTGGGAAAGCATAGCCGCCGCGTATCAGAATGGAAGAACGGTGAGTCTATCGTGTGAAAAATCCTAGGTCCGCTTTGGGTCGGATAGCGACCCTCCGTAGGGGCACACTGAATCTTCCTTTACGTGAAAGGAGATTGTCATGGAATCCGCGAATGTCACCGTTGGCCATCGTGTGCCATGGAACAAGGGCAAACTCACCGGGCAGAAGCCACCTCTAAAGCTAGGAGAAATTTGGGCAATCCGAACGAGACTGCAGATGACGTCGAACGTCCGGGAACTCGCAATGTTCAATCTCGCAATCGATAGCAAGCTTCGAGCGTGCGATCTCACGCGATTGCAGGTGCAGGAAATCCGTCACGGAAGCCACGTGGCCGCTAGATCCACCGTCATGCAACAAAAGACCCAGCGTCCGGTGCAATTCGAGATCACGGAGCAAACCCGTGAGAGCGTGGAAGCATGGATCGAGGCGCGAGGGCTAAAGGCGGCGGATTTTCTGTTTCCGAGCCGTTTGCATACGTCGCCGCATCTGTCGACGCGGCAGTACGCCCGGATTGTGCATCGCTGGGTCGCATCGATTGGCCTCGACGATACCGCATATGGCACCCACACTATGCGCCGTACTAAAGCCTCGCTGATCTACCGCCGGACGAAGAATCTTCGGGCGGTGCAGCTGCTGCTCGGGCATACGAAGCTGGAAAGCACAGTTCGCTATCTCGGCATCGAGGTCGACGATGCGCTTGAGATGGCAGAGCAAACCGAGGTTTGATGCATCCCGGCCGGCGAGCAGTCGCTTGTCGGCCAGAAGCGGTCCTTGAGAGTAACCGCGCAAGTGACTGCTTCAGGCTGAAAGCGAATGGTCGGTATCAGTCCGCTTGATGGCTGGTTTTGTCGCAAGCGATACCTCATAAAACAGCTCGCCGAACAGCGTCTGCTGCTCGGGCGGAGACATCAACCCACAGCAACCAATCGCCATCGCCAGTTTCCGCAACGAGTTCTTTTGCTTTAGCTAACAGGCGCTATCCTTGCTATCCTCAATCCCAATACCAAAATAGAGGAGCGCACGCATGGCGTGGACTGAGGATCGGCCCTTTCAGGCGCTGGCACTGACGGGCGGAGGCTATCGAGGCCTTTTCACTGCATGCGCGCTTCAGGAGATAGAAGAGCACATCGGCGAGCCCATCGGCCGACGGTTTGACCTTTCCTATGGCACCTCGATCGGTGGGATCATCGCACTGGCCGTAGCGTTCGAAGTCCCAATGCAGAAGGTGGTACACGCATTCGCGCAGTCAGGCGAAAGGATCTTTCCGCCGCGCAATAAGCCGACGGGCGCTTTCAGCAAGGGTTGGGACATCGTAAAGCACTGGAATCATCCCCGCTACCGCTCACAGGCCCTTCGCGACGTGATCACAAGCCTCATCCCTGAAGACGCGACCTTGAACGACGCAACACACGCTGTCGGCATCCCCGCGGTCAACGTCACCAGCGGACGTCCACAGGTCTTCAAGACCCGGCACAAGGCCGAGTGGACCCGCGACTGGAAGTACCGCGCGGTGGACGTGGCGCTGGCCACTTCGGCGGCCCCAACCTTCTTCGAGCTGGCCGAACTTGACGGCCAGCTCTATGCCGACGGCGGCCTGTACGCCAATGCCCCGGATCTGCTGGCGCTTCACGAGGCCGAACACTTCTTCGGCGTGCCCAGCGATGCCGTCCGCATTCTCAGCGTCGGCACGACGACCAACATGTACTCCCTATCCTTCGAGTCCGGCCGCGAGCTGGGCATCCAAGGCTGGATGGATGACAACCGACTTTTCTCCGTCACGATCTCTTCGCAGCAGCAGTTGGTGGACCAGCTGATGCAGCACAAGCTGAAGGATCGGTACTTCCGCCTCGACGCACTCCCATCAAACGAGCAGGCCAAAGACCTCGGCTTGGACGTAGCGACCGAGGCTGCGCGGCGCACACTAATGGCCCTAGGCAAGAAAGCGGCCAGCGACATCCTCAACACGAAGTTGGCGCCATTTCTGAGACACGAGCCCCAGATGACCTTGGTTCGGAGCGGCTGACGTGGTCCGCGTCAGCTCCACGACGTGGCAGCGTGAAGTTCTGCAGGCTCAATGCGCTACTAGACATCGCCGAGCCCGCATCTTAAACGGCGCACGAGGATGCGGCGGCGCTGATCTGGAGCGAGGCATTCGCTTTTCTGATGATGCTGCCGATCGTCGATGAAGTGGAGTTGGTGAACGACCACGCCTCGCGGGCGCTCATGGAGTGGCACGACATCGGCATCACGACCTAAACAGGCAACGCAGCGAATCGCCGTTCTGTGGTCAACCACCAAAACTGGGTGGCCGGGATCGTCAAGGGGTACACGCCGGTCTTTACTATCGCCACCCCCCATGTCGTCCCGCAGTTCACCACCGTCGAATGGACGATGCACAACAAGAGATTGGACGCCGACTTCAGCGGTCGTACACGAGTTTGAGCATGATGCGCCAGCGCTGATCCTCTCCGCGCTCAGTAAACGTACGGCTGGAGCTGTTCTCGATCGCCGTTTCCATGCGTCAGTTCCACGTGCAGGGCGTCACGACCCACGATGACCGCCAGCAACGGGCGCTTGTCGGCGCGCAGCTTGGCAAGCTTCCGCCATTCGTCCACGTCAATGCCCGAGGGTGAGGGAATGTCCTGCGGGTGAGTGTGCCATTCGCCGATGTAGCGGGTTGTGCCGGCCGTGGAGCGCCAGAGGCGTTTCGCCACCGCGCGGTGCCCGAATGGCAACCGCTCAAAGAGGTAGCGGAATCGGCGGTCTAAACGCGTAGGAGTGGTGGCCAGGGTGACGAGCAGGCCGTGCTCGTGGACGGTCCCGAGCAGCACTCCGCCGCTTTCTGGTCGCTCACCCACTTGCACGTTCCTCTCGAACACTCCGCGGACCTCGTCGGAGAAATTCAGCAACAGGCTGCCGTCGCCGAGCGTCCAATCACTCACGTGGCGCACGCTGGGCATCCTTTGTATCGAGGCGGTGTGCAGTCACTGAAGTGGACCTTGAGCTCTTGGGCCAGCACGCGCGTCCTGAAGGTGGGCGTTTCTGCGCCGTCCAGCCAGGCCTGTACCATCTCCATCGCAAGCGCAGCCGCCTGCACCGAGGCGGACGCCGGGAAGGGAACGTAGAGGCCCTCGCAGCCGTGGCCCTTCAAAACGACTTTTGGCGGTGCGTCAAACACGCGGTATTGATCCGCCATAGGAGGCTGCGACACGCAGCGCGCGCAAGCGTGCTCGGGTTTAGCCTGCAACAGGGCACGGACGGCTACACCGGCTCCCTCGACCCAAGCCGTCAGGAACGGCACCCTGTCTGAGTGCTTCCACGTTAGCCAATCAGTCAGCCCCTGTTCGCCGGTGGCGTCGATCAGCAGGTCCAGTGGTCCTAGGGTCATCTCTTTCGCGTTGTCGGTAACGGCCACGACGTCGATCCCAGGCGCGACGCGACGAAGCTCTTCGCGCATCGCCTCGGCCTTGTTCACCAGTAAGGCGTTAAAGCCCAGGCGGTGGCGACCAAGGTTGCCGGGTTCAAAGCTGCCCATGTCCACCAATGTCAGCTTGCCACCGATGGTACCTGCTCCGGCCTTCGCGAGCATCTCGGCAAGGTAGCCTCCGATGGTTCCGCATCCAATCAGTCCAACCTTGAGCCCAGCTAGCGTCTTCGAGCCGGGGAGGTTTCGCCCGGCGAGGTAGTTGTCATCGATGCGATAGACCGAGATCCTGCGGATTGGCAGGCGGTAGAGGTCCTCGCGCATGGACGATTTTGTTCCCACGCTGGCCAATTGGCGCTTCAGCTCCACCTCGATGCCGTACTGCACCACCGGCGAATCGATCAGGACTAGTACCCGGGTCGCCTTCCGTCGGAACAAGTCCATGAGCCGCCGCTCGATCTTCTTTCGGCACAGCGGGTCCAGCGTGCCCTGCCATTGCAGGAACGCTTGGACGGTTGTCGGCGGCCAGCTGCTCTGCAGCGGCATCGGCGGCGACTTGGTGAACACCCGAAAAGCGGACAACTCGATCTTGGGCAGCCCAAGGCCAATGGCCTCCAGCTTCGCGCGGGTCCGGGCCTTATCGTCCGTGACGAATGTGACCTTCTGGCCGAAGGTGTAGGCCTCGAGGATGCCCGGCCGGCTTTCGTTCACGTCCAGCATGCACGAGGTGGTACCCCAGGTAACGTGGAACTCCTCTGCTAGGTCATCAACCATCTCGCCAGCCAAGATGTCTTCCAGGACCTGCTCGGCACGGTCCAAGCAAGCCAATGTCTGTCGAATAGGGTCGAAGAAGTCGAAGATAACCGAGCCCGAAGCCAGGTAGCACAAGTATCCATCTTTGCTCAGGTGAGGCAGCAACTCACGCTTGTCAACGGGCAATGGGGTCAGCCAGACTCGAGGAAAATCGTCCAACGCCGACGAGACGGCGATCTCACAGGGATAGCGCTGCGACTTCAGCCTGAGCTCGCCGGTGAACATCAACCAGCCTTTCCAGCCACGGCCGACGTAGGAAAAGCCACGCTGTTGCAGCGCGGCGGTCAGGTCTGGAATCGCGACTTTCGCGAATTTCATCCGGCGCGAGTCCGACCCATCAGTTCGGACGGACCCGCGATTGCCGGAGAGGAAGCGATGGCGGCTACAACGGCCGAGGCCATCGCGGCCTCCTTGACGCGGTCGGGGCGGTCAGGGAAGCGCGGCCCGAACAGGTCCTGCAACCATATGCATGCCTGCTCGGCGTTGCCGGCGTCTAGGGCGGCCTGAAGGCGGCAGCTCAAATCCTCAAACTGTAGCGCAGCCTGTTCAACCATATCCGCGTCATCGCTGGATGCCCGTAGACGGTCGGTCAGCGACTCCTTCGAATTAACTGGGTTGCTAACGCCCTTGCGAAGCGCCGCCGGCAGCTGCTTCACAACATCGGCAAGCGCCTGGTCATCGCGGCGATCTTGTTTTACGAACAGGGGCGACGCCGCCGCCATCAGCAGGATCGAACTGGGGCCGCCCGACTTCCAGGTCCAGTCGCGGTAGGCCTTGATGTAGCGCACTACGCGGCGCAGCTGCTCGCCTCTGGTCTCGACCTGGTCGACGAACCATTCCTTTACCGGGCGAGGGTCGGAGTGCATCCAGCCTTCTTCGCGGTGGGCCAGCAGCACCTTCGTCTTGGGTAGATCTTCCCAGCTGTCCATCACTGCATCAGCGGCGTTGCGACTCTCGAGAGACGCGCGCATGACGTTCACAGCCTTGACGAGGGTATCGAACTCCTTGTCCGGGATTGCGTACAGGGGGATGTCGATATGGGCAAGATCGCTGATCTCCACGCGGATGCAGGTGGGTTTTCTGGAGAGCTTCCAGCCTTTCTCGTACACGAGGTCAGCCAAGGCCTTTTCCCCCATGTCGAAGAACACGTCGGCTGCGACACTGGGGTGGTCTGTCTGGTTCAGGAAGCTGAGCGGCAGGTAGCATCCGTCGTCGACGTCGGCCTGCTGGGGCCGCTGCGCCGGAGCGTTTAGCGTCTTGTACGCCCAGGAGCCCTGGGTGAAAAATCGCGGTTGAGGGATCTTGCCGGGATGGCCTTCCGCCGCGTAGACACGGGGGATGCCGTCCCGCAGCGCCAACCGGACTTCATTCTTGGCTTCGGCGATGTCCCTGCGATCGTCATCGCGCAGGTTCAAATTGCCGAAGAGGCAAGGTTCAGATTCGACTTCTGTGTAAAAAAGGGCGCTCAGATTCAGCATGGGTGGAAGGGTATGAGGTGGACGGCACGACGCGTGTCCAACGCATCGCCTGTAGTTGTCGAGCCACCCATTTCACCCTTTAGTCGACAAGCCGACTACTGCTCCAAAGCGTGCTAAGGATTTCGACGTTAACAAAGTGGTGACGCCGTTAGGTTTTTCAATAGCCCCACGCCCCTCATAGGGATATTACCTATAAGCCTTGGAAGGCGCTGCTCAAACAACTTGCAAGCGTCCGTAGTGCCAGCACAGAGCTGTGTTTAATCTAAGCGCAAAACAAACAGAGCCTGACTTTGCATCTCAGGCATGCGCGCGAATCCGTCATTTTAATGGCAGTAATGCACTATTTCGTGACCGTTCGCAGCACGATGCCCAAGGATGGCTCGCCGTGCAAAGCATACGGAATCCCAATGGCTGCTTTGGGTCGATAGCGGTCGGCGCGGATGAGGCTCCGCTCTGGCTTCAGGCCAGCTTCAGTGAACCACGTCATAAGCTGAATGGACCTCGTCCTTCGGCGCCTTCAGAACGAAGCGCTGCGCAGTCCGGGCTGCTCCCGGCGGGCAGCCACAACCCTCTTTACGTGGACATCCTGTAGATAATTCGTAGTCACAAAGTCACAACACGTAGACAGTCGGCAGACAGCAGGCGACACTGTGTAGACAAACAGTAGACTGAATGTAGACGTCACCGGAGTTTTGGCGCATTTCTGATCTGGAAAGTCTCTTTCGTCGCCGTTTGTGTACAAGTGAAAGTTGAAAGAATGCCATATGCGCCGCGGACTTGGGTGTCGTCGGAGGCTTTCGGTGTCATACAAAGGAAAAGCACTCTCCTCAAGAGGAATCACAATAAATCAAAGAGATAGCGGCACCCGCGGGGTGCGTTCTGTGTGGTGGCTTTAAGGGATCCGCCGCCGCCCTGGCGGCGGGGACCTTAAGGGCACCTGTGAGCGTCCGGGGGACGCTCACGAAGTCCGCAGGACGGCCCCGCCGGCGCAGCCGGTGGGAATGGCCGCCCCGCATGAAACCACCGCCACAACCAATGCAAAAGGCCGCCTATGAACTGACCCCCGAAAGTTGGACGTTGATCCAACCTTCGGGGGTTTTTACATGGCGAAGTACGACGAGGGCTTCAAGCTCGAGGTAGTGAGGCAGTATCTGTCAGGGTCCGGGGGCTGCAAGTTGATTGCAGCTCGCCATGGACTTGATTATGCGGCGGTGAGGCGGTGGGTGAACGGTTACCAAGCCCACGGCATGTCCGGGCTGCGCCGCAAGAGTTCAAGCTATGACGCGGAGTTCAAGCTCAAGGTGCTCAAGCGGATGTGGCGCGAGCAATGGTCCCTGGCCCAGACGGCGGTAGCGTTTGACATTCGCTGCGCAGGCCATATTGGCAAATGGGCACGCCAGTATCATGCTGGAGGTATCGACGCACTGCGGCCCCTTCCCAAGGGTCGCCCCAAGACCATGAGCACCAAGCCAGCCAAGCCCGACGTCCCCTTTACCGAACTGGACGACAAGCAGATCATTGCCCGGCAGAACCAGGAGTTGATCGAATTGCGCGCCGAGGTCGCGTACTTAAAAAAACTCGATGCCTTGATCCAGGAAAAGAAGCGTGCGGCTGCGCAGAAAAAGCGCAAGCCGTGACTGGGTTGAGGCAGCAACATCCGTTGGCAGCCTTACTCAAGGCGGCCAGTCTGGCGCGCAGCACGTATTACTACCAGGTCAAGGTGGCTGAAGCTGCCGACAAGCATGCCGAGATCAAAGACAGGATCCGTGCTGTCTACGCACGCCACAAGGGCCGCTACGGCTACCGGCGCATCACAGCCGTGTTGCGCCCAGACGGGGCAGTGCGTGAACCACAAGACGGTGCAAAAACTGATGCAGACGCTCGGGCTGAGATCCTTGGTACGCCCGAAGAAATATCGTTCGTACCGAGGCGAGGTGGGCCGCGTGGCGCCGAACCTGCTGGCACGCCAGTTCGAGGCCAACAGGCCCAACCAGAAGTGGGTCACCGACGTGACCGAGTTCAATGTGCACGGTGAGAAGCTGTACTTGTCGCCGGTCATGGACCTGTACAACGGCGAGATCCTGGCCTACGAGACCAGCCGCCGGCCGCTGTTCCAGCTTGTGGGCAACATGCTGAAGAAAGCGTTGGCTCGACTCAGGCCAGGGGACCGTCCTGTTGTGCACTCCGACCAGGGTTGGCAATACCAGCAACCCTATTACCGTCGGATGCTGCAAGCACGGTCGATTACGCAGAGCATGTCACGCAAGGGAAACTGCCTGGACAATGCCGCCATGGAAAGCTTCTTCGGCACGCTCAAGGCCGAGTTCTTCCACCTGAACCGCTTCGAGAGTGTCGACCAGTTGCAGGCCGGCATACGCCAGTACATCCGTTACTACAATCACGATCGCATCAAGCTCAAGCTGAAAGGCCTGAGCCCGGTGCAATACCGAACTCAGGCCTTCGGGCCTTAGCTTCTGACCATCCAACTTCTGGGGGTCAGTTCACTAGGGCGGCCTTTTGCATTGGCGGGTGTTGTGGGCGGTTAGGGCGCGTCAGCCAGATCGGCCAGCGGCCGAACAGGAGGTTGCTCACGCTGCAATGCCTGCCATAAGTCGTAATTGGCCTGCATCGCCACCCATGCCTGGGCGGTGCTAGCCCCGGCCTGTTCCAGCCGGACCGCGAGGTCAGGGCTGATACCGGCCTTACCATTGAGGACGCGGGCCAGCGCCGCCCGAGACATGGCCAGCCGTGCGGCGGCTTCAGTCACGGATAGACCCAGGACCGCGATAACGTCCTCTCGGAGAATTTCGCCCGGATGCGGTAGGTAGCGTGCCATCTCGATTCCTCGTCGCCATACTTCCCGCGCTCGCGTCACATGCGCAACAGTCAGGTTAGCTGGTGGGTTTTCAACCAGTCCTTCAACGCGTTGTTCATGCGAGTTTGCCAGCCTTGCCCGGTAGCCTTGAATGCCGACAAGACTTCCTCGTCAAGACGGATAGTAGTAGCCGACTTGCGAACTGCGGCAGTGCTTCCAACAGGACGGCCACGCCGCCGCACAATCTCGTCCGGCGAATGCACGCGAGCATATTTACCGTCAACAGCCTGCTTGGCGCTGCGCAGCAACGCAGCCTCAAACTCGGCCATCTCAGTATCAACTTTCTTAGGCATCAAAGCACTCCTTGAGTTTGGCGAGAAACGAGGCGGGGAGGTTATCGAACTTGGCCTTCGCGTACACGATGAGCAGCACAACCTCACCGCTCGCCAATCTGAGGTAATAGATCACTCGGGCACCACCGCGCTTGCCCATCCCGGCGCGAGACCATCGCACCTTTCTGCATCCCCCCGAACCGGGGATCACATCCCCCGCTTCCGGATTGGCTGCAATCCAATCCACAAATGCCTCCCGTTCGGAGTCGCTCCACACCTTCGCGGACCAGGCGCTGAATTCATCGGTTTCGATCACGGTTAGCATAAATTAATTGTACTAACAATTTAATATTGACGCAAGGCTTCCCATCCAACGAGGCGACGACATGCCCGCCCGCGGTTTCCTCTCGGGCGGGCATCCTTCTTACGCCTCCATCTCGCCCATGGGATGCTCCACCGCCATTTCGGTCAGAAGGGGTTGAGTGCGCATCAGTTCAGGAACCCAGCCCTTCCCCGCCAGCAGTTCCTCAGCAGCGGCCGCCGCCTGGGCCTTCTTCATCGCCAAAAGGGGCTGGGCTTGCTCTGCGTCGGTGGCTTGCGTCACAACCGCAGCGATCCGCTCCTTGGACACGTGCGCCAGATAGGATTGGGCCGTGGGTTGCCACCATTTGCTCATGTCCAGGCCGACAATTTCGGCCAGCCGGTCAAGGTGTCCGGTTTCCGTGCCGTGCGCATGGCTGCGATGACGATAAATCGTCGCACTGATCAACACTGCAAGCATGTCGATAACGTCGGCCTGCGCCTGCGCCAGAAGCCAGGGCAGGACTGCGCCGTCGTCCTCGGGTATGTCCTTCGTCACCAGTGCGATTTGCTCCTGCACGGTCGCCCAAGCGGCGCTGTCCTTGATTTCCGGATCCGTGTTCGTCAATTCGTGATGTGCCGACCGTGCCGAGAAATCGAAAGTATCACCGCTGGCGCTGCGGCGGGTCCAGTCAATATCACCCAGCATCTGTTCCACCAGCAGGCACAGGGCTAGATTGGGGCGGATCATGACCTCAGCCTGCAGGGCAATAACGCGCTGTGCTTGCAGGCGGTTCGTCAGCGCTTCCGAATGTACCGGGCGCGTCTTGACCGGGGGCAGATCCACGGCCTGCGCCGCCCCTGCCCCGCCCGCCTTGGTCCGCAAAATTTGCGACACCGCATCGCGCTCATCCTGGCGGATCAGGCCGCGCGTGGCCGTCAGGTCGCCTTGATGGTCCAGGTGCAGAACCACACCGGCCAATGCCTTCAAGTTCGCCGGATAGTCGAGAAGCTCGCTCTCGATGACGCGAAGCTCTCCCTCGTAACCGCGTATCAGGCCGCGCACCTTGTTCAGGTCGGCCTCGTCGTATCCCTCCACCGAGCGCAGTTCGGCCAGCTTGGCCTGGGCCGCTTCGATTTTCTTCCTCAGGCCATCAATGCGCTTGGCTTGCTCTTTGCTCGGCTCCTGCCGCACGCGCTGGATCTCGCCAAAGGGCTTCTTGTCTGCATGCTCAAAGGAAACGCGGTACTCGACCCACAGCCAGCCCTCCCCTGCTACGCCCTTCGCAAGCTTGGACCGCTGCATCTTCGTCTCTGCCATCGTGCGTACTTTCTCCGGGTCGGCCAGATACGTGTCGTCCTCGAAAAGATCGCGGCGCACCTCCCCGCCCGCCTTCTCGTAGGCGGCGACAGTGACATATCGAGCAGCAGGCGAGTCGCCCCGCATCTCGGTTTCCGAAAGCAGATTGCGGATCGCGTCATCCCGGTTCCAATACTGCTGTTTCACCGCCTTCCAGGCAGCTTCTTGCCGGGCATGATCGGAAACGGAGGCAAGCGCTTGCATTTCCGGTAGCTCGATCTTTCCATCCCGAAACAGCTGCATCAGCGTGGGCGACACATTACCCAGCGCCAGGAGCTTCTTCACGGCGGATTCCGTAGCGCCGTGCGCCGCCGCAATCGCTTCGATAGTCCAGTTCTCGCTACGCAGGCGGGCATAGCTCTCAAACGTGTCCGCCGGGTGCATGGCCTTACGGCCGATGTTCTCGATGAGGCTGGCATGGTGCGCAAACTCGGCCGGGATGATGAGGCACGGCACAACATAGTCGGCGGGAAATGTCCCTTCCTCAATCAGCAAGCCTATGGAGGTCCAGCGACGACCGCCGGCGCAAACCTCATAGGTGCCATCAGCGCAGGCGACAACCACGAGGTTATGCAGGACGCCGCCCATCGCCTTAATCGTCGCCTTCAGTTCCAGGATTTCCGGATCCTGCTCCGCATCCTGCGGGCGACGAGCCTGATAGGTTTCGCTGAGACGCAGTTGCGCATACGGAATCTCAGTGCGGATGCTGGCAGCGTGGATGGCGGCAAGTTCCTTGGAATCGAATTTCATTGCTTGTACTCCTGGGGTCGAATTATCTGGATCAGTGCAACTGCGCGGAGGCCGGAACGTCTTGCACGAACGCGAAAAGTGCAGCGAGGTCGCGCATGGTCATTGCCGGGATGCGGAAAGGCAGGCCCAGGGCATGGGCACGTCGCATGTCGTTCGCCAATCTGATAAAGTCGTGGTTCATCGCAGTTCTCCTTGCTAGGGGGGGGGTTGGGATGCAGGCCTCGCCGGTTGCCGCCGGACGGGGCCTTTTCATTTCAAGTAGGGCTCAGTAGCCCAGCCAATTCAGCAGCGTGGAACCCCGATACAGCGGGTGATCGCCGCAGTCGTCGAAAAAGTCCTGGTGGTTCAATTGATGGCTTTCGATCTCGACCAGGACCTGAAATCGGGTCAACACCGCCTCTTCGGCTTGCTCCAGGTAGGCCAGGCCGCCTTCCGGGACCGGCCCCAGGTCCAGAAGGTCGGCAAGCAGTTCGATCATGTCGGGCCGGTGTCCCGTCCACGCAACGATTTGGCCTTTGACGATGGTGGCCACAACAGGCGAGGCCGGCGGCGATTGATCAGCTGCGCTGCGCTCCGAAAAGGAAATGCCACGGTTGACGAGCGCCTGCCGTGTCTGCTCCGATTCCGCGCAATTCGACAACGTGTAGAGGCTAATGAGCCGATGCTCCGGCTTGACCGCTTTGTTGGCTTGCTTGGAACACATCTTGGATCTCCCGAAAAATGGTCTGTTGTGCTGACCTGGACTGAAGATTCCGAGCCCCTGCGTAGGTTTTCGGATCGGGTTTCGCAGTTCGGCGGCTGCGCGTTGTATGCCGCCCGTCCTGGTAGTTCGTCGCCCTTGCCGATCTGGATCACGGAGCGACGACTGGAAAGGGGCGGAGCACAGGCCGCATGCGGAGCGCAGGCCAGAGGCCGAGCACCGAACGGGCGCGCATCCGGCGCAGCGAACCCCTTGGAACGAGGAACGCAGTGATACAGTCGGCGGATTTAGGGCGACGAACTGCCAGGACAGGCATTGCGCCTGCTCGATAGCGATCCCGGGCCGGCCGCGCGGCGAGCGCCCCTAGCCCGCGCCCTCCGGCGCGGGCTCTAACTTTCGCAGTTCGGCCGGGGTGGCACTGGTCGGCGCCGCAGGCGACGGCCCTCTATTCGCGTTGGCCGCCAGCGGCCGCACCGACGTGTGCCGGGCCGCTGGCTTACGCGCCTTCGGCGCTATTCGGATCGGTGGTGATCCATCATCCCGGCCAGATATGCCGCCTCTAGGGCATCCCGAATGCACCAGACCGCCTGCTCCTTGAAATCCAGACTGCCGTGCTTTCGGGTTTCCAGTGTCTCCAAGAACAAATGCTGGCGCGCAATCCGCAATAGTTCTTGCTGCGCAGCTTCGGACAGCATCGGTTTTGCCATGATCTATTCCGCGCTCTGTTCGGCCAGCACCTGGCGGGCTAACTCGTTGAGGTCTATTTCGTGGTTCGCAATGGCCATCACCTCGTGTAGAGGCAAGGACTCAAGGATTTTCTCCATACGGCGCTGGGCATCGTTCGAGGCAAGGAACGCCCAGCCCGGATAGGCCGCGATATCCTCCAAGCCCTCCGGGTTGTTGCGGCCGTAGCCCCTGAGATATGCGAGCAAGCCCGCGTTGTCGTTGGTCAGTTGGTTCATGCTGCAATCCTCTCTTGGTTGGCCAGGTGCAAACGCTCCATGGCGGCTGCGTGATACTTCGGATCCATCTCAATGCCGTAGAAGCGGCGGCCGACTTGGCGCGCAGCAACACACGTCGAGCCGGAGCCGGCGAAGGGGTCCAGGACAATCCCCCGCGGCTGCGTGAATGCTTCAATGAGGGGCGCCAAGCATTCGACGGGCTTTTGCGTCGGGTGGTGGCGGTTGCCCGAATACTTCCAGGGCATCACGTCGGGAAGCGGCTTTTCCGGCACGGGCGGCTGTCCCTTGGCCAGCAAGTAGGCGGCCTCATGGCGATACCCGAGAAACCGGGCCTTGGATTGGTACTGCTTGGCAAACACGATATGACCCACGGCGCGCAGGCCTGCCGCCCGCCAGGCGGCAAAGAAACGATCAACCCGATTCCAGCCGTAGAACGAAATGCACAAGGTGTCGTCGCGCATGACGCGGTGAATCTGCTTGAACGCCGGCGCAAGCCATCATTCGTCGCAAAGGCCCTGGCCTGCTGATGCTCAAACTTCGCGGCCTCAACGGCTGTTTGCCAACAGCTTCAAGCTCAAACCGACCAGCGCCAGGCCAGCAGTCCAAGTGGCGAGCCTTCTTGCGGAGGGAAAGGACTTCAGGCGGACAGAGATGTCATTCCCCACAAAGACCAATAGGGCTTGGTAGACAAGGCTGAGGAACGAGACGTGCAGCATCATGATCGCCAGGGTCGAAATATGCGCCCCGGGGTTCATGAACAACGGGAAGAAGGCCACGAAGAACAGCACAACCTTGGGATTCGTGAGGCTGACACCCAGTGCGCGTCGAAAGTACTTCCACCGCGATGACGGTCCTTTTGACGTCGTCCCCCCGTTCTGGAATTTCTTCCCGAAGAGCTTGATTCCCATCCAACAAAGATAAGCAGCACCAAACCACTGCAGTCCCCGGAACAGGAGTGGATTAGCCTGCAATACGGCCGCAAGTCCCGCGGCCGCCGCAATCATGAAAATGAAGTCACCCACGAGAGTCCCAGCAACGGACGCTAAGCCCGTTTTCCGGCCGTAGCGAGCGGTAGCGTCCAAGATCGCGATTGTGCCTGCGCCGGGAACAGCCTGAAAGATGAGGATGGCCACGATAAAACTGCTGTAGTTCTGAATACCGAACATGATGAATCCCTTGAGCTAAATGGTAAGCTCTATTGTTTTCTTATTACTAGGGACTGGACAGTGGGTTTTTACGGAACTATGCTTCAGGGGCGAATGATTTTCTTGCCATTGTCGCATTCTTCCGAAATACATCACTATGGAACTGGATGAGATCTCATGGCGCTTGCTTGGCGAGCTTCAACAAGATGGGCGCGCCTCGTTGAAGGTGCTGGCCGAGGCTGCAGGTCTGTCTGTAGCAGCCACTGCGGAGCGTCTAAGAAAGCTTCAAGACGCCGGGATAGTGCGTGGTATCACTGCAGAAATTGATTCTGCGAAGGCCGGCTATCCAGTAAAGGCGATCGTGGGTGTCACTGTCGTGCAGCCGGGAAAGAAGGCATTGCTGCAAAAAATCCGAGCCTCACCTGAAGTACTTGAGTGTCATCACGTCGCAGGAGCTGATTCCTATCTCATGACGGTTGTGGCCACGAGCCTCACAGACCTTGAAAGGTTTATCGGGACCATCAATCCCTTCGGTGAAACGCGCACGTCCATCGTATTCTCGACACCAATCAATCGGCGTGGCTTGGTACACGCGGGCTCCATCAAGCGTTCTTGAAATAGCCCCATGGGCTCGAGCATTCTGAAGTTTCGAACTCACTTACGAAAGAACCAACGTCACAGGTCCCGTAGCCGAAAAAGTACCGCTCGGCCCCGCCCTGCGCGTTTTGCGTGGTAAAGAGCCAAGTCTGTACGCGTCAGGACATCATTCGCACTCATATCCCCAGGCTTGTACTCGGCAATTCCAGCACTCGCAGATAGCACCAATGAGTCGCCGTTAACCCTCAGCGGGCAGCGCTCGAGGTTCGCTCGCAGGCTGTTGAAAACTATATAGGCGGCATCCGAATTTGCGCCCGGCAACAACACTAAGAATTCCTCGCCTCCTAGCCGTCCAATCAAATCCGCTTCGCCCAGACAGCCTTGTAACTGTACACAGAAATGCCGCAGCGCGTCGTCACCCGTCAGATGGCCAAAGTGATCGTTGACCTTCTTGAAATGATCTAGATCTAACATCATTGCGGTAAAGGTCGCGCGGCTATCACGTGCAGCAGTTGTCACCATTTCGTCAAGGCGGTCGACAATTTCTCCACGATTCCAACATCCTGTCAGGCAGTCAGTTTTTGATCGTCTGATCACGGATGCTTCCGCCCTCTTGCTCTCCGTGATGTCCAAGCCAATGTTGACAATCGAGCCGTCCGGCAGCCGCACATTCGACCATGTGACGCAGAGGACCTCTCCATAGCGTGTGAGGGGATGCCAATCGCGGAATGAACGATTCGGCATCGAGCTAACACTCGATTCCACTTGCGCCCTAACCTCAGTATCAGGATAGAACAGGGCCAGCGGCACAGCTTGCTCATTGATCTCCTCAATTGACCATCCGAATAGCCGTTCGCATTCCTCGTTCCACATCGAACACCTACCATCTCTGTCAAAGGAATTGATTAGCACCGGGGCAGTCCGAAAAAGCGCATCGTATTGAGCGACTACGTTGCGCATCTGTGCCGCCGCTCGCCCTAAGACTTGGACGTCAAGCACAGCGTGCTGCACATGGGAACACAGAACTTTCAAGGCGCAAGAATAGGAGGCGACCGAATCCAGCTCGCGCTTGAATCCGAACGCGATATGTCCGCGCAGCGTTCCCGCTGTATCGCGAATCACTCGGGCAATTACTGACCGGATACCTGCGCTGCCGCCCCAAACCGTTTCCAAATCATCTTGCTGTGGTGCCGCCGACCATTCTGAGAGGTCATTCTCCACAAGGAAACTTTGCAGTGACATCACGACCTGCAGTGGCACCGACAGATAGTCGTTGCAGCTTCTGCTCAGTGTCGACTCGTGCTTGTCCTGCCCTTCCAAATGAGTCCAGGCACAATCTACGCCCATCCCCGCAACAGTTTGCTCGACCAACTCCTCAAAAAAAATGGAGGTTGGAGAAGAGCTCAGAATTGCGCTGAGGACATACAGTATTCGACCATCACCTGGGGTCAACTTGTTCGTAATATCAGTCTCGCTCGAAGGAAGAGTTCTGGATATAACGCCGTCGATGTGGGACGAAGCCAAGTTCGTCGCTTGAATTTCGACGCCCATTGCTGTTGCTTGTGTCTGCTATTGAATCAGGTGTTCGGCAAGAGAATAAAGGTGACAAACGTCCAGAACCAATCGGGAAAACGCTGATACTCCGATGGCCGCTTGCGTTCTCAACGCCAATGCCCCAAACCAGTGACCGCGGCGGAGTTTTCAGGTCTTTCAATTCCGAGCGCTTCATGAATACCAACTGCTGCCTGCCCCATTCGAAGCAGGTCTTCTTACAGTTACTCAACGACAGATACATCTGAGCTTCATGCCCGGTTGCTTGAACTTAATGGCATTGATGCAAGCTCTGACCATCTTCAGGCGAGGCTATTAGCATCGTTATGCTGAAGGAGTTACTTCAAGTTGAAAATTCGTTGATGGCCGGTGGAGACGCAGGGAAAGACCAGGCAGCCGATGGTACGCCTTGTGGTCAAGCGCGTGGTCAACTGCAGACTGTCCACCGCTTGTCCATCAAAGTTGTTCGTGAGCCGAACGCAGCGAGATGGGCGATCGGGCGCGATTATCCAATTATCCACGGGTCCGGGGTTGAGGTGTACCGTTGAAGAGTTGTGCCACCGATGAAACGTGAAGGCAATCGCATACGCTCGAGATTTTCAGTGGTAGCGCCTGCAGAGGCGAGAAAGGCGTGACACTCCTACATCTTGAAGCTACAGGACTCCAGCTGCTGCACCAGTACGTGGGGCGCACACATGGCGATAGTTCGTCGGGTTTGATCGGCCCGGACCAAGGGAGCGTTGACAGCGACCATACTCTCGTGGTCTTGCTCAAAACGTTGAACGATTATCGCGTCGGTTTCTGGTGCAACGATCACAATCGCGCCACTCGGGAATGTAATGCGAAGCACATCGCGTGCTTCTAATGAGACCGCGTGGAAGACATTCGGGCTCACAGGCGCTTTGGTACTTTCGATCTTCATGGACGAAGCCTCCTCCTCACGAAGGTCAATTGAATGTCTACTGAGATCTTCAGGATAGGTAGGAATTGCTTGACCGGAACTCAAATGGTTGAGAATCGAAAACAAAGAATCCTTCAATTTGAGTTCGGTTCGGCAGAATAGCACCGATGTTCTGCATTAGTATTGCAAATTGAGAGCTGATGTGAGCTGGCAGGCAAGCGCGGTCGAGCACAGCCTGCCCCCCCCCGGTTGCCCGGGAAGGTCTTGCCCAGCAGGGCTTTGCCACGGACCGAGCGCATTTGGAGTGACGGTAGCGGGGCGATCAAACAGCGAGCCCTATTGGGAAACCAAGTTCCAGAAGGTTTCGCAGGCATTGACAGGCTCTGAAGCCAAATCGTTGCATTGAGCCTAGAGTGTTGGCGGAATGATGCGATCCCACAAGAGGAAGGGCACCGATGGCGCAGCATGCCTGCTTAATGTTCGTCCCATCGCGGAAATCGGTAGCAACATCCGGCTCACCCCATACAACTATGCTACCAAACCTTCAGCTTGGGCTATCTCCAGTATGCGGAAGACTCGACCACCGTTCCAGAGCTTGCAACCTCGCAGCGTCGGCCTGCCGAAGCGTTCGATAGAACATCGCACCGCTCGCGAGCAACGCGCCCAAGTCCTTTTCGTCGAGCTTGGGTGTTAGGCGCGCCAAATGTTCTGCATAAATTACAAGAACCTTGTCCCATGCATTCAAAGTCGGCGCAGGGGCAGGAGTTGAAATCATGAGCGCCAATAGTTCTTCGCTATCCATATGAGACCTTTATCACAGCGATTGAGCAGTGCATTGCAAGACCGGGTAGTTAATTCAGTGGAGAATGAACATTGACCAGGGTCAAAATACCTGTGCCCGCAAACCGCTTTCATGCCGTTGAACGTATTCAGCAAGTCGCGTGCCACGCCATGATTTCGTATTTATATGTTACATATTTGATCAACGATTCGGACCAACTCAGGAGCAACTTCGATCTGCGGAAAGTTGTCGAAGCGTGGCTGAGCTGCCCGCTTCGGCCCAAACCGCGTTTAGCCGCTAAACACCTCCTCGTCTGGACACGAAACACCAACAGCATTGCTGTTTTGAAGTCCGTATTTCAAATTGGGACCTGATGGGGGCCGGTGGGTATGTGGGTGAAGCACAGGAGCCGGTGGGCACACCCTGTGGGCAAGCGCGTGGTCAGGCGCAGCCTGTCCACCGTTTGTCCAGCAGGGTTGTCCACGGGCCGAGCGCAGCGAGATGGGCGGTCGCGCAGCGATCATCCACATATCCACGGGTCCGGGGTTGTGCTTTTGCCGTTTGTCTGTCGACCGCTGACGCGATGCGTCGTGCGCCGTCAACGCTCCAGGTCTCTATCGCGCTTGCGCTCGTGGTCATGCTGCAGGGGCTTGTCGATCTGGGGTGTGCCCTCCCCTTCAACCAGGCCAACACCGCCATGCGGGTAGCGGATATTCACGATCTGGCCAGGAACAAGCATTTCGGCGTTCAGAAGAGCTTGCCGCGTATGAAGCACCATTTCGTCGCCCAGCGACTGCACAACATAGCGTTCCGTTGACCCCACGACCGCACCCTCGTAAGCATGACCAGGTTCCGCTGGAGATATCTCTACTTTCCCACCTGAAACAGCCATAGCCAGGTCCAATGCACGTTCTTTATCGATGTCGACGAGACTGGCACGAATGAGTCCGGCGAGACGTTTAGAGCTTCCCTCATAGGCCTCTATAGACGCGTGGATCATCTCCGTCCGTTCAATACCCGACCAGTCCACGGCGTAACCCGCACCGCGGGCCAGCTGGCCGACGAACTCGCGGGTAGCTCGCCCATTCCCCTCACGAAATGGATGTAGGACGTTCAGCTCCCCGAGATAATGTCCAGCGCGCTCGCTGAAGGTGTCGATATTGAGTCCACGCAGAAGCTGCTCGCGTTGCAAGGGCCGGGTGATCTCCGGCGCATAACTCTCGATCTGCTGAAAGTTGGCGAAGCGTGTCTGGCCCTTCGAAATGTCAACGGTGCGGATCTCCCCGGCCCAGTCATACACGTCTCCGAACAGCCGCTTGTGGATCGCCTGCAGATGCGCCAGGTCGAAGTTACCTGCGACAGGCTTCTCCACCAGCTCGTATGCGCGCACGAGACCAAAGGTGGCTTCCACGCGATCAAGTTCGGCCTGGTCAGTGATGCCGAGGCGGTTTCTGAGAAGCCCTGAATGTTCGTCAAGATAGGGGTCGCTGGTGCGGACTGGATACTTCGCCATTTTCGAACTCTTAGCGCAGCTGAAAAAAAGGCCGGCCTACTTGGCCGGCACTTGTTGGAATTCGCCTGCGTCGATTCTTCTTCGAAGATTCCGCAGCACTTCTTCGACAGTCAGCTCGCCCTTCGCGACCCGACCCAGCTCCGCGATTGTGATCGCGTCCGGTTCCAGGCCCTCGAGGCGCTGGTTTGCCACGGCGATGTGGATCGCACGCTCACGCTCGCGCTGTTCCTTGCAGTCGATCATGATAAAGCCCTACGTTGCCTGATTGATCATTGTAGTGCAGGTAAACACTCCAATCTATCGATCTTTCGATTGGTCGCACCCATGCCCACGGTTCATTCTGGGTATTTCTTACTACCCGCCTACTTAGGACAACATCAGATTCCGTGGCAACCATTTCGTTAACCGCACCACTTGTTGACAAAGGGCATGCTGGCGCAATGATCCCAGTGCATCTGCATCACAGCGACGCCTACGAGCCCAACCATAAGAAAAAATGCCGCGACGAAGCCACCAGCCAGACTGCCCCTCAAAACGCAGACGAAACACACCACCGCACTGATCAAGGCAACGATGACAAAGAAGCTATACATACCCAGTTTTCCGATCTCATGTTGAATATCCGCGCCGTAGGTCTTGCCAAATGCATATCCGGCTGTTTTGATGACTACGGCCCCTGTCTGTCACGTATTACCGCGCAGCGACAAGATCGCTGTATTTGGCCGGTAGCGTCGGAAGCTTGCCTTCAAGATCACCGTAGGCATCTGCGGCTTCCCAGGAATAGCGCAGGTCTTCGATCGCACGCTGCACTGCGGCCGACCATTCAGAGCCGCGATTCAGTTGATCTTGCGGGAGGCTGGCCAGCTTCTCTTCGAGCGCGGCCACCGCTTCATTCAGCGTGCGGCCCGTTACCACTGGGAGCCACGAGACACTGAACACATACTCGGTAGCGGCGATCATGTCGAGGTCGCCCGCGCTGGAGAGATCGCGAACCGTGTCGACCATGTTCTCCCACAGGCCGAGCGCTGCCCAGACTCCCTTTCCGTACCGGTCGGACCAGGCCTGAAAGGCGAAGTCGTGATTCGTAATCAGTCGGTCAATTCGTTCGAACATCTTCTTCATTCCTTGTTGGAGTTCAGTCCTGGTCGCTGTTCAACCCAGACTGCCGGTTTCGAACGCCAGGTCGGCTCTCTTCGCTGTCCCCTTCGGGTAAAAGCAGGGGGGCAATAGCACCGACGATCATGAACGCCGCCCCGATTAGGAACGTGCCTTCTACCCCCCCCTCGACATCCCCTTTTACGGCCGAAGAGAAGATCCAAAGAATCTGGGTGCCGACGACTACCAGGAAGGCAATGCTTAGGAAGCACAAGCCATCGCAGTCATTGCCGGTCTTGCTGTCTTTCATGGGCTTCGGTTCCTGGGTATTAAATGCGGTAATCAGCGCGATCGGCGCCATCACTTTCTGCAGCCACAAGCCAGCGCGGTGCCCTTCCCCGTCCGGTCCAAGTTTCTCCTGTTGTCGGGTGGCGATACTTGGGCGCGACCGGGCCGCGGGGTTTGCGTTGGGAGGGCTTTATGGGAGTCTTCTTCTTTCGCTGCTCGCCAGTGAATGCCGGCAGAATGTCCTGTGGAGACAGTCCATACTCACGCATCGTCTGGACAATGTTCTTGATCTCGTCCGCGCGCCTGCGCAGCGTCAGCTGGCGATGCTGCTCTTCCAGCTTCTTGATCTGTGCGTTGATTTTCGCGATCGCGTTGGTCATCAGTGCTTCCTTCGATGTTGTGTTGGGTGATTCTTGAAGTGGGCTGAACCAGGATCAACATTCCCGCCGTGGTCCAGCTCGCTGGGCCCATGCCGATTCGGCTCTCGGACCAATCGTGACGGAGATGCGGCTGTTGGCCTGCTTCATGATCTCGTCTGCCTCCGCTTCCGTGCGGGCCGCGGCGACCTCGATCGGATCGGCCTCATTAATGATTCCGACGACGACGTCGAACTTCCGCCCTTGCCGACGATAGAAGTCCATGACCAGGGCTTCTTGTGCCGTCAGCGTGGCGAAGATCCGTCCGTGCAATGCCTGCAATTCGGACAAGGTGGGGATTGATTGATCCTGCATATCGCAATCCTTAGTAGAGCGTTGTAAATGCTGCTTCGCGGGCTAAAGGCGACAAGAGTGTTTAGCAGCTAAACAGTTGCCCAGATGCAGATTCATGATCAGTTGGCTATTAGTGCTGGGCGCCACAAGGTCACTAGCGCCTTGAATTGGTCGTGTACCTGAGCGCCGAAGGTGTCCGGATATGCTCGCGAGCGACGGATCAGTCCGATGACAGTGACCATATCGTCCGCGATCTCGGCGTCGACGCTCCAGAAGTCGCTCAAGTCAAACCCTCCGCAACTGGTCGCGTTCCACCAGGAGAGGAGGAAGTCAGCCACCCGCTTGCTCTGCTGTGTATCCCGGCGCGCGATTTCTATCAGGCGCTGGAGGGCCTGCATCCCCGACTTCTTTAACGCAGGGTTTGAGCGATCGCAAGCATCTTGATCTCGCCGTGCCCGCATACGGTCGAACTCCTCGCGCACATGCGCAGGCACCTCATCCGCCGAGGGCGATTCGCCGGGATTTTCGCTAGACACGGCCTGCTTTGAGCCTTTCGCGGTGATCTCGCCTTCCGCCGGCTGCTCATCTTGTTCGCCGTGGCCAGCCGTGGTTGGCGACGTCACCTTTGGCTTGCCGTCTGCGGCTTGCCGTAGTGCCTTCACGCTTGCGCGAGTGGGCTTCCGCACCGGCGAGCTGAGCAGCTCTTCCACTGCGTCCGGATTCTCACGGTGGGCAACTACCAGTTCCTTAGCCAACGTCACGTCTGTGACTTGCCCATTGGCCACCGCCTCGGCGACCGGCTCTGGCAAATCGAGCATTGCCACGTGCATGCTCACCCAGGCTTTGGATTTGCCCAGTTTCCTTGCGATGTCGGCTTGCGTCATACCTTCAGCGATTTTGCCTCCGATGAAGTCCGCTGCTTCGCGGCCGCTGAGCCCTTCGCGCTGGAGGTTTTCGATCATTTGATCGAAGTCATCGAAATCGGGATCTTCAAATCCAGGGATCTGGCTAAGCCCCGCCTCTATCGATCCCAGGTAGCGGCGATGACCGTGATTGATTATGAAATCGCCAATGATGGAGGGGTGCGGGCGCAACGAGATGGGCAGCATCACCCCCCTTTTGCCCTGGCTTTGCCTGTCCCGGATGGTCGCGGCCATCTCCCCGATACTTTCCGCGCGGAGCCCATTGTTGTAAGCACGACGACGATTGTCCGGGTCGGGATGGATCCGAGCGATGTCGTACATCTGGTATCGGCGCGGCGTGGTGCAAGAGCTGGATGACGGCAACACCAAGATCAAGCTCAAGGTCGGTCTTCAACAACGCCCGACAGCAGCCCCGGAAGAAGAGAACGCCGCTGCTGGTGCTGACAAGAAGATGGCGTCGGCTCGCGCCCGATCTGGCCAGGCAAGCATGACATTGCTCGGCCTGCTCCACTACTTGTGGACGGAGGCCGGCTTCAATGCCTGGGCGCCATCCATGAATGGCAAACGCAGCGTCGGCCTCGTGCATTACCACCTACTGCGTGTTGCCTCGTCCACTTTTGCGGGTCGCGTTCGCTTGTCCAGCAATCTGGTGATTGCTGCGACGGCGGCTGATAGGCAGCAGGCAGCTTTGAACCGGGCGAAGTCCACGGAAGCGATGAACCGGCGCCGCCGCCTGGTTGCCGTTGCGCCCTTGGCACAGTACCAGCCTGGCATGGAAGCGGCCGGACGTCTGCCGATCATGGGCTTTCATGGCATCCCACACCTCACGCTTTCGGCAGAGGACTGGGAAGTCTTGCAGCGCAGCTTCATGGCAGAAATAAATGGATGGATGTCGGGTGACACGGTCATTGCCATCGCACAGACAGACGTTCCCACCCCCGCCGCAGGCTCGATGAAGGCGCGGGTTGTAGATCTTGCCCTTATGACCGTAACTCCTCAATGGATCCCCGTCGATTCGGGCTATGAGGCTGCGGTGGTGGCAGCCCTGGTCGCCGCCGAGCGTCGTTTCGAAAAGCCGCTCCGATTCGATGCTGGGACCGAGCAAGTCTTTCCCGACTTCTGGTTGCGGGATCGCAGTGAGATCGTGCCAATGGAGGTTTGGGGCCTTACGGATCCAGACTATGTGGCGCGCAAGGAGCAGAAGATCGCTCACTACGACGAGAAGTACGGTCCCGGCAAGTGGTGGCAGTGGGACGCCGCCGCCGGGGCGCCGATACCGCCTTTTCCCTGAACGGACTTCCAGCCACCGTCAGTCAACTCAATTCTATGAGGCAAAACGAATGCCATTACGCTATCGACCCGTCGCATGGGTCGTCGTGGAGAAGGCTTCCGAATGTACAGGCAGATCTGTCCATTCGTTCCGGCATCTGATCCGAGACGGCTACCTGATCGAGGGCAAACACTGGAAATGGTCCGACGACAACCGCCAACACATCAATCTTGAAGCGTACGACGAATGGGTATCAGAGAGCACCTCCAAGGGATCGAAGCGAGGACGACGTCGATCCGAATCTACTTCCGCTGGAACAATCAGCGCTACCGTGAACGTGTAAACCTGAGCCCTACCGCCGCCAACATGCGGGCGGCAGCGCGCATGAGAAACGAGATCCTGCAAGCAATTGACCTGGGCGTGTTCACGTGGGACGACTTTGCGCGTCACTTCCCCGACTCCCCTAGCATCCCGGTCAAAGAAGTGTCCGCTCGAGGAGTCACCCTCAACGAGATGGCCGACATGTGGCTGAAGCTCAACAGTCACAAAGCTGCAACGACCCTGAGCGAGTACGAGAACCTGCTGAACTCCCGCTGGCGCCCGTTGTATGGGCATCGCCCGATAGCGGAGATCACCTTCGAAGAGCTGGCCATGGATGTAGCCGCATTTCCACGCGTGGCGGCGAAGACGTTCAACAACATGATGACACCGGCTCGTCAAGTTTGGGCGTTGGCGCTCAAGATGCGGAAAGTGACGGAGAACATCACGCTGGAGATTGAAAGCCGCAAGGGCCAAGAACCTGAACCGGATCCTCTGCTCATGTCGGAAGTGCTTCAAGTCGTCCAGCACGTCGAAGAACACTTTGGTGCGGCCTGGCGGAATTACTTCGAAGTAGCGTTCTTCACCGGTGTCAGACCGTCAGAACTAATCGCCCTGCTATGGACGAGCGTAGATCTTTCAAGAGAACAAATCCGCATCGACCGAGCGCTCGTGAGGCGTCACCACAAGGCGACTAAGACATACAAGTCGCGGGACGTGGATCTGCAGCAACCGGCGCTCGAAGCACTCAAACGCCAAAGGCAACTGACGTTTCGCCCCGGGGGGCATGTGTTCCTGAATCCTCAAACTGGGGAGCCATTCGTGGACACGGCAGATCCCGTTCGAAAGGTGTGGCGTCCGACACTATCCGCCTTGGGCATCCGTGATCGGGATGCGCGCCAGACTCGGCATACATATGCCACGCTTGGTCTACACGCTGGAATGAACCCTGGCTATCTCTCGCGCCAGATGGGTCACAAGAATGCGCAGATGTTCTTCCGCGTCTATTCCAAGTGGATCGATGGGGAATCCAATCAGCGGGAAAAGGCGAAGATGGCGGCCCTATATGCCGAGCATTTGCCTGCTCGGGAGCCGTAATTGGAAGCCCAAAGAACTCGCGTTAATTCGCATGCTTTGGCCCCAAAATGGCCCCAAAAAAACATAAGTCCTTGATTTAATGGCGCGCCCGACAGGAATCGAACCTGTATCAAGAGCTTCGGAAACTCTCATTCTATCCATTGAACTACGGGCGCAGCGCAAGGAGGCGGTATTGTACCCAGTTTTCGCGGAACTGCATGAACGGGATCAAATCTTCCGTCAAACTCAGCGAAAACCCCGTCGGTTGCATTGGACTCGTGTCTATGACACCGTTATATAATCCAGCGTTTGCTTGCAAGGCGGGCTGTTCATGCCGCCGACTTGTGCAGTACTGATTTTCTGTTGCCGCCGCCAGGCGCCCCCGGTACCCGTTAGCAGGATTTGGTCATGAGCAACGAGCAGGAACACATAGAAGAGCACTCCTCCCCCATCAAGACCCCGAAGCAACTGATCGTCACGATCGTCCTATCTTTCGTGATCCCGATCGCCATCATCATCCTATTGGTGAACATGGTGGTCTCGGGCAACAAGACAGGAGCGGGTTCGGACACGCTGTCCCAAGAAGCTGTCGCCAAGCGCATTGCCCCGGTCGCGGGCTTTCAGCTGGTCGATGCGAATGCCCCCAAGGTCTTCAAGACCGGCGAACAAGTCTTCGCCGCCGTCTGTACGGCCTGTCATACCGCCGGCGTGGCTGGCGCACCCAAGGTGGGCGATAACGCCGCCTGGGCGCCCTTCATCACCGCGGGCTACGACGCCATGATGAACGTGGCCCTGCACGGCAAGGGCGGCATGCCCGCCAAGGGCGGCAACCCCACGCTGTCCGACTACGAAGTCGCGCGCGCCGTGGTGTACATGGCCAACAAGTCGGGCGCTTCCTTGCCCGAGCCCGCCGCTCCGGCTGCGGAAGGCGACAAGAAGGAAGCAGCTGCCGCGCCCGCCGCAGCACCCGCTGCCACCCCGGTTGTTGCTGCTGCTCCCGCGGCCGCCGCCGCACCGGCGCCTGCTCCGGCAGCGCCAGCCGCCGCGCCGCAAGCCGCGGCAGCAGTCAATCCGGCCGGCGAAAAGCTGTACAAGAGCGTCTGCTTTGCCTGCCATGCCACCGGTGTGGCCAACGCCCCCAAGTTCGGCGACAAGGCGGCCTGGGATCCGTTCATCAAAACCGGCATGGACGCCATGGTGAAGGTCGCCATGCAAGGCAAGCCGCCGATGCCCCCGAAGGGCGGCGCGGCCAACGCCTCGGAAGACGATATCCGCGCAGCGGTGCAGTACATGGTGGATGCGGCCAAGTAAGACTCGCCGTCCACGATGAAAAAAGCCCCTTGAGCCAATCAAGGGGCTTTTTCTTTGCGCGCTGGCGCGCCGATTATTCTCGGATCAGCCCGATCGCCTTGGAAAACAACGCCCGCTGCTCCTGCAGATAGGCGCCGTACTCCTGCGGGCTCAGCACGCTGATTTCGGCGCCTATGCCGCCCAGGGTCTTGTTCACCTCATTCCCCTGCTCCGCCACGACCTTGCGGGCGGCCTGGTACAAGGCATCGACCACCTGGGGCGGCGTGCCCTTGGGCGCCATCAACCCGTAGATGGTGGGGCTGCCGACGTCGTAGCCCAGTTCGCGCAAAGTCGGCACGTCCGGATAGGCCGCCAGCCGCTTGCTGCTGAAGACGGCCAGCGGCCGCAAGCCGCCGGACTGGATATGCGCCTGCGCCGGCCCCACCGCGGACACGGCGATATCCGTGTGGCCGCCCAGCAAGGCGGTGACCGCCGGCGTGCTGCCCTGGAAGGGGATGTGGCGCAATTTGACCTTGGCCTCGGAAGCGAACGTCTCGCCCAGCAGATGGCTGATGCCCATGGCGCCCGACGTGCCGTAGGAGATGGCATCGGGACGCGCCTTGGCATCGGCCACCACGTCGGCCAGAGTCTTGTACCTGGACTTCCCGGGCGCGACGATCATCATGCCGCCCAGGGATATCGCTGCGACCGGAGCGAAGGACTCCGTTGTGTACTTGATCTCCTTGTTGGCCAGCGGAACCACGACCAGCGCCCCCGGCGAACTGCCCACGATGGTGTAGCCATCGGGCGCCGCCGACGCCGTGTACGCGGCGCCTATGCCTCCCCCCGCGCCGGGTTTGTAGTTCATCACGATGGGCTGGCCCAGGTATTGCCCCATCTTCTCGGTGATGGGCCTCAGCATCTGGTCGGTATCGCCCGGCGCGAACGGAATGATCAGCTGTACCGGCTTTGCCGGATAGCCGGCATGTGCCGGCGCGCTCAGGGCCAGGCCCAGCGCAAGGGAGGCGAACGCGCCACTAAATCGTTTGAAGCTATGCATGCATGTCTCCTGTATTTTTATTTACCGGCTGTACGACGAGCCGTTCATTCGTGGTCGATCTGTATGGCCTCCAGAAAGCGCGACACCATGTTGTACGCAGCCACCGTGGCCGTGATCTCGACGATCGCACGGGCATCGAAAGCCTCGCGGACGGCCGCGAACGTAGCGTCCCGGACCCGGATTTCGCGCGTCATCTCATCGCAATACGCCATGGCCGCGCGCTCGCCCGCGTCCAACGATGTGAAATTGCCGGTCTTCAAGCCCTGCACCTGGTCCTCGTTGCAGCCCGCTTTCAAGGCGATCGGCAGATGCTGTTCGAACTCGTAATCGGCCTGGTTCAGCACCGCGACGCGCAGGATAAGCATCTCCCGCAGTTTGGGCGCAAGCCCGCTGTGCTGGCGTATCGCCGTGAGATAGGCCAGCCAGCCTTGCGCCACCGGCGGGCTGTTGAGCAGCATCCGATAGAGATTCGGCAGGCTGGACCGCTCCCGTTCGATGCGTTCGACCAGCGGCCGGATCTCCGGCCTGGCGATATCCGCATATTCAACTCGCGCCATCGTGATGCTCCTCAGCTTGGTTTTCAGTCGCAGCGGGCGCTCATGCCCCCGTCCACGATCAGTTCGGTTCCGGTGATGAAACGCGCCTCGTCCGAGGCGAGAAAGAGCACGGCATTGGCCGTGTCCCGGCCATCGCCGGAAAGCGGCAACGGAATGCGGCGGCGCCGCCGCTCCAGCAAGGCGTCGATGTCGCCCGCGCTCTGCTGGCCGGCGAGGAAGGCATCGACCAGCGGGGTATGGAGCTGGCCCGGCAGGACGGTGTTGATGCGCACCCCCTTGGCGGCGTATTCCACGGCGGCCACACGGCCGAACTGCATCACTCCCGCCTTGGCCGCCGCATAGCCGACCTGCGGCGCGCCGGTCCAGCGTATGGCCGAGGTCGAGGACACGTTGACCACGGCGCCAGCGCCCTGCGTTTCCATGATGGGCAGGACGTGCTGGCAGGTCGTGAACACCGAGGTCAGGTTCAAATCGAGCTGCCTGCGCCAATCCGCTTGTGTCAGCGCCGCCGGACCGCCGGGAATGGGACCTCCCACGTTATTGACCAAGATGTCGATCCGTCCGTGACGCCGCGCCACGGCTTGGACCAGCGCAGCGACCTGGGCCGCGTCGCCCACATCGCAGATATGGGTTTCGATGCGGGACTGGTAGCGTCCAGCCAACTCCAGAGTCTCGGGCAAGGACTCCGGCCGTATGTCCACCGCGAACACCACGGCCCCCTCCTGGGCGAAGCGCACAGCGATCGCTCGTCCGTTGCCCCAGCCGGGTCCCACGCAACCTGCGCCGAAGATCAAGGCCACCTTGCCCGCCAGGCGTCCAGCGCCCGCTTGCTCATGCACGCTCATCGCGACTGTCCTCCGCTCAACGCGTTGCCATGGTGATGCCGCCATCCACCACGATCTGCTGGCCCGTGATGTAGCGACTCTCATCGCTGGCCAGGAAAGCCACGGCGTGGGCCACGTCCCAGGCGTCGCCCATGCGGCCCGCGGGCACCTGGGCATGGCGGTGCGCCACGAACCCCTCGTAGTCGCCCTTGGCGTACTTCTGCGCCAGGCGTTCCACCAGGGGCGTGAACATCAGTCCTGGCACCACTGAATTCAGCCGCACGCCGTCTTGCGCATAGATGACCGCCGTGGTGGCCGTCATCTGCATTAGGGCGGCCTTGGCGGCGGCGTAGCCGACCTGGGGTTTGCCCGCATAACGCAGCCCGGCGATGGACGAAATGTTGATAATCGATCCTCCACCAGCGCTCTTCATGAGGGGGATGACGTGCTTGCAGCACAGGAAGGCAGAGGTCAGATTCACTTGGATCTGATCGTGCCAAAGATCCTCCGGCATGGAGACTGGATCGCCCGGTTCCGAGCGGCCCACGTTGTTGACCAGCACGTCGATGCGGCCGTATGTGTCCATGCAGGCCCGCACCAGTTCCGCCACCTGGCCGCCATCCGTGACATCGCACTGCCGGACCGTGATCTTGCCGCCCTCGGCGGCCACGGCCTGGGCGGACTGGCGCGCTGCGTCGATGTTCAGGTCGCAACCGAAAATCGCGGCGCCCTGCCTGGCAAGCACCGCCGCGGCGGCCTTGCCGTTGCCCCACCCTTCGCCCAGCGTGCCGCAACCGGTCACCAGGGCTACCTTGCCATCAAGACGAAACATCCCAGCTCCAGAAAAAGATCGTGATGCAAAGGCTAAGGCAGCCGGCCCCTCCGGTTAAGTTCCGATTTGAACGTCATTGATAGACAAAAAGAATGAATCTGACGACGAGACAACTGCGCATCTTCGTGCTGCTGGCAGAGACCCTGAGTTTCCAGAGAACGGCCGAGATGCTGCATGTGACTCAGCCCACGCTGAGCAAATTGCTGAAGGAAACGGAAGAGACGCTGGGGGTCAAACTCTTCGAGCGCACCACCCGCATGGTGCGCCTGTCGCGCGAAGGCCAGGACATCCTGGAGATCGCGCGCAAGATCACGGCGCTGCATGAGAAAGGCATGCTGGAACTGGACCAGCGGCTGCGCGACCGCAACGACCGCGTCGCCGTCGCGGCCTTGCCCACGCTTGCGGCCTCGCTCATTCCACTGTTGATCCAAAGCCTTGCGCGCAAGCACCCGCGGGTCCGGGTGGAGGTCTACGATCCCATCGCCAGCGAGGCCTTGCAATTGCTGCGCGAGCGGCGAGTGGACATCGCCGTGACCACGATGAACGAGGAAGGCGCTTCCGATCTCGTCTATCAGGAATTGTTTACCGAGCCCTTCGCGCTGTTCCACAACGCCCAGATCAAGCCGGAGGTTACGCGTTGGATGCCCATGGAACTGGCCCGGCTGCCCTTGATCAGCATGCCGCCCGGCACCAGCGTGCGCGTGCTGACCGAGCGCGCCTTCCAGGCCGCGTCCCAGCCCTTCAATCCGCTCTATTCCCTGCGGGACCTGAACACCATTGCACGCTTCGTGCAACACAACTGCGGTATTGCGCTGTTGCCGGAATCGTCGCTGGACAACGCGACGCAGCGCGGCGTGCGCAAGACCCGCCTACAGCAAGCGCTAACGCGCTCGGTCGGCATGTATATCCGGCGGGAGAGCCAGCCCTCGGGGTTGCTGCGTCACACCTTGAATGAATTGCGCCGCCTGGGCCGGGACCGCCAGTTGCGAGCCGATTGAGCGGCCTGGGGCCCGTATTCAGGCGCGGGCCACCCAGGCGCCGTCAACCTCGGCCAACTCGCTGCTGATCTGGCCGGCGGCCTCGATGACCGCCGCGCGGAAGGGCTCGAGACGGCAATGCTCGGTGCGCACGATCAGGCTCAATCCGGCCACCACGCGCTGCTCCAGGAAAATGGGCGCCGCGATGCCTATGGTCCCCGGCGTGATCTCGGAATCGCTGACGGCCACGCCCGCCTCGCGGATGGCATCGAGTTCCTGGCACAGATCCTTCAGGCTCTTCCAGTGCGAAATGGCGCGCACTTCCTCTTCATGGGCCAGGTACATGCGCTCCAGGGCGCGGCGGCTCTGGTGCGCCAGGATGACTTTGGAGGTCGCGCCGCGGAACATCGGCATGGTGGCGCCGCGTTCATAGCGGCCGACGCGCGCGGCAGGATCGCCGATTTCCTGGTGGATGCACATGACCTTGTCCTGGTAGCTGCGCGTGAGCACCGAGGCCGACGAGGGCGTGGTCGCCTCCACCAGCCGCCGCATCAGCGGCTCCGCCACCTTGAGCAAGGGGTCGCCATGGCGCATCAGCAGGTCGAAATGGGCAAACGTGGGCCCCAGCACGTAGCGTGCGCCCATGACCGGGGTCAGGAAATCAGCGCGCACCAGCTCCTGCACGTCGCGGTAGGCCGAGCTGACGGAGACGTCCATTTCGACGGCGATTTCCTCGACCGACCATGCGGCGCGCCTGTCATAGAGCTGCAGGATGTGCAGTATCCGGTTGCGCGTCCTGATTTCACCCGCCACGTCGACCTCTCTCTATCGTTGCGCCTGCGCGGCGCGTGATTTCGCATCCATTGCGAAATTTCATTTCTCCGCGATTCTAGCAGCGTCATCTCCCCCCGCTGGGCCGAGGCACGCCACGTGAAATCAGGGGGACTTGCCAAAGCTTCAACTCGATGCAAAAATCCATTTAATCGCAATGGTTGCGAATTTAATGTTTTTTGCAAAGGTAGATCATGGCAAACGGCGAGACCTCCGAAACGCGCATTCCGGTCACTTTGCTGACGGGCTTCCTGGGCAGCGGCAAGACCACCCTGCTGAATCACTGGCTGCGCGACCCGGCGCTGGCCGATGCGGCGGTCATCGTCAACGAGTTCGGGGAAATCGGCATCGATCACGCGCTGATCGCCAGCAGCAACGACAACACCATCGAACTGAGCACGGGATGCCTGTGCTGCACGGTGCAAGGCGATCTGGTCGAGACGCTGCGCGACCTGCGCGCCAAGCGCAGCGCCGGCCAGATCCCGGCTTTTGACCGCGTCCTGATAGAGACCACGGGCATGGCCGACGTGGTGCCGGTCATCCAGGCCTTGATGACGTTTCCGGTGGCGCGTTCGTTTCGCCTGAGCCGCGTGCTGACCGTGGTGGACGCCGTCAACGGTCCGGCCACCCTCGCGGCACACCCGGAGGCCGTCAAGCAAGTGGCTGTCGCCGATGCCTTGATCGTCACCAAGACCGATCTGCCCGGCGCGCGCGTCGCGGCGCTGGTGGACACGCTGGCGCGCGCCAACCCCGGCGCCACGCGCGTGGTCTGCAACCCCGCGGCCCGGCCGGATGCCACCGTGCTGGACGGGCCTGACGTCTATGACGTGGACGTGCGCCCGGAGCAGGCCCGGCTATGGCTCAACGCCGCGCCCTATGCGGACGGGCACGGACATCATCATGAACACACGCATGCCCACGACCATGCGCGCATCGACAGCTTCTGCCTGGACTTCGCCGACCCCTTGCACTGGCCGCAAGTCAGCGCCTGGCTGGATGCGCTGGTCATGGCGCATCCGGACGAGCTGTTGCGCGTGAAGGGCATCCTGCACATAGCCGGCCACGAACGCCCCATCGTGCTGCAAGCGGTGCAGCGCCTGTTCCATCCGCCTACCGAGTTGCCGCAATGGCCCGACACGGACCGGCAATCCCGCATGGTTTTCATCACCAAGGGCCTGAGCAAGGACTACGTCATGCAGGTCTGGGACACGGTGCGCCAGCGCGCCCTCCCGCCTGCCGCCCGCGCGGCCTGATCGTTTTGGCATTCCCCCTCACAAGGAAAACAGCATGGACACTTTGATCAAGAACGGCCTGGTGGTCACTCCCCAGGGACAGGTGCGCGCCTCCATCGGCATCCGCGACGGCAAGATCGCCGGCTTGTACGAGGCCGGCAGCGAGCCCGACGCGCGCAACGTCATCGATGCCAGCGGCCTGGCAGTATTGCCCGGCGCCATCGATATGCACTCGCACCACCGCCAGGGCTCGCAGAAGGGCTTCGAGTACAAGGACACCATCCTCACCGCCACGCAGCAATGCGCGGCCGGCGGCGTCACCACCAGCGTGGGCATGCCCAACGTCAATCCGCCGCCCAACTCGCTGGACCTGCTGGAAAAGCAGTTCGCCATCTACCGCAGCGACGCCGTGGTCGACTGGAACTTCAACCCGGCGCCAACGATAGAGTCGGAAATGGAAGCCATGACCGCCACGGGCATTGCGGCGTTCAAGATCTTCATGGTGGTGGACACGGGTCGAGACTACCCGCACATGCCCGGCATCGGCGTGCATGACCACGGCAAGCTGCTGCGCATCATGCAGCGCTGCGCCGAACTGGACGTACCCTTGATGGTGCATCCCCACGACCAAGCCCTGATGGATGTGATCGAACAGACCTACTGGGACCGGGGCGAACGCGACGCTCTTGCCTACGCACGCGCCTACGCCGCCCATGACGGCGTGATCTGGGAAACCGCCATCGCCACCCTGCTGCGGCTGCAGAAGGCGGCCGGCTGCCATCTGCACATCCTGCACACCCAGACCGCCGGCAGCGTGCAGCTCATCCGCGAGGCCAAGGCGGCAGGCCAGAAGGTCACTTGCGAAATCAATCCCTGGGCCTTGTTCCTGGGTTGCGAATGGTCGGCCATCCAGCGCCTGGGCTCGTATGCGCTGTCGTACTGGGTGCCGGAGAAGAACGTGCCCGGCTTGTGGGAAGGCCTCAACGACGGCACGATCGACATCATCGCCACCGACCATGCGCCGCACACGCGCGAAGAAAAGGAAGTGGGCTGGACCGATGGCTGGAAGGCCCATACCGGCACGCCGTCGACGCAGTTCTACCTGAGCATGTTCCTGACGGCGGCCCAGGAAGGCAAGATCAGCCTGGAGCGCGTGGCCGAGGCATGTTCCGCCAAGCCCGCGGAGTTGTTCCGGCTGCGCGACAAGGGCGAGATCCGCGCGGGCCTGGACGCCGACCTGGTGCTGGTCGACCTGGAGACGGAATACGAAGTGCGCGACGAGGACGTGCTCAGCCTGGTGGGCTGGAGTCCCTATGCCGGCCGCCGCCTCAAGGGCAAGCCGGTGCACACGCTGGTGCGCGGCGCCACGGTGTATGCGGACGGTAAAGTGGTCGGCGCCAAGGGCGGCGGCCAGATGGCTGCCGCGACCCGCTGAGGTCAAGGCCGCGCAATACTACGACTCAAGGGGAAAACATCATGAATCGTCGTCAGTTCTCGCGGCTGCTGGCCTCTGCGCCATTGCTGCTGCCCGCGCTGGTCCGCGCCCAGGAAGGGGCCGCCATCACGTTGATCGTGCCTTACCCGCCTGGCGGCAACACCGACTATGTGGCGCGCATTACCTCCGATTCGCTGCGCCGCACCTTGGGTTCGTCGGTCGTCGTGAAGAACCAGGCCGGCGCAGGCGGAACCATCGCCACCGATGCGCTGATACGCTCGCGCAACGACGGCAACACGCTGATGGTGGGTTCGATCGGCCAGGTTTCGCTGGTGCGCTTCCTGTTCAATGTGCGTTACGACCCGTTGAACGATCTGGTGCCGGTCGCCAATATCGCCAGCAATCCGCTGGTGCTCACGGTGCCGTCCAGTTCGCGTTTCCAGAACCTGGCGCAGTTGATCGAGTATGGCCGGGCCAAACCGGGCGCGCTGACCGTTGCGCACGGCGGCGAAGGGTCGATGTCGCATATGTCGGTGCTGGTGTTTCTCAAGCGCGCCGGCATCGAGGCAACGCTGATCGGCTACCGGGGCGGCGCGCCTGCCCTGCTGGACACCATGGGCGGCACGACCGATCTTTACTCGGCCAACATCTCCGAAATCCTGCCGTACAAGGACAGCGGCCGCATACGCTTCCTGGGCGTGTCCAGCCGCCAGCCCGTGCCTCAGCTGCCCGGCGTGCCAGCCATCGCCGACACCATCTCCGGACACGAGATCGAAACCTGGAATGGCCTGTTCGCGCCGCCCGGCACGCCCACCGAGGTGGTGGACAGGCTGGCCGACGCCGTTCAGGCCATGCTGCGTGACCCGGACGTGCTGAGCAAATTCGACGCGTCCGGCAGCCAGCCGCGGGCGGGCGAGGTGAAAGAGAAGTTCGCTCGCCGGATCCGCGACGACATCGCGTTGTGGACCCCTCTGGTGTCCCTGATCGGCGTCAAGCCGGCGAACTGAGGCGGCCGGCCCCACAAAAAAGGCCCGCAAGACACGAAGTCTTGCGGGCCTTTTTTTGCGCATGCCAGGGCGGCGCCTGCCATGCGCATCCCATCACATCACTGCTCGCCAGCCGCCTTGGTCAGCGACATGCCGAGCTGCACACGGCGCTGCAGCCACAGGCTGGGGCGATAGCGTGGATCGCCGGTCACGCGCTGCATGCTCTTCAGGATTTCCAGGATGCGGTCGGCGCCGAGCTTGTCGCCCAGGGCCAGCGGACCCACCGGATAGCCCAGGCCCAGCGTCACCGCCAGATCGATGTCCTTGGGCGTGGCGATCTGCTGCTGCGCGATGTCGCTGGCGATGTTGACGATGGTGGCGACGATGCGCTGGGCGATGAAGCCGGGCGAATCCTCGATCACCGTGACGGGCACGCCGTCCGCGGCCAACAGCGCGTGCGCGGCGTCGCGCCACTTGGCTTCGGTGGCCGGCGACACCATGATGGTGCGGCGCTTGGCGCTGTCGAAGGCGTAGAGCGTGTCCAGGCCGACCGTGCGGGCCGCGTTCAGGCCTTGCGCGGAAACGGTGGTGGAGACGTCTTCGCCGTAAGGCGTGACCAGGATGAGCGCGTCGGCGTCGGGCGTGGAGCCGGTCACCAGCGTGGCGCCCAGCTTTTCCACCAGCGCGGCGGCGCGGGCGTAGCCTTCGGCATGCTTGGGGCTGACCCAGACCTTCAGGTTCTCGGGCAGCGCGGGCACGGGCGGCTCGGCCGGCACCTGCTTCTGGCCGTCGGCGTAGACGTAGAAGCCTTCGCCGGCCTTGCGGCCGATCAGGCCGCCGGCCAGGCGCACGGTGGTGATGGGCGAGGGGCGGAAGCGCGGTTCGTCGAAGAACTGGCGGTAGATGGATTCCATGACCGGGTGGGACACGTCCAGCGCCGTCAGGTCCAGCAGTTCGAAGGGACCCATGCGGAAACCGGCCTGCTCGCGCATGACGGCGTCGACCTGGGCGAAGGTCGCCACGGCTTCCTGCGCCACGCGCAAGCCTTCGGTATTCATGCCGCGGCCGGCGTGATTGACGATGAAGCCCGGCATGTCCTTGGCGCGCACGGGCGTGTGGCCCATGCGGCGGGCCAGCTCGGCCAGCGCGTCGCCGACTTCGGGCGCGCTGCGCAGGCCGTCGATGACTTCGACCACCTTCATCAGCGCGACGGGGTTGAAGAAGTGGTAGCCGGCCACGCGCTGCGGACGCTTGCAGGCGGCGGCGATGGCGGTGATCGACAGCGACGAGGTGTTCGACGCCAGGATGCAGTCTTCAGCCACCACGCCTTCCAGCGCGGCGAACAAGTCGCGCTTGACGTCCAGGCGCTCGACAATGGCTTCCACCACCAGCTGGCAGTTCGACATGTCGGTCAACGCGGTGGCGGATTCCACGCGCTCCAGCGCCGCCTGCGCGTCGGCGGCGCTCATCTTGCCTTTCTGGGCCAGCTTGTCCCAGGTCTGGCGCAACGATTCGCGCGCCGCCGCCACGGCGTCCGCGCTGGTGTCGTACAGGCGCACGCGCAGCCCGGCTTGCGCCGCGATCTGCGCAATGCCGCGCCCCATGGCCCCGGCGCCGACGACGCCGATGGTTTGAATCTCCTTCATCAACACTCTCCTGCTTTCTTTTATTGGATGGGGTTCAGGGCCGGCTCTGCGCCAGCGCCAGGATTTCTTCGGCCGACAGGCCCAGCTTCTCGGACAGCACCTGCTCGGTGTGTTCGCCCAGCATGGGCGGCGGACGGCGGTACTCGACCGGGCTGTCGGAAAACTTCAACGGGCTGGAAGCAATGGGCACCGTGCCCGCGGTCGGATGCGGCATTTCTCGCTTCATGCCGCGCGCCAGGACCTGCGGGTCTTCGTAGACCTGGTCCAGCGTATTGATGGGGCCGGCCGGCACGCCCACGGCTTCCAGCGCGGCCAGCCAGTGGTCGCGCGCGCCGGTGGCCATGCGTTCGGTCAGCAGCGGCACCAGCTCGGCGCGGTTCTTCACGCGCTGCGGATTGGTGGCAAAGCGCGGGTCGGCCGACAACTCGGGCAGGCCGATCGCGCCGCAGTAATTGCGGAACTGGCTGTCGTTGCCGACCGCCACGATCAGGTGGCCGTCGCTGGCCGCGAACACCTGGTAGGGCACCAGGTTCTGGTGCGCGTTGCCGGCGCGCTTGGGCGCCACGCCCGAGGTCATGTAATTGAGGTTCTGGTTGGCCAGCATGCTGACCTGGCAGTCCAGCAGCGCCATGTCGATGTGCTGGCCCAGGCCGCTGCGCGAGCGCTCGTGCAGCGCGGCCAGGATGCCGACCGTGGAGTACATGCCGGTCATCAGGTCGGTCACGGCCACGCCGGCCTTCTGCGGACCGCCGCCAGGCAGGTCGTCGCGTTCGCCGGTAATGCTCATCAGGCCGCCCATGCCCTGGATCATGAAGTCATAGCCGGGGCGGCTGGCGTAGGGGCCGGTCTGGCCGAAGCCGGTGATGGAGCAGTAGATCAGGCGCGGATTGAGTTCCTTCAGGCTTTCGTAGTCCAGGCCGTATTTGGACAGGCCGCCCACCTTGAAGTTTTCCACCAGGATGTCGCTTTGCAGCGCCAGTTCGCGCACCAGCTCGGCGCCGCGCGGCGAAGCGATATCCAGCGCCACCGACAGCTTGTTGCGGTTGGCGGACAGGTAATAGGCTGCTTCCGTGGTGTCGTTGCCCGCCTCGTCCTTCAGGTAGGGAGGCCCCCAGGCCCGGGTGTCGTCGCCCGCGCCGGGGCGTTCGATCTTGATGACCTCGGCGCCTAGGTCGGCAAGGTTCTGGGTGCACCAGGGACCCGCCAGGACGCGGGTGAGGTCCAGCACGCGTATGCCGGTAAGGGGAGCGGGACGTTGCGACATTAGTCTTTTCGCTAGAAGAGAAATGAAAACGTCTGGCTTGCGGCGGCGCGCAAGCCAGACTGGAATTCCGTCATGCCGGCGGCGCGCGGCCGCTGGCGCGTCATATTCCGGCGCGGCCAGGGGCCGGCGCCGGATCACCGTCAGTCATGCAGGATATTAGCCTCTTGCGCCGGATCCGCGCTCAGGAATGCGCCTTGATGGTTTCGCGGGCGATCACCAACTGCTGGATCTGCGAAGTGCCCTCGAAGATGCGGAACAGGCGCACGTCGCGGTAGAAGCGTTCAACGGCGTACTCGGACATGTAGCCCGCGCCGCCGTGGATCTGCACCGCGCGGTCGGCCACGCGGCCCACCATTTCGGTGGCGTAAAGCTTGCTGCAGGCGGCCTGCATGGTGGTGTTTTCACCGCGGTCGCGCATGCGGGCGGCGTCCAGCACCATGCAGCGCGCCGCGTAGAGTTCGGCCTGGCTGTCGGCGATCATGGCCTGGATCAGCTGGAATTCGGCGATGGGCTGGCCGAATTGCTTACGCTCGATGGCGTACTTGACGGCGTCGCTCAACAGACGGTCGGCAATGCCCACGCACAGCGCGGAAATATGCAGGCGGCCCTTGTCCAGCACCCGCATCGAGGTGCGGAAGCCATTGCCTTCTTCTCCGCCCAGCAGCGCGCTGGCCGGGACGCGGCAGTTGTCGAACACCACGTCGCTGGTCAGGGCGCCGGCCTGGCCCATCTTCTTGTCGGGCTTGCCGATGGAGAGGCCTGGCGTGCCGGCTTCGACCAGGAAGCACGAAATGGAATTGGCGCGGCGTTCCGGCGCAGTGCGCGCCATGACCGAGAACAGGCCGGCGATAGGCGCGTTGGTGATGTAGCGCTTGGTGCCGTTGAGCACGTAGCTGTCGCCGTCGCGCACGGCGGACAGGCGCAGCGCCATCGCGTCGGAGCCGGCGTCGGGTTCGGTCAGCGCGAACGAGCCTATCAGTTCGCCGCTGGCCAGCTTGGGCAGGTAGCGGGCGCGCTGCTCGTCGGTGCCGGCCAGCACGATGGCCTGCGAGCCGATGCCGATGTTGGTGCCAGCCAGCGAGCGGAAGGCGGGCGAGGTCTGCCCCAGCTCGAAGACCACGCGCACTTCCTCTTCCATGGTCAGGCCCAGGCCGCCGTGGTCGGGCGAGATGGACAGGCCGAACAGGCCCAGCTCGCGCATCTCGTTGACGATGTCGGGCGGCACCTGGCCGCTTTCGGCCAGTTCGTCTTCGGCGGGGATCAGGCGTTCGTGCACGAAGCGGCGCACGGCGTCCAGCAGCAGGTTCAGGGTTTCGGTGTCGAGGGCCATGATGGAAGTCTCAAGAAAATGCGGGGCAAGCCGGGGGACAGCCGCGCCTCAGGCGCGCATGCCTCCGACCAGTAGATCGAAATAACCGGCGGCGATGGCTTCGGCGCTGTCGCCCTGGCCGGGCTTGTACCAGCGCACCATCCAATTCAGCATGGACAGCACGGCGCGGCCCGCCGCGGCCACGTCCAGCGCGCGGAACTCGCCGCTGGTGACACCCTGTGCGATCAGTTCGCGCAGGCGCTTTTCGTAGCCGTCGCGCAGCCGGGCCGCGTCTTCGCGTTCGGTCAGGGCCATGCCGGAATAGCCGATCAGCATGGTGACGAATTCGGCGTGGTGCTGTTCGAAGTAGCGCGCGTGGCCGACCATGAAGGCGCGCAGCCGGGCGGTGGCGCCCTCGGCCCGCGCCACGTCCTGGGCCACGGCCTGGGTCAGGCCGCTGAGCACGACCAGGATGATGGCGTCGTAGATGTCCTGCTTGGTGGTGTAGTAGTGGTAGATGGCGGCCTTGGACACGCCCAGCGCGGCGGCCAGGTCCGACACGGAGCTGCCGTCATAGCCGCTGCGGGCGAAAAGCTTGGCGGCTTCTTCCAGGATGCGTTCGCGGGGAGCCGCCACGGTGGGCGGACGGCCGGCGCGGGCGCGCTTCTGGGCGGGAGGGGCGGAGGTCGCCATGGCTGCCTTTGCAGGGGCCGCGCCGCAGCTGCCGGAGGGACTCGCGTACCTCCATTGACAGCGCTTTGGCGCATGCCGTTTAATAAGGATTAATTAATTACCGGACGGTCGGTAGGTAATTATAGGCACACCCGACTACGATGCTCAAGCCCTCTTGTGACCTTTTTCCGCGACGACGCCATGCCCCATTCTCTCGTGACTGATTTGTACGGCCAGATGTCCCTGCCGGTCATCTGCGCCCCCATGTTCATCGTGTCCAACCCCAAGCTGGTGGTGGCGCAGTGCACCAGCGGCATCGTGGGTTCGTTCCCCGCGCTGAACGCGCGTCCGCAGAGCCTGCTGACCGACTGGCTGGACGAAGTCCAGGCCGGCCTGGCCTCGCACCGCGAGGCCAACCCCGGCGCGACGGTGGCGCCGTTCGCGGTCAACCAGATCATCCACCAGTCCAACGACCGGCTGGAGCAGGACCTGGCCGTGTGCGCCAGCCACCGCGTACCGCTCATCATCACCAGCCTGCGCGCTCCCGGCGACCTGGTCAAAGGCGTGCATGACTGGGGCGGCAAGGTGTTCCATGACGTGACCACGATCCGCCACGCCGAAAAAGCGCTGGAGGCCGGCGTGGACGGCTTGATCCTGGTGTGCGCCGGGGCTGGCGGCCACGCCGGCACGCTCAGCCCCTTCGCGCTGGTGTCCGAAGTGCGCCGCTTCTACGACGGCCCGCTGATCCTGTCGGGCGCGATCACCTCGGGCGCGCACATCCTGGCCGCCCAGGCCATGGGCGCGGACTTCGCCTACATGGGCACGCGCTTCATCGCCAGCGAGGAAGCCAACGCCAGCGAAGGCTACAAATCCGCCATCGTCGACGCCAGCGCCTCGGACATCCTGTACACCCCGTTCTTCACCGGCATCCCCGGCAACTACCTGAAGGCCAGCATTGCCGCCGCCGGGCTGGACCCGGCCAACCTGCCCCAGCCCGACAGCGGCGCGTCCAATTTCGGCTCCAGCCGGGTCAAGCCCTGGAAGGACATCTGGGGCGCGGGCCAGGGCGTGGGCGGCATCGCCAGCGTGCAGCCGACGCGCCGGATCGTGGACACGTTGCGTAGCGAGTATGCGGACGCGCGGGCCCGCCTGGCCGGCGACTTCGGCGCATGAGCGCCGGGCTGCAGGTCAGCCGCGACGGCGCGGTGCTGACGCTCACCATCAACCGCCCGGACCGCCGCAACGCGCTGGACACGGCCACCTATGCCGCGCTGACCGAACAGATTGCGCTGGCGTCCGCCGACATGGCCGTGGCGGCCGTTGTCCTGACCGGCGCGGGCGAGCATTTCACGGCCGGCAACGACTTGCGCGACTTCCAGGCGGAACGCGGCGCGGGCGACAGCGCCGGCCTGACCTTCCTGCGCACGCTGGCGACGGCCGAGGTGCCGGTGATCGCCGCGGTCGAAGGCTACGCCATCGGCATAGGCGTGACCCTGCTGCAGCATTGCGATTTCGTTTACACCGGCGAAGGCGCCACCTTCCGCATCCCGTTCGTGGCGCTGGGCTTGTGCCCGGAAGGCGCGTCGAGCCTGCTGATGCCGCGGCTGGTTGGCGCTCGCCGTGCCGCCGAATGGCTGTTACAGGGCAAGGCGTTCACGGCGCAGGACGCCTGCGATGCCGGGCTGGCCACTTCGGTCACGGCCAAGGGCCAGGCGCTGGCCACGGCGCAAGCCACCGCCGCCGACCTGGAACGCCAGCCGCGCGCCGCGCTGCGTTTGACCAAGGCCATGCTGCGCCGCCCGGATCGCCAGGCAATCCAGGACACGCTGGACTACGAAGCCCAGCAATTCCGCATCCGCCTGCAATCCGAAGAGGCGCAGGCGGCGTTCGCGAAGTTCTTCAAGTAAGACGGGTGGACAATCCCCATCCCGTCAGAACGGCGAATCCGGCCGGAAGTTCGGCGCCCGGCGTTCGCGCAGGGACTGGATCCCTTCGCGCACGTCGGGGCCGCCAAAGCCCATGAATTCCAGCGCCAGCGACGTATCGAAGCTGGGCCCGGCCATGCGCAGCCAGTTGTTCAGCGAATACTTGGTCCAGCGGATGGCGGTCTGGGAACCCGCGGCGAGCTTGTTGGCGACTTCGAAAGCGCGGCCGATGAGTTCGGCCTCGTCCACGCACAGCGACACCAGGCCGATGCGCTCGGCTTCCTCGCCGGTCACGGTTTCGCACAACATCAGGTAGTACTTGGCGCGCGCCATGCCGCATAGCAGCGGCCAGACGATGGCGGCGTGGTCGCCTGCCGTCACGCCCAGACGGGTGTGGCCGTCGATGATGCGCGCGTCGCGGGCCGCGATGGAGATGTCGGCCAGCAGGCCCGCCACCAGGCCCGCGCCCACGGCCGCGCCATGCATGGCGGACACGATGGGCTTGTTGCAGTTGATGATGTTGTAGACCAGGTCGCGGGCCTCGCGCCAGACGCGGGTGCGCACGTCGAAATCGTCGGCCATCTGCTGCACCAGGTCCAGGTCGCCGCCGCCCGAAAAGCCCTTGCCCTCGCCGCGGATCACCACCACCCGGGTGTCCGGGTCGGTATCGATATCGCGCCAGATGTCGGCCAGCTCGCGGTGCATGCGGTCGTCGGCGGTGGAGAGCTTACCCGGCTTGCCGCCCTTGGCGCCCATGATCACCTCCAGCACCCCGCCGGGGTGCCGGCGCAGCTTCAGGGACTCATAGGCGGAATAGTGTTCCAGCGTGATGTCGCTCATGTTCGTCTCCATCTTGTCTTTTGGCCCAACCGGATGCCGGCTGGTTTGGGCGCACTATAGTAGATACGTGCCCTCGCGCCACGCCGATTACCTCAGGAGCCTCAGCCCATGAACACTACCGCCCCGACCGCCGGCGGCGTCATCGACCGCGCCGCCCTGCCCGCCCTGTTCGCGCGACGCGGCCAGGACACCCACAAGGGCAGTTTCGGCACGGTAGGCGTGGTGGGCGGCGGCCCCGGCATGGCTGGCGCGGCGCTGCTGGCCGCGCGGGCCGCACTGAAGATTGGCGCCGGCAAGGTGCTGGTCGGCTTTGCGCAGGAAGCCGCGCCCCTGGCTTGCGATCCCTTGCAGCCTGAGGTGATGCTGCGCGACGCCCGCTCCCTGCTGGAGGAAGACTGGGGCGTCACCGCCTGGGTGGCCGGCTGCGGCATCGGCACGGGCGCCCTGGCGGCCAATACGCTATCTGAGTTGTTCGTGCTGCGGCGCGGGGCGCCGTTGGTGTTGGACGCGGACGGCCTGAACCTGCTGGCCCGCGGCGACATTCAACCCAACTGGGGCGACGGCCCCGTGGTGCTGACGCCGCACCCGGCCGAAGCCGGACGCCTGCTGGGCATCGGCGCGGCCGAAGTGCAGGCCGACCGCCCGGACGCCGCCTGGCAACTGGCGCAGCGCTACCGGGCCTGGGTGGTACTGAAGGGCGCGGGCACCGTGGTCTGCGCCCCTGATGGCGGACTGCACATCAATGCCAGCGGCAATCCGGGACTTGCCACTGCCGGAACCGGGGACGTATTGGCGGGCATGCTGGGCTCGCTGATCGCCCAGAAGCTGCCCCTGGACCAGGCCGTGGCCGGAGCCGTCTGGCTACACGGCGCGGCGGCGGACGCGCTGGTCGCTCAGGGTATTGGCCCTATCGGACTGACCGCCGGAGAGCTGGCGGATGCCGCCCGCGCCCTGCGAAACGCCAGCTAAGTCCCTGGGGAATAAACATTTTTACAACATATAGGGGTTTACCCTAAAAATAGCGTTGCATTGATCATAGGGTTATCCCTATAATGGTTTACACCAAGACGAAACGGACTGGAGCAAACCATGAGCGAACTGACCCTGAACCACACTGCCCGCCTGACCGACGCGCTGGAGCGCGATCTGCTCCGCGGCGCCCTCGAGAACCAACCGAATTCCCATCCGCTGACCAACCTGAAGAAGGCTGGTCAAGCCGTAGCCGCAGCTGTTGCCGCCGTGTTTTCCTTCATCGACGAAGTGAACGATTCGATGAACAAGGCCCGCGCCGCCAGCTCGCGCTTCTCCGGTTCGCAGTGGTAAGCCCTGCCGCGCCGGCCTGAATCGCGATCGATCTCCCGCGATTCAGCCTGGCGCAACCCCGCCACAACGCCCGCCGGCTTCCCGGCGCCCGTTGCGGCGGTTCTTCGGCGCCCAGTCCCTCACCCGGGCGCCATCGCGCCGCGCAGGCCTCCAGACGAGGCAGCGCGGCGCCCTCCCCCCCCTTCCTCTCCGCGTTTTCCCTAGCGCTGCGCTTGCCATTGCACATTGACAGTGCGCGAAGCCCCTACCGATAATCGGCCCCTTGCCGTCGTGCCCGGCGCCAAAACCCCCTGAGCCCCTTCCAGGCGACGCTGCATGCGCGGCTGGCGCAGGCTGGTTTACACGCAGGCGCGATCCGGTTCGTTTTCCATCCGGAGTTGTCACCATGAAGTTGCGCACCACCCTGGCCCTTGCGGCCGCCGCCATTCCCCTGGCCGCCGCCCAAGCCCAGACGCTGAAGATCGGCCTGTCGGCCGAGCCCACCTCGGCAGATCCCCACTATCACAAGATGACGCAGAACGACGCGTTCTCCGCGCACGTCTACAGTTCCCTGGTGGGCCGCAGCGCCGACATGAAGCTGGTGCCCGCACTGGCCACGTCGTGGAAGAACCTGGATGACCTGACCTGGGAATTCAAGCTGCGCGACGACGTCAAGTTCTCCAACGGCAAGCCGTTCACGTCCGAAGACGTGCTGTTCACGATCTGCCGCACGCTGAACAACGAAACCAACGTGTCGCAGTCCTACATGGACATGACCAAGCGCATCACCGACGTGCAGACGCCGGACGCGCACACGGTCATCATCAAGACCGGCGAACCCTTCCCCCTGATGCCCGCCGAACTGGCGCGCTCGCTGCCCATCGTCTGGAACGGCATCGTCGAGCACGGCAAGCTCACGTACGATCCCAAGAAGGGTTGCGGCGTGACGGGCGCCTGGCCTACCGTGGTCGACTTCAACAATGGCCGCGACGCGATCGGCACCGGCCCCTACACCCTGAAGTCCTACGTCAAGGGCACCGGCATCGAGCTGGTCCGCAATGAAAACTACTGGGGTCCCAAGCCGTACTGGAAGGAAGTGAAGTTCGTGCCGGTGCCGTCCGCCGGCCCGCGCCTGACCGGCTTGCTGTCGGGCGACTTCGACGTGATCGAAAACCCCGCCGCGCGCGACCTGCCGCGCCTGAAGGACAACCCCAAATTCGGTTTCGTCGCCACCCCGTCGACCCGCCTGGTGTTCTTCCAGCCGGACATCGGCCGCAACCCCAGCCCCTTCGTCAAGAGCGCCGACGGCAAGAACCCGCTGCAAGACCTGCGCGTGCGCAAGGCGATTTCGATGGCCATCGACCGCAAGACCATCACCGCCCGCATCATGGACGGCATGGCCACGCCCGCCTTCCAGTACATGCCCGACGGCATGTTCGGCGCGCTGCCCAAGGCGCCGGAAATCAAGTACGACCCCGAAGGCGCCAAGAAGCTGCTGGCCGAAGCCGGCTACCCGAACGGCTTTGAACTGACGCTGTCGTCGACCAACGACCGCTACGTCAACGACGGCCAGGTGGCGCAAGCCGTGGCCCAGTACCTGGCCCGCGTCGGCATCAAGACCAATGTGGACGCCATGACGGCCTCCATCTACTTCCCCAAGCGCGCCAAGCGCGAGTTCAGCTTCTCGATGGGCGGCTGGCCGGCGGAAACGGGTGAAGCCTCGGCGCTGTTCCAGCTGTGGGTGGCTTCCCTGGATTCCCCCAACAGCCTGGGCACCAGCAACTACGGCGGCTTCAGCAATGCCGACTTCGACAAGGTCTACAAGCAGGCCATCGTGACCGTCGACGCCCCCAAGCGCGAAAAGCTGCTGCAGGAATCCACCCAGATCGCGCTGGACAACGTGCCGCTGATCCCGCTGCACTTCGAAAGCAGCATCTGGGCCTTCCGCAAGGGCATCACCTACGAAGGCCGCCGCGACCAGTACACGCTGGCCACCTCGGTCACGCCCGAAAAGCAATGATCAGGTCCGCCTGAACGAGAAAACGGCTGCCTCGCGCAGCCGTTTTTTTTTGCCATTGGGCCTTTCCAGGCTACACGGCTGGCCGGCCTTGCAACGCGTTGTCCAATTCACTGGACAGCAGCTCGACGAACGCTTCCGCTGCCGGCGGCAGCACCCGGCCCGGCATGACCTGGATCTGCAGGGTGCGCGATTGCAGCTCGGCGTTGGAAATCGGCACGGCGATCAGCTCGTCGCGCTGCAGGCTCCAGGCCACCGAGATGTAGCCGCTGAGCATGATGGCGTCCGACCCGAAGACGAAGCCGTGCAGCGGCGAGGAATCGTTGCAGGTCAGCGCCGGCTGCAGTTGCACCGACTCCAGCGCGCAGCCCATCTCGAACAGCTGGCGCGTGGTGGTGCCCGGCCCGGTCAGCGCCAGCGGATATTGGCTGAGATCCTGCAGGCTGACGCTGGCGCGGCCCGCCAGCGGGTGGTCGGCCGCCATCACCGCATGCACCGGCGCGCGGCGCGAATAGCGCGGGCTGACCCCGCCGATGCGTTCGGCGATGAAGACCATGCCCAGTTCCACGCTGCCTTCGGCCACCCGGCGGCTGACCTCGGCCGGCGAGCCCACATGCAGGTCAAAGCGGATGTTGGGCCAATCGCGGCGAAAGCGCGCCATCACCGAGGGCAGGAAAATCCGCGCCACGCCCTCGACGGACGCCACCCGGATCTCGTTGCGCACCGTGCCCTTGATGGCGGCGATCTCTTGCAGCACGGAGTCGGCTTCCAGCATGGTGCGGCGGGCATGCGCCAGCAACAGCTGCCCCGCCTCGCTCAGCACCATGCCGCGCGCCGCGCGCTCGAACAGCGGCGCTCCTGCTTCTTCCTCCAGCTTGGCGATCTGCCGGCTGATGGCCGACACCGCCACATGCAGGCGCTCGGACGCGCCGCTCAGGCTGCCCGCCTGGGCAACCTCCAGAAAGTACTTCAAGGCGATGCCGTGCATGTCCGCCCCTCGCGGTTCTCAAGGAATGGGAATGAGGAACAAGCTTTGCCTTTTCTGCAAAGCTCGAGATAAATATTCTAATTGTAGAGAAAGCAGCCAAGCTCCTAGAATTCGCCCAATACTCGAAGGCGGCGCGCGCCTGACGTGCCCCATATATAAGGGAAAACCCGTGTCAGCAGCCCATTTCAGCGCCCGCCGCGCGACGGCGCACGCCCACGCCGGCTCCTAGCCGCCCCCCTAGCGCCATCGCCTATACAATCGCGTCGCTTCATCGGAGTCCCCATGCCTACGCCCGCCCCCGCGTCCCTACCGCGTCCATTTCTTCTTGCCTGTCCGAACTTGTCGGCCGAGCGGGCGGGCAATACGGATACCCCGGGGGTCTGGCATTTCGACTCTGGCGAGCCTGGCAAGCATGTCATGTTGAGCGCGCTGATCCACGGCAATGAACTTTGCGGCGCCTGGGCGCTGAAGGACGCACTGACGGCGGGCCTGCGGCCGCGCCGGGGGTCGCTGACGCTGGCCTTCTGCAATCTGGCCGCGTTCGACCGCTTCGATCCCGCCAACTACGCGCCCGCGCGCTTCGTCGACGAGGACATGAACCGCGTCTGGAGCGACGACAAGCTGAGCGTGCCCACCAGCCAGGAACGCCGCCGCGCGGCCGAGATCCGGCCCTGGGTCGAGCAGGCCGACTGGCTGCTGGACTTCCATTCGATGAGCAATTCCGATGTGCCGCTACAGCTGACCGGCATGGAACAGCGCAATATCGACCTGGCGCTGGCCCTGGGCAACCCCGCCACCATCATCGCCGACGCCGGCCACGCCGCGGGCGTGCGCATGCGCGACTTCGGCCGCTTCGGCGAAGCCGGCGACAACGGCACCCGTTCCCTGCTGATCGAATGCGGCTTCCATGGCGCGCCCGAGGCGCGCGGCGTCGCCGTCGACCAGATGGCGCGCTTCCTGGTGGAAGCGGGCACGGTCGACAGCAGCGACCTGCCCGAAGCCTGGTTCGTGCCCGCAGCGCCTGCGCAGCGCGCGCTGCGCGTGACGCATGCGGTCGCCGCCAAGAGTGCCGATTTCCGCTTCGCCCAGCCCTGGAAGGGCCTGGAAACGCTGGCTGCGGCCGGCACCCTGATCGGCTGGTCCGAGGGCGAGCCCGTCGTCACGCCCTATGACGATTGCGTGCTGATCATGCCGTCCACCGCCAATCTGCGGCCCGGCGTGACCGTGGTCCGGCTGGCGCAGCCCATCGCCTGAAGACCCGCGGCAGCCCGCCGCCTTGCAACACAAAACCAATAAACAAAGGGACAAATCCATGTCTGCCCAGACGCTCCACCGCAGCATGCTCACGGCCTTCGCCATGGCCGCCTGTACCACCACGGCCATCGCCCAGGATGCCGCCGGCGTCCTGAGGATCGGCCTGTCGTCCGAGCCGACGTCGATGGATCCGCACTACCACCAGGCCACGCCGAACGATGCGATGACCTCGCACATGTTCGAGACGCTGGTGGGCCAGGACGCCAAGATGAACCTGATTCCGCGTCTGGCCACGGCCTGGAAGCCGGTGGACGACACGACCTGGGAATTCACGCTGCGCGAGGGCGTCAAGTTTTCCAATGGCCAGCCCTTCACGCCGCAGGACGTGCTGTTCACCTTCTGCCGCGTGGTCAACAACGAACAGTCCATCAGCAGCTCGTACCCGGCCATCGTCCAGAAATTCGCCGACGTGCAGGTGCGCGACGGCAATACCCTGGTGATCAAGACGCGCCAGCCCTATCCGCTGCTGCCCAACGACCTGACCCGCATGGGCATGCTGTGGAACGGCATCGCCGAGCACGGCGCGATCACTTTCGACCTGAAGAACAAGTGCGGCGTCACCGGCGCCTGGCCCACCGTGGCCGACTTCAACACCGGCCGCTCCGTGATCGGCACCGGCGCTTACACCCTGAAGAGCTACGTCAAGGGCACCGCCATCGAGCTGACGCGCAACGACGCCTACTGGGGCGACAAGCCTGCATGGAAGGACGTGAAGCTGGTGCCCGTGCCGGCCGCCGGCCCACGCCTGACGGGTCTTCTGGCGGGCGACTTCGACCTGATCGAAAACCCCGCCGCGCGCGACGTGAAGCGCATTTCGGAAACGCCGGGCTTCGGCCACGTCATCACGCCTTCGGTGCGCGTGGTGTACTTCCAGCCCGACGTGGCGCGCAGCCCCAGCCCCGGCGTCAAGGCCGCGGATGGCAAGAACCCGCTGCAGGACGCGCGGGTGCGCCGCGCCATGTCGCTGGCCATCGACCGCAAGACCATCGCCGCCCGCATCATGGACGGCGCCGCCACGCCGGCCAACCAGTTCCTGCCCGACGGCATGTTCGGCACCCTGCCCAATCCGCCGGAACTCAAGTACGACCCGGCCGCCGCCAAGAAGCTGCTGGCCGAAGCCGGCTATCCGGACGGCTTCGAGCTGACCGTGTCGTCGACCAACGACCGCTACATCAACGACGCGCAGATATCCCAGGCGGTGGCGCAATACCTGTCGCGCGTGGGCATCAAGACCACCGTCGACACCATGACGCGCTCGGTCTACTTCCCCAAGCGCGCCAAGCGCGAGTTCAGCTTCGCCATGGGCGGCTGGTCCTCGGAAACCGGCGAGGCCTCGTCCTTCCTGCAATACTGGGTCAGCGCGTTCGACAAGGAACACGGCCTGGGCACCAGCAACTACGGCGGCTATGACAACCCCGAGTTCGACCGCGTGTTCAAGCGCGCGCTGGTCACCGTGGACCCGGCCGCGCGCGAAAAGCTGCTGCAGGAATCGCTGACGCTTGCGCTGGCCGACCTGCCCAGCATTCCCCTGCATTTCGAAAGCAGCATCTGGGCGTTCCGCAAGGGACTGACCTACGAAGGCCGCGCCGACCAGTACACCCTGGCCATGTCGGCCAAGCCCGCCAAGTAAGACCCTACGCGGCGCCCGCAAACCCTGAGCCCACCAAGGAAATCATCTCGTGGCCTTGTTCATCCTACGCAGACTGATACAGAGTCTGTTCGTGCTGCTGGCCGTTTCGGTCGTGGTCTTCTTCGCGGTCTATGCCGTGGGCGATCCGATCGAACTGCTGGTCAGCCCCGAAGCCAGCCAGGCCGCGCGCGAGGCGATGATCGCCCGCCTGGGCCTGGACCTGCCGGTGTGGCAGCAATACACAGGCTTCCTGTGGCGCGCGCTGCACGGCGACTTGGGCACCTCCTTCGTGCACGGCATCCCCGCGGTCGAACTGATCGTGCAGCGCATTCCCGCCACCTTCGAGTTGGTGGTCGTGGCCATCCTGCTGACCTGTGTGTTCGGCATTCCGCTGGGGCTGATCGCGGGCCTGTACCGTGACCAGCCGCTGGGCCGCGGCATCATGGCGTCCTCGGTGCTGGGCTTTTCCCTGCCGAACTTCTGGCAGGGCATGATGCTGATCCTGCTGTTCGCGGTGTGGCTGGGCTGGCTGCCGGCGACCGGCCGCGGCGACACGGTCACCGTGCTGGGCGTGCGCCTGTCCATCCTGACGGCCGACGGCTGGTCGCACCTGATCATGCCGGCCATCAACCTGGCGCTGGCCAATATCGCCCTGGTGCTGCGCCTGACCGCCTCCGGCGTGGTCGAAGCGCGCAGCCAGGACTACGTGAAGTTCGCGCGCGCCAAGGGCGTGAAGCCGGGCCGCATCGTGCGCCGCCATATCCTGCGCAACATCCTGATCCCCGTGGTCACCGTGATCGGCATGGAATTCGGCAGCCTCATCGCCTACTCCACCATTACCGAGACGGTGTTCGCCTGGCCAGGCATGGGCAAGCTGTTGATCGACAGCATCTACCAGCTGGACCGCCCCGTGGTGGTGGCCTACGTGATGCTGGTCACCCTGATCTTCGTGATCATCAACCTGGTTGTGGACATCCTGTACGCCGCGCTCGACCCGCGCGTGCAGCTCGTGACTCCCGCTCAATAATCCGCCATGGCTCAAACTCCCAATTCCGGCCGCACCCGCACCGTCCAGCCCCTGGCTGAGACGCCCCAGCGCGCCTCCATCCTGAAGAAACTGCACGCGCGCCCGACGCTGCGCGGCTCCGTGATCGCGCTGGCCATCCTGATCATCCTGGTGGTCTTCGCGCCCTACTTCGCGCCGCAGAACCCCTACGACCTGGCCAACCTCTCGCTGATGGACGGCCGCCTGGCGCCGCGCCAGGCGCTGATGGACGGCAGCATCGCCTGGCTGGGCACCGACGACCAGGGCCGCGACATGCTCAGTGCCATCCTGTATGGCCTGCGCATCAGCCTGATGGTCGGCTTGTCCGCCGTGGTGCTGGCCACCGCCGTGGGCGGCGCGGTCGGCCTGGTGGCCGCCTATGTCGGCGGCCTGGTCGACACCGTGCTCATGCGCATCGTCGACTTCATCCTGGGCTTTCCGACCATCCTGGTGGCGCTGGTGCTGCTGGTGGTGCTGGGGCGCGGGGTCGACAAGGTGGTCCTGGCCCTGGTGCTGGTGCAGTGGGGCCACTATGCGCGCATCATGCGCAGCCGCGCCCTGCAGGAACGCCGCAAGGAATACGTGGAAGCCGCCGCCAACCTGGGCTACCCGGCCTGGCGCATCATGCTTTTCCACCTGCTGCCCAACTGTCTCGGTCCCGTCATGGTGTTCGCCACCATCCAGATCGCGACCGCGATCGCGCTGGAAGCCACGCTGTCGTTCCTGGGCGTGGGCGTGCCCATCACTGAACCCTCGCTGGGCCTGCTGATTTCCAACGGCTTCCAGTACCTGCTGTCGGGCGATTACTGGATCAGCCTGTTCCCGGGCATCGCCCTGCTGCTGCTGATCCTCTCCATTAATATCGTGGGCGACCGCCTGCGCGAAAGCCTGGACCCGCGACGAGCATGAGCGAAATCCTTCTAGACGTGCGCGGCCTGCGCACCGCATTCCATACCGAAGCCGGCGCCTGGCTGGCGGTCGACGGTGTCGACCTGACCGTGCGCCGCGGCGAGATCGTCGGCCTGGTCGGCGAATCGGGCTCCGGCAAATCCGTCACCGGCTTTTCGCTGCTGGGCCTGATCGACCCGCCCGGGGAAGTCGTGGACGGCGAAGTGAAGTTCAAGGGCACGGACCTGCGCAAGCTGAGCGAAGAGCAGATGCGCCAGCTGCGTGGCAACCGCATCGCCATGATCTTCCAGGATCCCCTGATGACGCTCAATCCGGTGCTGCGCATCGGCGAGCAGATGATGGAGGCCATCCTCACCCATGAAAACGTGCCGCGCGCCGAAGCCGAGGAGCGTTGCCGCGAGGCGCTGGCCATGGTCGGCATTCCTTCGCCCGAAAAACGCCTGAAGAGCTATCCGCACGAATTCTCGGGCGGCATGCGCCAGCGCGTGGCGATCGCGATCGCCATGCTGAACAAACCCGACCTGATCATCTGCGACGAGCCGACCACGGCGCTGGACGTCACCATCCAGGGCCAGATCCTCTACCGCATGCAGGAGATCTGCCGCGAGCACAACACGGCGCTGATCTGGATCACCCACGACCTGGGCGTGGTGGCCGAACTGGCCGACCGCGTGGCCGTGATGTACGCCGGCCGCATCGTCGAAAGCGGCCCGGTCGAGCAGGTGCTGGACGCGCCCCGCCATCCCTACACCAAGGGCCTGCTGGACTCGATGCCCGGCGCTACCCAGCCCGGCGCGCGCCTGCACCAGATCAACGGCATGGCGCCCAGCCTGGCCGGCCGCCCCTCGGGCTGTCCGTTCCGTCCGCGCTGCAACAGCGCGGTCACGCGCTGCACCGAACAAGCCCCCTCCGTCACCACCGAAGGCCCGCGCAGCTATCGCTGCTACGTGCCGATTACCCGCGAGGCCCAGTCGGTATGAGTACCGCCGATACCCCCGTCATCGAGCTCAAGAACGTCCACAAGCGCTTCGAGCAACGGCCCGATCTGGCCCAGCGCATCCTGGCCCTGACCGGCCGCCCCATCGACCGCCGCACCGTGTACGCGGTCAATGGCGTGGACCTGTCCATCAAGCGCGGCGAAGTCGTGGGCCTGGTCGGCGAGTCCGGCTGCGGCAAGTCCACGCTGGGCCGCGTCGTCGCCGGCCTGCACGGCCAGAGCGAAGGGGAACTGCTGTACCAGGGCAAGGAAGCGCGCCGCCTGCGCGGCGCCGACAAGCTGGCCTATACCCTGGGCGTGCAGATGATCTTCCAGGACCCGCAAGCCTCGCTGAACCCACGCCAGCGCCTGCGCCAGATCCTGGGCGAATCGCTCAAGGTCCACAAGCTGGCGCCCGCCGCGCAGATTCCCGCGCGCATCGACCAGGCCTTGCAGGAAGTCGGCCTGGACCCTGAATACCGCGACCGCTTCCCGCACCAGATCTCGGGCGGCCAGCGCCAGCGCATCGGCATCGCCCGCGCGCTGATGGTGGCGCCGAAGTTCCTGGTCTGCGACGAGCCCGTGGCCGCGCTGGACGTGTCGATCCAGGCGCAGGTCATCAACCTGTTCATGGACCTGCGCGAACAGCACGGCTTCACGTATCTGTTCATCAGCCACGACCTGGGCGTGGTCAAGCACATCTCGGACCGCGTGGCGATCATGTACCTGGGCAAGATCGTGGAGATCTCCACGTCGGCCGAGATCTTCGCGCGCGCCAATCACCCCTACACTCAGGCATTGATGGCCGAAGTGCCGGACGTGGCCCGCCGCGGCCGCAAGTTCACGCCGATCAAGGGCGAGATCCCATCGCCGCTGAATCCGCCGCCGGGCTGTACCTTCAATCCCCGCTGCCCCCACGCCATGCCGCGCTGCCGCGAGCAGGCGCCGGCCCTGAAAGAAATCTCGGCAGGCCACTGGTCGGCCTGCCACCTGAACGAGGCGCACGCCTGATGAAACCCTCCGAGATGTCCAACGTCGACCGCATCGCCATCGAGCTGGGCCATGCTGGCCGCAACGCCATCCTGTATGTGGACGAGGACCGCAATTCCGACCGTCCCTTCAAGCTCCAGACCTACCGCCCCTACGGCTACACGCCGGACCGGCCCGTGGTCATCGTGCAGCACGGCGTGCTGCGCAACGGCGACGAGTACCGCGATTTCTGGGTGGAAGCCGCCGACAAGCACAAGCTGCTGATCGTGGCGCTGACCTTCTCCAACGAGATCTGGCCCGGCGTCGAAAGCTATAACAACGGCCGCGTGTTCTCGGCCGGCGGCAATCCGCGCCACATCGACGGCTGGACCTACGCGCTGGTGGGCAATGTCATCAAGGACCTGATCGACGGTGAAATCACCGACGGCCAGAACATCTACCTGTTCGGCCATTCCGCGGGCGGCCAGTTCGTGCACCGCCTGATGAGCAGCCAGTCGCACGCGCCCTTCAAGGCCGTGGCCGCCGGCAACCCGGGCTGGTACACGCTGCCGACCTTCGACCATCCCTTCCCCGAAGGCATGGACGGCGTCGGCCTGACCGAAGAACACCTGGTCAAGCTGCTGGCCTATCCGATGACCATCCTGGCGGGCGACCAGGACATCGCCACCGACGATCCCAACCTGCCGTCCGAGCCCGCCGCCATGCGCCAGGGCCCGCACCGCTTTGCGCGCGCCCAGAACTACTTCGAGTTCGGCCGCAAGGAAGCCGAGCGCCGCGGCGTGCCGTTCGGCTGGACGCTGCAAGTCGTGCCCGGCATCGGCCACGACGGCCGCGCCATGTCCGCCGTGTGCGCCAGCCTCTGGTTCGACGGCAAGATGCCCGACGCCGCCGAACTGGCCCGCCTGGCCGGCCAGCAGGTCGCCTGACCGCTCCCATTTTCTTCGTTGCAGATATCCGATACCGTCATGTCCAACACCCAGAGCACTGAACAGATCGTCGCTGGCATCAAGAGCTGGCTGCAATGCGAATCGCCCTCGAACTTCCCCGAAGGCATCGCCGCCATGGCGCGCATCATCGCCGACTACGCCGCGGCCGCCGGCCTGACGGTGGAGCTGTCGTCGCTGGGCCCCACCACGGGCCCGCTGCTGTACGCAACCAACCGCGCCCCCGGCGATACGCGCCCCGGCATCCTGATCCTGGCGCACATGGACACGGTGCATCCGGTGGGCACGCTGCTCGAAAATCCGGTGCGCATCGAAGGCGACCGTCTCTACGGCCCGGGTGGCTACGACATGAAGGCCGGCATCTACCTGGCGCTGACTGCCCTGTCCGGCCTGGCACGTCCCGGCGCGACCCAACTGCCGGTGGACTTCCTGGTGGTGCCCGACGAAGAAACCGGCAGCCACGCCTCGCGCACGCACATCGAACGCTTCGCCGCCAACGCCAAGTACGCGCTGGTCTGCGAACCGGCCCGCCCCAACGGCGGCAAGTGCGTCACGGCGCGCAAGGGCACCGGCATGCTGAACCTGAACGTCAAGGGCCGTCCGGCCCACGCCGGCATGCAGCACGAGAAGGGCCGCAGCGCCATCCGCGAAATGGCCCACCAGGTGCTGGCGCTGGAAGCCATGACCGACTATGACCGCGGCATCACCGTCAGCGTCGGCACCATCGCCGGCGGCACCGTGACCAACACCGTGCCGGCGCTGTGCCGCTGCGTGGTCGACTTCCGCGTGCCCGACATGGGCGCCGCCGAAGACGTGCTGCGCCGCATGCGCGAGCTGTGCGCCGTGGGTCCGGACGTCGAACTGGACATCGACGTGGAACTGAACCGCCCGCCCATGGTGAAGACCGAAGCCGCCGCCGATCTGCTGGCGCTGGTGCAGGGCTACGCCGAACGCGCCGGCTTCCTGCTGGAAGACGCGCCCATGACGGGCGGCGGCAGCGACGCCAACTTCACCTCCGCCATGGGCATCCCCACGCTGGACGGCCTGGGCGCCGACGGCGACGGCGCGCACACCTTGAACGAGTACATCCTGGTTTCGACGCTGGAACAGCGCATGAAATTCTGGGAACTGCTGTTGAAAGAACTGGCGTAGGCAGCCCTTGCCACCGCCGATAGCCGTCCGCCGGCAGCTGCTGGCGCGGGCGTTCGCCATGCATGCCGTATTCGCGGCGGGCGCGGCCCATGCGCACGCCGGACCAGCCGAGCCGGCCCGCGACCTGCTTGCCGACCGGCCGACCAGCCCCGCGCCGGCCCAACCGGGCTGGCTCGTCGCCGTCGACAATTGGCAGACGCTGGAAGGCGGCGCCAACGTGGCCCGCATCAAGCAGCGCACCACCGGCTTGTATGGCGGCGGCGAGTTCGACGCGGGCGCCGGCTGGCGGCTGGGCGGCGCGCTGGGCGCCACCCGCAGCCGCGTCCGCATCGACGCCGCCGACCTCCGGATGGATGTCTACAGCTACACCGCCGGGGTCTACGGCAAGAAGTCGTTCAGTGCCGGCCCCGGCAAGCTGAACCTGCTGGCCGCCGCCTCCTACACCTGGCACGACATCGACACCCGTCGGCATTTCGAAATGCCCGGCATTGCCCGGCAAACCTTGACCGCCGACTTCAGCGCCTACACCGCACAGGCCTTCTCGGAACTGGGTTACGAGCTGGCGCTGTCGCCACGCGCCACCATCGAACCGTTCGCAGGCGTGGCCGTGCGCAACGTGCGCACCCGCAGTTTCAGCGAATCGGGCGGCTCAACGGCACTCTCGGCCGACGCGGGGCGGATCCGGCAGACCACCACCACGCTGGGACTGCGCGGCCAGACCGGGTTCGCACTCGGACCCACGGTCGGCAGACTGCACGCGACGCTGGGCTGGCGCCGCGCCTTCGGCGACGTGCAGCCGGAGACGACCCTGGTGCTGGACGGCGGCAGCGTGCTGACCGTGGCTGGCGCGCCCATCGCCCGGTCCGCCGCGCTGGCGGGCGTGGGCCTGGAAGTCGCCGTGTCGCGCTCGGCCGTCATCGGCCTGGCCTACGGCGGCCAGTATGGCGGCGGCAACCGCGAGCACACCGGCTCGCTGAGCCTGCGCTGGGCCTTCGGCAGCCTCTGAAAACCACAGCCCTTTCGCCTTAGAATTACGCACTCAGACTGCGCACTTCCTCTTTCATCATGGCCGATTCCTCCAAGCCCCTCAGCGCCATCGCCTATGGCGTCGCCACGCTGGCCGCCGACGGCGCCATCCTGGACACCTGGTATCCGCGCCCCTCGCTGGCCGACAACTCGCCGGCCACCGGCACGCGCCACCTGTCGCCCGAGGAAGCCCGCGCCGCGCTGGGCGAACACGTGCCCACCGCCCTGATCCGCGATACCCGCCGCAAGGTGGACATCGTCGCCGTGCGCACCGCGATCTCGTCGCTGGACGAACCGCCGGTCGACGCGCACGACGCCTATCTGCGCCTGCACCTGCTCAGCCACCGGTTGATCCGTCCGCACGACGCCAACCTGGACGGCCTGTTCAACGTGCTGGCCAACGTGGCCTGGACCTCGGCGGGACCTTGCGCGGTGGACCAAGTGGACACGCTGCGCTGGCACCTGCGCGCCTCCGGCCAGATCCTGGAAATCCGCGGCGTGGACAAGATCCCCCGCATGACCGACTACGTGATGCCCGGCGGCGTGCGCATCGCCGACACCGCACGCGTGCGGCTGGGCGCGCATCTGTCGCCCGGCACCACGGTGCTGCATGAAGGCTTCTGCAATTTCAACGCCGGCACGTTGGGCGCGTCCATGGTCGAAGGCCGCATCAGCGCCGGCGTCATCGTCGACGACGGCAGCGACATCGGCGGCGGCGCGTCCATCATGGGCACCATGTCCGGCGGCGGCAAACAGGTGGTGTCCATCGGCAAGCGCTGCCTGCTGGGCGCCAACTCAGGCATCGGCATTTCGCTGGGTGACGATTGCGTGGTCGAGGCCGGCTGCTACATCACAGCCGGCACGCGCGTGCTGACGCCGGAAGGCGCGGTGGTGAAGGCCACCTCGCTGGCGGGCCAGCAAGGCCTGCTGTTCCGCCGCAATTCGCAGACCGGCGCCGTGGAGTGCCTGGTGCGCACCGCCGCCTGGGGCACGCTGAATCCCGCCCTGCATTCAGGACACTGACCCCGCGGCGCGGGAGCTACCTGCTCAGGCGTATTCCGCCGTCCGTCCCAACTGGTCGTAGACCAGGTTCACGAACAGGTCCGAGCTGAGTACGCGCATGGCCGGGCACGAAAACACGGTCTTGCCGTCTTCGTCCTGCAGGCTGATCGTCTCGGCCCATTGGTTCAGGTCGATGCGCTTGAGCGATTCGTACGGCCAGGTGGCGTCGCCGATGTGCAGGCCTTCGGCCGACAGGGCCAGTTCCTGCGTCTTCAGGTCCGGGAAATCGCCGCTGCGGATGTAGCGGAACACGACTCGCGCGCCGTCCGCGATCCTCTCTTCCAGCACGGGCAGACGCTGCGCGACGTAGCGCGAGCGGAATGCGTCCATCAGCTTGTCGAATTCGCCGACCTCGGCCAGCACCCTGGTCCAGTCCTGCGCCGTACCGGTGCGGTAAGCAAAATTATTGATCAGGCCAGCAGCCGCGTCCGGTCCGGAGGCGTACAGGCAAAGGTCCTGGATGTCCGAAAATGCGGTGTAAGTGCGCGTGTCGCCTTGTCGGCTGACAACGCCATGCTCGTGCAACTCAAAGCAATCCGGGGTGCTCCCCGTGTGGTTAAACACCGCCAGCGCGTCAGAGGCCTGCGGGGTTTTGCTATCGGTCATGCAACTTCCTTATTGGAATTAGGGTGCTTTCGCGGCCCAGGACGTCGCAAAGTCATGCGATCCGTATTCTCCCTTATATGGAAGATACGTGCTTGATGACCCCAATTTCCCGCATTTCCGGCCCGGCCAGGCAGTCTCAGGCCCCTGGCGGCACCGGCGCGAACGGATAGTGCGTCACCGTTCCGCCGCCCGCGATGATGGCGGTGGCCTCGGGCACTTCCTCCCAGACGCCGGCCATTTCGGTCAAGGGCTCCGACAGCAGCAGGAAGGCGTCATCGTCCAGCGCCGCGATCTGCGGGTTGTCGGGATACAGCTGACGCAGATGGCGCACGCAAGTGTTGTGGAACAGCGTGCGCGAATCGGCTTCGCTGGAATAGCGCACGGCGATCAGGCGTTGGCCGTCCAGCGCGCAGACCGTCATATTGATGGGCTGGGCCACGCCATGCCGCCTGCCCGTCTCTTCCACCGCGCCCACCATGCGGGCCAGCGCGGGCAGCGGGTCTTCCTCCAGGCCGAAGCTGAGCGCCAGCAGGAACATCACCTCGGAATCCGTCGACCCTTCCAGCGAGCCGAAATACGCGGGCGCGATCATCAGCATCAGGTCGCGCCTGAGCAGCGGGTAGTCGCGGATGACGCCGTTGTGCACGAACAGCCATTGCCCGTGGCGGAACGGATGGCAGTTGGTTTCCTGCGCGGGCGTGTCGGTGGCGGCGCGGATGTGCGCCACGAACAGCGGCGCGTGGATGGCGCGCGCCGCCTCGCGCAGATTGCGGTCGTTCCAGGCCGGATGCACGCTGCGGTAGCGGAACGGCGGCTCCAGCGGCCGGCCTTCGTGCTGGCGGCCATACCAGCCCAGCCCGAAACCATCGCCATTGGTGGTGGTGGCGCCCAGCCGCGAATGCAGGCTCTGGTCGATCAGGGAGTGCTTGGCCTTGAACAGCACACTCTCCATCTGTATGGGACTACCGGTATAAGCCAGCCAGCGACACATGGCGCGCTCCTTCGATCCGCGGGGTTGCCCCGCCCCGGACCGCGGGGCGGGCGCAGTCCAGTGTAGGAGCAGCCCACGGCTTTCCACAAGCCGCCGCCCTGCCCCTATTTCTTCAGCAGCGCCTTGAGCATGGCCATGCGCTCCTTGGGGTTCATCGCGGCGGTGGCTTCGTCTTCCTGCACGCGCACGTCGCCCAGGCCCATTTCCTCGATGAAGCGCGAAGGCTCGCGCACCAGGTCCTCGCGTGCCCGGCGCCGGCGCTTGCACCAGCTCAGATTCAGGCTGCGCTGCGCGCGCGTGATGCCCACGTACATCAACCGGCGCTCTTCCTGGATGCGCGAAGCCAGGTTCTCGGCCGCGCGCGCCGGATCGCCAACTTCGTCGTCCTTGCCCAGGTGGGGCAGCAGGCCTTCCTCGACACCCGCGAGATACACGTGCGGATACTCCAGGCCCTTGGACGCATGCAGCGTGGACATCTTCACGGCGTCGGGCTCTTCTTCCTCGCCGCGCTCCAGCATGGTGACCAGCGCCACGTGCTGCACCAGGTCGAAGAGCGTCATGTTGTCCTCTTCGGCCTTGCGCTTGAGCCATCCGGTCAGCTCCAGCACGTTCTGCCAACGCGTCTGCGCGGGCCGTTCCTCGAACAGCTCGTACAGATGGCGCTCGTACTGGATGGCCTCCAGCAGATCGTCCAGCAGCACGCCCGCGGGTTCGGCGGGCGCTGCGTCCTTGCCCGAGGCCGCGCCGCGCCCGGCGCGCCACTGCATGCGGCGGATGAATTCGGTGAAAGTGCGCAGCGGGTCCAACTGGCGCGGCGCCAGCTGGCTTTCCAGGCCGGTCTCGGCCACTGCCGCCAGCAGGGACAGCTCACGGCTGGCGGCGTACTGGCCCAGCGTCTGCAAGGTGGCCTGGCCGATGCCGCGCTTGGGCGTGGTGGCCGCGCGGATGAAGGCCGGGTCGTCTTCGTCGTTGGCCAGGATGCGCAGATAGGCCAGCACGTCGCGCACTTCGGTCTTGTCGAAAAAACTCTGGCCGCCCGAGATCGTGTACGGAATCTTCAGGTTGCGCAGCGCCTGCTCCAGGATGCGCGACTGGTGGTTGCTGCGGTACAGGATGGCGAAATCCTTCCATTGCGCCTGGCGTTCGAAGCGCGACGCGGACACCTTCATGGCGATGGATTCCGCCTCCTGTTCCTCGCCGTCCATGGCCGACACCAGGATGGGTTCGCCCACGCCCAGGTCGGACCACAGCTTCTTGTCGAACAGCTTGGGATTCTTTTCGATCACCTGGTTCGCGGCGGCCAGAATGCGCTGCACCGAACGGTAGTTCTGCTCCAGCTTGATGAGCTTGATGTTGGGATAGTCGGTGGTCAGCTTGGCCAGGTTCTCGATGGTCGCGCCGCGCCAGGCGTAGATCGCCTGGTCGTCGTCGCCCACCGCCGTGAACATGGCGCGCGAGCCCGTCAGCAACTGCACCAGGCGGTACTGGCACACGTTGGTGTCCTGGTACTCGTCCACCAGCAGATAGCGCACACGGTTCTGCCAGCGGGTGCGCACTTCTTCGTTGTTGGCCAGCAGCAGCGCCGGGATGCGGATCAGGTCGTCGAAGTCCACCGCCTGGTAGGCGGCCAGCGTGGCCGCGTAGCTGCGATAGACGTTGGCCGCCTCCACGTCGGCCGGCGTGATGGCTTCGCGCGCGGCGTCGTCCGGCTCCATCAAGCCGTTCTTCCACAGCGAGATGATGCCCTGAACGTGGCGCAGGCGGGCCTTGTCGGTGGTGTTCAGCAGTTCCTGGATGATGGCCATGGCATCGTCGGCGTCCAGGATCGAAAACGTCGGCTTCAGGCCCGCGTTGCGCGCTTCCTCGCGCAGCATCTTCACGCCCAGCGAATGGAAGGTGCTGATGATCAGGCCCTTGGACAGCTTGCGGTCCACCAGCGTCTTCACGCGCTCGTCCATCTCGCGCGCGGCCTTGTTGGTGAAGGTCAGCGCCACCACGTTGCGGCCCATGTAGCCGCATTCGCGCAGCAGATAGGCGATCTTCTGCGTGATCACGCGCGTCTTGCCGCTGCCGGCGCCGGCCAGCACCAGACAGGGGCCGTCCAGGTAAAGCACCGCTTCGCGTTGAGCGGGGTTCATGCCTTGGGCTATAGGTTCGCTGGCGGACATTTGAGTCAGGTGATCATGCATCGCGGCGGCCGCAATGAAGATGCGGCCGGCAAGCACGGGGCTTGCGGCCGCCCGTCAGCGGGCCGGTAACACGCGAGAAAAAGGGGACGGGCGCAGCCGCCGCAGCGGGCCTGCCGCGCCGGCGCGATAGAGGAGAAAGATCATAGAACAATCGGATCGACGGCGCATCGGCCCCTGTCGCGATCGATCAGATTTCGAGCGGATCGACTTCCAGCTGCCAGCGCACGCGGGCCTCGTTGGCCAGGTATGGCAGGTGGTGCGACCAGGACGCCAGAAAGGCCTGCAGGGCCGGCCGGCTGCTGCTTTCCGCCAGCAACTGCGCGCGCTCGATATTGGCCACGCGCACCACGCGCAGCGGCACCGGGTCGTACAGCATGATGGCGTCCAGGCCCGGAAAATCGGCCGCCCACTCCCCCTCGGGCAAGGTCCGCGCCCGCTCCAGGAACTCCTGCGCCACCTTCAGCTCGCGCGCCTCGGCGGTCAGCAGGGCCTGGTAGACGAAAGGCGGCAGGCCAGTGCTTTCACGTTCGTGCAGGGCATGGCGGGCAAAGCCCGCGTAATCGTGCCGCAGCAGCGCCTGATAGACCGGCTGCTCGGGGTAGCCGGTCTGTATCAGCACTTCGCCATTGCCCTGGTGGCGGCCGGCCCGGCCCGCCACCTGCAGCAACTGCGCGAACAGGCGTTCCGGCGCGCGGAAGTCGTGCGCGAACAGCATCGAATCCGCGTTCAGCACGCCCACCAGTCCCAGCCGCGCGAAATCGTGGCCCTTGGCCACCATCTGCGTGCCCACCAGGATGTCCACTTCGCCCGCGTGTACCGACGCGAACAGCGCCTCGGCGCTGCCTTTCTTGCGCGTGCTGTCGGCGTCGATGCGCAGGATGCGCGCCTCGGGAAACAATTCCGCCAGGTGTTCTTCGACGCGCTGCGTGCCACGCCCCATGGGCGCCAAGTCCTGGTCACCGCATTCGGGGCAGGCGCGCGGCACCGGCGCCTGATAGCCGCAGTGATGGCATTGCAGGCGGTGGCCGCGGCCGTCGGTGCGGTGGAGGACGGTAAACGCGGTGCAGCGCGGGCAATTGCTGACCCAGGCGCAGGACTGGCAATGCAGCACCGGCGAATAGCCGCGCCGGTTCAGGAAGATGAGCGACTGCTCCTTGCGCTCCAGGCGCTGCGCGATGGCGTCCAGCAATTGCGGCGACATGCCCTGCTTCATCTGCAGGCGGCGCGTGTCGATCAGGCGCATCGATGGCAGGCTGCTGGCGCGCGCGCGGCCCGGCAGGGTCAAGCGCAGGTAGCGGCCGCGCTCGGCATGCTGCCAGGTCTCCAGCGACGGCGTGGCCGAGCCCAACACCACCGGGATGCCCAGGTCATGGGCGCGCCACACCGCCAGGTCGCGCGCCGAATAGCGCAGGCCGTCCTGCTGCTTGTAGGACGCGTCGTGCTCCTCGTCCACCACGATCAGGCCCAGCTGGCTCAAGGGCGCGAACACCGACATGCGCGTGCCCAGCAGCATGCGCGCCTCGCCACGCTGGGCACGGGCCCAGGCCTGCAGGCGTTCGCCATCGGACAAACCGCTATGCATGACCGCCAGGCCGTCTGGTCCGACCAGCGCCTCCAGGCGCGCGCGCAGCGCCCCTTCCAGCTGCGGCGTCAGATTGATTTCGGGCACCATCAGCAGCACCTGGCGTCCGGCGGCCAGCACCTTTTCGGCCGCGCGCAGGTAGACCTCGGTCTTGCCGCTGCCCGTCACGCCGTGCAGCAACACGGGCTTGAACCCGTTCAGCGCGCCTATGGTGTCCACGGCCTCGCGTTGGGCATCGTTGAGTTCGGGCGGCTGGTCGGCCTGGGCCGGCGTGCGCACGACCTTGCGCTTGCGCCCGTCCAGCCGCGCCACGGGTCCGCCGGCCGAGCGCTTGCCCTGGTAGGCCGTGGGCTTGCGCAGCGGCGGCGGCAGCGTGGGCAGCATCACCTCGCCCAGCGGCCGCTGATAGTAGTCCGCGGCAAAGCGGGCCAGGCGCAGCCAGTCCTCGTCGAAGGGCGGCAAATCGTCCAGCACCTCTTCGATCGGCCGGATCTGCTTGGGATCGAAGGACGGCTCGGCCGGGTTATCCACCACCACGCCGATCAGCTTGCGGCGGCCGAACGGCACGATGACCCGCAGGCCCACCGTCACCGGCGACTCGCTGCGGTAATCGAACGGGCCGGGCAAAGGCACGTCCAGCGCCACCCGCACCCAGCAGACCGCGGGGGTCGTATTCGGCTGCGCTTCAGACATGGGAGCTAGGACGGAGCATGTAGAAGGATGATCCCGGATGATGTCGGCGTGCTCGCTTTCCCGCCTGTGGATAACTTTGGGGAAAAGGCTGGAGCAACATCGGAAATTGGAATTTGACAAGATTGCGCAAACTTACGAAATCTTGTTGAAAACTCTATTTTCATCATTAAAAACAATGACTTATTAGAGCTTCCGAGATTGTAAACTAGCATCTAAAGGGTTTTCCCCGAGAGCAATCTTGCTGTGCACAAGTGTCCCCAGGGGCCCTCCAGCTTCGGCCCTGTGGGCCGAAGCGTCCACTCACTTACCCCCGCAGCGAACGGCTGTGCTGGTGGACTTCATCCACCAATTCGGCTACGGCTTCTGGCGGAGTAAAGCGGGAAATGCCGTGTCCCAGGTTGAACACATGGCCGCCCTTGCCCACGGGTCCGAAGGCGTCCAGCACTCGGCGCGCCTCGGCACGGATGGCGGGTCCGCCGCCGAACAAGGCCATGGGATCCAGGTTGCCCTGGAACGCGACCGAGTCGCCGGTGCGGCGCCGCGCGGCCGCCAGGTCCACCGTCCAATCCAGGCCCACGGCGTCAGCGCCGCAAGCGGCGATCTGTTCCAGCCACTGGCCGCCGCCCTTGGTGAAAACGATGACCGGCACGCGGCGGCCTTCGTGCTCGCGGGTCAGGCCGGCCACGACTTTGCGGGTGTATGCCAGCGAGAACTGCTGGAACAGGCCGTCGGCCAGCACGCCGCCCCAGCTGTCGAACAGCATCACGGCCTGCGCACCCGCGGCGATCTGCGCGTTCAGGTACTGCAGCGTGGCTTCGGCATTGATTTCTAGAATGCGGTGCAGCAGGTCGGGGCGCCCGTACAGCATGGTCTTGATCAGCCGGTAATCATCGCTGCCCTGGCCTTCCACCATGTAGCAGGCGATGGTCCAGGGACTGCCAGCAAAGCCGATCAGCGGCACCTTGCCGTCCAGGTCGCGCCGGATCGTGCGCACGGCATCGAACACGTAGCGCAGCTTGTCCATGTCCGGCACTTCCAGGCGCGCCACGTCTTCCTCGGTGCGCACGGGGCGGGCGAAACGCGGGCCCTCGCCTTCGGCGAAGTCCAGGCCCAGGCCCATGGCGTGCGGCACGGTCAGGATGTCCGAGAACAGGATGGCTGCGTCCAGGTCGAAACGCTCCAGCGGCTGCAGCGTGACTTCCGAGGCATAGTCCGGGTTCTGAGCGAGGCCCATGAAGGAACCCGCGCGGGCCCGCGTCTGGCGGTACTCGGGCAGGTAGCGGCCGGCCTGGCGCATCAGCCAGATCGGGGTGTAGGGCACGGGCTCGCGCAGCAGCGAGCGCAAGAACACATCGTTCTTCAAAACGGAAGCAGACACGACTATCCTCGATGATCGGAAGCCATGATTTTACTTCCCCTGGCTGACAAGTCGCGGGCCGGCCTCAGCGCCGGACTTGCCCGCGCGCAAGCGCGGCGCTTTCGGCACGCGGCGGCGCGCGCGGCGCCCGGATGGCGGGCCTTGCGCGCCTGCCGGCCGCACCGCCACGCCGACGTCTCAGGCCCCCTGCTCCTGCGCGGCCTGCCGGTACGGCGCCGCCTCGATGCCGTGCTTGCGCATCAGCGCCCAGAACGCCCGCCGGTGCTTGCAGCAGGCCCGCGCCGCCTGCGCCACATTGCCGCCATGGCGCGACAGCGCAAGCCGGATGTAGTCGCGCTCGAAACCATCCACCACCCGCGCCTTCGCGATGCGGAAGGATTCGTGCGCGGAACGTGGATGCGGTTGACGCATGCCCGACAGGGTCTGCTCGACCAGATCGCGCGACACCCTGGCGCGCAAGGACGCAGGCCTCGACGGCCCGTCCACGCCCGGCTGGGACCGCGCCTCGCGATAGTCCGTCACGGGCTCGCGGATATCCGTCCGCGCCATGCCGCGCCCCTGTGCGGCGCCGGCCATGCGACCGAGCCGCACCCGCATGCTCTCCTGGCAGGGGGGCTGGGTCATGAAATCCGACGCGCCCAGGTTCAGCAGGTCTTCGATGGCGGGCGCCTTCATGTCGGAGATCAGCAGCAGCACCGGGGTGCTCAAGGCGGCGCCCGCCTGCTGCAGGGCCATCCGCGTCCAAGCCAGCGATGACGGCGCGACCGGCAGGATGCAGCAGTCGTAGCGCCTGAGCGCCACCGCCAGCCGGGCCAGCGCCTGCACGTCCGCTGCCGGAATCAACGCGGGCAGGCTGGCGTCGGTCTGCGTGGCAGCCGTGACGCCCTGGCCCGTCTCGCCCGCGGGTGCGTAACGCACCGGACTCAGCGACACCAGATGCAGCCGCGCTCGCATCAGCCTGGCCGAGTGCTGCGCGACCAGGTCGCGCATCGCCCCGTCGTGGCCGGGCGCCAGCAAAACCCCGCAATCCAGGATCTCTCGCACACTTTCCCTCTACCCTTGATTAGGAAAGCTGAAGGCTACTGTTGCAACCGCCGGGCAGCTATTCGTAGTGATCACATTGCGGCTCGCACAAAGGGCGGCGGGGTGGCCATTTCCGCGGGGCGGCCATTTCCGCAGGCACGAAAAAAGCGGCCCTGAGGCCGCTTTCTTCGAGTCCGGAGCGAACCCCGGGGCACAACTTCGCCGCTTAGTGCGAACGGCCGCCTTGGCGCAGCTTGCGCGCCGCGATGGCTTGCGCAGCCAGCATGGCGAGTTCCGCTTCGACCACGGCGATGTCCGCCTTGTCCTTGGCGTTCGCCAGGGCCTGTTCGGCCTTCTGGCGAGCTTCCAGGGCGCGGGCTTCGTCCAGGTCGGCGGCACGGATAGCCGTGTCGGCCAGAACCGTCACGCTGCCCGGCTGCACTTCCAGAATGCCCCCGGCGACGAAGATGTTTTCCTCGCCTTGGTCGGCACGAACGATCTTGACCGTCCCGGGGCGTATGCGCGAAATCAGCGGGGTGTGGCCGGGCAGAATGCCCAGTTCACCCGCTTCGCCAGGCAGCACCACGAACTTCGCCTCACCGGAGAAGATCGCTTCCTCTGCGCTGACGACATCCACATGCAGGGTAGCCATATCGGTTCCTTATTGCAGTTTCTTGGCCTTCTCGAAGGCCTCGTCGATCGAACCGACCATGTAGAAGGCCTGTTCCGGCAGCGTATCGCACTCGCCTTCCACGATCATCTTGAAACCACGGATGGTTTCGGCCAGCGGAACGTACTTGCCGGGCGAACCGGTAAACACTTCAGCAACGTGGAACGGCTGCGACAGGAAGCGCTGGATCTTACGGGCGCGGGCCACGGCCTGCTTGTCTTCCGGCGACAGTTCGTCCATGCCCAGAATCGCGATGATGTCGCGCAGTTCCTTGTAGCGCTGCAGCGTTTGCTGCACGCCACGGGCAACGGCGTAGTGCTCTTCGCCCACGACTTGCGGGTCCAGCTGGCGGCTGGACGAATCCAGCGGGTCCACGGCCGGGTAAATACCCAGGGAAGCGATGTCACGCGACAGCACGACGGTCGAGTCCAAATGCTGGAAGGTCGTGGCGGGCGACGGGTCGGTCAAGTCGTCCGCAGGGACGTACACGGCCTGGATCGAGGTGATCGAGCCGGTCTTGGTCGACGTGATGCGCTCTTGCAGCTTGCCCATTTCTTCGGCCAGTGTGGGCTGATAGCCCACCGCCGACGGCATACGGCCCAGCAGTGCGGACACTTCCGTACCGGCCAGGGTGTAGCGGTAGATGTTGTCCACGAAGAACAGGATGTCGCGGCCTTCGTCGCGGAACTTCTCGGCCATGGTCAGGCCGGTCAGCGCCACGCGCAGACGGTTGCCCGGGGGTTCGTTCATCTGACCGAACACCATCGCAACCTTGTCCAGAACGTTCGACTCTTCCATTTCGTGGTAGAAGTCGTTGCCTTCGCGGGTACGCTCACCCACGCCGGCGAACACCGACAAGCCGCTGTGCTGCTTGGCGATGTTGTTGATCAGTTCCATCATGTTGACGGTCTTGCCCACGCCGGCGCCGCCGAACAGGCCGACCTTGCCGCCCTTGGCGAACGGGCAAACCAGGTCAATAACCTTGATGCCGGTTTCCAGCAGTTCCACCGACGGCGACAGTTCGTCGAAGCGGGGAGCCGACTGGTGAATGCCACGCTTTTCTTCGTGCTGGATCGGACCGGCTTCGTCGATGGGACGACCCAGCACGTCCATGATGCGGCCCAGCGTGCCGGTGCCGACGGGCACCGAGATCGGGGCGCCCGTGCCGGTGACCTTCATGCCGCGGCGCAGGCCGTCGCTGGAGCCCAGCGCAATGGTACGCACCACGCCGTCGCCCAGCTGTTGCTGCACTTCCAGCGTCAGGCCCTTTTCGGCGAACGAGGAAGACTCGTCGTCGGCCAGGGTAAGCGCTTCATAAATCTTGGGCATGTGATCGCGGGGGAACTGAATATCCACCACGGCGCCGATGCACTGAACGATGGTTCCGTTGCTCATGTCGATTCCTTGCTTGATAGCTTTAGATGGGAACTGCCTGCCTTAAACGGCGGCAGCGCCCCCTACGATTTCCGAAATTTCTTTGGTGATCGCGGCCTGACGGGTCTTGTTGTAGACCAGTTGCAGCTCCCCGATGACCTTCTTGGCGTTGTCCGACGCCGCCTTCATGGCGACCATCCGGGCCGACTGCTCCGAAGCCATGTTCTCGGCCACGGCTTGGTACAGCAGGCCTTCAACGTAACGCTGCAGCAGGTCGTCGATCACGCTACGGGCGTCGGGTTCGTAGATGTAATCCCAGCTGTAGTCCGACTTCACTTCCGAGGTCTTGGCCAGGTTCTCGGCACCCATCTGGTACGGATCATCCAAACCGCTGGCCAGGGGCAGCAGACGCAGGAACAGCGGCTCCTGTTTCATCGTATTGACGAAGCGGGTCGAAGCCACGTACAGCGCGTCGATGCGGCCTTCCAGGTAGGCGTCCAGCTGCACCTTGATCGCGCCCAGCAGGCGGTCGAGTTGCGGCTTGTCGCCCAGTTGCACTTCCTGGGAAACCAGTTTGGCGCCGATGCGCGTCAGCACGCCCACGCCCTTGTTGCCGAAAGCGGTCGCTTGCACGGCGATGCCGTTTTTCTCGAACTCTTTCAGCTTGCCCAACGTCACGCGGGTGATGTTGGTGTTCAAGCCGCCGCACAAACCCTTGTCAGTCGTCACCATGACGATGCCGACCGCTTTGATTTCGCGTTCGACCAGGTACGGGTGGCTGTACTCGGGGTTGGCCTGCATCAGGTGCGCAGCAATCTCGCGCACCTTGGTGGCGTACGGACGGCCAGCACGCATCCGTTCCTGCGCCTTGCGCATTTTGGATGCGGCGACCATTTCCATCGCCTTGGTGATCTTGCGCGTGTTTTGCACGCTCTTGATCTTGGTTCGGATTTCCTTAATTCCGGGCATTGCGCTTTCCTGTGAAGACTGGCCGATGGGTTCCGCTCGCGCCTCAACCATCCGGGAAGGATGGGTGAGGCGTCGCGGACGCCTAACCCGTCACTTTCTTAAAAAGCACCGTGCTTCTTGAATTCCTGGATGGCGGCGGCCAATTCGGCTTCGTCATCCTTGGACAGTTCCTTGGTGTCTTCGATGCGCTGGATCAGGGCCGCATGCTTGGCCTTCAGTTGATCCTTCAGCGACTTCTCGAACGACAGCACTTGGGCCACGTCCACTTCATCCAGGTAGCCGTTGTTGACCGTGTACAGCGTGACGGCCAGTTCCCACACTTGCAGCGGCTGGTATTGCGGCTGCTTGAGCAGTTCGACCACGCGCTTGCCGCGTTCCAGCTGGCGACGGGTCGCGTCGTCCAGGTCGGAAGCGAACTGCGCGAAGGCGGCCAGTTCACGGTACTGCGCCAAGTCGGTACGGATACCGCCGGACAGCTTCTTGACGACCTTGGTCTGAGCAGCGCCACCCACACGCGACACCGAGATACCGGCGTTGATTGCGGGACGGACACCGGCGTTGAACAGGTCGGTTTCCAGGAAGATCTGGCCGTCGGTGATCGAGATCACGTTGGTCGGAACGAAGGCCGACACGTCGCCTGCCTGGGTTTCGATGATCGGCAGCGCGGTCAGCGAGCCGGTCTTGCCCTTGACGGCGCCATTGGTGAACTTCTCGACGTACTCTTCGTTCACGCGGGCAGCGCGTTCCAGCAGGCGCGAGTGCAGGTAGAACACGTCGCCCGGGTAGGCTTCGCGGCCCGGCGGACGGCGCAGCAGCAGCGAGACCTGGCGATAGGCCCAGGCTTGCTTGGTCAGGTCGTCATAGACGATCAGGGCGTCTTCGCCGCGATCGCGGAAGTATTCGCCCATGGTGCAGCCGGCGTAGGCGGCCAGGTACTGCATGGCGGCGGAGTCGGAGGCCGAAGCGGCCACGACGATGGTGTATTCCATCGCGCCGTGCTCTTCCAGCTTGCGGACCACGTTGTTGATCGTGGAAGCCTTCTGGCCGATGGCGACGTACACGCAGGTAACGCCCTTGCCCTTCTGGCTGATGATGGTGTCGACAGCGACGGCGGTCTTGCCGGTCTGGCGGTCGCCAATGATCAGTTCGCGCTGGCCGCGGCCGATCGGCACCATCGAGTCGATAGCCTTGACGCCGGTTTGCAGCGGCTGCGACACTGAACGGCGGGCGATAACGCCAGGCGCCACTTTTTCGATGATGTCGGTAGCCTTGGCGTTGACCGGGCCCTTGCCGTCGATCGGCTCGCCCAGCGTGTTGACCACGCGGCCTTTCAGTTCGGGACCCACCGGAACTTCCAGAATGCGGCCGGTCGTCTTGACCTGGTCGCCTTCGGAGATGCCGGTGTAGTCGCCGAGAATAACGGCGCCGACGGAATCGCGCTCGAGGTTGAGCGCCAGACCGAAAACGTTGTTGGGGAATTCGAGCATTTCGCCCTGCATCACGTCGGACAAGCCGTGGATGCGGGTAATACCGTCGGTCACGGACACGACGGTGCCCTGAGTACGGACATCAGCCGAAGCGCCCAGGCCCTCGATGCGGCTCTTGAGCAGTTCGCTGATCTCGGAGGGATTGAGTTGCATATTGACTCCTGGAATCCTGTTAGTTGCCTTAAGCGGCGAGCTGATCGCGCATGCGGGCCAATTGGGCTTGTACGGAAGTATCGAGCACCTGGTCACCGACGGCCACGCGCACGCCGCCGATCAGCGACGGATCAACGGTGACGCTGGGCTTGAGCTTGAGGCCAAATTTTTGTTCGAGCGCGGTGACCAGCTCTTTGACCTGGGCATCGCTCAGCTCGAACGCGCTGGTGATTTCCGCCTGCGCCGTGCCGTCGTGACGATTCCGCAGCACCGCGAATTGCGCGGCGATGTCGGGCAGCAGCAGCAGCCGGTCGTTTTCGACCAGCAGCTCGATGAAATTACGGGCGGCTTGAGGCAGTTCGGCCTTTACCAGGCCGGAGAACAGCTCGACGCGCTGCTTGTCGCCCAGACGCGGGTCGGCCATGGCCTCGCGCACGTCGGGGTTGGCGGCGACCTGAGCCAGTTCGCTGACCAGGTCGGACCAGGCCGGCAAGCCAGCCTTGTCGTCGCGCGCCGCGCTGAAGAGCGCTTCAGCGTAGGGCCGGGCAACAGTGGAAAGTTCAGCCATGGCGGTCCCGGATTAAAGCTGCGCGCGGAGCTGGTTGAGCAGCTCGGCGTGTGCGCGGGCGTCAACCTCGCGCTTGAGGATCTGTTCAGCACCCTTGACGGCCAGCGCAGCGACGTCGTCGCGCAGCAGGTCGCGGGCGCGCTGGACTTCCTGCGCGGCATCCTGGGCAGCCTGCGCCACGATGCGGGCGCGTTCGGCTTCCGCTTCACGGCGGGCCTGCTCGATCAGGGAGGCAGCTTGCTTCTCGGCCTCAATGATGCGGGCGTGGTTTTCGGACTTGGCAGAAGCCTCGATCAGACTGACGCGCGCCTGGGCTTGAGCCAAATCGGCTTTGCCCTTCTCGGCGGCGGCCAGGCCGTCGGCGATTTTCTGGCGGCGCTCGTCCATCGCCTTCGTCAGGGGAGGCCACACGAATTTCATCGTGAACCAGCCAAGAACGAAGAACACGAGCATCTGGAAAATGATCGTCGCGTTCAGATTCACGGTCGTTCCTTTAACACCTTGCGGCTCCGACCGCACCCGGAAAGGGGCGTCACGGAGCACTCGATACTTTGCTAGGCGGCGACGGAGCTTGCACCCGCATCGCCGCCAGCGTCATGACCCGCCTTTTCGCCGGCGGGCGGTGCCTTATCCGACGAACGGATTGGCGAAGGCGAACAGCATGGCAATACCCACGCCGATCAGGAATGCCGCGTCGATCAGGCCAGCCAGCAGGAACATCTTCGTTTGCAGAGCGTTCATCAGTTCAGGCTGACGAGCCGAGGCTTCCAGATACTTGCCGCCCATCAGTGCGATGCCGATGCAAGCGCCGATAGCGCCCAGACCGATGATAAGACCGCATGCGAGGGCAACGAAAGCGACGTTGGTCATGACAACTCCTTGGTTAGAAATCTGAAGTCAAAAATTGAAAAATAAGGGGTACTGCTCAATGCAAGATAATCTTGCTATCCCGTGCTGGCCGGATGGCCAGCACGGGAAATTCGGGGGGATCAGTGGCCTTCGTGAGCCTGGCCGAGGTACACCAGCGTCAGCATCATGAAGATGAAGGCCTGCAGCAGAACGATCAGGATGTGGAAGATCGCCCAGATGGAACCGGCCAGGATGTGGCCGATGCCCAAGCCGATGCTGGGGCCGTTGAAGCCGGTCCAGGCGCCGCCCAGCAGGGCGATCAGCATGAACAGCAGTTCGCCGGCAAACATGTTGCCGAACAACCGCATGCCCAGCGAAACGGACTTGGCGGCGTATTCGATCAGGTTCAGCAGCAGGTTGAACGGAGCCAGGACGAAGGCGGCGATGCCGTGCGCGTGGAACGGCGCGGTGAACAGTTCCTTGACGAAACCGCCCGGGCTCTTGATCTTGATGCCGTAGTAGAACATCAGCAGCAGCACGCCCAGCGACATGCCCATCGGCACGTTCAGGTCGGCGGTCGGCAGAATGCGGTGATAGTAGAGCGGGTCGCCGTGCTCAGCGCCCAGGCCGGTCAAGCGCCAGATCGACGGCAGCAGGTCGACGGGCAGCAAGTCCAGCGCGTTCATCAGGATGATCCAGAGGAATACGGTGAGCGCCAGCGGGGCGATGAAAAGACGGCTCTTGGCGTTGTGGACGATGCCCTTGGCCTGGTCGTCGACCATGTCGACGATCATTTCCACGAAGGCCTGGAAACGACCCGGCACGCCGTTGGTGGCGCGGCGCGCAGCGCGCCACAGGAAGAAAATGACGATCAGACCCATCAGGCCGGACCAGAACAACGAGTCGTAATTGATGATGTCGAACTGAGCAATAGCGCTCTGTTTCTCACCCGTATTGTTCAGATGCACCAGGTGGTGCTGAATATACGCGGACTGAGGCGACACGTCGCTGGCAGCAGCCATTTGAATCCTACCCTATTTGCTGTGCCCGGCCCTTGCGAACCGGACGATTCCACGATTTCGTTTGCCGCAAACCTGCTCGGCGCTATGACAACTTGCGGAACATCAAGAGCAGGAGATAGCCCTTCAATGTGAGTATCAGACCGAGCAGCGCGGCAGGCCATACGAGGCTATCCTGCGCCACACGCGAAAGCAGCCACAACAGCAAAGCCGTTGCGAACAACTTGATCAACTCACCAGAGAGAAAGGTAAAGGGACTGGCTTTACCGGCCCGTACGCTGACAACCAGGCGCAATGCGAACAACGCATTGGGAATGAAATACGCTCCCGCCCCCGCCAACGCCGACCAACCTGCCGTCGCCCCTCCGACAACCCCCGCAATTACTGCTGCTGCGAGCCCCATGGCACCTTGCGCAGCCAATGCCAACAGGAGCCCGCGGCTTGCTTGAGCATTCAGCGCCGCGCGATCCGCGTCACTGAGTACCAGAACTTTATCCGTCGCGTCGTGGTCAAACACTGCTTGCTGCTGACCATGACCTTCAACCGGACCCTGCCGCACTTCCTGCTGCATGGTGTTCTGTTGCATCAAACTTCCTCGCTTTGCTTCTTTGCCCCTATCAGAACCGGCGCGTCTCGCTGCCTGTAGCTGCCCCCATAGCTGACGTTAGTCCGTTGATTTCAAAAGCATCTTCAACGGCCCATCGGCTACTTGTCAGCCGCTACGTGTTCTTATCCCGCAAGCGTCAAACCCGCAGAGTATAGCGTGATTCTTTTTACCCTAGCAAATGAACTTTCGGCAGTTTGTAAGGCGCAAACAACGCTTGGATCGGACGAAATTAGGGACGCGAATCGACCCTCGCCGCATGTGCGCAAAGCCTGCTCAATGAAGCGCGGCCTGCTCAATCGAGGCCGCGCTTTATACCATCAAAGCAGGATCAGTCTTCCTTGACCGGCGGTGGCGCCCACAGTCCGTCCAGCGCCGTATCCTGGGGTGAATACAGGCGCATGCTGAGCAGGAAGGGCGCATCGGCCGCTGGCGAGGCGATCCAGTTCGAGCGCTTGCGCTCGCCGGGGTCGCGGCGCTGGATGTAGATATCCAGCGAACCGTCGGCGTTGTACTTCAGGCCGTCGGTGCTGCGCAGCACGTAGCGGTTGGCCGGATTGTCGGCAAAGCCATGCTTCTGATCATAGACGTGCAGCGACCAGAAAGTGGCTGGCGGCAGCTGGCCCTTGTCGAAGTGCAGCACATAGTCCTCGTTGGAGTTCAGCGCGCGCCCCTTGGAATCGGACACCGTCACCGGGTACAGCACGTCCTCGGGGGTCGGCGCGCCCAAGCCGGCGTAGGCGATCGCGGCACGGCGCGTGTAGTCGGTGCCGTAGGTGCCGATACCGGACAACACGGTGCTCCAGCCGTTCATGGGCGTGCCCAAGCGAGACACGCCGTCGGCGATGCGCCGGCCCGCCAGCGGCTGGGCCTGCGCCAACGCCTGCTGCACGGCCGGGCTCAGGCGGCCGTACGAGAACGGTTGCCGGCCATCCAGGCCGATGCGGCGCATGCGGTCCAGGATGGGCGTGTCGTTGGCGTGCGGCGGGTTGTTGCGCAACACGTCGAAGAACAACGTGAAGAACGAGGCCGCGTCCATGCCGGCGGCTTGCTCGGCCGGCGTGCCGTCAGGCACGGTCACGGGCATGGGCGGCGGCAGGTCGCTGCCTATCGGCGCCGAGCCCACGCCGGGCCCGGTCTGCGGATAGGCGCTGCGGGAGTTGCGGTTGACGGTGGGCCTGGCCGTAACGGGCGCGGCCATCGGGCTGGCGGTCATGCCGGCCTGGATCTGGTTGACGGCCGCGTAGTCCTGCGGGCCGCCCGCCTGGGTCCAGCCTATCAGCCAGCCGCTGGCGGTGGGGCTGTGGATCACGTCCATGCCGGACGGCACGCTGCCCTGCCAGCCGGGGCCGACGATGGCGAAGGACTGGGCGCCGTTGCCGTTGGTGCGCGTGCCGCGCGAAGCGAACACGTCGCTCCACATGTCCAGGGCCGACAACACCATATAGCGGTCGCCGGTGGCGGGCAGGTTCACGATCAGCGGCGCGCGCGACACGTCGAACCACAGGCTGGAATAGAGCGCATCGGCGCTGGGCCACGGCACATCACCCGCGCGCGGGTCGGGGAACGCGGCCTTGTGGCCGAACTGGTTCATCGGCGCCTTGCCGTCCAGCGGCGTCTGCACAGCCGTGGCCTTGCGGCGGGCCAACTCCATCAGGACCATCGGATACGCGTAGACATAGGCATCGATGGCGATGTCGCGCAGCTCTTGCTCGCTCATCTGCGACGCGGGCGCCGAGGCCGCCGGATACGGCGTTTCAGACACCAGGCGCAAGGTGGGACGCGGCGATTGCGCCTGAGTCGCGGTGACGAAGCAGGCGCTGAGCGCGCCGGCAAGAACCGCGGCGGACCAGCGGCGGGTAGCGATGGATGTACGCATGCAAGGCTCCTTCTTGGTTTTGTCTGCAAGCGAGCCGCCGCGCCGGACTTGCCAGTTCGGGCAAGCCTCTCTGGCGCGGCACCTCGTGGTGACGCCTTTTCAGGATAGGGGCGAACTCTGCAACAAGGTGCTGCCGAACCGTTTCAAGGCGCAACCCGCCATGGCGCCCGGATGCATGCGAAAAAAAGCGCGCCCTGGGAGGGCGCGCGGGGCAAATCTCGAGGCGCCCGGGCTCGCCACCCGGGCGTAACAAGGATTAACGGTGTTTGAAGTCCGGTTTGCGCTTCTCGGTGAAAGCGGCCATGCCTTCCTTCTGGTCTTCCGTGGCGAACAGCGAATGGAACACGCGGCGTTCGAACAGCAGGCCTTCGTTGAGCGAGCCTTCGAAAGCGCGGTTGACGCATTCCTTGGCCATCATGACCGACGGCAAGGACATGGAGGCGATCACGGTAGCCGCGTCCATGGCTTCTTCCATGAGCTTGTCGGCCGCGACCACGCGCGACACCAGGCCGGCGCGTTCCGCTTCTTCTGCGCCCATCATGCGGGCGGTCAGCGCCAGGTCCATGGCCTTGGCCTTGCCCACCGCGCGCGGCAGGCGCTGGGTGCCGCCCGCACCCGGGATCACGCCCAGCTTGATTTCGGGCTGGCCGAACTTGGCGTTGTCGGCGGCGATGATGATGTCGCACATCATGGCCAGTTCGCAGCCGCCGCCCAGGGCGTAGCCGGCCACGGCGGCGATCACGGGCTTCTTGATGCGCTTGAGCGTTTCCCAGTTGCGCGTGATGTATTCGTTGCCATACACGTCCATGTACGACCAGTCTTTCATGGCGCCGATGTCGGCGCCGGCGGCGAAGGCTTTTTCGCTGCCGGTGATGACCACGGCGCCGATATCGGCGTCCGCCTCGAACGCCAGCAAGGCCGCGCCGAGCTCATCCATCAGTTGATCGTTCAAGGCGTTCAGGGCCTTGGGACGGTTCAGCGTCAGCAGGCCAACGCGGCCCCGGGTTTCGACCAGTACAAACGACTCGCTCATTGCATGTCTCCGAATAAGTATGAAAGTAAGATATGGCCATGGAAAAAGACAAAGCTCCGCCGCTACTTTACCGCCTCGCGCCCCACGATCCGGCCGGACACCGCTACCGGATAACCCTAAGCATCGCAGCGCCCTCCCCGGACGGCCAGCGCCTGTCGCTGCCGGCCTGGATTCCGGGCAGCTACCTGATCCGCGATTTCTCCCGCCAGATCGAATCGGTGGCGGCCTATTCCGGCACGCGACGCGTGCCTGTCGAGAAGATCGACAACCATACCTGGCAGGCCGCGCCCTGCGAGGGCCCGCTGCGGGTGGAGTATGAAGTCTATGCCTGGGACCTGTCGGTGCGCGGCGCGCACCTGGACGAGACCCACGGCTTTTTCAACGGCACCAGCGTATTCCTGCGGGTGCATGGCCAGGACCATCTGCCCTGCCTGGTGGACCTGGCGCCGCCGCGCTCGATGCCGGGCTGGAAGGTCTACACCAGCCTGCCGGAAGCGCGCGGCCACAAGGGCGCCGCGCGCCGCCACGGTTTCGGGCTGTATTTGGCGCCGGACTATGACGCGCTGATCGATCATCCAGTGGAAATGGGCACGCCGCAGGTGTCGAGCTTTGTGGCGCATGGCGCCGAACACGAGCTGGTGTTCACCGGCGTTGCGCCCAATCTGGACCTGGCCCGCATCACGGAAGACGTGCGCAAGATCTGTGAAACGCAGATTGCGTTCTTCGAGCCGCGCAGCAAGCGCGCGCCGTTCCTGGACAGCTCGGACCGCTACGTGTTCATGACCATGGTCACGGGCGACGGCTATGGCGGCCTGGAGCATCGCGCCAGCACGGCGCTGATGACGGCGCGCAAGGATCTGCCGGTGCTCGGCCAGCAGGGCCAGGGCGAGGGCTATCGCGGCTTTCTGGGCCTGGTGAGCCACGAGTATTTCCATACCTGGAACGTCAAGCGGATCAAGCCGGACGCCTTCGTTCCCTACGATCTTTCGCAACCCGACCTGACGCGCCTGCTGTGGGTGTTCGAAGGCTTCACGTCCTATTACGACGATCTGCTGCTGCTGCGTTCGGGCGCGATCACTCAGGCCGACTATCTGCGTCTGCTGGCCAAGACCATCACCAGTGTGGCGCGCACGCCGGGCCGGATGAAGCAGTCGGTGGCGGAGAGCTCGTTCGACGCCTGGACACGCTATTACAAGCAGGACGAGAACTCGCCGAACGCGCTGGTCAGCTATTACACCAAGGGCGCGCTGGTGGCGCTGGGGCTGGATTTGCTGATCCGCCGGGAAACGGGCGGGGCGCGCTCGCTGGACGACGTGATGCGCTTGCTGTGGGAACGCTATGGGCGCGATTTCTATCAAGGCAAGCCGCAAGGACTGCCGGAGGATGGACTGCCGGCGCTGATTCGTGAGGCCACGGGCGTGGATACGCGGCGCTTCATCTCGCGCCATGCCTACGGGATGGCGGATGTGCCGCTGGCGAAGTTGCTGGAGCCACAGGGCATCACGCTGCAATGGAAGACGGCGGCGAATATTCCCTCGCTGGATGTGCGTACGCGCAAGCAGGGGGAATCGCTGGTGTTGGCGACGGTGCTGGAGGGCGGCGCGGGGCACAAGGGCGGATTGTCCGCGGGGGATGTGCTGGTGGCGGTGGATGGCTTGCGGGTGGATGCGCCGGCGGGGCTGGAACTGCTGCTGGCTCAGTACCGGGTCGGGGACCGGGTGACTGTGCATGTGTTTCGGCGGGATGAGTTGAGGGAGTTCCGGGTGCGGTTGGCTGCGCCGGAGGCTTTGGATTGTGTGTTGACGGGCTGAGTCTTTTGCTTTGCTCGGTTTTTTTGGGGCCGTCTTTGTGGGACGGCCCTTTGTTCTTTGGGCGGCCGGTTGTGTTCTTGAGACCGCCTGGCGCGGCGGCCCGGCCGGTGGCGCGGGGCAACGATTGCGGTCCGGAGCGTTCGCTCCGGACTTCCCCTGCGTCATCCTCGTCACCGCCTTCGGCGGCTCCTTCGGATTCCCTTGGGCTTATCGACGCCCCGCGCCACCGGCCGGGCCGCCGCGCCAGGCTCTGCTGTTTGAATCTTCGCGGGCGCTGGGACGAGTCGTTTGCTTGGGGTTCTCGCCTCGGTCTGGGTGGGTGGCGAAGATCTTACGGGGTCCGCCCCAGGGCGGCCGCGCGGGCGGCCTTCTGGGGCTTATGCGATGTCTTGCGATTTGTGATGACGCTGCGCGCCGGTTGATGCTGCTGCTGAGTTTGACAGGTCTCGCGGCGCGTCGAATGGTCGCGTGGTGGTCGTCACTCGCCCGCCATCTGGGCCGCCGTCTGCAAGAACGTATCCAGCGCGCGTCTCCTGCCTAGTCTGCGCGTGACGGCGTAGACCATGGCGCGGGAAATGCCAGCGGGCAGGCTGCAGATGGCGACGCGGTCGGTGGCGTGGCAGCAGGTGGAGCGGGGGACCAGGGCCACGCCCAGGCCTGCCGCTACCAGGGCCAGTTGCGCCGGGACTTCGGCGACCGTCTGGGCGGCCGACAGGGGCAGGCCGGCGCGGGCGCAGGTTTCAGCCAGGGTGCGGGCGAAGGCTGAGGTGTCCTGGCGCAGCATGACGAAGGCTTCGCCGGCGAGATCGCTCAGTTCCAACCGCTTGCGGGCGGACAGCCGATGGCCCTTGGGGAGCACGGCCACGACCGGATCGGACCACAGGGGCATGGATTGCAGTTCGTCGTCGTCGACGGCGGTCCGCGAGATGCTGACGTCGATGCGGTGTCCGCGCAGCGCGTCGAGCTGCGCGGCGGGGTTCATTTCGTTGAGCAGCACGGAGACCTGGGGATGGGAGGCCTTGTAGCGGGCGATCAGCGCCGGCACGGGGCCCATGAAGTGCGAGCCGGACAGGCCCACCTCGATGCGGCCGGCCAGGCCTTGGTCCACGGCGCGAACCCGCACGGTGGCGTCCTTCAGGCTGGCGAGCAAGGCGCGCACGTCGTTCAGGAAGGCTTCGCCGGCCTCGGTCAAGGTCACGCGGCGGTTGTTGCGGTCAAACAGCTTGACCTCGAGTTCGCGCTCCAGCTGGGCGATCTGCAGGCTGAGCGGCGGTTGCGAAATGTGCAGGCGCGCAGCGGCCCGGGTGAAGTTCAGCTCTTCGGCAAGCACGGCGAAATATCGGAGTTGGCGGATTTCCATGGCGGCCAGTTATTTGGAAAAGATATCAAACCAGATAAAAACTATATTGGAAAATATCGTTCCCGGCGACCAGAATTAGTCCTGCCATAGAGCACACGACCACATCCGGGGACTCGCCAAGAGACCAGCGCTCGCCGCCGCAGGCGCCGCCACCGGCTGACATCCGCATTCCGCATTGCCGGCTTCGCGCGCCCCGCTGCGCGGCTGGCCCTCTTACGCCTTTCGAGGAGCATCGCCATGACCACATCCCCCCGCGCACTACGCATCGGCCAGATCGTACCCAGTTCCAACACCACCATGGAAACCGAGATCCCGGCCATGCTGCGCCTGCGCGAGACCATCGCGCCGGAGCGCTTCACCTTCCATTCCAGCCGCATGCGCATGAAGCAGGTGACGGCGGCGGAACTGGCGTCGATGGACCGGGAATCGGACCGCTGCGCGCAGGAGCTGTCCGATGCGCGCGTGGACGTGCTGGGCTATGCCTGCCTGGTGGCGATCATGAGCCAGGGGCTGGGTTATCACCGCGTCTCGCAGGAGCGCCTGCACCAGGCCACCGTGGACAACGGCGCGCCGGCGCCGGTGATCTCCAGCGCGGGCGCGCTGGTGGAAGGCCTGCACGCCATCGGCGCGCGCAAGGTTTCCATCCTGACTCCCTACATGAAGCCGCTGACCAAGCTGGTGGTGGACTACATCGAAAATGAAGGCATCGAGGTGCAGGACAGCCTGTCGCTGGAGATCCCCGACAACCTGAAGGTCGGCGCGCAGGATCCGATGGCGCCGGCCAGCCATGTGGAACGCCTGAACACGCGCGGCGTGGACGCGGTGGTGCTGTCCGCCTGCGTGCAGATGCCGTCCTTGGCGTCGATCCAGCCGGTGCAGGACCGCCTGGGGCTGCCGGTGGTGACGGCCGCCGCGGCGACGGTCTACCGGATGCTGAAGGTGCTGGACCTGGAAGCGCGCGTGCCCAACGCGGGCGAGCTGCTGACGGGCAAGTACTGAGCCTGCGCGGCGCGTCCTACTTGCCCAGTGACAGGATTTCGTTGGCGTTGACGATGGCGCCCGCGATCTCTTCAGTGGTGACGCGCTTGTTCATGGCCTGCTCGCGGATCAGGTCGTAGGCCTGGTCCTCGGTGACGTTGCGCGTGCGCATGAGGATGCTCTTGGCCTCCGCGATGCGGCGCACGCCCAGGAGCTTGCCTTCGAGCTTGCGCAGGCGCCGGGCATGCGACTTGATGTCGTCGTAGACCTGGCGCGCCACCACCAGCGATGACAGCAGGCCGAACGAGCGCACGGGCGAAGGCAGCACCGCTTTCGCGCCGATGCGCAGCACCGCCTCGACGATGGTCGGATTCTCGTAGGTGACGATGGCGATGACCATGGGCGCGTCTTCGCTCTTGGCCCATTCGAAGCCCAGGTCGATCACGTCCGGTCGCACGGCCAGGAACACCGCGTCCAGCCCTTCGGGCAGGGTCGGCGCCGGAGGCCAGAAGGTCTGCACCTGACAGCCGATCCGTTGCAGCTGCTGCGTCAGCTGGCGGCCGTCGGCGTCGTCGGGGTGATAGACGGCGATCCGCAGCGTGCGCAGGTCCTTGAGCAGGGAGGGCGTCGCGCGCTCCGCGCGCTGGCGGCTGGCGGTATCGCCCATCAGATATCCAGCGAGCTCAGGGTGGCCGTCCAGTCGCCCAGCGAATGGGTGACCAGGTACGGATCGGGATGCACGGACCGCGTGGCCTCGCGCACGATAGTGAATTGGCCTTTGGCATTGACCCGGCCGACACGCGGATACAGGCAGGTGTGGTGATTGGTGGGGTCGATGCGCACGCGGCCCTGCGGCGCCTCGAATTCGCTCTGCAGCACGCGCGGCAGGATTTGCGCGATCTCGTCGGTGCCGGTGTCGCGGAAGGCGTTGGCGAAGATGTGCATCTGGAAGTACGCCGCTTCCCAGCAGAGATTGGGCACGCAATCGTGGCCGAAGCGCCGCCGCAGGCGTTCCAGGCAGCGCCGGTTGATGTCGGAATCGATCGACTGGAAGTACGGCGCGGAGGTGAAGTGGCCGGCCGCCACTTCGGGCTCCATCTGGGAGATTTCCGCTTCGGACGTGGTCAGGCTGGCGATGGGCATGGTCTTCGGATCGAAGCCCGCATCCGCGTAGGCGCGGTACAGGCAGGCCGTGGAGTTGCCCACCACGGTGGAGAAGATGAAGTCCGGGCGCTTGTTGCGGATGTCGTCCAGGATTTCCCGGTAGTCGCGCTCCGTCGCGGTCAAGGGCACGTAGCGCTCGCCGAGCTTGGCGCTGTCCTGCCGCTGCAGCACCAGTTCGCCCATGATGCGGTTGGACTCATAGGGATAGATGTAGTCCGAGCCGATCAGGTAGACCCGGGCGCCGAAGTTGGCGGTCATGAACTCCGCCAGCTGCACGCTGTTCTGGTTGGGTGCGGCGCCGGTGTAGATGATGTTGTTCGAGAACTCGAACCCTTCGTACAGCGTGGGGTAGAACAGCAGGCGGTTCCACTTCTCGACCACCGGCAGCACCGCCTTGCGGCTGCTGGACATGTAGCAGCCAAATATGACGTTCACGCGGTCTTGCGTGATCAGTCTTTCGGCCAGCACGCTGTAGGTGGCGGGGTCGGACCTCGGGTCGTAGCGCACCGCCACGATCTCGCGGCCGTCGACGCCGCCCGCCTCGTTGATCTCGTCGATGGCCAGCAGCGTGCCTTGCAGCTGGGAACGGCCTATGGTCGATGTGGCCCCCGTTTCAGAGAACAACACGCCTACACGGATGGGATCTTTGTTTGCCATGGTCGGGAGGCCCGCTGGCGCGGACTTCCATCCTTTTTCGAGTTCATCAGTTTCAGCACAGCCGCAGCCGGCGTCAACACGAGGATTCCTGGGGTCGTCACATCGTCGCCCGGGCATAGGCACGCAACAGCGCCACCGGCAGCGCAACGGGGTTCGTCACGATCCGGTAGCCGCGGAAACCGAACATGGCGCGCAATTGCGGTTCCGCCTTCGCGTCCAGCGCGACGCAATGCACGCGCACGCCCCGCCCGCGCAATTCCAGCACCGCCTCGCGCGCGTCGTCCACCAGGTAGCGCGGATCATGCGCGTCCACGTCCGACGGTTCGCCGTCGGTCACGATGATGATGGCGCGCCGCTCTCCCGGCGCAAGCAGCGCCAGCGCGCCGGCGTGCCGTAGCGCCGCGCCCAGGCGCGTCGAATAGCGGGCCTGGGCCACGCCTATGCGGCCCAGGCCCGCAGCCGCCTGCGTCCCGGCGTCCAGCAATCGGTAGTAATACACCGCCGCCCGCGTGTCCGAGCAGAAGCCGTGCACGGCGATACGATCGCCTGCGCCCGACGTGGCCTGCGCCAGCAGCAGCGCCGCGCGCTTTTCCAGGTCCAGCACCCTCTCCCCGGCGTCGGACGCCAGATCGTTGGCCGAGGCCGACAGGTCCAGCAGCACCAGCGTGCTGCTGGCGCAGGGCTGGCTACCGGGCCGCATGAAGAAGCGCGCGTCCGGCGCCAGATCCAGGCGCCGGTCGATCAGGACCTCGATCGCGGCATTCAGGTCGATGTCATCCCCTTCCCACTGCCGCCTCAGGCGGCGCGCGCGGCTCAGGCGGCGCGACTGCGGCAGGGCCAGGCGTTGCGCGAAACCGGCAGGCGCGGGCGGCGCAGCGCCGTCCCAGGCGGGCAGCTTCTCGATCACGGTGCACCAGTCCGGCCGGCTGCGGTCCAGCTTGTAATCCCACTCGGGATAGAGATAGCGCCCCAGTTCCGTTTCGCCAGCGGCTTGCTGTACGTCTTCCCGCCCTTGCGATCCCGCATCGCTGGGCTCGGGCGCCATCCCCTGCGAACCCAGGGTCAGTTCCGGTGGTGGGTCGGCCGCGTCGCCGTGGTCCCACAGGTAAGCGTTGTCGTCGCGGTAAGGAACGGGCACGGCGTACTGCTGCGGATTGACGCGCACCCGCATCTGGCCCAGGTCGTTGGCCAGCACCGATGCCAGGCGGCGAAAGGCCGCCGTGTCGCGCAGGTCGGTGGCCTGCGCCTCGAACAAGGTCCGCGCCTTGTTCACCCAATGGTTGTCATCGCGCAGCGACGGGTCCATCAAGAGCCGGCTCATGCGTTGGATCAGCGCCGCGAACCCCAGGTCCGCGGGATCGGGCGGCGGCGGCACGAAGGGCAGGAACCAGCGGCGCACGCCGGGATAGTCGGCCGCCAGCAGCCGCTCCACCCGCGCATCCTCGATCGCGGACACCACCGCCACGCCCATGGGCTTCAAGCTCAGTACCGGCTGCGCCGCAGGCGAGTAGCGCAGATGGGCTGCCGCATGCGCCACGGCCGCGCGATACAGCGCCCAGCGGTCGGCGCCATCCAGCACGGTATAGCTGTCCGGCACCAGCAGGTGCGAAGGTGCGAGGACGGGACGCGACGGCGGGCCGTCCAGCGCCGGACGCCGCAAGGCTTCGACCGCCATGCCCCTGCCCGACAGGCCGCATAAGAGCCACGACAGCCTGGCCTGCGCGGCGTCCAGTTCCGGCGCGCCCGCCTCGCCGTTCAAGGCCTCGCGGGCATAGGCATCGCGCAGCTGGAAGTAGGCGCGCAGCAAGGCGGGCTGGCGCTCGTAGCGCCGCAGGCCCGCCAGCATCCAGCGCCCCAGCCCGCCAGCCGTCAACTTCGCCATCAACTGGTCGAACCGCTCCGCCACGGCAGCGGCGCATTCCGGGTCCACGTCATGCAGTGATCCGATCCAGCGCCGCGCCTCGGCGGCCTGTTCTTCGCCGCTGCGCGCGGCCAGCCGGCGCAGCTTGTCGTCCAGCGTTTCGGCCAGGCGTGGGCTGACACTGCCCCCTTCCTCCGCGGACAGGATGGCTCGCATGTTCATTCCAGGTTCGCGTCGACCAGCGCCCGCAGCGCCGCCGCCATGTCGGGGTCGTCGGTCAGCGCGCGAGTCATGGTCATGTCGCAGCTCTCGGCGGGGCTGACGCCGTCGCGGATCAGGATGCCGGCATAGATCAGCATGCGGGTGGATACCCCCTCGTCCAGTCCATGCCGCTTGAGCTCGCGCGAACGGTGCGCAATGCGCACCAGCCGGTCCGCCAGCCCGGCGTCTATGCCCGCCTCGTGCGCCACGATCTCGGCCTCGCGCCCGGGTTCCGGGTAATCGAAATCCAGGGCCACGAAGCGCTGTCGCGTGGAGGGCTTGAGATCCTTGGCGCTGCTTTGATAGCCGGGGTTGTAGGACACCACCAGCTGAAAGTCTGGATGGGCCCGAACCACCTCGCCCTTCTTATCCAACGGCAGGATGCGCCTGGCATCGGTCAGCGGATGGATGACCACCGTGGTGTCCTGGCGCGCTTCGACGATCTCGTCCAGGTAGCAGATGCCGCCATGGCGTACCGCCATCGTCAGCGGACCATCGTGCCAGGCGGTGCCGTCCGCGTCCAGCAGGTAGCGGCCCACCAGGTCGGAAGCAGTCATGTCCTCGTTGCACGCCAGTGTGACCAGCGGGCGGCCCAGCTTCCAGGCCATGTACTCCACGAACCGCGTCTTGCCGCAGCCTGTGGGCCCCTTCAGGATCATGGGCAGCCGGTGCGCGTATGCGTGTTCGTACAACGCGGTTTCCCGCCCCGTGGGACGGTAGAAGGGTTCTTGCGCAATCCGGTAGGTATCGAGCGGAGACGGCACGGTTCATGTCCTCGGAAAGCGTCCATCCGGCGCAGGCCGGACAGACCGGATGGGCGGCAGGCGCGCCTAGCGATGCTTGACGTCCTCGTTGGGGATACCTTCCATTGGGCACTCCGGCGTGCCCACCGTCGACCGGGTGAAGGATTCGACCATCTTGCGCGTGCCCTCCGGATCGTTGATCCAGTTGGCGTAGAAGTTGTACGGGCAGGCCGCGACACCGGTGGCCTCCTCGCCGGAATTGATCTTGCCGGTGTAGCCGCGGTGCACCAGCTTGAACAGGTGGTTCTGCGACTGCATGTTCTTGCGCGCGTCGCGGATCAGGCTGGTCGATAGCTCCGCGTACTGCACGCCCATGTCTTCCTCGCCGCATTCGCCCAGCGTGCGGCCGTCGAAGCCGATGATGGCCGAATGGCCGAAGTAGGAATAGACGCCATCGAAGCCCGCGGCATTGGCCACGGCCACATAGACGTTGTTCATCCACGCCATGGCCTTGGACACCATGACCTGCTGGTCCTTGGCCGGGTACATATAGCCCTGGCAGCGCACGATCAGTTCCGCGCCGCGCATGGCGCAATCGCGCCAGATCTCGGGGTAGTTGCCGTCGTCGCAGATGATGAGGCTGATCTTCAGGCCCTTGGGGCCTTCCGACACATAGGTGCAATCACCGGGATACCAGCCTTCGATCGGCACCCAGGGCATGATCTTGCGGTACTTCTGCACGATCTCGCCCTTGTTGTTCATCAGGATCAGCGTGTTGTACGGCGCCTTGTTGGGATGCTCTTCGTGACGCTCGCCCGTCAGTGAAAAAACGCCCCACACGTTGGCCTTGCGGCAAGCGTCGGCGAACACGGCGGTCTCTTCGCCCGGGATGGCCGAAGCGGTTTCGTACATTTCCTTGGCGTCGTACATGATGCCGTGGGTCGAGTACTCGGGGAAGATGACCAGGTCCATGCCGGGCAGGCCGCGCTTCATGCCCACGACCATGTCGGCGATCTTGCGGGCGTTCTCCATCACCTCCGCGCGGGTATGCAGCCGCGGCATCTTGTAGTTCACGACGGCCACGCCCACGCAATCGTTGCTGCTGGAGATATCTCCATGTCTCATGACAATGCTCCTCGGTGGTTGACGGTCATACCGTCAGGAAAGATCTGACTTTTTCCTGGTCCAGGCTCTCGCGGCGCGCCTCGTGCACGATGCGGCCCCGGTCTATCACCAGGAAGCGGTCGGCCAGGTCCAGCGCGAAGCCCAGCATCTGCTCCGACACGACGATGGCGAAGCCGCGCTCCTCGCGCAGCGCGTTCAGGACTCGCGCGATGTCCTTGATGATGGAAGGCTGGATGCCCTCGGTAGGCTCGTCCAGGATCAGGACGCGGGGATTGGAAATGAGCGCCCGGGCGATCGCCAGCTGCTGCTGTTGTCCGCCGGACAGGTTGCCGCCCTTGCGCCGGCGCATCTCGTGCAGCACCGGGAAAAAGCGGTACAGGTATTCCGGCACGGTCTTGAGCCCGCTGCGTTCGGCGCCGGTCAGGATGTTCTGTTCCACGGTCAGGAACGGGAAGATCATCCGGCCCTGCGGCACGAAGGCCAGCCCGTTGCGCACGCGCTGGTAGCTCTCCATGCCCGCCAGCTCCACGCCGTCCAGCCGGATGCTGCCCGAACCCGACCGCAGCATGCCGATCAGCGCCTTGAGCAAAGTGGTCTTGCCCATGCCGTTGCGGCCCATGATGGCCACCGACTCCCGCGGCTCCACCTCGAAGCACACGTCGTGCACGACGTGGGACTCCCCGTAACTCACGTTCAGTTTGTCGATCCGGAACATGGCGCGCCCTCCTATTCAATGGCCCAGGTAGACGTCCAGCACGCGCGGATCGGCCTGCACCTCGGCCACGCTGCCTTCGCTCAGCAACCTGCCTTGGTGCAGCACCGTGACCTTGTGCGCGATGCGCTTGACGAAGTCCATGTCGTGCTCGATGACCACCATGGATTTTCCGCGCGAGATGCGCGCCAGCAGCTCAGCCGTCTGTTCGCGCTCGCGCGGGCTCATGCCGGCCACCGGTTCGTCCAGCAACAGCAGTTGCGGGCTCTGCATCAGCAGCATGCCGATCTCCAGCCATTGCTTTTGCCCGTGGCTCAAGCGGCCCGCCTTCTCCGCCAGGCGGTCCGCCAGGAACACCTGCCCGGCCATGTCCTGGATGCGCTCGCGGACTTCCGGCGTGCGCCGGAACCGCAGAGAGCGGACCACGCCATGCGCGTTCGGCAGCGAGATCTCGAAGTTCTCCAGCACTGTCAGGTCCTCATAGACCGATGGCGTCTGGAACTTGCGTCCGACGCCGGCGCGCACGATGTCGAATTCCGCCATCCGCACCAGATCCCGGCCCTGGAACATCACCCGGCCCGCGGACGGCCGGGTCTTGCCGCAGATGATGTCCAGCAGCGTGGTCTTGCCCGCGCCGTTCGGGCCGATGATGACGCGCAGTTCGTCCTGCGCCACGCGCAGGCTCAGGCCGTCCACGGCCCGGAACCCGTCGAACGAGACCGTCAGGTCCTCGACGCTCAGGATGGCGCCGGGCGCCGGGCGGTCGCTGCTGATTTCCATGCTGGCGGGCTCCTGCAGGTCCAGGGTGGCGCTCATCGCGCACTCCCCGCGGCGCGGCGCGCCTGAATCTGGCCGAACACGCCGGCCAGGCCGTTGGGCATGACCACGACCACTGCGATGAAGATGGCGCCCAAGAAGTACAGCCACACTTCGGGGAAGGTCTCGGACAGATAGGACTTGAGAAAGCCGATCAGCAAGGCGCCGACCACGGCGCCAGGAATCGACAGGCGGCCGCCGACCGCCGCATAGATCACCATCTCGATCGAGGCCACCACGCCTATCGCTCCCGGAGAGATCAAGCCCACCTGCAGGGTGAAGAAGGCGCCGCCGATCGCGGACAGGACCGCGGCCACGGCGAAGATGCAGGCCTTCACGTGCGCGGTGTCGTAGCCCGAGAAGCGCACGCGGTCCTCGCGGTCGCGGATGGCGATCAGGATCTTTCCCAACCGGCTGCGCACGACGGCCAGCGCCGCCAGCATCGCCACGATCAGCGCGCCGGATTCGATGAAATACAGCACCTGCTTGCCGTCGTCGCCGACGATGTCCCAGCCCAGCAGCGTGCGGAAGTCGGTGATTCCGTTGGCGCCGCCCGTGTCTCCCTGTTGGCCGACGATGAGTACGGTCAGCGTCATCGCCAGGGCCAGCGTCACGATGGCGAAGTACACCCCGCTGACCCGTTTGCGGAAAATGGCCAGCGAAAACAGATAGGCTGCCAGACCCGGCAGGACCACGATCAGCAACAGCGTCAGCGTCAGCGAGTGGAACGGCTGCCACCATGCCGGCAGGCTCTCCACGCTGCTCCACACCATGAAATCGGGCAGATCCGGCGCGGATGCCTCCAGCTTCAGGAACATGGCCATCATGTACCCACCCAGTCCGAAGAAGATGCCTTGCCCGAGGCTCAGCACGCCGCTGTACCCCCATGTCAGCACGACGCCTATCGCGACGAAGGCGAACGCCATGTACTTGCCGACCAGGTTCAGCCGGAACGGGTCCAGCGACAGGGGCAGGACCGCCAGGATCAGCGCCGCGACCAGCAGGATCGCGATCTCTTCGGTTTTCCGGTGTAAGGCCTTCATCGCATCATCCCCGAGTCTTGTTGGCGAACAGCCCGTTCGGGCGGAAGTAAAGGACCAGGATCACCAGCACCAGGATCGTTACCTTGGCCATCGAACCGCTCATCAGGTACTCCAGCGTGGTCTGCGACTGCGCGATGGCCAGGCCGGAGAACGCGGTTCCCAACAGGCTCTGCACGCCGCCGAACACCACCACGATGAACGAATCGACGATGTAGAGCTGACCCGTGCCGGGGTTGGTCGACCCGATCATGGTGAAGACGCAGCCCGCGATGCCCGCCAGGCCGGAACCCAACGCAAAGGTCATCGCGTCCACGCGCCGCGTGTTGATTCCGACGGCGCCCGCCATCGCGCGGTTCTGCGTGACGGCGCGCACCCGCAAGCCCCATGCGCTGCGGTACAGCAGCAGGTAAACACCCACGGCCACCAGCAACGTCAGGCCCAGGATGAAGATGCGGTTCAGCGGAAACTGCAGGTCGGGCGTCGGCTCCCACGCGCCGCTGAGCCAGGAGGCCAGCGGCACGCTGACCTCTTGCGCGCCGAACACCGAGCGGTAGGTCTGCTGCAGGATCAGGCTCAGCCCCCAGGTCGCAAGCAGCGTGTCCAGCGGACGGTTGTAGAACCAGCGGATGAAGCCGCGTTCAAGCACATAGCCGAATGCGAAGGTGACCAGGAACGCCAGCGGAATGGCCGCGAACAGATAGACGTCCATCCAGCCCGGCGCCCAATGTTGGAACGCCACCGAGACCACGTAGGTCGTATAGGCCCCCATCGCCATCAACTCGCCGTGTGCCATGTTGATGACGCCCATCAGGCCGAACACGACCGCCAGGCCGATCGCCATCAGCAGAAGAATGCTGAAGAGGCTGATCCCGTTGAAAAACTGCATTGCCGCGATGTCGAGATTCATGATCACGTTCCAGGCTGCGCCGGCGGCATCGCCGCCGGCCATGGGCTTGCGCGCATCCGCAAGCGTCGGCTACAGCTTCGGGAAGGGATTGGGCTCGATCAGGTCCGCCGACTCCCAGACCACGTCGAACTGCCCGTCCGGCCGGGCCTTGCCCACGCGCACCTTTTTCCAGACGTGATGGTTGGTTTCATGCACGCGCACGGTGCCCTCCGGCGCCTGCAGCGTCAGCCCCGCCGAGGCCGCGATCACCTTGTCTGGATCGAACGAACCAGCCTTCTCCACGCCGAGCTTCCACAGGTACACACTGTTGTAGGCGACCTCCATCGGGTCGCCGATGACGCGGTCCTGGCCGTACTTGGCCTTGAAGGCACGGACGAACTTTTCGTTGGCCGGATTCTGCAGGCTTTGGAAGTAACCCATGCAGGCGTAGTAGCCCGCCGCGTTGTCCTTGCCTATCCCTTCAATCTCGTTCTCGGACACGACCGTGGACAGGAGCACGACGCGCGTGCCGTCCAGGCCGGCCGCGCGCAACTGTTTGTAGAACGCCACGTTCGATCCGCCCACCACGGTGCTGTAGATGCACTCGGGCTTGGCCGCCTTGATCTTGTTGATGATGGAGGAGAATTCGGTGTGCCCCAGCGGCGCGTACTCTTCGCCCACCACCTTGGCGTTCATGCGCGTGATGGCCGGCTTGGCGATCTTGTTGCAGGTACGGGGATAGATGTAGTCAGAGCCGACCAGGAAGAAGGTCTTGCCCTTTTCACGCGCCATCCATTCCACCGCCGCGATCACGGATTGCGTGGCTTCCTGGGACGGGTAGAACACCCTGGCGTCCTGCTCCTGGCCCTCGTAGTAGGTGGGGTAGTAAAGCAGGCCCTTGCTGCGCGCCAGCACCGGCAGCAGCGCCTTGCGCGAAGCCGAGGTATAGCAGCCCACAATGGCCGCGACCTTGTCCCGGTCGAGCAGCTTGCGCGCTTTTTCGGCGAACACCGCGTTCTCGCTCGCGCCGTCCTCGACCACGGGTTCGATCTTGCGGCCCATCACGCCGCCCGCGGCGTTGATCTCTTCGATCGCCAGCTTCTCCGCGTCCACCAGCGACGCCTCGGCGATCGCAATGGTGCCGGACAGGGAATGCAGCAGGCCCAATTTGACGGTGTCTTGGGCGTAAGCCTGACGGGGCAAGGCTGCCATCCCCGACGCGGCGCTCAGTAGGACCATGGAGCCGCTGTGCTGCAGAAAGCGGCGGCGGTTGTATACGCTCATCGTTGCGCTCCTGTGCGTTTCTGAAGGCAAGCCTCCGGCTGGGGCTTGCTTGCAAGCCCTGAGCTGCCCGGGATTGGGCAGGCGCCTTTGCCGACCACATCACGACGACTGCCGTCCGCCCGCAGCGTCCACGCTTCTTCAGGCAAAGCTCCGCCCACGGCGCATCGAAACGCCATTCGAAGAAAAGCGATGGACAAACGGAAAACGAAAAGGCCCGAGCCGGAAATTCCGGCTCGGGCCTTTTTGCCCTACGCCTGACTGGCAACACTGGCAGTCGGCGAAAATTTGAAGACGAACTTGCGTCTGGAAGGCATTCTGAAGAAGCGTGTGGCGCTATGCCATGCGTATTTTCCCTTAGCGGCGGCGGCTCGATGTCAAGGCGCGGCGCAAGGCCGGCGCGGCTTCCTGCAAGTATTGCCACAAGCGGTTGGAGACCGGACCTTGCGCCCGATCCGTGCGCCGCGCCGCCACCAGTTCTTCGATGCTGCCCGGCAGATGGCGGTTGGCGATGGAAAGCAGGCTGCCGTCATGCAATTCGTCTTCGATGAGAAAGCGCGGCATGTGGCCCCAGCCCATGCCCTGCAGGATGATTTCCTTCTTCATCAACTGGTCCGCCACCGTGCACTGGCGCGCGCCTTCCACGGTGAAATAGTCCTGCGATGGCGTGTGCCTGGCGCTGTCGCGCATGACGCATTGCGTGTAGTCGCGCAGCAAAGCTGGTTTGATCACGCGCGGCACGGGTCCGCGCAGAAAGCCCGGCGCCACCACGGGCACGAAAGGCACCTTTGCCAGATCCACCCACTCGAGGCTGGCGTCGTTCTTGTCCACGCGATGCAGGATGAGGTCGGCGTCGCCGTCGCAGAGACGTTCCAGCGGCCCGGACACGGCCTCGAAATGCAGGTCCAGGCGCGTGGCCGGGCAGTCCGCGAAAAAGCGGCTCAAGAGGCCCAGCACGTAGGGACGCGGACAGAAATCGCCGATCACGATGCGCAGCTCGGTTTCCTCGCCCATGGCCAGTTGTTCGGCGTGCGCGCGCAAGGCGGTTAGCTCGCGCAGCAGCAATTGCGCGCGCGCATGGAAGGACTGCCCCGCGGCTGTCAGGCTCACTCGGTAGCCGCCACGGTCCAGCAAAGCCAGGCCCAACTGCCGTTCCAGCTTGGCCACGGCGGCGAATACCGCCGGGTGCGAGCGGTGCAGCACGGCTGCGGCCGCCTGGAAGCCGCCAGCGCGCGCCACCGCGTCGAAGCACTGGAGATCGTGCAGCGTGAATTCGCTCATGTCTATTTTTCCGACAATGATTGTGCGAACTTTGTAATTTTTTCTCGGCCGCTGCGCAACTACGATTTGCCTCGTACCCAATCACCGCGAGGCCGACCATCATGCAAGACGTTTCCTACTTCTCCGCCGGCGACGGCGCCCGCATCGCCTACCGCTACGACGGCCAGGCCGGCTTGCCCACGCTGGCGCTGGCGAACTCCATCGGCACCACGCTGCATATGTGGGATGCGCAGATCCCGGCGCTGACCCGCCACTTCCGCGTGCTGCGCTACGACTACCGCGGCCATGGCGCGTCCAGCGTGCCGCAGGGCCCTTACTCGCTGGACCGCCTGGGCCGCGACGTGCTGGAGCTGCTGGACGGGCTGGGCATCGAGCGCGCGCATTTCCTGGGACTGTCGCTGGGCGGCATCGTCGGCCAGTGGCTGGGCGTGCATGCGCCGCAACGCATCGGCCGCCTGGTCCTGAGCAATACCTCGGCCTATCTGGGACCGGCGCCGCAATGGGACGAACGCATCGCCGCCACGCTGCTTGCAGAAGACATGACGGAAACAGCCGAGACTTTCCTGAAGAACTGGTTTCCCGCGTCCTGGCTGCGGGACGGCAACCCTGCCATCGAACCGTTCCGCGCCATGCTGCTGAGTACCGACAAGCATGGCCTGGCAGGGGCCTTTGCCGCCGTGCGGGATTTCGACTTGCGCCGCACCGTCGCCCTGATTCCCAATCCGGCGCTGGTCATCGCGGGCCAGCACGACACGGTCACCGCGGCCAGCCATGGCGAACTGATCGCCGCCACGCTGCCCGGCGCCAAACTGCTGACGCTGCCGGCCGTGCACTTGGCGAACATCGAACTGCCCGAGGCGTTCGAGGCCGCAGTGGTGGAATTCCTGCTCGAACGTTGAGCGCGCCCTACTCCGCGCCGCGCTCCCAGCGGCGCTGGATGGCCTTGGCCGCGACCACGCCGTCGGCCATGGACGTCACCACGCAGGGATGCATGCGGTGCGCCACCTCGCCCACGGCGTAAATGTCGGGCACGCTGGTTTCGGCGGTGGCGAAGTCCGTGCGGATGTAGCCGCGTTCGTCGCGGGCCAGATGCAGGCTGTCGGCAAAGCCGGCCTGGGGCTCCCAGCCATAGAAGACCAGGATCAGGTCGTACTGCTTGCCGTCCACGCTGCGGGTGGCGGGGTCCAACTTGTACGGGCCGATGTGCACGCCTTCGCGGCCGGCGCGCGTCACCCATTGCTGTTGGGCGCGCACGCTGCGGGCATAGAGATGCACGCTGCGGGCGCCGCGGTTGCGCACGTAGACGTAGTTTTCGAAGGCGTTGTCGCCTCCGCCCAGCACCGCCACCGACAGGCCCGAATAGTCCTGCGCGACGATGGGCGAGCCCGGGCCGATCAGCACGCCAGGCCAGGAGGCGCCGGGCGGATGGTCCGGCAGCCCCTTGGCGCGCACGCCCGAGGCAATCACCAGGGTGCGCGCGCGCACCAGGGATTCGGCGCCATCGGGGCCTGCCAGCGTGGCCTCGATGCCGCCCTTGCAGGGGCGCACCCCGGTTACACGGGTTTCCAGCCGCAGCGGCACGCCGGCCGCGCGCACGCTGGCGTCGATGTTGGCGGCCACCTGCTGCCCGGTCACCCCGGGCAGCACGGCGATCCAGTCGTCGGCGAAGGGATTGTCATTGCCCAAGCCGCCCAGCCGCGGGCCTGCCTCGACCAATAGCGGGGACAGGCCCAGGCGCGCCAACCACAGGGCGCAGGAGGCGCCGGCCGGGCCGCCGCCTACAATGACCGAATCGTGCATCTGTTGCATTTCACCCCTTATTGACTGCGCCGGCGCCTCGCGGACGCCCGGACATGGCCGGATTGTAGCCAGCGCGCCGCCCCCGTTCCGCTGTCGCCTTACAATTCCGGGCTACCCCACCCAGGTTTTCATCATGCCTACACGCCGCATCATTCTTTCCGGGCTCGCGCTCGACGCCCGCATCGGCATTCTCGAGCACGAGCGCCGCGCCACCCAGCCCCTGCATGTCGACGCCGACTTCGACGTGGACATCCAGCGCTCGGTCGACGACCACGACATCCACAGCGTGCTGGACTACCGCCGTCTGCGCGAGGCCATCGTGGAAGAGTGCACCCAGGCTCACGTGAACCTGATCGAAACCCTGTCGGAACAGGTCGCGGCGCGCCTGCTGGCCGACTTCCAGGAAATCCGCGCGCTGCGCCTGCGCATCAGCAAGCCCATGGCCTTTTCCGACTGCGCGGCGGTGGGCGTGGAAATCCAGATCACGCGTTGACCATGAACGACATAGCTACCCCCGAGGTGCGCTTTCGCACCGAAGCCGAAGAAAAGGCCCGCCACGAAGGCAACAAGCTGACCAAGCGCCTGGCCCGCGAAACCACGCGCGCCCTGTCCGACTACAACATGCTTGAAGAAGGCGACCGCGTGATGGTCTGCCTGTCGGGCGGCAAGGATTCCTATGCGATGCTGGACATCCTGCTGCAGCTGCAGAAGCGCGCGCCCTTCAAGTTCGAGCTGATCGCCGTCAACCTGGACCAGAAGCAGCCAGGCTTTCCCGACCACATCCTGCCCGAGTATCTGAAAGCACTGGGCGTGCCCTTCCACATCGAGACGCAGGACACGTATTCCATCGTCACGCGCGTGCTGGAAGAGGGCAAGACCATGTGCTCGCTCTGTTCGCGCTTGCGCCGCGGCATCCTGTACCGCGTCGCCTCCGAACTGGGCGCGACCAAGATCGCGCTGGGCCATCACCGCGACGATATCCTGGGCACGTTCTTCCTGAACCTGTTCTACGGCGGCAAGGCCAAGGGCATGCCGCCCAAGCTGGTGTCCGACGACGGCCGCCACACGGTGATCCGCCCTCTGGCCTATGTGCCGGAAACCGACCTGATCGCCTATGCGGAGCTCAAGCAGTTCCCCATCATTCCCTGCAATCTCTGCGGCTCGCAGGAGAACCTGAAGCGCAAGGAAGTGGGCCGCATGATCAAGGAATGGGACAAGCAGCATCCGGGCCGCTCGTGGAACGTGTTCAATGCGCTGTCGCGCGTGGTGCCGTCGCACCTGATGGACCGGGACCTGTTCGACTTCGTGGGCTTGAAGCCCACCGGCGTGGCGGACCCCAACGGCGACACGGCATTCGACGCCGAAGACCCGCAGGAGGATGCAGGCGAAGCCTGTGGCGATACGCCGCAAGCGCTTGAGCCTGGCGCCATCGTCGAGAAGAAGGTGACGTTCACGCGCAGCTGAAAACTGCGCGGAAACAAAAAAGGCTGCCCAGGGCAGCCTTTTTACTTTTACAGCCGCTACCGCCTACGCGTTCAGCACGCGGACGGGCTTGCCGGCCTTCCATGCCTTCACCGCTTCCAGCGCGTTCTGGTAGAAGGCCTCGAAGTTCTCGCGGCTGACGTAGCCCAGGTGCGGCGTCAGGATCACGTTGTCCAGGTCGCGCACGGTATCCGTGGGCGACAGCGGTTCCTCGGGATAGACGTCCAGGCCCGCGCCCGCGATGCGGAACTTGATCAGCGCATCCATCAGGGCTTCCTGGTCCACCAGGCCGGCGCGCGAGGTGTTGACCAGATACGCGGTCGGCTTCATCGCGGCCAGCGCGGCGGCGTCGACCACGTGGCGGCTGCGTTCGGACAGGATCAAGTGCAGGCTGACCACATCGGACGTGGCGAAGAGTTCGTGCTTGTCCACCCGCTTCACGCCTGCCGCCTCGGCGCGCTCGTCGGTCAGGTTGGGGCTCCAGGCCACCACGTCCATGCCGAATGCCAGGCCCACCTTGGCGACCGCCGCCCCCAGCTTGCCCAGGCCCAGCACGCCCAGGCGCTTGCCTGCCAGCGGCTCGGGCATGGCGGTCTGCCACATGCCGCGGCGCATCGCCGCGTCTTCGGCCGGCAGGTGCTTGAACAGGCCCAGGATGTGGGCCCAGGCCAGCTCGGCCGTGGCGGTGTTGGCGTCGGCGCTGCCGGGCGCGCCGCAGACGATGATGCCCTGCTCGGCGCAGGCCTGCATGTCGATGGCGTTGTTGCGCATGCCCGTGGTGACCAGCAGGCGCAAATTCGGCAGGGCGCGGATCCGTTCTGCAGGGAACGGCGTGCGCTCGCGCATGGCGACGATCACGTCGTAGGGTTCGAGCGTGGGCTCGACCTGCTCTTCGGGGATGAAGTTGTTGAAGATCTGCACCTCGGCGTTACCGCCCAGCGAGGTCCAATCCGCATAGCGCTTGGCTACGTCGTGGTAATCGTCGAGTATTGCGATTTTCAAAAGCTGTCTCCGGGGGCTTGGCGCCTGTGGCGCCAGCCTCCCGGCCGGCGCCGCGCGCCGGTCAGTTCAAGCGGGCTTTGAATTGCTCCAGCGGCAAGGCGCCGCTGACGCGCGAGCCGTCTGCAAAGAACGTGGTCGGCGTGCCGCGCACCATCAGCTTCTGGCCCAGGGCCAGCAGCTTGTCCTCGGGCACGTCGCAATTCGCGGTGGCGGGCTTCTTGCCGCGCAGCATCCAGTCGTCCCAGGCGGCGCCCGGGTCCTTCGAGCACCACACGTCGCGCACCTTGTCCTTGGAATCCGGCGACAGGATGGGATAGAGGAAGGTGTAGACGGTGATGTTGTCGACGTTTTCCAGCGTCTTGCGCAATTGCTTGCAGTAGCCGCAGTTGGGGTCTTCGAAGATCGCGACCTTGCGCGAGCCGTCGCCCTTGACCTGCTTGATGGCCAGGTCCAGCGGCAGCTGGTCGAAGGACACGGCGCTCAGGCGCTCCTGCGTTTCGCGGGTGACGTCGCGGCGCGTCATGGCGTCGATCAACGGACCTTCCATGACCCAGGTCACCTTTTCATCCGTGTAGATCAGGTCCATGCCCAGCTGCACTTCGAACAGGCCATAGGGCGTGCGGCGCACGGCCGTCACGTCCATGCCGTCGAACCGCTGGCGAAAGCGGTCCTTGACCGCGTCCGCCACGGGGTCGGCTGGCGCCACCTGGGTGGTGGAGTAGCTCTTGTCGCCCTTGGCGGGCTGCCCCACGGACTGGGTGGAGACAGACTTGTCGCCCTGGGCCGCCGCGCCGGCGGACATGCCCAGGCCCGCGGCCAGGAAACAAGCCGCCAGGGTGGCGGATATGCGGAAATTCATCGGTACTCCTGTACTTGTCTATCGTGTTCTTGTGCGGAAAGGGTAACCGATCCGCGCCTGGGCGAATCCGGCCCTGCACGGGCAGGCGCCCCCTATGGGTCAGACAGTCCGCCCGCGGGCGAGGTTCCACAGGGCGGATCCGGCCCTAGTTGGCCGAAGCGCCGGTAATCAGGCGGCGCTTGATCAAGGGCGCCCGTTCCACCCAGTGCATGCCGGCATTGCGCAGCCAGACCAGCGGCGTGGCCCGCGAGGCGAACAACTTGTGCAGGCCGTCGGTAGCCAGGCGCATGGCCAGCACCGGCTCGGCGCGCGCGCGCTGGTAGCGGTGCAGCACGCGCAGGTCGCCCGCGGCGCGGAAGGCTTCGCGGCCGGTGACGACGCGGGCCAGGGCTTCGACGTCGCCCAGGCCCAGGTTCAGCCCTTGGCCCGCCAGCGGATGCAGGCGGTGCGCCGCGTCGCCCGCCAGCGCGATGCCGGGCGCGACCATCTGGGCGCGTTCCAGCGTCAAGGGAAATCCATGCAGCTTGCTGCGGACCTTCAGCGCGCCCAGGCGGCCTTCGGCGGCGTCGGCCAGCAAGGCTTCCAGGCGGACGGCCTGCTCCTCGGGCGGCAAGGCCAGCAGCGCCTGGGCCAGTTCGGTGCGCATGGACCAGACCATGGAGACCTGCGGACCGGCCGAGGTATCGGGCAGCGGCAGCAGCGCCAGCACGCCGTCGTCGCGGAACCACTGGAAAGCGGTGCCCTGGTGCGGACGCTCAGCGTCCAGGTGCACCACCAGGCCCGTGTCCTCGTAGGACACGGATTCATGCTTCAACCCGGCAGCTTCGCGCAGCGGCGACGCCGCGCCATCGGCGCCCACGAACAGCTCGGCCTCGATGCGCGCGCCGCCTTCGGTGTCGATGGCACCGTCGCGGTAACCCGTGCAGCGGTCCTCCAGCCAGGGGATCCCGAACATGCGGACCGCCTGGATCAGCACGCGCTCGATTTCGCCGGACTCGACGATCCAGGCCAGCTGCGGCAGCGCCGCCTGCCAGGCGCTCAGGTTCACCTGGCCGTCGGCGTCGCCGTGGATTTCCATGGCGTTCACCGGCGTCAGCCGGGACGCGGGCATGGCGTCCCACACGCCGAGGTCGGCCAGAAAGCGCTGGCTGGCGGGCGAAATGGCGTAGACGCGCGGGTGATAGCGGTCCGAATCGGCCGGCGGCACGCTGGCGCGCGGCGCCAGCACGGCCACGCGCTGGCCGCGGCGGGCCAGCGCCAAGGCGGTGGACAGGCCGACGATGCCGGCCCCGCAAACGACGATCTGATGGCTCATCTTGCGCTCGGCTCCCCGGCCTGTTTCGGCCACAGCACCCACATCTGGCCGCGCTGCTTCATGCGGCCGGCCTGCTGCCCGGCCTCATCGCCGTAGCCCCAGTAGAAGTCGGCGCGGGCGGCGCCGCGGATGGCCGTGCCCGTGTCCTGGGCCAGCACCAGGCGCTGCAGCGGCCGGTCGGACGCCGGGTAGGTGGTGGCCAGGAACACCGGCGTGCCCAGCGGCACGAAGCCCGCGTCGACCGCGATCGAGCGCATGGGGGCCAGCGGCACCACATAGGCGCCCTTGGGGCCTTGTTCCGGATCGACCACCGCCTCTTCGCGGAAGAACACCACCGCCGGATTGGCGTTGAGCATCTCCGGCACGCGCTTGGGGTTGCGCTGGGCCCAGGCGCGGATGTTCTGCATCGAGGCCTGGTCGGCGGACAGCTCGCCCCGGTCTATCAGCCAGCGGCCGATGGACGCATAGGGCTGGCCGTTATGGTCGGCATAGGCCACGCGGATGGTCTTGCCGGAATCGGGGCCGTCGGTCAGCTGCACGCGGCCCGAGCCCTGCACCTGCAGGAAGAAGTTGTCGACGGGGTCATCCACCCACACCAGCACGGGCGGGCGGCGACCAGACGATTCGATGGCGGCGCGCGAGTCGTAGGGCACCACGCGCTTGCCGTCCAGCTTGCCGCGCACGCGCTTGCCGGCCAGTTCCGGATAGATCGAACCCAGGTCGATGGTCAACAGGTCCGCGGGCACGGTGTACAGCGGCCATTGGTGGCTGCCGCCCTGGCGGCGCGAACCGCGCACCAGGGGCTCGTAATAGCCCGTCACGGTATTGGTGGCCGGCTTGCCGTCGGCCGCGTTCAGGCGCCAGGGCTGCAGATAGGTCTGGAGAAAGCGGCGCACGCCCTCGCCGTCGCCGGCGGCGGGCGCGCGGGCCGGATCCACGGCGGCGGCGCAAACCGGCTGCCAGGCGCGCGGCGTGGCGCGCGCGGGCGCGGCCAGGTTGCCGCTGGTCGGCCGCATCTGTCCGCGACAGTTGCGCAAGAACAGGGGCCAGAAGCGCGACAGGTCATCATTGGTCCAGCCCGGCATTTCGGCCCAGTTGGCCGCCTTGAACTTGCCCGCCAGCGCGCGCGGCGGGGAGTCAGGCAAGGACGACAGCGACGGCACCACCAGGGGGCCGTCAGCCGCCGGCGTGGACGGGCCGGGGATGCCGGTCGAGCCGGAGTCGGGAGGGATATCGGAGGGAGTGGAACATGCCGCCAGCAAGACGGACAGCACGGACAAGCTGAGAATGCGCTTCATGAGCAAATGAAAAAACGAGCGACGGGTGGCCGGGCCATTCAATGCAGGGTACGCGGCATGGCCAGGACGAATTCGGAGATCGGCACTTCGAACGGAATGCCGTTCTCGCCGACGCAGTGGTAGGTGCCCCGCATCGTGCCCACCGGCGTGGGCAGGGGACAGCCGCTGGTGTACTCGAAGGTTTCGCCGGGCGCCAGCAAGGGCTGCTGCCCCACGATGCCCAGCCCGCGTACTTCCTGCACGCGCTGGTTGCCGTCGGTGATGATCCAGTGGCGGCTGATCACCTGGGCGGGATGCTCGCCGGTATTGGTGATGCGGACGGTGTAGGCGAACACGAACTGCTGTTCGCCAGGATCGGACTGTTCGGGCACGAAGCGCGGAGAGACAGAGACGCTCAGGTCGTAAGGTTTCACAGTCCTTCCCTGTGTGATGCTGGCGGGCCGCCGTGGTACGGCGCCGGGCGCTTGAAAAGACGCGGTTCTCGGGCCGACTGGACCGGGCCATTCCCGGTACGGGCCCTCAAACTGCAATAATGGCACATTATGCCCTCCCCGATCCCGAACATCATGTCTACCCAACAGGCTTCCACCCGCATCACCCCCAGCATCCTGTCGGCCGACTTCGCCCGCCTGGGCGAGGAAGTCCGCAACGTCGTCGCCGCCGGCGCCGACTGGATCCACGTGGACGTGATGGACAATCACTATGTCCCCAATCTGACCATCGGCCCGATGGTGTGCGCGGCGATCCGCCCCCACGTCCAGGTGCCCATCGACGTGCACCTGATGGTGGAACCGGTGGACGACCTGGTGCCGATGTTCGCCAAGGCCGGCGCCGACTACATCAGCTTCCACCCGGACGCCAGCCGCCACGTGGACCGCACGCTGTCGCTGATCCGTGAAAACGGCTGTAAGGCCGGCCTGGTGTTCAACCCCGCCACCCCGCTGTCCTATCTGGACTACGTGATGGACAAGATCGACCTGATCCTGATCATGTCGGTGAATCCGGGCTTCGGCGGCCAGAGCTTCATCCCCGGCGCGCTGACCAAGCTGCGCGAGGCGCGCGCCAAGATCGACGCCTGGATGCAGGCCGGCGGCCAGGAAATCGTGCTGCAGGTCGACGGCGGCGTGAAGATCGACAACATCGCTGAAATCCGCCGCGCCGGCGCCGACACCTTCGTGGCCGGCTCCGCCATCTTCGGCAAGCCGGACTATGCCGGCATCATCAAGTCCATGCGCGAACAGATCGCCATCGGCGAAACCACCGCCATCTAAGCCCCGGGAACCGACATGACCGCTTTTCGCGCCGCGCTGCTGGACCTGGACGGCACCCTGCTGGACTCGATTCCCGACCTGGCCTTCGCCGCCAACGCCATGCGCGTGGAACTGGGCATGTCGCCGCTGCGCGAAGACGTGGTGGCCACCTTCGTCGGCAAGGGCGTGGACAACCTGGTGCGCCGCAGCCTGGCCGGCAGCCTGGACGCGGCCGATCCCACCGCCGCCGAGTTCGATGTCGCCCGCGCCGCCTTCTACCGCCACTACCACCTGTCCAATGGTGAAAAAGCGCAGATCTACCCTGGCGTCATCGAAGGCCTGAAGCTCATGCGCGAGCAGGGCCTGAAGCTGGCCGTCGTCACCAACAAGCCCACCGAATTCACCCTGCCGCTGCTGCAGCGCACGGGCCTGGCGGGCTTTTTCGACGCGGTGGTCTGCGGCGACACCTGCGCGCGCCGCAAGCCGGACCCCGACCAGGTGTTGCACGCCTGCGACTTGCTCGGCGTCGCCGCGCGGGAAGCCGTGACCATCGGCGATTCCGTCAATGACGCTCAGGCCGGCCGCAGCGCCGGCACCCAGGTCCTGGTGGTGCCTTACGGTTACAACGAAGGCCGGGACGTGCGCGAGCTGGATGTCGATGGTATAGTTGACACGCTAGTCGCCGCCGCCCAGTGGGTCGCGCTCTGGAATCAAAACCGGAACGCGGCAAAAACAGGCTCCTGAACACCCGGCGGCTCACCGCGAATTCAATACTGAACAAAGCTCAATGAACGTTTCCATCCAGAACCAAATGCTCGGCGCCTCGTGGCGCTGGTGGCGTTTGTCTTCCGGGTGGCGATGATCCCTCCCGGCCCTGGACGCGTATGCCGCCTAGTGCCGTAGCTGTGTAAACACAGAGCCAAGCCCGGAACCAGTAACCTGGACCGGGCTTTTTTGTTGCGCGCCTGGTCCGATAGCAGATAAATCGCTCACGAGACCCGACATGACCGAAATCGAATTCAAGGCCCTCGCCGCACAAGGCTACAACCGCATCCCGCTGGTCGCCGAAACCTATGCCGACCTGGACACCCCGCTGGGCATCTACCTGAAGCTGGCGCACGCCGGCCCCCAGGGCGGGCGCATGACCTGCCTGATGGAATCGGTGGTGGGCGGCGAGCGCTTCGGCCGCTATTCCTTCATCGGCCTGCCGGCCCGCACGGTGATCCGCGCCAGCGGCACCCGCACCGAGGTGCTGCACGACGGCAAGATCGCCGAGACCCATGACGGCGATCCGCTGGCCTTCATCGAGCAGTACCAAAGCCGCTTCAAGGTCGCCCTGCGCCCGGGCATGCCGCGCTTCTGCGGCGGTCTGGCGGGTTACTTCGGCTACGACACGGTGCGCCACATCGAGCCCTGCCTGGGCCCCGCGGTCAAGCCGTTCCCCGCCGGCATGGAAGGCGGCACGCCCGACCTGATGCTGATGCACGTGGACGAACTGGTCATCGTCGACAACCTGGCCGGCCGCATCTACCTGATGGTCTACGCCGACCCGAGCCAGCCCGAATCCTACAGCCGCGCCCAACAGCGCCTGCACGATCTGCGCGCGCGCCTGCGACGCCCCGTGGAAATCCCCTACAGCCACGCCAGCATGCAGACCGAGGAGCGGCGCGACTTCAAGAAGGAAGACTATCTGGCGGCCGTGCACCGCGCCAAGGAACACATCGCCGCCGGCGACCTGATGCAGGTGCAGATCGGCCAGGTCATCGCCAAGCCCTTCCGCGACTCCCCCCTCTCCCTCTACCGCGCCCTGCGGTCGCTCAACCCCTCCCCCTACATGTACTTCTGGAACTTCGGCGACTTCCAGGTGGTCGGCGCGTCGCCCGAGATCCTGGTGCGCCAGGAGCGCGTGGTGGAGAACGGCGAGCCCAAGTCGCAGATCACGATCCGCCCGCTGGCCGGCACCCGCAAGCGCGGCGGCACGCCCGAGGAAGACGCCGCCCTGGCCGCCGAACTGAAGGCCGATCCCAAGGAAGTGGCCGAGCACGTGATGCTGATCGACCTGGCGCGCAACGACGTGGGCCGCGTGGCCCAGGTCGGCTCGGTCAAGGTCAGCGACACCATGGTGATCGAACGCTATTCGCACGTGATGCACCTGGTGTCCAACGTCACCGGCACGCTGAACCCGGGCATGAGCAGCATGGACGTGCTGCGCGCCTCCTTCCCCGCCGGCACCCTGACCGGCGCGCCCAAGGTCGAGGCCATGAAGATCATCGACGAGCTGGAACCCGTGCGCCGCGGCATCTACGGCGGCGCGGCCGGCTACCTGAGCTACGGCGGCGAAATGGACGTGGCCATCGCCATCCGCACCGGCGTCATCAAGGACGGCACGCTGTACGTGCAGGCCGCCGCCGGCATCGTGGCCGATTCCAACCCTGAAGCCGAATGGGCCGAAACCGAAGCCAAGGCCCGCGCGGTGCTGCGCGCGGCGGAGCAGGTGCAGCACGGCCTGGACGAGCCCATCTGAGGCCCCGCCCCCACCGGACATATCCGGGCCGCCGGGCGGCCCTACAGGAGAATTAAATGCTGTTGATGATCGACAACTACGACTCTTTCACCTACAACTTGGTTCAGTACCTCGGTGAACTGGGCGAGGACGTGCGCGTGGCGCGCAACGACCAGATCACGCTGGAAGAGATCACCGCCATGAACCCCGACCGCATCTGCGTGTCGCCCGGTCCCTGCTCGCCGGCCGAGGCCGGCATCTCGGTGCCCGTGATCCAGGCCTTCGCGGGCAAGAAGCCCATCCTGGGCGTATGCCTGGGCCATCAGGCCATCGGCGCGGCCTACGGCGGCGACATCGTGCGGGCGCAGCAGATCATGCACGGCAAGACGGTGCAAATCTCGCACACGGGCACGGACCTCTTCACTGGTCTGCCCACCCCGTACACCGTGATCCGTTACAACTCGCTGACCATAGACCCCGCCACCCTGCCCGACTGCCTGGCCGTGACCGCGACCGCGCCGGACGGCGACATCATGGGCGTGCGCCACAAGACCCTGCCGCTATACGGAGTACAGTTCCATCCCGAGTCGGTGCTCAGCGAGCACGGCCATGCCCTGCTCCGCAATTTCCTGAACCTCGCCTAAGAAGGACGCATCGTGACTATTTCCCCCGCCGAAGCGCTGACGCGCTGCATTGAACACCGCGAAATTTTCCACGACGAAATGCTGCATCTGATGCGCATGCTGATGCGCGGCGAAATGTCGCCGCAGATCGCAAGCGCCTTGCTGATGGGCCTGCGCGTGAAAAAGGAAACCATAGGCGAGATCACCGCGGCCGCGCAGGTCATGCGCGAATTCGCCACGCCCGTGGTCACGCCCAACCCGGCCGACCTGCTGGACATGTGCGGCACCGGCGGCGACGGCAGCCACACCTTCAACATTTCCACCACCGCCATGTTCGTAGCGGCGGCGGCCGGCGTGCCGATCGCCAAGCACGGCAACCGCAGCGCCTCGTCCTCCAGCGGCAGCGCCGACGTGCTGGAAGCCCTGGGCGCCAACCTGGTGCTCACGCCCGAGCAGGTGGCCGAGTGCATCCAGGCCACCGGCATCGGCTTCATGTTCGCGCCTGCCCACCATGGCGCCATGAAGAACGTGGCCGCCGTCCGCAAGGAGCTGGGCGTGCGGACGATCTTCAACATCCTGGGCCCGCTGACCAATCCGGCCGGCGCCGCCAACCAGCTGATGGGCGTATTCCACCCCGACCTGGTCGGCATCCAGGTGCGCGTGCTGGAACGCCTGGGTTCGCGCCATGTGCTGGTGGTGCACGGCAAGGACGGCATGGACGAGGCCTCGCTGGGCGGCGCCACCCTGGTCGGGGAACTCAAGGACGGAAAAGTCCTCGAATATGAGATCCATCCCGAGGACTACGGGCTATCCATGATGTCCAACCGGAGCATCAAGGTGTCCAATCGCGAACAATCGCGCGAGCTTGTCATAGAGGCGCTTGAAAATGTCGAGGGCACCGCCCGCGACATCGTCGCGCTCAATGCGGGACTCGCCATCTATGCTGGCAATAAAGCCGATTCCATTCCCGAAGCCTTAGCACTAGCATTCGAATTGATCTCCACCGGCGCGGCTCGAGCCAAGCTGGAAGAATTCTGCGCATATACCCGGAAATTCCTGAAATGAACGATATTCTCGCGAAGATCCTCGCCGTCAAGGCCGAGGAAGTCGCCGCCGCTCGCCAGATGCGCAGCGAAGCCGAAGTCCTGCGCGAAGCGCAGGCGCGGCAGGACGTGCGTGGCTTTGCCCAAGCCATCGAAGACAAGATTGCGCAAGGCAAGCCCGGCGTCATCGCTGAAATCAAGAAGGCCTCGCCCTCCAAGGGCGTGCTGCGCGACCCTTTCGTCCCCCCGGAAATCGCGTCTTCGTACGCGGTGCACGGCGCGGCCTGCCTATCGGTGCTGACCGACGTGCAGTTCTTCCAGGGTTCCCACGACCACCTGCGCCAGGCGCGCGCGGCATGCTCGCTGCCGGTGCTGCGCAAGGACTTCGTGATCGATCCGTACCAGATCATCGCCGCGCGCGCCATGGGCGCGGACTGCGTGCTGCTGATCGTGGCCGCGCTCAGCCCCGCGCAACTGCGCGACTATGAAACGCTGGCGATGGAACTGGGCATGGACGTGCTGGTGGAAGTGCACGACACCAAGGAGCTGGAGATCGCGCTGACCATGAAGACGCCGCTGCTCGGCATCAACAACCGCAACCTGCGCACCTTCGAGACCAGCCTGTCGAACACGTTGGACCTGCTGCCCCAGATCCCCGCGGGCAAGCGCGTCGTGACCGAAAGCGGCATCCTCAGGCCGGAAGACGTGCAGCTGATGCGCCAGCACAAGGTCAATGCCTTCCTGGTGGGCGAAGCCTTCATGCGCGCCAAGGATCCGGGCGCGGAACTTGCGCGCCTGATGGGCTGACCGCCCGCCCGGGAGCCCATGGACACCACCTTCCTGCTCAATTTCATCCAGGTCATCGAGCAGGGTTCGATCGCCGAGGTCGCGCGCAAGAACGGCTTGACGCCGGCAGCGGTCAACCAGCGCATCAAGAAGGTCGAGGACGAGCTCGGCTTCAAGCTGGTGGTGCGTTCCGGCCGCACCGTCAAACCCACGGTCGAAGGCGCGCAAATCCTGGCGCAGGCCAAGCACGTCATGGAAGAGGTGCGCAACCTGAAGGCCGCGTCCCAGGGGCCGGTGGTGTTCGGCCACCTCACCCTGGGCGCGTTCGATTCGGCCATGACCACGCTGATGCCCACGCTGCTGGCGCGGCTCATCGCCCGGTATCCGAATCTGGAAATCAGCCTGGTCAAGGGCTATTCCGTCAATCTCTACAGCAAGATCTGTGACGGCGAGATGGACGCGGCGCTGATACTGCAGCCGCAGTTCCAGATGCCCAAGAACCTGGAATGGCGGCGGGTGCGCGACGAGCCTTTGGTGGTGCTGGCGCCGGCCTCGCTGACCGAAACGGACCCGCACCAGCTGCTGCGCGCCAATCCGCTGATCTGCTACGACCGCAAGCTGTGGGGCGGACAGCTCGCCGCCAACTACTTCCGGCAGCACAGCATACGGCCCAAGATACGGATCGAAACCGCGTCCATCGAGGTCATCGCACTGCTGGTGGGCCAGGGACTGGGCGTGTCCCTGGTGCCGGACGGCGCCGGCGAACTGCGCCCGGACTCCGGGCTGCGCAAGATCCCCCTGCCGGGCGACGAGCACTTCCGCAGCGTCGGCCTGCTGTGGAACCGGCAATCGGTCCGCGCCGCCCTGATCGAGGAAATCTACGGGATCGCGCGGGCCGCCTGAGGCGGGACCTCAGCAGGTACCCTCGGCGCCCAGAATGACCGTGGACTGGCTGGACAGCGTGCCGCCGTTGCCGTGCGCCAGCGCCAGGCGCGCATCCCGGACCTGCCGCTCGCCCGCCTGGCCGCGCAGCTGGCGCACCGCTTCGATCACCAGGAACACCCCGTACATGCCCGGGTGCACGCAGGACAGCCCGCCCCCGTTCGTGTTCACCGCCAGCCTGCCGCCCGGGGCGATGCCGCCGTCGCGCACGAAGGCTCCGCCCTCGCCCTTGGCGCAGAATCCCAGGTCTTCCAGGAACAGGATGGTGTTGATGGTGAAGGCGTCGTACAGCTGCGCCACGTCGATGTCGGCCGGGCGGTACCCGGCCATCTCGAACGCCAGCGCGCCCGACTGGCGCGCCGCGGTGGTGGTCAGGCTCTCCATCGCGGATATCTGGCGGTTCCATACGGCCGTCGCGCTGCCCAGGATGTAGGCGGGCGGTTGCGGCAGATCCCGCGCGCGGTCGGCCCGCGTCATCACGAAGGCGCCCGCGCCATCCGTCACCAGGCAGCAATCGCGGACCGTCAGGGGATCCGATACCCTGCGGGCGCCCAACACGTCGTCGATCGACAGGGGCTCGCGGGAATAGGCTTCGGGATTGAGTTGCGCCCAGCGGCGCGCCGCCACCGCGACTTCGGCCAGGTCCTCGCGGCGCGTACCGAACTCGTGCATGTGGCGCTTGGCGGCCAGCGCATAGGCGCTGGGCGGGTTCAGCGGCTCATAGGGCATTTCGTAGGGTTGGGGATCCAGCGCCTTGCGCGTGGCGGCGATCGCCGAGCGCCCGACGGCGGCCGTCTTCTGCGCGCTGCCGTAGCAGACCAGCACGGCGTTGCACTGCCCCGAATCCAGCGCATGGGCTGCCGCCAGGATGTAAGACATGAAGCTGGAGCCGCCCAGGCAGGTTCCATCGATATAGGTGGGGCGGATGCCCAGGGTTTCGATGACGGACATCGGCCACATGCTGGCCGCCACGCTGGACGTCGCGATGCCGTCGATGTCGCGCATCTGCAGGCCCGCATCCCGCACTGCCGCATGGGCGGCCCGCACCAGCAGTTCCATGTCCGTATAGCCCGGCGCCTGGCCCAGGCCGAAGTGGCCGACGCCGGCGATGACCGTCTTACCCCGCAGTTGCCGGTAGTTCATCGCCGCGCCTCCTCGAACAGCACGGCGGCGGCGCCGTCGCGCTCGCCGATCACGGCCTTTACCGCCATGCCGATGCGCACCTGCTCAGGCGGCATGCCCACAACGTTGGACATCATCCGCACGCCCTCCTCCAGATCGACCAACGAAACGTTGTAGTCGCCGCCGGCCTCGGGCTTGCGCGCAACAGTGGTGCAGCTGTAGACGGTGGCCCGTCCCGCTGGCGCGACCCAGGCCAGCGCATCCTTGCCGCAATGCGGGCAGATTTCGCGCGGATGGAACACGTGGCGCGCGCAATCCGCGCAGCGCTGGATCAGGAAGCGCCCCTGCGCCAGATGGTCGAAGTACTGCTTCTGCGTCCCCGTGTCGGCGGTTGGTGCGCTGCTCATCGTGATTCTCCATGGTTCGCGGGCTGTTGCAGCGCCGCGATTTCGGCTTCGGTGCATCCGAGCCTGGCGCTCAAGACGCTCTGTGTGTCGGCGCCCAGCAAGGGTGCCGCATTGCGGTAGGCGACCGGACTGCCCGAGAAACGCATCGGACTGCGGACCTGCGGCACGCTGCCGCAAACCGGATGCGGCAACGAGAACTTCAGGCCTCGCGCCCGCACCTGCGGGTCCTGATGGACCTGGGCGATGTCATTGATCACGCCCACCGGCACCCCGGCGGCATCCAGCAGGCTGACCCATTCGTCGCGGCCGCGCGTGAGGAACAACCGCTCCAGATCGGGAATGAGCGTGCCCTTGCCGAGCACGCGGCCGGTATTGGTCCGATAGCGCTCGTCCTCGGCCAGATCCGGGCGTCCCGCGGCCGCGCAGAACTTCTGGAACTGGCCGTCGTTGCCGACCCCCAGCACCACATAGCCATCCGCAGCCTCGAACACCTGGTAAGGCGCCAGGTTGACGTGGGCATTGCCTTCGCGCCGCGGCACCTCGCCAGACAGGAAGTAATTGAAGTTCTGCACGCCCAGCGCCGCTACCTGGCAATCCAGCATGGAGATGTCGATGTGCTGGCCCAGGCCGCTGCGGCTGCGCTCATGCAGCGCCGCGAGGATGGCGCTGGTGGCGTACATGCCCGCCATCAGGTCGGCGGCGGCATTGCCGGCCTTTTGCGGACCGCCGCCAGGCAGCGCATCCTTTTCACCGGTGATGCTCATCAATCCGCCCAGCGCCTGGATCACGAAGTCATAGCCGGGCTTTTCCGCGTAGGGCCCGTCCTGGCCGAAGCCCGTGATGGAGCAATAGATGAGGCGCGGATTCAGCTCCCGCAGGCTGGCGTAGTCCAGGCCGTACTTGCGCAGGCCGCCCACCTTGAAATTCTCGACGAAGATGTCGCAGCCGGCTGCCAGCCGGCGCACCGCGTCCGCGCCGGCCTGGGTCGCGATGTCCAGCGCCAACGACTTCTTGTTGCGGTTGGCGGCCAGGTAATACGCCGATTCCTGCGTGCGCCGGCCTTCGGCGTCCATCAGGTTGGGCGGCCCCCAGCCCCGGGTGTCGTCGCCCGACAGCGGGCGTTCGATCTTCAGCACTTCGGCGCCCAGGTCGGCCAGGTTCTGTGTGCACCAGGGGCCCGCCATGATGCGGGTCATATCCAGCACCGTGATGCCGCCAAGCGGAGGTTCTCTGTTAGACATAGGATGTGTGTACGTGGATGAGAGAAGGAAAAACCTCAGCGGGCATGGAAAGCGCCACCGTCGCGCGCCTGGGCGAGCAGCAGCGGCGCGGGCGTCCAGTACAGCTCGCCTGCCTGGCTGGCGTAGTGGCGGATGCGCTCGCAGATGCGGGCCGCGCCGATCTGGTCCGCATGGAACATCGGACCGCCGCGCCAGCGCGGAAAGCCGTAGCCGTTGAGCCAGATGGTGTCGATGTCTTCCGGCCGGCTGGCGACGCCTTCGCCCAGGATCAGCGCCCCTTCGTTGATCATGGCGTAGAGGCAGCGCTCCAGGATCTCGTCGTCGGAAATGGCGCGCCGCGTGATGCCGCGCCTTTCCGCGTTGCGCACGATCAGTTCGGAAATGGCGGGGTCCACCGAACGTTTGCGCTGCGCGTCATAGGTATAGAATCCCGCGCCGGTCTTCTGCCCCAGCCGTCCCGCCGCGACGATTTCGTCGAGGATATTGCAGGCCGCCTCGCGTTCGCTCAACCGGTCCAGCCGGCTCTGGCGGTTGCGCCAGGCAACGTCCAGGCCCGCCAGGTCGTTCAGCTGGAACTGCCCCATCGGGAAGCCGAACTCGCACAGCACGCGGTCGACCTGCTCGGGCAGCGCGCCTTCCTCCAGCATGAAGTAGCACTCGCGGGTGCGTCGCGCCAGCATGCGGTTGCCGACGAAGCCGTCGGACACCCCCACCATCACCGCCACCTTGCCCAGGCGCTTGCCCAAGGCCTGGGTCGTGGCCAGCGCCCGCGGCGAACTGCGCGCGCCGCGCACGTTCTCCAGCAGTTTCATGATGTGGGCGGGGCTGAAGAAATGCATGCCGACGACATTCTCCGGACGGCGCAGGCCCGCTGCCAATGCATCGATATCCAGGAACGAGGTATTGGTGGCGATCAGCGCGTCCGGCCGCAGGTTCTCTTCGATACTGGCCAGCACCTGCCGCTTGATGCCCATGTCCTCGAAGACGGCCTCCACCACGAGGTCGCAGTCGCGCAGCGGCTCGTATTGCAGCGTCGGCGTCAGCGCGTCGCCGCGCGCGCGCTGCGTGGCTTCGGTGATGCGTCCCTTCGCCACGTCGTTGCGGTAGGTCTTGCCTATGGTCTCGACGCTGGACGCCAGCACCTTTTCGTTCTGCTCGACCAGCACCACAGGGATACCCGCATTCAGGAAACACATCGCGATCCCCGTGCCCATCGTGCCGGCGCCGACCACGCCTGCCTTGCGCACCGGCGCCGCATCCTCGGCCGGCAGGCCGGCGGGCTTGGTCGCCACACGTTCGGCGAAGAAGGCGTGGCGCAAGGCTTGCGCCTGGGGCGACGTCACCAGTTCCCGGAACCGCTCGCGGCCATAGGCCACGCTGTCTTCGAAACTCGAGGCGACGCTGCGCACGGCCACATCGACGCAAGCCTGCGGCGCCAACTGGCCGCGATGGCTGGCCTGGAACCTGGCGCGCGCGGCTTCGAACACCTGAGGTTCGCAGGCCTGCGCCGGCAATTCCCGTGTGCGCCGCACCCCCTGGCCCTGCGCCAGCAGGCGCTGGGCGAACGCAATGGCGGCGGCCCGGACATCGTCCTGCGCCAGCGCGTCGGCCACTCCGGCTTCCAGCGCTTCTGCCGCGCCTATCGGCTTGCCGCCCGCGGCCATGTCCAGCGCCTTGTCGATGCCCGCCAAGCGCAGCAGCCGGGGGATGCCGCCAGCCCCGGGGATGATGCCCAGGGTGGACTCGGGCAGGCCCAGGCGGGCTTGCGCATCCACCACCCGGTAGTGGCAGCCCAGGGCCAGTTCCAGCCCCCCGCCCAGCGCGGAACCGTGGATCGCCGCGACCACGGGCTTGGCGCTGGATTCGATGGCGTGGATCACCTCCGACAGGTGCGGGTCCAGCGGCGGCTTGCCGAACTCCTTGATGTCGGCCCCGGCCACGAAGGTAGCGCCGGCGCAGGCGATGACGATGGCTTGGGTCTCGTCATCGCCCACTGCCTGCTCAATGGCCTGCAGCAGGCCGGCGCGCACCGCCTGTGACGTGGCGTTGACCGGTGGATGGTCGATGACGATGGCGCGGATGTTTCCGCTAAGCGTGGAAGTTACGGCTTGCATGGTTGTCCTGGAGTGATGGCGGCCTCGCCGCCGGTGTTCAGCGCGATGCCTGCAGCGGCACCTTGGCCGTCTTGATGACCTGGGCCCACTTGTCCTTTTCCTGACCGATGTAGCGCCCGAAGCCCTCGGGCGTATCAGTCTGCGGCTCCATGCCCTGTTGCCGCAGCCATTGCGTGAAGTCGGGCTTGCCCACCATCTCGCGCAACGCGGCGTTGAGCTGCGCCACGACGGGCTGCGGCGTGCCGGCGGGCGCGAGCAGCCCATACCAGCCTGCCGCCTGGAATCCCGGATAGCCGGATTCGGCCACGGTAGGTACTTGCGGCAGCGACTGGATGCGCTGCGCGGTTTCCACCGCCAGGGGCACCAGCTGCCCCGACTGGATCAGCGGCACCAGCGTGATCGCGTTGTCGCTGACGGCGGAGATCAAGCCCGACTGCACGTCGACCAGCGCCGCCGAACTGCCCTTGTAAGGCACGTGCAGCATGTCCACGCCCGCGGTCGACTTGAGCAGCTCCATGGACAGATGCTGCGTCGATCCCGTGCCGGCCGAACCGAAAGTCAGCTTGCCGGGATCCTTCTTCGCCAGGGCCAGGAATTCGCCCAGTGACTTCGGCCCGAGCTTGGGACTGACGGCAATGACCAGGGGCGAGACGGCCACGATGGTGATGGGCGCAAAGTCCTTCACCGGGTCGTAGGGCAGCTGCTGGTACAGCGAAGGATTGATGGACATCGCCCCCGAGAAGGTCATGCCCAGGGTGTAGCCGTCGGCGGGCGCCTTGGCGATGGCCGACATGCCCACGATGGCGGCCGCGCCGGGCTTGTTCTCGATGACCACGGGCTGGCCGAATTTCTCCGTCAGCCCCCGGCCTATCATGCGCGCCAGCGTATCGGCGGCGCCGCCGGCCGCGGCGGGCACGATCATGCGGATGGGTTTGTCGGGATACGGCGCGGCTAGCGCGACCGTCGCGTTCATGGCCGCGCAGGAAAGGACCAGGCTTTGCAGGATGCGTTTCAAGATTGTCTCCTTATGCTTGTTTTGTGTTGCGGCCAGTGTTCAGCCGCGGCGGCGGGTGATGGTTCCCACCTGCACCTTCTTTCCATCAGGCAGCGCGCAGGCATACGCCAGCTCCAGCCATCCGGGTTCGCTGCGGGTCACTTCGAACGCCACGTCCACCGCGTCTCCCGGCCGCGTGAACGCCACGAACTTCGCCTCGATCTCGCAGCCATCGAACCGTGCGTCGCCGAGCAAGTCGGCCACCATGTCCAGCACCGGCGCCATGACCAGCGCCCCCTGCACGATGACGCCGCCGAAGACGCTGTTGCGCGCGTACTCCGGATCGGTGTGCGTGCGGCCGGTGGTGCCGTGCAAGGCGCCGAAGCGGTTGATGTCTTCCTGCCCCACGCCGCGCGCGGCGCAACGGAACGTGTCGCCTACCTTGAATTCCATGCGGGCCTCCTCAGTTGGGCCAAACCAGGCTGCGTTCCGCCACCAGGGCGACGCGCGCGTTTTCCAGCTTGCGGACGGTGATCTCCAGCACCACGAAGCGTTTATCGTTCTTCAGGTACTTGTCCTTCACCAGCACGCTGGCCTCCAGTTCTTCGCCCGGATACACGGGCGCCAGCAGGCGGACTTTCTCGCGGGCGTGCAGCACGCCCGTCGGCCAGGCAAAGGCCGCATGCTGCGGCTGGAAACTGCCGACCAGGACCGGATGCACGCTGCGCACGGGCGCGCCGCCGCCCTGCCGCGATACGGCACGGCCGCTGCCGTCGAGGACTGGGGAATGTTCGAAGGTGCCGATGAACGCGTCGCTGTCCGCGGCGCAGATGCTGTAGCGGCTGGGGGGAAAGAGACGGCCTATTTCAAAGTCGTCGTAGAACAGCTCGTTGCTTGCCATGTCATCACCTGGGTTGAAGGGGATGGGGGCATCGTAAGCAGTTCTTCCCTTGCGCTGGGATAGTTAACTTATCTTCAAAAGATAGTTTTTGTGCACGCCTTGCGCGCACACGCCAGGCGCCTGCGCACCGCCGCAACGGCGCGCGCAGAAAGCGGAAAATTTCGCTAGGCCGGACGCGGCAAGCGGCGATAGAGCGTGCTGCGGTGCACGCCCAGCGCCCGCGCCGCGCGGCTGACATTGCCGCCATGGGCGGCCAGGGCGTTGTGGATCGCGGCGTCCGTCATGGCCTGCAGATTTGCGGGATCCGCGTCGCCGCCCGTGGATTGCGGCGCTGCCGCCGCGCCGCGAATGTCGGCAGGCAGCATGTCGGCGTCGACCACGCCCGCCGGCCCCGCCAGCACGTGCAGCGTACGCAGCACGGCCACCAGTTGCCGATAGTTTCCTGGCCACGCGTACGCAACCAGGATGGCTTCGATATCGGGCGGCAGGACCGGTCCCGCGCCTTGCGCCGCCCACAGGCCGCGCAGCAATTCCAGGCGGTCGGCGCGCGCGCGCAGCGGCTCCAGCGTGACGGTGTATTCGGCGATGCGGAAATACAGGTCCGGGCGCACCGGCGCATCGGGCCCTTCGTGCGCCAAAGGCCGGTGCGTCGCGCACACCAGCGCGAAGTCCACGGACACCGGCCGCGCCGCGCCCAGCGGCGAAACTTCGCGCGTCTGCAACACGCGCAAGAGGCGCGATTGCAGCATCAGCGGCATATCGCCGATCTCGTCCAGGAACAGCACGCCGCCATGCGCCTGGCGCAGCAGTCCCTTGCTGCCCTGGCGCCGCGCACCGGTGAAGGCGCCGTCTTCGTAGCCGAACAGTTCGGATTCGATCAGGCTTTCAGGCAAGGCCGCGCAGTTCACCGCCACGAAAGGCCCCAACGCGCGCTGGCTGCGCGCATGCAGCTGGCGCGCGAACACTTCCTTGCCTACGCCGGTTTCGCCCTGCAGCAGGATGGACACGCCCGCATCCGACAGGTGCACGGCGCGCGCCAGCGCGCCCAGGGTCGCGGCATCGAAATTCGGCGCGGCGGGACGCGGGCCTGCAGCGGGCGGCAGCGCTGGCCGCGCGGGCGCCTGCGGCGCGCGCGAACGCGGCCAGCGCAAGCGCGCGTGGTACACGGCGCCCGAGCGCGCCTGCACCCTGCCGGCCGCGTCGGGGCAGCGTTCCATATCGCCATCGAATACGTCGGCGTAGCGGTACACGCCCAGGGCGGTGGGCGCCAGGCCCAACGCCTGCAAGGCGCGGCGGTTGGCGCCGATCAGCAGGTCGCCCTGGAAGGCGAGCAGGCCCTCGCCGGGCGCGCCCAGCCCGGCATGGTCCACGTGCAGCCGCAGCACGGCGTGCTGCTCGTAGGCCTGTTCAAACAAACGGTGCTCGATCAGGTCCACGGCGGCGCGCACCAGCTCCAGCACATCGGGCCGCAGGTCGCGCGCGGGGCTGGACAGGTCCAGCACGCCCAGCGTGCGGCCCTCGCTGTCGGTAATGGGGACGGCAGCGCAGGTCAGGATACGGTTGGGTTCGAAATAGTGTTCCGCGCCATGCACGGCAATGGGCCGGCCTTCCACCAGCGCCGTGCCGATGGCGTTGGTGCCTGCCGCCGCTTCGTCCCAGGGCGCGCCGGGCATCAGCGCCACGCGCGAGGCGCGCTGGGCGAAGCCGGTGTCGCCGTCGGAGTCCAGCACCAGGCCTTGCGCGTCGGACAGGATGACCAAGCCGCCGCTGCCGCCGGCCTGGCGGCGCAGCAGGGACATGGCGGGTTCAGACAGCCGGCGCAGCGCCTCGTTGCGCTGCTGGGCCTCGCGCAGCTCGCCCTGGGTCATGAGTTCGGCGCGGCGCACGCCGCGCATGTCGAAGCCCAGGTCGGCGCAGCGCCGCCACGACCGCAGGATGGGCTCGGCGACCATGCCGCCGGGCACCGCGCCTTGCTGGTTGAACAGCAGGCGCGCTTGCGTCAGCGCGTGCTGACGGGACTGAGTGGCCATGCATGTCTCCTGGGACAGGCATTCTGCGACACCTGTTCCGCGACGATGTCGCAAAAAGCGACAGGGAAAGTGCCCCCACGCCGCACCCGCTGCGCGGGCTTGCTGCCCCCCAAGGGGGCTGGCCCGCCTTGGGGCGGCCCGGCGGCGGGCCGGTCTTCGAGGGGCGCTACTGCACATCACCCGCTTTGAAAATCTACTTTCGCACGCGTGGCCCGGGCTGTCCAGCGGGGAAGCCCCGACTGGCACGCTCCTTGCTTGATACAGGACAGGCAGCCCACTGCCGCTATCCCACAATACCGGAGACAAGCATGGACATCGCGACCCGCATCACCCCCGACACCTACGGCACGCGCCTGGACCTGAAGACGCAGTACGACAATTTCATCGACGGCAAATGGCAGAAGCCCGCCGACGGCGAATACTTCGACAACGTCACGCCGGTCACGGGCCAGGTGCTGACCCGCAATGCCCGCTCGAAGGAGCGCGACATCGAACTGGCGCTGGACGCCGCGCATCGCGCCGCACCCAAGTGGGGGGCCACGCCGGCCGCCCAGCGCGCCCACATGCTGATGCAGATCGCCGATGTCATGGAGGCGAACCTGGAGCGCCTGGCCACGGCCGAGACCTGGGACAATGGCAAGCCCATCCGCGAAGCGCGCGCCGCCGACATCCCGCTGGCGATCGACCACTTCCGCTACTTCGCCTCTTGCATCCGCAGCCAGGAAGGCGGGCTGTCCGAGATCGACAGCGACACGGTGGCCTACCACTTCAACGAACCGCTGGGCGTGGTCGGCCAGATCATCCCGTGGAACTTCCCCATCCTGATGGCGGCGTGGAAACTTGCGCCGGCGCTGGCCGCGGGCAACTGCGTGGTGCTCAAGCCGGCCGAACAGACGCCGCTGGGCATCCTGCTGCTGATGGAACTGATCGGCGACATCCTGCCCCCGGGCGTCTTGAATGTGGTGACGGGTTTCGGCCTGGAAGCCGGCAAGCCGCTGGCCTCCAACAAGCGCATCGCCAAGATCGCCTTCACCGGCGAAACCACCACCGGCCGGCTCATCATGCAGTACGCCTCGCAGAACATCATTCCCGTCACGCTGGAGCTGGGCGGCAAGTCGCCCAACATCTTCTTCGCCGATGTGGCCGCGCAGGACGACGATTTCCTCGACAAGGCGGTCGAAGGCTTCGTCATGTTCGCGCTGAACCAGGGCGAAGTCTGCACCTGCCCCAGCCGCGCGCTGATCCAGGAATCGCTGTACGACAAGTTCATGGAGCGCGCCTTGAAGCGCGTGGCCGAGATCAAGCAAGGCAATCCGCTGGACGCGGACACCATGCTGGGCGCGCAGGCCTCCACCGAACAGCTGGAGAAGATCCTGTCGTATCTGGACATCGGCAAGCAGGAAGGCGCCGACGTGCTGGCCGGCGGCTCGCGCGCGCAGATGCAGGGCGCGCTGGAAGGCGGCTATTACGTGCAGCCCACGGTGTTCAAGGGCCACAACAAGATGCGCGTGTTCCAGGAGGAGATCTTCGGGCCGGTGGTGGCCGTGACGACCTTCAAGGACGCCGACGACGCGCTGGCCCTGGCCAACGACACGCTCTACGGCCTGGGCGCGGGCGTGTGGTCGCGCGACGCCAACACCTGCTATCGCATGGGGCGCGCCATCAAGGCGGGCCGCGTGTGGACCAACTGCTATCACGCCTATCCGGCGCATGCGGCGTTTGGCGGCTACAAGCAGTCCGGCATCGGGCGCGAGAACCACAAGATGATGCTCAACCACTATCAGCAGACCAAGAACCTGCTGGTGAGCTACTCGCCGAAGAAGCTGGGTTTCTTCTGACCTGCTTGTGTTCCGGCGCCGGGCCGCGAGGCCCGGCGCGCCTCAAAGGAGCCTGACATGGCAGAGCAAACGCCGCGCGTGGTCGCCACCGACGAGGCGCGCAGCCTGATCGAGACATTGCGGGCCAAGCATGGCCCGCTGATGTTCCACCAGTCCGGCGGCTGCTGCGACGGCAGTTCGCCCATGTGCTACGCCCAGGGCGAATTCATGGTGGGGGGTTCGGACGTGCTGCTGGGCGAACTGGAAGGCTGCCCGTTCTACATGGGCGAGGACCAGTTCGCCTATTGGGAGCACACCCAGCTCATCATCGACGCCGTGCCCGGCCGGGGCGGCGCCTTCTCGCTGGACAGCGCGGAAGGCAAGCGCTTCCTGCTGCGTTCACGGCTGTATTCGGACGAGGAGTGGGCGCGGGTGGCGCCCGTCAGCAAGGGCTGACCTGACCCTGCCGGCGTTTCGCGCGGGGCCCTAGCGGCCCCGCGGGCCGCCTTGCGGACTGCCCTTGTCCGGCGTGCCGGCCTCGGCCGCCTGTTTCCACTGGAACGACACGCGCCGGATGCGCGCGGCCCGGAATTGCGTGAACGAACGGCCGCCCGGCATGGGCGCGCCGCGATAGGCACTGCTGGCGTTTTTCATTGCTGAAGTCGCGTTGACGAAAAAACTTGCTTGGGCAGCGTTCAGGGACGCGCGGCCGATGAGTTCCAGGCGCTGGCGGGCGCCACGCGGCGGGTCCATTCCAGCGCATCTTCGAGACGGTCGTTGCCCCAGAACATCTCGCCGTCGACAAAGAAAGTGGGCGCGCCGAACAGGCCCAGGTTGCGCGCCTGGTCGACCTGGCGGCGCAGCGCCTCCTTGGCGGCTTCGGACTTACCGCGGGCGATCAGGGCAGCGGCATCCAGCCCCAGGTCCGTCAGCAGCCCGTGCACCACGTCTTCGGACTGGATATCCAGGTCGTGCTGGAAATTGGCGCGGAACACCGCCACGCAGAAATCGCGGCCCCAGGGTTCGTCCTGACCCAGCAGCGCAATGCGCGCGGGCAGCACGCTCATGCGCGGAAACAAGCGGGGACGGTTGTAGACCAGGCCGTACTTTTCGGCCAGGCGGGCAATGTCGCGCATCATGTAGGCGCCCTTGCCCGGAAACAGCCGGAACGGCGTGTCGTTCCAGCCCTGGGCCTGGAAGATCGGACCCAGCAGGAAGGGACGCAGGTCGACCCGGACCCCGGCCTCTTGCGCCAGGGCGTCGATGCGTTCGATCGCCAGATAGCTGTATGGGCTGGCGAAATCGAACCACATCTCGATGCGGGGCGTGTCGGGCAGGGGCGCAGTCATCACAAGGGCTCCGGGGGCTACGAAATTAGCGCGACCTGCGCATCCGGCAGGCCGCTGAGAACGACATCGCGATCGCTGCCGACGGTGATGGAATCACCGGCTTGAAGCACGCTGTCATCGAAGCGCCGGTACTCGGACAGCCACAAGGTGCCGGCGTGACACACGATGCGGACGCCCGAGGCGTGCTTGAGCAGCATAGTCGAGCCGCCGGCCAAGCGGAATGACATTCCCGCAGTGCAACATACCTGGATCATGGCGTACCCCTGGGCCGCGGCGGCGGCGATCGCGGCGGATTGCGGGGCTGCGCCCCTTCACCCGTCGTCTGAGTGCTATTGGACGCCCTGGAGGTACTATTGCTCAAGCGACATTTCCGTCCGATACGCATGAGTTTCACGAATGCCATATCCGCTGGCCAAACTCCCGCCGCTTGATCTGGTCCGAGGTTTCGTGGCCGTGGGCCGCCGCATGAGCATCACGCTGGCCGCGCAGGATCTGCATGTGACCCAGTCGGCCGTGAGCCGCCAGATCCGGGCGCTGGAGACCCACCTGGGCGTGCCCCTGCTGGTGCGCGGATTCCGCAGCGTGTCATTCACCTCCGAAGGCGCGCAACTGTTCCGCATGGCCGACGTGTGGCTGAGCCAGCTGGGCGACCTGACCGAGCAGCTGCGCGCGCCCGAGCGCCGTACCCCCGTCACCGTGACCACGACCATAGGCGTGGCCTCGCTGTGGCTGCTGCCGCGGCTGGGAGACTTCCAGGCGGCGCATCCGCATATCGACGTGCGCGTGGCGGCCGACAACCGGTTGATCGACATCGACCGCGAAAGCGTGGACATCGCCATCCGCTACAGCCTGCGCGACGGCGTGCCGGACAATGCGGCCTGGCTGTTCGGCGAGGCGGTAGTGCCGGTGGCCCACCCCTCGCTCAAGACCCGCATGCTGGATGCCGAGGAGCTGCAGCGCCACGTGCTGCTGGAATTCGACGACCCGACGCGCCCCTGGCTGCAATGGTCGGAATGGCTGAACGCGCGCGGTCTGGGCCGCATGCCCACCCGGGGCATGCTGCGCTTCAATCAGTACGACCAGATCGTGCACGCCGCGCTGGCAGGCCACGGCATCGCGCTGGGACGGCTGGCGCTGATCGCGCCCATGCTTGCGGACAAGCGCCTGGAGGCCGTCGGCGGCCAGGCCGCCAGCGCCACCGAGCACGCCTACTGGCTGGTGCGCAATACACGCCGCGCCACGCCGGACGCGGAAGTCGTCACGCGCTGGCTGATGGAACAGGCCGAGGCCACGGCGCGTGAACTGACCGCATAGGCAACTTCAGCTCCGCGCTACAAAATCCATACAGATCTTCATAACTTGGGACGGCTGTTCCAGTAGATTGCGGCGCTGGTCCGTAATCCCGCTCCCAAGATGTTGACAAGGCTTTTCCGTCCGACGCCGGGATGGCAAGACTGGTTCGCCAATTTTCAGCGTTCCTTCCTGATCCTGCTGGCCCCGTGGCTGATCAGCGTGCTGGCGCAAAGCGCCGGGCGCGGCTACCTGCTGCTGCGCTATGCCGCGCCCGGCACATATGACGCGCTGCCCCAGGACGTGCGGCGCAGCCTGGCAACCGGGCTGCTGTTCGACATCAAGGTCGCCAGCATCGCCTATTCGGCGCTGCTCTTGCTGTCCATGGCCGCCGCTGCCCAGCCCGGCCTGCAACAACGCTGGCACCGCTATCTGCCGGGGCTGGGCGCGGCCATGGCGACGCTGTTCGCCGCCATCACCATCGTCAGCGTCTTCTACTTCGCCACGTTCTCGCGGTCGATCGACATCTTCGTGTTCGGCCTGGTCGACGACGATACCCACGCCATCCTGATGACTCTCTGGCATGGCTACCCGCTGGGGCAGGCCGGCCTGCTGCTGGCTGCGGTGCTGGCAGGCACCTGGTGGCTCGGCCGCCGCTGGCGCAGCCGGGTGCAGCGCCTGCCGCTCAAGCGCCGCGCATTCGTGCCCAGCCTGTTCCTGTTCGCGCTGATCATCGGCATCACCGTGCTGGCCTGCAGGGGCTCATTGGGCAGGTTCCCGCTCAACAAGGACGACACCAGCATCTCGTCGCTGCGCCTGCTCAACGACATCGCGCCCAATGGCGTCTCGGCCTTTTCCTGGGCGCTGTCGGACCGCGGCAACGACAAGCGTTTCGAACCCGTCACCGCGCGCGAGGGACGCCTGCTCTACGAGCGCTTCCTGGGCTGGCCGGACGACGGCCTGCGGCCCTTCATGGCCGCCACCGGATCCAACCCGACGGCAGCCGCGCAGCCGCCGCACGTGGTGTTGCAGGTCATGGAGAGCATGGGCGCGCATCTGAACGCTTATGACCGTCCCGGCCGCGATCTGCTCGGCGCGCTGCGCCCGCACTGGCGCGAGGACTGGGTATTCGAGCGCTTCGTGGCCGAAGGCAACGGCACCATCGAATCATTGAGCCTGCTGCTGGTGCGCAGCCCGATTGCGGCGGTCGGCCAATCCTCGGCGGCGGACACGCCTTTCGCCAGCAATGCCTTCACGCCCTTTCTGCAACGCGGCTACCGGGTCCTCTTCGTCACGTCCGGCGCCGCTACCTGGCGCAACCTCGGCGTCTTCGCCACCCAGCTGGGCGCGCACGAATTCGTGGACCAGCAAACCCTCAGGGCGCGCTATCCCCAAGCCCGGACGGGAACCTGGGGCGTGCCCGACGAGTACATGTTCCGCTACATCGAGGAGCGGCTGGCGCAAGGCAGCCGGGACGGCCAGCCGCTATTCATCGTGGCCTTGTCGACCACCCACCATCCCCCGTTCATCGTGCCCGAGGGCGGCCAGCGCGGCGGCCTGCCCCTGGACGATGTGGCTGGCCTGCCCTACTTCAAGGCCTGGGATGCACTGGCGGCGGCGTTCGACACCCTGCGCTACGCCAACGACCAGTTGGGCGGCTTCCTCACGCGCCTGAAGGCCTCGGACAGCGGGTCGCGGACCATCGTCGCCGTAACCGGCGACCACAACATCCTGGGCATCGACTATCAGGATCCGAAGGACGCGGCGCTGGCGCGCGCGGTACCGTTCTACCTGTATGTGCCGCCGGCGTACCGGGCGCAGGCGCGCTACGATCCGGCGCGCGTGGGCAGCCACAAGGACATCCTGCCCACGCTGTACCACCTGAGCCTGCCGAATACACCCTACTTCCGCAGCGGCTGCGACCTGCTGGCCACGCGGCCCGATCCGGCCTGGTGCTTCGGTTTCAACAACAGGCACGTGCTGTTGACCGATGAAGGGGTATTCCGGCCGGACAAGCCCGGCCGCATCCTGCCCTGGGCAGGTCCGTCGGGGCTGGCGCTGGGAGAAGAACAGGACGCCAGCGCCGAGCAATGGGAAGAACAGGTGCGGCTGAACGCCTACGCGCCGCTGCTGCACTGGCAAATCAATTACCAGGTGCAGGAGCTGGGCCGCGCAGGCCAGAAGCGCTAGCGCGGCTCGCGCGTTTCAGGCTACGCGCACTTCGGGCTCGCCCGCGCGCATGTCGCCAATGACGGCCGCCTGCTCGAAGCCGTGCTGGCGGAACAGGTCCAGCACCGCCTGCGCGGCGTCCGGCGAGCAGGCCACCAGCAGCCCGCCCGCGGTCTGCGGATCGGTCAGCAAGGCCCGCTCGGTGTCAGTCACGCCCTCGCCCAGGCGCACGGAAGCGCCATAGGACGCCCAGTTGCGGCCGGACGCGCCGGTGATGACGCCGTCCGCCGCGAAGGCTTGCACGCCGGGCAGCCAGGGCAGCGCATCGCGACGCACATGCGCCGTCAGTTGCGCGCCGCGCGCCATTTCCAGCGTATGACCCAACAGGCCGAAGCCGGTCACGTCAGTGATGGCGTGCACGCCATCCATCGCGCCCAGCGCCGGGCCCGGCCGGTTCAGGCGCGTGGTCTCGGTGATCATGGCGCGGTAGCCCGCGTCGTCAAGCCGGTTCTTCTTCAGCGCGGCCGACAGGATGCCCACGCCCAGCGCCTTGCCCAGGATCAGCACGTCTCCGGCACGCGCATCGGCATTGCGCTTGATGCGCGCGGGATGCACCAGGCCCATCGCCGCCAGGCCGTAGATGGGTTCGACGGAGTCGATGCTATGGCCGCCCGCCACCGGAATGCCAGCGTCCTTGCAGACGGCTTCGCCGCCGCGCAGGATGTCGGCGATGACGCTGTGCGGCAGCACGTTGATGGGCATGCCCACGATGGCCAGCGCCATGATGGGCGTGCCGCCCATCGCATACACGTCCGACAGCGCGTTGGTCGCAGCGATGCGGCCGAAATCGTAGGGGTCGTCCACGATGGGCATGAAAAAGTCGGTGGTGGCGATGAGCGCCTGTTCATCGTTCAGCCGGTAGACCGCCGCGTCGTCGGCCGTCTCGGTGCCCACCAGCAGATCGGGGTAGCTGACCGCCGGGCCGAAGCGCTTGAGCAGCTCGGACAATACGCCCGGCGCGATCTTGCAGCCACAGCCGCCGCCGTGCGAAAGCGAAGTCAATCGCGGCACCGCCGCGCTGGCAACATCCTGGGTGGTCATCTGAATCTCCGTTGGTCAGAGGAAAAGGATAGCACCGCCCCCGGGATTGGCCCTATGATGATCCGGCAGCACGCAGCAACGGACGGCCGCCCGGCCCCGGGCGCACCGACAGCCAATCTTCACCGTGAGTGAGGGCTACATGGATCGCCGACACTTTCTCCGTTTCTCGGGCGCCTTGTGCGCCGTCAACGCGACACTGCCAGGCGTGGCGCGCGCGGAACTCGCCCCCGTCAGCGCCGGATGGCGCGCCTTTGAACTGATCACCGATATCACTGTGCAGGATCCCGGCGCCCACGCGCGCATCTGGATCCCCGTTCCCTATGCCGCGGACACCGCCTACCAACGCGGCGCGCAGAGCGCCTGGCAGGTCAGCGGCAGCGGCGTCGCCCAACTGACCCAGGCTCCCGGCTACGGTGTGCAGATGCTGGCCGTGCAATGGCCGGATGCGCAAGCGCCGCGCCGGGTCACGGTCACCAGCCGCTTCCAGACCCGCAACCGGCGCGTGGACCTGAGCCAGCCGCCCTCGGCCGGCGCTCCCCAGGAAAGCGCGGCCGCGCTGCGCGAATTCCTCCAGCCCACCGCGCTGCTGCCCACCGATGGCATCGTCAAGAGCACCGCCGACCGCATCACGCGCGGCCATCGCGGCGATCTGGCCCAGGCCCGCGCCATCTACGAATGGGTGGTCGAGAACACCTGCAGGACCGCGTCCACCCGCGGCTGCGGCGTGGGCGACGTGCGCTACATGCTCACGGCCAACGACCTCAACGGCAAGTGCGCCGACATCAACTCGCTATTCGTCGCGCTGGCCCGCGCCGCCGGCATTCCCGCGCGCGACGCCTATGGCCTGCGCGTGGCGAACTCCGAGTTCGGCTACAAAAGCCTGGGCAAGGCGGGCGACGTCACCAAGGCGCAGCACTGCCGCGCCGAGTTCTATGCCGCCGGTTACGGCTGGGTGCCGGTGGACCCCGCCGACGTGCGCAAGGTCATGCTGGAAGAGCCCCCCGGCGAACTGCCGTTGACCGACGCCAAGGTGCGCGCCGCGCGTGTCATGCTGTTCGGCGCCTGGGAGATGAACTGGGTGGCCTATAACCACGGCCACGACGTGGTCCTGCCCGGCGCCGCCCATGGGCCCGTGCCCTTCCTGATGTATCCCAACGGGGAAACCTCGGCCGGCAGGCTGGACAGCCTGGATCCCGACAGCTTCAGCTACAAGCTCAGCGCCAAGCCTCTCTCCCTCTGAGTCCATCCACTGTCCACCCCGGGGACCCGCCATGATCAGCCGCCGCCTACTCCTGCAGTCCGGCCTGTCTCTGGCGGCGCTGCCCTGGTATGCCCGGGCCGCCAGCGACGATGCGCTCAAGAAAGCCACTGGCCCGGACTGGGCGCCCTGGACCGCGCCCACCCCGTCCCTGGCTCTGCCCGATCTCTCCGGCCGCGAGAAAAAACTCTCGGCCTGGCGCGGTAATGTGGTCATCGTCAGCTTCTGGGCCACCTCGTGCGAACCGTGCCGCGATGAAATCCCCATCATGTCCGCCATGGCCAAGCGCCATCGCGAGGAAGGCCTGCGCCTGGTGGCGGTGAACGTGGGCGATTCGCCGGCCAAGATCAGCACCTTTCTGGCGAAGTGGCCGGTCGCGGGCACCGTGCTGCACGACAGGAACAGCACGGCGTCCAAGCAATGGGATGCGGTCGGCCTGCCCGCGAACTATCTGGTGGACCGCGGCGGATCCGTCCGATATTGGCACCTGGGGCAGCTGGACTGGAAATCGGACCGCGTGGGCGGCGTGGTGACGGCGATGCTGCGGGCCTAGGGTGCTAAGCGAAGCATGGCGGAAGGCAGCAGGAGTCGAACCTACCTGGGAACGTCTGACGTCCCCAACTGGGTTTGAAGCCCAGCCGTGCCACCGGGCACGAATGCCTTCCGTGGTGGCCGCCCATGATACCGGTTACTGCGCCTGGCGCGTGCTGCCGTAGGCGCTTTCATGGCGCAACACGTGCGTGTCGCGCAAACGCCGCGTATATCCCACGCGGTCAAAAAATTCCAGGATCTGAATCGCGCGTTTTCTGCCCAAGTCCGTGGCGTCGCGGAACACCGCGGCGTTCAGCCCCGCCGGCCGCGCCGCGAGGTCTGCCGCCAAGGCAGCCAGCGCCGCCACCTGATCGCGGTGGTAGAACAGATCCTTCACCACCTGGGCGACCTCGCCGCGCCGCAGCAGCTTGCGCAACAGCTGCCGCACGCGGTCCTCGGACTCGCTCAGTGTGCGGGCCATATCCCGCACCCAGGGCGGGTCGAAGGCGCCGGCCGCCAGCAAGGGCAGCACCCTTGCGGCCAGCGCCGCTTCCTCGGGCGCCAGGATCGCGGTATGGCCGGGCAGATGCAGCCAGGGGCCGTTGCGCACGATGCGGCCGTCGCGCTGCAGGTTGTCCAGCACGGCGAACCACAACCCGTCCGGGCCGACGGGCATGGCCATGCGGCGCAGGCGCGGGCCGTCCGGGCCTGGTTCGTCCGGCGCGCCCTGGTGGAACGTCGCCAAAGCCTGCTCCAAGCGCGCACGCAACGCATCCCAGTGCGCCGACAGGATCAGGGTGCGCGGCGCCTGCGGGGTGCGCGCCTCCAGCCACTGCGCCCCGTGCGGCGCGGGGATATCCCGCACCGGCTTGCCTGTCAGGCGCTGCAAGGCATCTTCGTCCAGCCCCAGCGCGGCATGTTGCAGCACCGGGTGCAGGCCGGCACCGTCCAGCATGGCTGACAGCGCTTGCAGCCACTGCATGCGGGCGGCGGAACGGCGCTTGCGGTCCGGGCCGTTCGGATCCAGCACCCGGCCGCCGCCGACCGTGCGCGTGGCCTGCGCATTGCGCACGATATAGCGGTCGCCCGGCATGACGCAGACGGGCTCGTCGAACACCAGCTGGACCCAGCCGGCCTGTCCGGGCGCCAGCGATTCCGCGCTCAGCGGCACGGCATGCGCCACATGGCGCGCCGCGCCAATGTGCACATGCAGCGGCGCCCAGGCGCGCACCGGCGCATCCGCGGACGCCAGCAGCGTCAGCGCCACGTCGACATGGCGCGACGGCAGGAAACAGCGCGCGTCCGCGATCCAGTCGCCGCGCGCGATCGCGTTCTTGTCCATGCCCGCGAGATTCAAGGCGCAGCGCTGGCCGGCGGCGCCGGTTTCGCTGGGCTGGTTCTGGGCATGGATGCTGCGCACGCGCACGCGTGTGCCGGCGGGCATCAGGCGCAGGTCGGCAGCATCGTCACCGGCGCGCACCAGCCCGGCATGGGCCGTGCCGGTCACCACCGTGCCGTGGCCGGCCAGGGTGAACACGCGGTCGACGGCCAATCTGAACAGGCCCGCGCTGTCGCGCTGGCGCAGGGCTTGGGCCTCGGCGTGCAAATAGGCTTGCAGTTCCGCCACGCCCGCGTCGTCCGGCTGCGACGCGCACACGGCGTACAGCGGCGCGTCCTGCAGAAAGGTTCCGGCAGCCAGTTCAGCGATTTCAGCACGCACCGCCTGCTGGCGCGCGACGTCGGCGCGGTCGGTCTTGGTCAACGCCACCGCGCCGCGCGCCACGCCCAGCAAAGCCAGGATCGCCAGGTGTTCGCGCGTCTGCGGCATGACGCCGTCATCCGCCGCCACCACCAGCAGGCCGAAATCGATGCCGCTGGCGCCGGCCGCCATGGTGTGCACGAGCTTCTCGTGTCCGGGTACGTCGATAAAGCCCAGCACGTCGCCATTGGGCAAGGGCGTGTAGGCATAACCCAGTTCGATGGAAATCCCGCGCGCCTTCTCTTCCTTGAGCCGGTCGGTATCGACGCCGGTCAGCGCCCGCACCAGCGTGGTCTTGCCGTGGTCGATATGGCCGGCGGTGCCGATGATCATGCCTGCTCCGCCAATTGCGCCAGCTGCGCGGCGAAGGCTGCTTCGTCGCGCGCTTCCAGGCAGCGCAGGTCCAGCCACAGGGCGTCGTCGGCGATGCGGCCGATGACGGGCACCGGCAGGCGGCGCAGTCGCGTCTCCAGCTTGTCCAGGTGCCGCCCGGCGCGGCCGCCGCCGGTGTAGCGCAGGGCCAGGCCGTAACTGGGCAGTTGATCCACCGGCAAGGCGCCGCTGCCGATCTGGCTGAACATGGGCACGGCTTCGACCGCGTAGTGTTCCCCCGCCGCGTGTGCCAGAACACCGCGCAGGCGTTCAGCCTGCGGCTGGATGTCGCGCTGCGGACGGGTCAGCAAGCGCAGCGTGGTCAGCCGCTGGGCCAGGAATTCGGGTGCGCGGTACAGGCCCAGCACCGGCTCCAGCGCCGCCAGCGTCAGCTTGCTGACGCGCAGGGCGCGCTTGAGCGGGTTCTTCTTGATCTTGCGGATCAGGTCCTTGCGGCCCACCAGCAGGCCGGCCTGCGGGCCGCCCAGCAATTTGTCGCCGCTGAAAGTCACCAGGTCCGCGCCGGCCGCGATGGTCTCGCGCACGGTGTCTTCCTTGGGCAGGCCGAACTGTGTCAGGTCGACCAGCGTGCCGCTGCCCAGGTCCACGGTGGCCGGCAGGCCGCGCGCATGCGCCAGCGCCGCAACCTCGGCCACGCTCACGCTCTTGGTGAAGCCGGTGACCGCATAGTTGCTGCAATGCACCTTCATCAACATGGCCGTGCGCGGGCCGATGGCGTTTTCGTAATCGGCGGCATGGGTGCGGTTGGTGGTGCCGACTTCCACCAGTTTGGCCCCGGCGCGCTTCATGATGTCGGGGATGCGGAACGCGCCGCCGATCTCGACCAGTTCACCGCGGGACACCACGGCTTCGCGGCGGTCGGCCAGGGCGTTCAGCATCAGCAGCACGGCGGCGGCGTTGTTGTTGACGACGGTGGCAGCCTCCGCCCCCGTCAGCTCGCACAGCAGCTCGTCGATCAGGTCGTCGCGGTCGCCGCGCCCGCCGGTGTCCAGGTCGAATTCCAGGTTGGCGGGGGTGGTGAGCGCGCGCAGCACCGAGGCCACCGCCTCGTCGGGCAGCAGCGCGCGGCCCAGATTGGTGTGCAGCACCGTGCCAGTCAGGTTGTACACGGCCCGCAGCTTCGGCTCGGCCAACCGGGCCAATGCCGCAGCCACGCGCGCCGCCACGGCGCCGGCGTCGAGTTCCTGGCGCGGCAGCCCGCCGGCCAGCGCGCGTTGGCGCATCGCGTCCAGGTCGCGGCGCAAGGCCGCCACCACCTGCGTGCGGCCATGCTCATCCAGCGCGGCGCGCAGCGCGGGCGCATTCAGCAGCCGGTCCAGTGCAGGAATCTCCGATACCGCGGCCATCCCGCCTTCGGGCGCTTGCGCAGCCATTACTGCTCCGCTCCCTGATCCGGCGCCGGCTCCGATCCGTGCCACAGCAACGGATTGCCGCTGGCCCGCGAATAGCCGGCCTCGCCGACCAGCACGTCCAGCATCAGGCTGGCCAGGTCGTCGGCCACGGGCTCCACCTGCAGGTCCTTGTCCTGGTAGAAGATCTTGCGGTAGGTGTGGCAGTGGTCGCAGGTTTCCGCCTTGATGGCGGGCGTGCGGCCCTCGATGGCCTGATACGCCACCGACTCCACGTCTTCGCAGTGCGAGCACTTCACCCGCACCATGTGCCACTGGGTCGCGCACAGGCTGCAGCACAGGTAGCGGTAGCCTTCGAACTGCCCGCCCACGCGCACCACGCTGGCCACCGGCAGGCTGGCGCACACCGGACAGACGCCGAAGGGGCTGGCTACCGGCAACTGCTTTTCGTCGAAGCGGCTGGCCAGGTCGGTCCAATAGACTTGCAGGGCCGCCATCACGAAGGGCGCCGCGGCGCCGTCCACGCCCTGGTCCTGTTCGGACAGCACGGCTTCGGCCAGGTCCTCCAGCGACTCCGGATCCTCGGCCAGCGCGCGGCGCAGGCCGGCGCAGACGTCGATGGCTTCGGCCGGCACGTCCTTGGCGCTGGCGACATGGTCAAGCAGTTGGCCCAGGATGCTGCGCCACAAGGGATCGCGCGGCCAGCCCACCGCTTGCAAGGGCGGCATGCCATGCGCCTGCGCCAGCGAAATACGCTCTTCGGAGGCCGAAGGCGCCGCGCAATTCTGCAAGGCACGGTGCTGGGCGTCGACCAGATGCGCCATCAGCAGCAGGTAGTCGGCCACCGGGCTATCCGCCGCCAGTTGCCGCAGGCGCGCCGCGCGCGTGGCGAAAATAGATCCGCGGTCCGGCAAGCTGACTTGGGGAATGCGGTTATGGTCTAGCGCTTCGATCTCGCCGCGCGGAAGAATTCGCTGCACTTGCGTCTCCAGATAAAAAAACACGGCTGCCAGCCTTCAATGAGAAGGATAGCAGCCGTTGGGCGGGTGCGTGAGGGCCGGTAGAGGCCCATTTGCCGCAGAGCAAGCGGGATGCGCCTACCAGGCGCGTCCCGCCAGCTTTATTTCCGGATTTGCTCCCGGAACCAGGCGCGGTGATGCTTCCACGCCCAACCCGCCGTGACATAGCCTCGCAGCATCGCGGTCAGCGAACCCTTGACCCAGATCGCCGCGTAGATGTGCACGATGATGGCGCAGATCAGCACCAGCGCGCTGACAGCATGCAGCACCGAGGCGGCGCGGATGACCCAGATCGGGAAGTAGAACGCGAAGTACTCGCGCCAGATCACGATGCCGCTGACGAACAGGCCCAGCATGCACAGGATCAGCACGTAGAACAGCAGCTTCTGGCCGGCGTTGTACTTGCCGACTTCGGGCAGCTTTTCCTCGCGGTTCTCGACCACGTCGTTCAGTTGCCGCATCCACTGGCGGTCGGCCTTCGTCATGAGGTTGTGCCGCCACATGTGGCCGGCGAACACGACAAAGCAGGCGAACATCACCACCCCGATGAAGGGATGCAGGATGCGCGTCCAGGGTCCGCCCCCGAACAGGTTGCTCAGCCAGTACATGGACGGGTGGAACAGCGCCAGTCCGGACAGCGCCAACAGGATGAACGTGAAAGCGATGATCCAGTGGTTGGTGCGCTCGCCCGGCGTATAGCGCTTGATCCGGCGGTGATGGCGGTCTTCACTCATGGCGCACCTCCTCTTCGGCACGGCGTTCGTCTTCCTCGGACACCTCGTTGCGGCCTACGCGGGCGTAGTGGAAGAAGCCCGCCAGCGCGGTCAGGGCCATCACGGCCACGCCCACGGGTTTGGCCAGCCCCTTCCATAGCGAAACCATGGGGCTGATCTGCGGGTCCTTGGGCAGCCCGTGATACAGCCCGGGCTGGTCGGCGTGATGCAGCACATACATGACGTGGGTGCCGCCCACGCCCTGCGGGTCGTACAGGCCCGCTTTGTCGAAGCCGCGCGACTTGAGGTCGACGATCCGTTCCTCGGCATGCTGCGTCATGTCTTCCTTGGTGCCGAAGACGATGGCGCCGGTGGGACAGGCCTTGACGCAGGCAGGCTCCTGGCCGACGGCCACGCGGTCGGAACACAGGGTGCACTTGTACGCCTTGTGGTCCTTCTTGGAGATGCGCGGCACGTTGAACGGACAGCCGGTGATGCAGTAGCCGCAACCGATACAGCTTTCCTCGTGGAAATCCACGATGCCGTTGTTGTACTGGATGATGGCGCCCGGCGAGGGACAGGCCTTCAGGCAGCCCGGGTCCTCGCAGTGCATGCAGCCGTCCTTGCGGATCAGCCATTCCAGGTCGCCCTGCGGATTCTCGTATTCGGAGAAGCGCATGACCGTCCAGGAATGCTCGGTCAGGTCGGCCGGATTGTCGTAGACGCCCACGTTGGTGCCGATCTCGTCGCGCAGATCGTTCCATTCCATACAGGCGCTTTGGCAGGCCTTGCAGCCGATGCACTTGGAGACGTCGATCAGCTTGGCCACCGAGCCCGTGACGGGCTCGCGGATGCCGGGCGGCGGCGTGGTGGTGGCGGAGCGCCGCTTGATGTCTAGGGATTGCATGGACATGTCGGTCTCCTTAGGCCTTCTCTACCTGCACCAGGAACGACTTGAATTCCGGCGTCTGGGAATTCCCGTCGCCCACGAACGGCGTCAGGGTGTTGGTGAGGAAGCCGGGTTTGGCCAGGCCCACGAAGCCCCAGTGGATGGGGATGCCGACGTGGTGCACCGTCTTGCCCTCGATGGTCAGCGCGCGCAGGCGCTTGGTGACCAGCGCCACCGCCTTGATGTAGCCGCGGTTGGACGACACCTTCACGCGCGACCCGTTGGCGATGCCCAATTCCTTGGCCAGCGCCTCGCCGATCTCGACGAACTGCTCCGGCTGGAGGATCGCGTTGATGCGGACGTGCTTGGTCCAGTAGTGGAAGTGCTCCGTCAGGCGGTAGGTCGTGGCCACGTAGGGGAACTTGTCCACCGTGCCCATCGCGGCCAGGTCGTCCTTGAAGACCCGCGCGGCAGGATTGCTGGTGACCCCCTTGGCCTTCGGATACAGCGGGTTGTAGCCCAGCGGCGTCTCGAAGGGTTCGTAGTGCTCGGGGAACGGCCCTTCGGCCATGCCCGCCCGCGCGAAGAAGCGCGCCACGCCCTCGGGGTTCATGATGAACGGCCCCATGCCGCCATCGGGATTTTCGTCGCCCTTGAAGTCGGGGATGTCGGCGCCGGTCCAGTTCTTGCCGTTCCACGAGATGAGGCTGCGGCGCGGGTCGAACGGCTTGCCCGCCACGTCACAGGAGGCACGGTTGTACAGGATGCGGCGGTTGGCCGGCCACGCCCAGGCCCAGTTCAGGGTCTGGCCGATGCCGGTCGGGTCGCTGTTATCGCGCCGCGCCATCAAGTTGCCGGTAGGGCCCCAGGCGCCGGCGAAGATCCAACAGCCGCTGATGGTGGAGCCATCGTCGCGCAGTTCCGCGAAGCCGGCCAATTGCTCGCCAGCCTTGCGGGTGACCTTGGAAGCATCCTTGGGATCGGCCAGATCCACCAATGCCTTGCCCGTGTATTCCTTGGCCAGCTCTTCCGCGGTGGGATTCTGCGGATTGGAATACGGCCAGGACAGATTGACGATGGGGTCGGGATACTTGCCGCCCTCGTCCTGGTACATCTTGCGCAGGCGCGTGAAGAGCAGCGCCATGATCTCGATGTCGCTCTTGGCCTCGCCCGGAGGCTCGGCGCCCTTCCAGTGCCATTGCAGCCAGCGGCCGGAGTTCACCAGCGTGCCGTCTTCCTCGGCGAAACAGGTGGTCGGCAGGCGGAAGACCTCGGTCTGGATCTTGGTCGGATCCACATCGTTGGCTTCGCCCGCGTTGCGCCAGAACTCGGAGGTCTCGGTGACCAGCGGGTCCATGATGACCAGGAACTTCAGATTGGCGAAGCTGGCGTTCAGCTTGGCCTTGTTGGGCGCGGCCGCCAGGGGGTTGAAGCCCTGGGCGATGTAGCCGTTCATCTTGCCCTGGAACATGAGCTCGTAGACCTGCAGCATGTCGTAGAGCTTGTCCAGCTTGGGCAGGTAGTCGAACGCCCAGTTGTTTTCAGCCGTGGCGGACTTGCCCCACCAGGCCTTCATCAGGCTCACGTGGAACTTGCTGTAGTTCTGCCAGTAGCTAAGCTGGTTGGGCCGCAGGGGTTTCTGCGTGCGCGACTCGATGTACTTGCCGTAGTCCTGTTCGGGCTCGTTGGGCAGGGTCATGTAGCCGGGCAGCAGGTTCGACATCAGGCCCAGGTCGGTCAGGCCCTGGATGTTCGAGTGCCCGCGCAGCGCGTTCATGCCGCCGCCGGCAATGCCGATGTTGCCCAGCAGCAGCTGCACCATCGCGCCCGTGCGGATGATCTGCGACCCGATGGAGTGCTGCGTCCAGCCCAGCGCGTAGAGGATGGTCGCGGCGCGGTTGGTGGTGGCGGTGGACGCCAGCATCTCGCACACTTTCAGGAACTTGTCCTTGGGCGTGCCGCAGACGCGCTCGACCATGTCTTCGGTGTAGCGCGAGTAGTGCTTCTTCAGCAGCTGGTACACGGAGCGCGGATGCGCCAGCGTCGGGTCCGTCTTGACGTAGCCGTCGTCGCCGCGCTCGTAGTCCCAACTGGACTTGTTGTAGCTGCGCTTCTCGGCGTCGTAGCCGGAGTACAGGCCTGCGTCGAACGCGAAGTCTTCGCGCACGATGAAGGAAAAGTCCGTGTAGTTGCGCACATACTCGTGCTGGATCTTGTCGTTATCCAGCAGGTACTTGATGACGCCGCCCAGGAAAATGATGTCGGTGCCGGTGCGTATGGGCGCGTAGAAGTCCGCCACGGATGCCGAACGCGTGAAGCGCGGATCCACGACGATCAGCTTCGCCTTGTTGTGGGCTTTTGCTTCCGTGACCCATTTGAACCCGCAAGGGTGGGCCTCGGCGGCATTGCCGCCCATGATCAGTACTACGTCCGCGTTCTTGATGTCGACCCAATGGTTCGTCATCGCTCCACGGCCAAACGTCGGGGCAAGACCTGCCACCGTCGGGCCATGTCAGACACGGGCTTGGTTATCGAATGCCAGTATCCCCATGCTGCGCACAGTCTTGTGCGTGATGTAGCCGACCTCGTTGCTGCTTGCCGAGGCCGCCAGCATGCCGGTGGTCAGCCACCGGTTGACGGTCTTGCCGTCCGCGGTCTTCTCGACGAAGTTCGCGTCGCGGTCCGCCTTCATGAGCTTGGTGATGCGGGTCAGGGCGTCGTCCCACGACATCCGTACCCACTTGTCCGAACCCGGCGCCCGGTATTCCGGGTACTTGAGGCGGTTGGGGCTGTGGATGAAGTCGATCAGGGCCGCGCCCTTCGGACAGAGCGTGCCGCGGTTGACGGGGTGGTCGGGGTCGCCTTCGATGTGCATGATGCTGGCACGGGCGTTCTTGGAGCCGTCGCCCAAGCCGTACATCAGCAGACCACAGGCGACCGAACAGTAGGGACAGGTGTTGCGCGTTTCAGTCATGCGCGCAAGCTTGTACTGGCGGACTTCGGCCATGGCCGTGCCGGGGGCTGCCCCCAGCAAAGCCAGGCTGGAGCCTGCCAGCGTCGCACCGGTCACCTTGAAGAACTGGCGGCGATTCATGTTGACCATGAAACACTCCTCTCCTGGTGAAATGAAGAAAGCCGTCAGCCCGCCGAAGCAAAAAGCCCTACGACTTCCAAGGACATTTCCCAAGTATAGGCTTTGCGCGGCGGGCGCGCCATGGCATCCGGCCCCAAGGGGATCGTCCTTATGTCTGAAATTTGGCCGCCAAATCAGGCTTTTTCGCAGATTTTGGATGATCTGGCGGCTGCTACCATTCCCGGCTGCCTGGACTGGCCCACAAGCTCCCGATTCGGGGACGCCACGCCGCCAGCCTTCCACCTGTTCCCCGCATGACCGTAGGAGCGCCGATGCGCCGCCTTGTTGCCCTGGCCCTGTCCATCACCGCCACGCTCGCGCCTGCCACGCTCATCCGCGCGGCCCCGGCCGCGCTGACCCCGGCGGCGGCCGCCACCGAAGCCGCCCACCAGGCGGGCATGGAAGGCTATCTCTATTTCTACCCGCTGGTCACGATGGACCTGACCCGCCGCCAGTTCACCCATCCGTCCCGCGGCGCCGAGGGCGCGCCGGCCAACACCTTTCTGCATGGGCGCGCGCTGCCGCAGCCGGGCGCGGCCACGCCCTGGGCCAATCCGGACATGCTGCGCAGCGTCGGCTGGCTGGACCTGACTTCCGGGCCGGTGGTGCTGTCGGTGCCGGATACCCGGGGCCGGCTTTACACGCTGACGCTGCTGGATATGTGGACCGACGTGTTCGCCACGCTGGGCAAGCGCAGCACCGGCACGGCCAAGGGCAATACGGTGATCGTGCCGCCAGGCTGGAACGGCGTGCTGCCCTCGGGCATGGCCCGCATCGACGCGCCCACCGCCCATGTTTGGGCCAAGAACCTGATCCAGGCGGACGGCCAGGCCGACTATCCCGCGGTCCACGCCCTGCAGGATGGCTTTGTGCTGACGCCGCTGGCGCAATGGAACCTGCCCGCACAGGCCCAGCGGGTGAAATCCGACCCTTCCCTGAATCTGCGCATCCCGGTGCTCGAGCAGGTCGAGTCCATGCCGACCGACGCCTACTTCGAATATGCGGCCGAGCTGCTGCGCAAGAACCCGCCGCATCCCACCGATCAGCCCATACTGGCCAGGCTGCGCGGCTCCGGGCTGATTGCCGGCCGGCCGTTCGACTTCGCCCAGCTCGACCATCCCGCCAAACAGGGCTTGCGCCGCGGCCTGCGGGCGGCGCGCGAGCGGATGACCGCGGCGGCCGGCGGCACGGTGCGCAACGTGAACGGCTGGCACCAGGAAACCGCCAGCATCGGCGTCTACGGCAATTCCTACCTGCGGCGCGCCCTGGCGGCGCAGGCGCAGCCGGGCGCCGGCCTGCCTGAAGACCTGAGCGTGCTGCTGCTGGCCGCCGACAGCCAGGGCGCGCCGCTGGACGGCGCGCACGGCTACACGCTGCATTTCGCCAGCGGCCAGTTGCCGCCCGCCGCGGCGCTGTGGTCGCTGGCGGCCTACGACGCGCAAGGCATGCCGTTAGCCAATCCGCTGAACCGTCATGCGCTGGGCGACCGCGATCCGCTGCGCTACAACGCCGACGGTTCGCTCGACCTGCGTATCAGCCATGCGCCGCCCGCGCCCGAGGAACAGTCCAACTGGCTGCCCCTGCCCGCCGCCGGAGCGGTCAGCGTGCTGCTGCGGGTCTATGCGCCCGAGCCCGCGCTGCTGGACGGATTGTGGACGCCGCCTGCCCTGCTGCGGGACGTCCCGCCGGAAGAAGCGGCGGAAACCCCACCGGAAGACACTGAAAAGACGCAGCCATGACAGGCGCCTGCCGCTACCATAGGTGTTTTATCCGAGATTGAACGCCCGCCATGGACGAAGCCTTTAGCCACCAATTGTCGATGACCATCCTGATGACGCCGGACATGGCGAATTTCTCGGGGAATGTGCACGGCGGAACCATCCTCAAGTACCTGGACCAGGTGGCTTACGCCTGTGCCAGCCGGTACGCCGGCCAATATGTGGTGACCCTGTCCGTGGACCAGGTGGTGTTCCGCGAACCCATTCATGTGGGCGAGCTGGTGACCTTTCTGGCGGCCGTGAACTACACCGGCCGCACCTCGATGGAAATCGGCATCAAGGTCGTCACCGAGGACATCCGCAAGAAGCTCGTGCGCCACACCAACAGCTGCTACTTCACGATGGTGGCCGTGGACGAACAGGGCGCGCCGACCGCGGTGCCGCCGCTGGAACCGCGCAACCTGGAAGAGAAGCAACGCATGGAAGCCGCCCGGCTGCGCCGCGAACTGCGCCAGGAAATGGAACGCCGGCACGGCGAGATCAAGCGGGAAACCACGCACGACGCGCAGCCCTGAAACGGTAATCCCCACGCGCCCCAAAAAAAACGAGCCCGGCGGGCTCGTTTTTCATGCGCGGGTTCCGAGGTCGGGCCGATTTCAGGCATGCTCCGCCGAGGCTGGAGGCGCCGGCGGCGTCGCGGCGGGTTCGCGGTCGCGGCCCACCATGCGCTTCAAGCCCAGCCACTGCTGCGACCAGAAGCCCCGGCCGTAATCGCGTCCGCCCAGCTCCGCCTGCTGGTCATGGATCCCCGTGGGGCCATAGCCCACGCCGAAACGGGCGGTGCGGAACAGCACGTCCCAGATGGGAAACAGCGCGGCAAAGTTGTAGCCGCCCACCGGGCCCGGCGTGGAGGCGTCATAGGCGATGGAATGGTGGTGCCGGTGAAAGCGCGGGCTGACCAGCAGCCGCTCGCCCAGCGCGCCGAAATGCATGCGCAGGTTGGCGTGCGAGAAGCTCTGCGCCAGCTGGGTGATGGCCACCACCATGACGAACTGCGCGGGCGGCACGCCCACCAGCTGCGACACGAACACCACCAGCACATCGCGCAGCATGTCGTCCAGCAGGTGGTTGCGGTCGTCGCTCCAGATGGTCATCTGGCGCTGGCTGTGGTGCACCGCATGCAGCGCCCAAAGCCAGCCGAAACGATGCTGGGCGCGGTGGTAGAAGTAATCCACCGCATCGAACAGCAGCAGATAGATGATCAGACTGACCCAGGCCTTGTCCGTGACGCCGGGCCAGTACTGGTCCAACTGGAACGGCGCGAAGCCCCAGACGTGCAACTGGCCGAACACGCTGTCCCACAACGGGTCGATGGTGAAGAACAGCAGCAGCCGGAACGCGCCCAGCCGGTGGATCAGCGTGTACAGCACGTCGATGCCGATCTGGCGGCGGTCGGTGACCGCCTCCACGGGGCGCAGGCGCTGCAGGGGGCCGAACACCAGGACCAGCACGACGATCTGCAACAGGCCGACCAGCAGCCACATGGTGGCGTCGTAGCCGTCCTCGATGAAGTTGCTCATGCCCAGGTGGAACAGCGCGGGCTGAATCGCCGTTTCGAAGAGCCATTGCTGGCACTCTCCGAACAATTGACTAAGCGTATCCATGATCAGTGATGAGTAGCGATCCAATCGCGATAGGACGGGTGCGTGTCCAAGGTAGCAAAACAATAGCCCTTGCGCTGCAAACCTTCAATCAGCGGCTCCAGCACGGCTGGCGCCCACGGATCCTGGCGCGACCAGATGCCCAGGTGGGCCAGCAGGATGTCGCCGGGCTTGATGGTGCGCAGCGCCTGGTCCAGCAGGCGGGCATTGGGGTATTTGTCGCTGGGCAGCTCGTCGCCCAGGAAGCCGGCGGGCGCCCAGCCCACGTGCTCGAAACCACAGGCCTTGGCCGCCTTCAGCAGCGCGGGCGAGGTCTTGCCGCCCGGCGCGCGGTAGATCGGCAGCATGTTCTTGCCCGTCATCTGATGAAAACGGGTGACGGAGCGCTTGATCTCGGCGCAATACTGCTCGGGCGTCCATTCGGCGCGCTTGCCCGCGTCCGGACCGGCGCTGGGCTTGACGCGGAACTTGCCGCCGGAAAGGTCAGCCTGCCAATAGACGTGGTCGTAGGTGTGCGAGCCGAAGACATGGCCTTCGGCGGCGCGCGCCTTCCACCACGGCGCCCACACGTCGTCCAGGCTGGAGCCGTCGGTCAGCGTGCGTTCGTTGGCCAGGAAAAAAGTGACCTTGACGTTGTGTCGGGCCAGCACGTCGGCGATCAGCGGGGCCACGCCCATGTGGCCGGTATCGAACGTCAGGTAGACCGGCTTGTCGCAGGTGGCGGGCGCGGCCATCCCGAAGGTCGGGACGAGCAGCGCGAGCAAGGCCGCCCAAACGGGCGCGGCGTGGGGGCTCTTATTACCGCGTAGGAGCATGGTTCAAGGTCCAGACGCCGTGGGGCGACTTGCCCACCGGCACCTGATTGACCACTTTCTTCTGTTCCAGGTCCACCACGGTGAGCTTGCGGGCCCAGCGCGAGGTGACCAGCAGCGTCTTGCCGTCGGCCAGCACATCCATGCAATCGGGACCGCCCGGCACCGGGAAGGTGTCGGTGACCGCCAGCGTCTGCAGGTCGATGCGGCTGATGGAGTTGGCGGTGCGGTTGCTGACGAACAGGTGGCGCTGGTCGCCCTGCGCGCGGAAGGCGTGGGCGCCGGCGGCGGTCTTGATGCGCGTCACCAGCTTGGCCGGGCCGTTGCTGACATCGTAGGCTTCGACGTAGGAGTCGCCGGTCAGCGCGACCAGCAGCGTCTTCTGGTCGGGCGTCAGGAACACGTCGGCGGGCGTCTTGCCCACCGACACCGTCCACTTCGGCGTCTGCGTGGCCAGGTCGATGGCGATGAGCTGATCGCTGTCCTGCAGCGTCACGTAGGCCGTGGTGCTGTTCTTGTCGATCATGATGTGGCTGGGCGTCTTGCCGGCCGGAATGCGCTTGACCAGCTTGAGGTCAAAGCCCTTTTCCAGCGGCTGCCAGGCATAGATGTCGATATGGTCCAGGCGGTTGGCCGCGGTCACGAACCACTTCATGTCCGGCGAGAACTGCAGCTGGTAGGGATCGACGATGCCGGTCAGCGTGCGCTGCACTTCGCCGGTCTTGGGGTCCATCAGCGTGATCGAATCGCTGGTGGCGTTGGCCACCATGAGCGACTTTTGGTCGGGGGTCAGATACAGGTGATGCGGCTCCTTGCCCGTGGGCACGCGCCGCAATTCCTTGTAGGTGGCCGGATCAACGATGCTGACGTTGGCGTCCAGGGAGTTCAGGACGAAAATCGGGGTCGAGGCCGCCGCGGCGCTAAGCGCCATCCCTACGCCGAACAGGGCGTAGCGGACAAAATGCATGGGGTTCAATTTCTAGGTCCGGCAAAGGGGTATCGGGCAGGGTCCCGGTGCCCGCCATTTTAGGCATAGCGGGCTGACAAAAGGGAGTCGCGCCGCGTCAGCCGGACAAACGGACACGCCTGTTGCGACCCAGCAACAGGCGTTTGCCGATTACTCCCCGAAAACCGGAAAAATCATTTCTTGCCAACGGGTTGCGCGTCGGCGTCGGTCCAGGTTCCGGCACTGATATCGCGTTCCCGCAAGGCCGCGGCGCGCGTCGCGGACGAGGGCCCCAGGTCGGACTCCAGCACGCGCCCGTCGGGGCCGACGGCGAAGGTGTCGATGCCGGTCTGCCCGTAACGGGCCGGCCAGGCGACGATGCGGTACGAGCCGCCGTCGGCGCCCGGTATCACCTTGTACCGGTAGCCGTAATAGGCGTCGTCCAGCGGCACTTCCGGCCCCATGCTCAGCGCGTCCAGCCCGTAGGCCTGCTCCGGCGCGCCAGGCACCTCGGGCCAGTACAGGCCGTCGCGCTGTCCCGGGCGGCTGACCAGGCGGCTCGCGTAGCGTCCCTGGCCCACGCCGTCCTTGTAGCGGCCCTGGGCGGCCTGCAGCTCCCGCAGCGTTTGGATGGCGGTCAGTTCGTTGCGGCCGATCGCGCGGCGGCGGATTTCCGCCGTGCCGGCCGCCGGGTCGAAACGCCAGCCCTGCCCGGCGCGCACGATGGGCACGGGCAGGGTCCAGCCCGTATCCCCGACCGCCAGCCAGGAACGGCCGCCATCGGCCACGATTTCGTGCTTGCGCGACCAAGCCGCCAGGAAACGGTAGATGTCGTCCTGCGCCACGCCGCCCGGCACGATCTTGCGGTGATTCGGCCCCAGCACCTTGGCCAGTCCGTCGAGGTCGCTGGTGGCCATGGCGTCGACGAAGGCGTCGGCGGCAGCCTGCGGACTTGGATACAGGCTTTGCGCCGCGGCGGGGGCAGCGAGGCCCAGGGCCAGCAGCGACGCGGCGCCCAGCGCGCGCAAACGAGCAATGGTCATGACAGTTCCCTTGTCCATGGTGCTTACCTCCGGCCGCCGAAATGTCCGCCGCCGCCGCCACCGCCGCGCCCGCCGCCGCCATGTCCGCCGCCGCGCGCGCCGCCGCCTCCGCCGCCGCGATTCATCTCGCTGCGGCTGTGCTGCTGCCGCATCTGATCGCCGTTGCCCGCGCCGCTCAACGCATTGGCGCTGTTGGACGCACGGCCCCGGTCGCGAGCGGCTGTTTCGTCAGCGCGCTGGCGTTGGGCCGCGGCCTGACGGTCCTGCGTGGACACGCTGGACGAAGGCCGGCTGTGCTGCGCCTGCCCGGTACCCTGCGCCCGGTCGCGGGCGCCTTGTCCGCCCTGCCCGCCTTGCGCGGCGCGCTGCCCTTGTCCCTGTCCGCGGCCCGCCGCGGCGTCGCCCCTGCCCGCCCCCTGGCCGCGACCCGCGCCTGGTTCGGAATGGCCGGGGATGGATTGCCCGGTGCGGCCTTCGAACGACTGCGCCGCGCGTTCGCGGGCGGCATCGCGGGAATTCGGCGCGGCCGCCGCGCCGGCCGCGCGGCCACCCTGGCCCTGCCCCCGGTTCTGCACACCCGCCTGGCGCTGGCTGTCGAAACGCTGGCGGCTGGCCTGGTCCGCATACGGCGTGTTGCCGCGGTTGGCGGGGTTGTGCTGCCAGGTGTTCTTGTTGTTGTTGATGTTGTTCCGGTCGATGCGCTGGTTGACGTTGACGTTGTTATAGCGGTTGACGTCGATGTCGACGTCGTTATGCCCCCAGTCGAACCCGCCCCACATGGAGTTGACCGCGGCCACGCCCAGGCCGAAGCCGATGCCGGCCACCAGCGAGGTCGCGAACACCGAGCCCGGAGGCGGCGGATAGTAGTAAGGCGGATAGGACGGATAGGCCCAGGCGCCGTAAACCACGGTGGGGTTGTAGCTGGGCACGTACACCACCTGCGGGTCGGCCGGCTCGATCACCACGACCGTCTTGTCGTTGGTGGTGCTGGAGGAGACCTTCTGCTGCGGCGTGCTCTTGAGATTACCGGCTTTCTGCGCCTGGACGCGCAGCCGCTGGACGGAGTCCATGACGGTGTCGGGCTGCGCCAAAAAGGCGTCGCCCACGGATTTCACCCAGTCCGGCTGGCGGCCCATCATGTCCATGACCGAGGGGAACGCCACCAGGGACTTGACGCTGGGATCCCAGGATTCGCCCTCGACCGCCTTGACGGCCTTGTCGCCGGATTCCGAGGTATGCGCGGCCGACCATTTGGCAGCCGCCGCGACATCGTCGGGGTAGGTCGACCCCATGAGGATTTGCGAGAGCAGCGAATCCGGATAGAGCGCCACGGGCGCCATCAGTTGATCCAGTTGCGCGTTGTCCAGCTTGGTCTGCGCCGTGGCGGGGAGGCAGACAGCCAGCCCCAGGCATAACCAGCCGATGAACCACCGTTGCAGTCGACGCATTTTTCCGTTCTCCGTGAATCGCAAAGCCTGAAGCCACAAGCCTGGAGGGCACTGCCGGATATCGCGCTGACAATATATGCCTAACGCCGGCGCAGGGGAAGCGCCGGCGCGGATCTGTCTTGGTTCACAGTTTGGCGACGGAGACCTCGGTCGCCTTGACGAAAGCCAGCACCTCGGTGCCGACCTGCAAATCCAGCTCCTTGACCGATCGGGTGGTGATCACCGAAGTCACGATGCCGGCCGGCGTATCCACGTCCACCTCGGACACCACCGGGCCCAGGATGATCTCCTTGATCTTGCCGCGGAACTGGTTGCGGGCGTTGATGGATTGAATGCTCATGGTCTTGCTCCTGGAGTAAAGGGCGGCGCCATGCCGCCCGTGCGTGAATCGTCGGACGCGGCCTCAGACCGCCAGCCTCAGGTGCCGGATCTGGATGACGGGCGCCAGGGGCCGATCAGCATCCGGCGTGTCTTGCTGGCGCAACGCGGCGCGCAGCACGCGGGCCTCCAGCGCGGCGAACGCGGCCGAGCCGCGCACGCGCGAGCGCGCGAGGTCGACACGCTCATCCAGCACCACGCCGCCCTCGTCCAGCACCAGGATGCGGTCCGCCACCGCCACGGCCTCGGCCACGTCGTGGGTTGCCAGCACGGCGGTAAAGCCCTGCTGGCGCCAAAGGCCTTCCAGCAGTTGCTGCGCCTCGAGGCGGCTCAATGCGTCCAGCTCCTTGAACGGTTCGTCCAGCAACAACAAGCCGGGACGGCGCGCCAGGGCCCGCGCCAGCGCCACGCGCTGGCGTTGCGGCGCGGAAAGCTGCGCGGGCCAATCGTCGCCGTGGCCGTCCAGGCCCGCCAGCCGCAAGGCTTGCGCGGCCTGCGCCGTGCCCGGCAGGCCCAGGGCCACGTTGTGCAGCACGGTCTTCCAGGGCAAGAGGCGCGCGTCCGGCTGCAACAGGCGCACGCGGCTGTCGGGCGCCCAGCTGGGAAAGTTGTCGAACAGCAGCGGCGAGCGGTTGGGCGCGCCGCCCTGCTCGTCGCTGGGCGCCAACTGGCCGGCCAGCAGATGCAGCAAGGTGCTCTTGCCGCTGCCTGCGCGCCCAACCACCGCCACGAATTCCCCGGCCGCAATCTCCAGGTCCAACGCCTGCAGCGCAATGCGGTCGCCATGGCGCTTGGCGAGCTTGCGCAAGGTCACGCGCAGCGCGGCTTGGGGTTCGGCGTCGGGCGCATCATCGGGCTCGGTCCGCCCGCGCACCTCCAGGTGCTGCAACAGTTCGAACTCATTGGGATTGATGAACATCATCGCGGCCTCCAGCGCAGCAGCCAGCGCTCCAGCGCGCTTACCAGCGCCCCCGAGCCCAGGCTGAGAACCGCGTAGAGCGCGATCGCCAGCAACAGCGTCGTCACGCCCGGCGGGCCGCTGTCCCGCAGCTGCGGAATGCCCAGGCCCGCCGGCGTCGCGAACAGCGCCAATGCAATCAGGGTCAGCCATAGAAGTCCCAGCCCCTGCCTCAGGCCCGTCAGGATGAACGGCAACGCGCCCGGCAGGAGCACGTGCCGATAAAGAGACCAGCCGTTCAGATCATGGGACCGGCCAGTCTCGACCAATGCCGGATCCGCCGCGCGTATGCCGCGCACCGTCTGGTACAGGAGCGGCGCAAGCAGGCTCAGCGCTGGCAGTGCCTGCCTGGCCGTCTCGCTGCCGCCCAGCCACAGCGCCGCGAGCAGCGCGCCTCCCAGCCAGCGCAGGGCCGGCGTGTCGGGAGCGGCGTAGGCGTGGGCGCGGCGCATCGGTCAGACGCTGAAGCCGCCCGCTAGCGCGAGCCGGCCCAGATCGTAGGATTCATTGAGGACGGCGCCACGGGGCAGGACCTGCTCGGACAGGCGTTCCACCGAATCCTCCAGCCGCTGGCGGACTTCCGGGTCTATTTCGCCCACGCCGAACTCGTCCACGCGGACCTGCGCATCAGTGGCATAGACGCCCGCCAGGATATGGCGCGCGCCCAGCGCGGACAGCACGGGCTTCAAGCCATACTCCAGCGCCAACAGGTGCGCCGGACTGCCGCCCGTGGCAATGGGCAGCACCACCTTGCCGGCCAGCGCCTTGGGATCCAGCAGGTCCAGCACCGCCTTCAAGCCGCCGGAAAAGGACGCCTGGTAGACGGGCGAGGAAATCAGCACCGCATCGGCCGCAGCCACCCGGGCGCGCAGCGCGTTGGCCGCGGCGCCGGCGTAGTTGCCTTCTATCAGGTCTTCGGCGGGGATGTCGCGCAAACCCAGGTCGCCGACGTTCAAACCCCGCGGCCGCAGGATCCCGGCGGCATGCCGCAGCAGCACCGAGGAACGGGAACGCTGCGACGGACTGCCCGCGATGGCAAGTACGCGGGCGTGAGCCCAGGGGCGTGGCAATGACATGGAAGTTCGTGTCCGGCTGTGGGTTCAAGGAGTCGAACCGATTCTGTCACTGCCGCGCGGCGCCGAAAAATACTTAGTCGATATGAGGTTATGTTGAAGACCGACTTAGGCTTCTTTTGGAAATATGCGGTTCCACGGCCGGCCCGGATCATCCTCCTTATGCAGGACTGGATTGCGCCCTACGGCGAGCCTATACTGGATTGGCGAGTTGCTCCCTATTCCTTTCCCTAAAGGAGAGGCAACATGTATAAGCACCTGCTCGTCGCCGTGGACGGCTCCCTGCTGTCCGAATCGGCTTTCAAGCGCGCTCTTGTTTTCGCCAAGGAAATGGGAGCCACCATCACGCTCATCCGCGCCATCCCGGAGGACCATCTGCTGGTCTACCAGGCCGAAATGCTGGGCACCACGCAGGCGCAGCATACCGACCAGGCGCGCAAGAACGCGCAGACCTATCTGGACAACCTGGAAATGGAAGCGCGCCATGCGCTGGTGCCGTGCAACGCCGTGGTCACGGTCAACGACCACCCCCACGAGGCCATCGTCGAGGCGGCGCAGAACCAGGGCTGCGACCTGATCATCATGGGCTCGCATGGCCGCCATGGCATGACGGGCTTCCTGCTGGGCAGCGAAACCCAGCGCGTGCTGGCGCGCACCCGGCTGCCGGTGCTGGTGTACCGCTAGCCCGGCTGGCGCGGCCGCTCAGGCGGCGGCCAGCGCGTGCTGGAAGGTGAAGCTGTCGGCGTACATGTGGTCCAGGCTGGCGCCGCGCGCGGCCAGCAGGCTCTTGGCTTCGTGGATCATGTCCGGAGCGCCGCAAAGATAGATAGCGTGTTCCGACAGATCCTGGTGGTCTTCCATGACGGCCTGCTGCACATGGCCGCGGCGGCCCTGCCAGTCCGCTCCCGCGCGCGACAGCACCGGCACGAAGTTGAATTCGTACAGCCGCCCGGCCCAGCTTTCAATCACGTCGCGCAGGTATAGGTCTGCTTCGGTGCGCATGCCCCAATAAAGCGTGACGGGCGGGCAGTCTTCGTTGTCCAGCAGCGATTCCAGGATGGCTTTGATGGGCGCGATGCCCGTGCCGGTAGCCATCATGATGAGCGGCCGCCAGTCTTCCTCGTGATAGCTGAACACCCCCAGCGGCGCCTCGATCTCCACGCCGGCGCCGGCTTGCGCCTGGCCCAGCCACTGATCGGTGTAGCGGCCGCCGGGAATGCGGCGAACGTGGAAATCCACCAGGTTTCCGGTCGGCGCCGAGGCCATGGAAAAGCTGCGTGTTTCGCCATCGGACAGAACGACGTTCATGTACTGGCCCGGCACATAGTCCATGCCCGCTTCGGGCAGCGCCAGCGTCAGGTGGATGACGTCGTCGCAATACCGTTCGATGCGGTGGATGGTGGCCGGCAGGCGGCGTGGCTCCGGGAACGACTGCCGGCTGCCCGCCACGCTGATGCAAAGGTCGCCCAAGGGGCGGGCCTGGCAGGCCAGCGCATAGCCTTCGGCGGCCTCTTCCGGCGTCAGGGCCATGGGGAACTCTTCGTACTCCACGGCGCCGGACTCCAGCTTGATGCGGCAGGTGCCGCAGCCGCCGAAGGTGCACTCGTGCGGCAGCTTCACCGCCGAGCGCTCGGCGGCCTGCAGCACGGATTCGCCTTCTTCGACCTGGAACGACTGGTCGGTTTGCAGGATATGCACGCGGTATGCCATGGCCGGCCTCGCTTATTTCTTGATGTCCGCCTCGACCAGCACTTTCATGCCGCGCGGCTCCAGCAGCGTCGCCAATGCCGCCAGCGCGGCCAGGCCGGCCTTGGTGTCCTGTTCGCCGTTGCCGCCGCTCAGGCCCACGCCGCCGATCACTTCGTTGTTCACCACGATGGGAAAGCCGCCGACGAACACGGCGAACTTGCCGTCAAAGCTCCACTGGATGCCGAAGGCTTCGTTGCCGGGCAGCGCGGGACCGTTGGGCGGAGTGTTGAACAGATGCGTGGAACGCTTGTGCCCGGCCGCCGTGAAAGCCTTGTTCCAGGCGATCTGCGGGCCGGTGATGCGCGCGCCGTCCATGCGTTCCAACGCGATGGGATAGCCGCCGTCGTCGACGATGCAGATCGTCTCCAGCACGCCGATCTCTTCGGATTTGGCGATGGCCGCGCGCACCATCACGCGCGCTTCTTCAAGTTCCAGACGATAGACCTGTTTCATGGGGATGACCTCTTTTGCTTGCGTTTAGGGACCGCGGCCTCAGCCGGCGCGGTAGACAGTCTTGATCTGCGTATAGAACTCCAGCCCCACGCGGCCCGATTCGCGGAACGTGGAAGTGCTGGAATGCTTGAGTCCGCCGAACGGCGCGTTGATCAGGTTGCCGGTGGTGGTCCGGTTGATCTTGACCGTACCGGCCTGGATGTCGCGGGCGAAACGGTGCGCATAACGCGCATCGGTGGTGGCGATGGCGGCCGACAGGCCGTACTCGGTGTCGTTGGCGCGGGCAATGGCATCTTCGTAGCCGTCCACCTCGATCAGCGCGATCACCGGGCCGAAAATCTCTTCCCGCGCGATGCGCATCTGCTGCGTGACGTCGGTGAACAGCGCGGGCGACACGTAATAACCGCGCTCGAAACCGGCGCCCGTGAGGCGGTCGCCGCCGTACAGATGGGTGGCCTCCTGCTTGCCGACCGCCACGTAGCCCAGCACGTTGTCCAGCTGCTTGGCCGTGGCCAGCGGACCCAGATCGAAATTGCCATCCAGGCCGTTGCCTATGGTCAGCGTCTTGATGCGGGCCAGCAGCTTGTCGGTGTAGGCCTGGCGCACGCGCTTGTCGACCAGCACCCGGCTGGTGCCGGTGCAGGCCTGGCCGCTAAGCGAAAAGCCGCCCTTCACCGCCAGGTCGACAGCGCGGTCCAGGTCGGCGTCCGCCAGCACGATCAGCGGATTCTTGCCGCCCAGCTCCATCTGCGTGCGGGTGGTCAGTCCGGCGGTCCGGTGTATCTGTTCGCCCGCGGCGGTGGAGCCGGTGAAGGAAATCGCCCGCACCGCCCGCGCGCCCGTGATGGCCTCGCCCACGGCGCCGGCCGGGCCGGTCAGAAAATTCAGCACCCCGGCCGGCAGGCCGGCCTGCACGAAGGCCTCGGTCAGGCGGTAGCCCGACATGGGCGCATCGGACGAGGGCTTGAACACCACCGTGTTGCCGGTAATCAGGGCCGGAGCGATCTTGCGGGCGGGAATGGAAATGGGAAAGTTCCAGGGGGAGATCACCGTCACCACGCCCAGCGGCTCGCGCTGGCTGTAGACCACCATGTCCGGGTCGTCGTTGGGATAGGTTTCGCCCGTGAATGACTGGCCTTCCACGGCGTAGAAGCGGATCGTCTGCGCCGAGCGCAGCACCTCGTCCTTGGCCAGGTTCAGGCTCTTGCCCTCTTCCCGCGTCAGTTCGCGGGCGATGTCGTTGGCGTGGTCTTCCAGGTACTGGGCCGCGCGGAACAGGATGGCGGCGCGCTTGGAGATCGGCGTATCGCGCCAGCCGGCGAAGGCGGCCTCGGCGGACGCCACCGCCTGGCGGGCGTCTTCCGCGTCCGACACCTGGAAACGGCCCACGGTGTCGCTGGTATCGGCCGGGTTGATGTTGGGCGCGGTCTTGCCGGTGCCGCTGGGCACCCAGCTGCCGCCGATGTGGTTCAGGAATGTTTGCTGCGAGAGATCGTCCACGGGAACGCTTCCTTAGTCTGCGCCCGGCTGGCCGCGAGTGCCTGGGCAGGTTGGCTTATGAACATTGTATACTTTAATCAATATGGATCGATACGTGTAAACCCCTGCTCCGGATCTGGCGTCGCCTGGAAAAAAGGGTCCCCGCGGGGACCCCAAAGCAGCGCCACAAACAGGTATCAGCTCCAGATCAGCACCGCGCAGATCGTCGAGACGAACAGCGCCAGCAGCACCGGCAACAGCAGGGCGCGCACCAGCGACAGCACGTTCACCCGCGCGAAGCCCGCCACCGCGATCAGCGAGGACCAGGCGATCAGCGTGCCGCCGCCCGTCCAGACCGCGCCCATCTGGCCCACCGCCGCCAGCGTCGCCGGGTCCACGCCCACCACCGGGCCCAAAGCGCCGGACAAGGTGCCGGTCAGAGGCAGGCCAGCAAAGCCGGATCCGTCGATGCCGGTGATCATGCCGACCAGCAGCACGCCGAAGGCCACCAGGAAATGGTTTTCGGGGATCAGGTGCTGGCCGGCGGAAATCACCTCGAACAACAGGCCAGGCGCCTGCGCTTGGGGCACGCCCAGGATCTGCGCGGCGGTTTCGTTGGCGCCCACGAAGAAGAAGCCCGCGATCGGCAGCACCGAACCCATGGCCTTGAAGGCGAACACAAAGCCGTCGGTGACGTGCTCCGGACAGACGTCCAGCATCTTGCGCGGGCCTTCCGCGGCCAGGGTCACCAGCATCATCACGACAAAGGCCACGCCACCCACCAGCGCCGCCGCATCGCCGCCGCGCAGCGCGGGCAGGGACGGGAACAGGCGCGGCAGCACCATGACCGCGATCACCGCCAGAAAGGCCAGCGGCGTCACGACGGCGAAGGTCTTGGACCAGCGCACGCGGCGGCGCTCTTCGTCGCTCAGCGCCGGGCCGCTGGGCAGGGCGGGGTCCGCGCCCATGGTGCCGCGGGCCAGCTCGGCCTTGTCGAACGAGCCGGACTGCTCGATGCGCGCCAGGCTGCCGTCCTGCGCCCGGGCCTGCCAGGCGGACAGGAGCCCCGCATCGGCCGGCACGATGTGCTTGCGGATCAGCAGGTAGGCCACCACCAGGGCCACTGCGCCGGTGATCAGCGACAGCACCAGCGCGCGGTCCGCGACCACGGCGGCGCTGACCGCCGCCCCCGCCGCCTTGGCGCTGATGCTGGGCGCGACCCCGATCACGTAGTCCGAGGACAGCGCCATGCCCTGGCCCGCGATGGCGATGGCCATGGCGCCCGCCAAGGGCGGCAGGCCGGCCGCGATGGCCGCGGGCAGCAGGATGGCGGACACCAGCGGCACCGCCGGCGTCGGCCAGAAGAACAGCGAGATCACGTAAGTACAGAGGGCGATGATCAGGAAGGACGAATGCCCGCCCCGCATCACGCGGCGAAACGGCTGCACCATGCGCACATCCGCCTGCAGAGTCTTCAGCGCATTGAGCAGCGCCGTCATGAAGGTGATCACCAGGAAGATATTGAACAGCTCCTTGGCCGCCACGAAGCTGGCCGAGAAGATGCCGATCAGCGCGCTGATCGGATTGCCCGTGATGGCCAGCACCACCAGAAAGGTGCCGATGACCGACGGCACCACCACGTTGGCCCGCAGGATCATCGTCAGGATGATGGCGGCCACGCTGATCAGGTACATCCAGTGAGCAGCGTTGAGCACTACGTCCGCTTGCATGTGCTATTCCCCTTGTATGCGTGGCTGTCGTATCGCCACGTTCGGTATACTATATTTCGTTTGTGGTCATACCAATGAAAATATGCGCCGCCTAGGGAAAGCGATAATTCTGAAAAACCCATGAATAGCGCCTAAAAATCAGGGGATTACCCTAGTTTTTGAAGCGGTTCATGGAACTTTGAAAAATGCTGGATAGACTATCGTATACATAGTAGATAAATTCCAGGCATGACATCCTCCCTGCCGTATCCCGATCTCCTGCAATACGCCACCATGGCGGCCGTGGTGTTCGGCGCCGCGATCGCGCAGGGCGTGGGCGGCGTGGGCTTCGCCATGTTCGCCGCGCCGGTGGCGGCCATGTTCTTTCCCCAGTTGGCGCCGGGGCCGCTGCTGACGCTGGGCGGCTTCATTTCGCTCTTGACCGCGCTGCGCGAACGCGCCGCCATCGACTGGCCTTCGGTGTCCTACGCGCTGGCGGGGCGCGCGGTCGGCACGCTGATCGCCATCTACGCCATGACGCGCTTCGCGCCGCAGGCATTGGGGGTGCTGTTCGCCGCGCTGATCCTGGTGGCCGTGGCGCTGAGCGCGGCCGGCCTGCACTTTTCCGCCACGCCCGGGCGCGTGTCCGGCGCGGGCGTGGCCTCGGGCATCATGGGCACCATGACCTCGGTGGGCGCCCCGCCCATCGCCATCGTGATGCAGCACGCGGCGCCGCCTCGCCTGCGCGCCACGCTAGGCATGGTGCTGTTCCTGGGATCCATCTTCTCGCTGGCCATGCTGGCATGGGCCAAGCGCTACACGGGCTATCACGCTGGGCTGGCGCTCAGCCTGGCGCCTTTCCTGCTGGCCGGTTTTGCGGTCTCCAACCGGCTGCGCCACCGCCTGCCCCCGCGCGCGGTGCGCGGCGTGCTGCTGGCGGTATGCGCCTTGGGCGCGCTGGGCGTGCTGGCCAAGGCTTTTTGGGGACACTGATGCGGTACGCCCCCGAAGCCACTCGGCTACACCCGGTAATACAATGGAGACTGTATCCATTAAGCCAAACCTGCTCGCCATGACAACCTCACCCGTCAGCCCGCAAGCCGCAGAAACGCAGCACTCCGCCTCGCTGAAGATCGGCGAGCAGCATCCGCAGTTGTTTGCCGTCATCCGCGACAAGCTGCGCGAGCGCATCCTCAGCGGCGAGTTCACGCCCGGCGACCGCCTGGTGGAGGGCCGCCTGTCCGAAGAAATGGGCGTGTCGCGCATTCCGGTGCGCGAGGCGCTGCGCGCCCTGGCCGCCGAAGGCCTGGTGACCATCGAACCGCGCCGCGGCGCGTCCGTATCAGTGCTGTCCGACGCGGTCGCCTACGACATGGTGGAAGTGCGCGCCACCCTGGAAGGCCTGAATGCCAAGCTCGCGGCGCAGCGCCGCGACGAAAAGACCGTGGAACGCCTGCAGGCCTTCCTGCGCGAAGGCACCGAGGCCGCCCGCGGCGAGCAACTGGACAAGTTCCTGGCGCTGAATTCCCAGTTCCACGAAATGCTGGCCACCATCGGCGGCAACGTGGTGCTGACCGACCTGATGCGCTCGCTGCGCGACCGCACGGCGCTGCTGTTCGCGCCCAGCAACATGCTGCGCGCCAAGCAGAACTGGGATGAACATTCCCAGATCCTCAATGCCGTCATCGCCGGCAACGGCGACCTGGCCGCGCTGCTGGCCAGCCAGCATGTGCACAACGCCGCCCGGGCCTATACGGAAGCGCAGCAGCAACCGCACGCATCGGTGGCCTGAACCGGCCGCGCCTGAAGCCATTCGCACCGCCCTGGGGCCAGCGCCCGCTGGCGCCTCGGCCTTGCAGTCTGCGGGCAGCGCCCCTCAGGTCGCCGCTTCGACCGTATCGGATGCCGCGCCCACCACAACGCCCTTGCCGTTCTGGACCACCCACGAGACCTTCACGTCGCCATTGACGAAGGTCTGGCAGGCCATGCGGTAGCCGGCCTCGAAGTCCTCCGGGCGCAGGTGCTTGCGCTCCTTCGGCTTGATCGCGTCGGTGTTCTCCAGCCCTTCCTCGATACGGCATTTGCAGGTGCCGCACAGGCCGCCCCCGCACTTGAAGGGAATGCCGCCCTTTTCCTTGAGCGACACGCGCAGCAGATTGCTGTTCTCGGGCGCCGTGGCGACCATGCCGCCATTGGAAATGAATGTGATCTGGACCATATTGTTCAGTGCTCCGCGGCGACCGCGCCCGGGCGCAGCGTCAAGGTCGATTCCATGCTGCCGAAGCGCGTCAGGTGCGCGAGCTCCTTGCGGGCCGCTTCCACCGACGCGAACTTCTCCAGGAACTTGGACGGCACGCGGTTCACCACGTAGGGCGGCGTTTCCTCGGTGACCACGAGCTTGGTGTCGCCATGCAGACGGGCGATGCGGTAGACCGCCAGCGCGCGGCCGTAGAACGCGTAGTCGTAGGTTTCCAGGATGTCCACCGCGCCGTCGTCCGCTTCGGTGCGGAACACGCCGGGCTTGCTGGTCAATATGACGTATACCGGGCCCATCGCCGCTATGCCTCCACGTCCTGGACCAGCTCGATGTCGCTGCTCAACCAGAGCTGGCATGCCAGCCGGTAGCCCTGGTCGATGCGCTCGCCCAGCTGCTTCTTTTCCTTCCAGTTGACCGGCGGCAGATGCTCGGCCCCGGCCAGCACGCGGCAGGCGCACTTGGCGCACTTGCCCATGCCGCATTCGTAGCGCAGATGCGGATACGGGAACTGCTTGATGCCGGCCCGCACCACCAGATTGGTGTTGTCCTTCACCACGTCGGTGTAGGTCTGGCCGCCCTTATGAAACACGATGGTAGGCATGGGTTTTCTGCTCTGGGGTCTGCGGGTCCGCGGCCGTCCGGCATGGAACGCCTGACGGCCTTGCGGCGTGCTCAGGCGGCAAGGCCCAGTTCGGGCAGCGCGATTTCCTGCTGCACGTAGTCGGTATAGAGCGCGGTCGTGTACAGCAGCCGCATCTGGGCGCCGATCTCGCAGATCTTCAGGCAGCGCTGCTGCAGCTCCACCGTATTGGCGTGTTCCAGCACGATCTGGTAGCCGCGCTCGCCGTGGATTTCGTCGGACACGATATGCAGGTCGAAGAATTCCACTTCCTCGTCGGTAAAACCGTACTTTTCGCGCAGGGTCGGAGTCTGCTTGCGGTAGATGGATGGCACTTGCGATTCCAGGCCCACCACCAGCCCGGCCACCGCCACGATGGGATCCTCGCGCATGGCCACGGCGTAGCACCAGCTTTGCAGGGCGCGCGTGGTGGGCGACATGTTGTCGGGGTTGGTGACCCGTTCGCGGGTGGTGCCGCAGGCTTCGGCAAAGCGGATCAGCAGGTCGGTGTGGCGGTCGCCGCCGATTTCCTCTTCATACATATTGGCCAGCAGGAAGTCCTTGGCCTCGGTGTAGGTGTCGGGCGTGCGGGCGTACAGGTAGCCCAGGTAATCGGCGAACGGGCCCACGTAGTGATAGTGGTTCTCGGCCCAGCGCTGCAGGTGCTGGCGGCTGAGCTTGCCCTCTGCCCAGGCGATGGAAAAAGGCGAAGCGTTGGCGCTCTTGCCTTTGATCGCGTTTTCCAACGCGGTACGGAATTCATCTCGGTTCATCAGTTCAGCCATGACGCGCTCCAGGTCCAGTGGTGAAGACTCCAGGCTGGTCTTAGCCCGGGCATGATGCACATTGTATACCGTCTACTATTTTGGGCTGCTAGGGCAATCCCGGAGATCGGTCAGAGGCTGCCCAATAAACAGGGACAGCCTTTATGGATCAAAGACTTGGAGCGCACATAGCGAGGCTGGCCCGGATGGCGAGGTGCTGGTACAATGAATACACTTTCAATGCAATACGGAAATACCATGAATACCCGCCACCTCCTGGGAGACTCCCCGATCGGCCAACAGCTGCTGACGCATTACGCCCGCCGCGACGCCGTGCGCCACGCCACGCCGCTGTTTCCTTCGTCCTGGGCCGAACTCTTCGCGCCGTTCCGCAACGCCCGCCTGCAGCCGCTGCGCGCGGTCAAGCCCGCCGCGCGCGCGCACGACGACGCGCCGGTCTGCCAGGCAAGCTGATTTCCCAGATCGTTCCCCGGGGTTGTTCCCCGGATGCAAGCCTGGCGCCTGGCGCCTTGCGGCCAGGCGGAAAGATGAAAAGCGCCTAGGCGCCGCGCAACTCGGCGCCCCGCCGCCGCCGGTTCCAGGCGGCCAGCGCCAGCACCAGGACGAATCCCAGCGTATAGGCCAGCATGTCCCACCAGTCGGGCACGCTGCCCAGGATCACCCGCAATACCGGCTGCTCCAGCCGCCAACCGAAATGGCGCGCCAGGTACTGCCCCAGTTCCACCGCATAGCCGGTGAACAACGCTGCCAGCGCCAGCGGCAGCACATCCGCGCGGATGAAGCTGCGATACACCAGATAGGCCCAGCCCACCGCCACCACGTCGCCCACAAAGCCCCGCAACAGGGGATAGGGCGCACCCAGGGTGGCGATCAGCGCTTCCAGCGCGGTTACGGCCAGCAGCGCGGCAAAGGCGCGTTTGTTGAAGGTCAGGATCATCGAAGCGGAAAACGCGGAAATTGAAACGGGCAGCGCGGACGTTAACGCATTTGTCAGGCCGCCGCGCGTAGGCTCGTCTGAACGCGCCGGGGCAGGGCGCTGACAAGAACGAGGAGACACCAAGATGAGCACATTCGACCCGAATGGGCGCCGGCGCTTCCTGCGCCAGGCCTGTACGCTGGGCGCCACCGGCACGCTGGCCGGCCATGCGCTGACCAGCCTGGCGGCGCCGGCCACCGTCACGCTGCCGTTCGCCAACGGCGAGCGCGACCTGATCGCCTATCCACAAAAGCGGCCCCTGATCCGCCAGACCTCGCGCCCGCCGCAGCTGGAAACGCCGTTCGCGGTCTTCAATGAAAACCTCATCACGCCCAACGACGCCTTCTTCGTGCGCTACCACCTGGGCAACATCCCCACCGCCATCGACCTGAATACCTACCGCATCAAGGTCAGCGGACTGGTGGACAAGCCCCTGGAGCTGTCCTTGGCCGACCTGAAGCAGCAATTCGGCAAGCCGGTGGAGCTGGTGGCGGTCACCCAATGCTCGGGCAACAGCCGCGGCTTCTTCGCGCCGCGCGTGGGCGGCGGGCAGTCGGGCAACGGCGCCATGGGCAATGCCCGCTGGGTAGGCATCCCGCTCAAGCGCATCCTGGAAAAAGCCGGCATCCGCGCCGGCGCGCGCCAGGTGACTTTCGAGGGCATGGACCGCCCGGTGCTGCCCGGCACGCCGGAGTTCGTCAAGGCGTTGGACGCCGCCCATGCGTTGGACGGCGAGGTCATGCTGGCCTACGCCATGAACGGCGCCGACCTGCCCATGCTCAACGGCTATCCCGTACGTCTGGTGGTGCCGGGGTACTACGGCACTTACTGGGTCAAGCACCTGGCCGACATCAAGGTGCTGGATAAAGAGTTCGACGGCTTCTGGATGCAAAAGGCCTATCGGATTCCCGACAATGATTGCGCCTGCACGCCGCCGGGCAAGGCCCCGGAAAAGACGCGCCCCATCGGCCGCTACAACGTGCGCAGCTTCATCACCAGCCTCGCCGACGGCGCACGCGTCGCCCGCGGCAAACCGGTGCAGGTGCGCGGCATCGCCTTCGACGGCGGCAAGGGCATACGCGAGGTCCAGTTCTCGTCGGACGGCGGCAAGACCTGGCAGGCCGCCAAACTCGGCCGCGACCTGGGCCGCTATTCCTTCCGCGAATGGCACGCCGACTTCACGCCCAAGGCCGCCGGCGACTACGCGCTGAAGGTCCGCGCCACCAACACGGCCGGCGAAACCCAGCCGCTGGAGCCGCTGTGGAATCCGGCCGGCTACATGCGCAACGTGGTCGAAGCCGTCCGCATCACCGCCGCCTGAGGAGAGCGCCATGACCCGCCTTTTCCGTCGCTGCCTGCCGGCGCTCGCGCTGGCCCTCGCCTGCCTGTCCCCGGCCGCCCAGGCCCTGGAGATCAAGCTGCCGCAGGAAACCGCCACCCTGCATCCCGGCACGGGCGCGGGCGCCCAGCATGCCGCCCTGTGCCTGATGTGCCATTCGGTGGACTACGTATCGTCCCAGCCGCCCATGCCCCTGGGCTTCTGGGATGCCGAGGTCAAGAAGATGGTGGGCACCTATGGCGCCCCCATCCCAGCAGACCAGGTGCCGCTGATCGTGGAGTACCTGAACCAGGCCTACCCGCCGGCCCCTGCGCCGGCGACCAAGCAGTAGAGGCGGCTCGCGGCAGCAGCACCCACGGCGGCACGCGGCCGCCCTGGGTGCTGCGCGCGCTCCCCTCGGTCGCGGGCTTAGGCGTACCATTACCCGACCCAGACCACGTCCGGCAGGAACGCCTACCCGGCGCGCCGGAAGAACTCCATGCTGCAACCCGTTTCGGCCAACACCGATCTGCCCGCGGACGCACCCGCCGCCCCCGCCCCCGTGCTGCAGGTCAGCACGCTGTCCCCCTTCGCGTTTCCGGCGTTCCGCATCATCTGGATCGCCAATCTGTTCGCCAACCTGGGCACCTGGGCGCAATCCGTCGCCGCCGCCTGGATCATCACCACCGAACAGAGCAGTCCGCTGATGGTCGCCATGATCCAGGTGGCCGCCGCCTTCCCGCTGGTGGCGCTGTCCATCCTGACCGGCGTGCTGGCCGACAACTACGACCGCCGCAAGGTCATGCTGACCGGCATGCTGCTGGAGTTGGCGGGCGGCGTCTTCATCACCATCCTCGCCTTTGCCGGACTGCTGCATCCCATCACGCTGATCGCGTCCGTCTTCTGCATCGCCATCGGCAGCGCCATCGTCACCCCGGCCTGGCAGGCCGCGGTGGGCGAACAGGTGCCGCGCGCGCACGTCGGCAGCGCGGTGCTGCTGAACAGCGTCAACTTCAACGTGGCGCGCGCCGTCGGCCCCGCCATCGGCGGCCTGCTGCTGGGCGCCATGGGCGCGCCCTGGGTGTTTCTGCTGAACTGCTTCTGCTACGGCGGCCTGATCTGGGCGATCTGGCGCTGGAAGCGCGACTTGCCGCTGCGCCGCCTGCCGCCCGAAGGCATCCTGGAAGGCGTGGTGGCGGCGCTGCGCTACACCCAGCACTCCACCGTCACCCGCGTGGTGATGCTGCGGTCTTTCGCTTTCGGCCTGTCCGCCAGCGCGCTGTGGGCCTTGCTGCCGTTGCTGGCGCACGAACATGAAGGCGGCAGCGCCCTGCTGTACGGTTACATGCTGGGCGCGCTGGGCCTGGGCGCCATCCTCGGCAGCGTCGTCGTACGCCGGGTCCAGGCCGCCTGGGGCGCGAGCGGCCTGATCAGCGCCGCCGCGGGCCTGCTGGCCGCATGCCTGCTGGCGCTGGGCCTGACCGGCACCTTGTGGGTGGCGTTTCCGGCGCTGCTGTTGTCCGGCAGTTGCTGGATCGGCGTGCTGGCCACCTACAACACCACCGTCCAGATGCTGGTGCCGGACTGGGTCAAGGCGCGCGCGCTGGCCCTGTACCAGACGGCCATCTTCGGCGGGCTGGCGGCCGGCTCCTTCATGTGGGGCCACTTCGCCGGCACCATGGGCGTTTCCGGCGCCCTGGCGACCGCCGGCATCATGCTGGGCATCACCGTCGCGCTGATGTACCGCTCGCGGCTGCCCGAACATCTGGACACCACGTCGCTGGCGCGGGCGGACACCACCGAGCCGGCGATGGCCGCGGTGGGCTTCAACACGCAGCACGGCGCCGTGCTGGTCGCGGTGGAATACCTGATCGAAAAGGAAAAGCTGTCCGCGCTGATCGGCGCGGCGCACCCGCTGCGCCTCATGCGGCTGCGCAACGGCGCGCAGCAATGGCAGCTGTTCCGCGACCTGGAGCGCGAGGGCGTCTGGCGCGAGGTCTTCCTGGTGGAAAGCTGGATGCAGTACCTGCGCATGATCGACCGCATGACGCTGGAGGACAAGATGGTGCTGGACAAGGTGCGCGCGCTGCACGCCGGCGACAAGCCGCCGGTGGTGTCGCGCAACGTCAGCTATCTGGCGATGAACGAAGCGCAGGGCTTCTCGCTGCGCCGCGATCCAGAGTCGCTGTAAGCCCCGGCATCCAAGGCCGCCTACGCCTCAGCCGGCCGTCTCCGGCACCCAGCCCGCGGCCGTGCGGCGCATGCGCGGCGACTCGAACGCGCAGGCCACCGGTATCGGCGCACCGTCCGCCTCGACCAGCCGCTCGCGCCAGCGCTCACCCTGGCACATGGCCACGACGATGCCCGCCACTTCCGCGCCGCAGCGCGCCAGCAGTTCCAGCGCGGACAGCATCGTCTGCCCCGTGCTGACGGCGTCGTCCACCACCAGCACGCGCCGCCCCGCCAGGCTGCCCGCCAGATTCGGATCCACGTACAACAGCTTGCCAGCGTCCGGCGTGGTCAGCGACTGCACCGGCACGGCCAGGCGTTCGTCGTACCAGTACTTGCGCGAATAGCCGAAGGGCACGTAGCGCGTGAACCCCAGGCCGCGCGCCACCATGGGCGCGAATGCCAGCCCCAGCGTGGGCAGGCCCACGACCACCTCGGCGCCGAAGGCGCGCGCGCGTTCGGCCATGAAGCCGGCCAGGGTGTCGACCACCTCCAGGCTCGCATGGTTGGCGATCAGCGAGGCCACGCAGCGATCCGGGTCGCCCGGCACGCCGCGCAGCGGCAGCACCAGATAGCGGCCGTCCGGCAACCGCGCGGGATAAGCGCGGGAATAGGGTGGGTCGACCGGCAGCGTCAGCGCGTCGCCGCTGACGATTTCTTGCCAATAGTCGGTGGTGGCGTCGAAGGCCGGCGCGCCGGCGGCAGTCAGATCGTGTGAGGCAGTCATGCGTCGCGGAAAGTAGCGGCGGCCGCTCAGCGCGCGCCGGCGGCCAAATAGGCTTCCGCCAGCGTCACCCAGTAGCTGGCCGTGACCGGCAGGATGTCGTCGTTGAAATCGTAGTCGGGGTTGTGCACCATGCAGCCGCCTTCGCCCTCGCCGTTGCCGACGATAAAGTAGCTGCCGGGCACTTCCTCCAGCATGAAGGCGAAGTCGTCGCTGGCCTGCAGCGGCTCCAGATCGGGGATCAGCAGCGGTTCGCCCAGCCAGCCGCGCGCCACTTCCTCCGCGAACTGCGTGGCGCCGCGGTCGTTGACCACCGGCGGATAGCGCCAGCGGTAGTCCACCTTGACGCTGGCGCGGTGCACCGCGGCCTGCGCGGTGGCGATCGCGGTGATGCGCTCGCGCAGCAGCGCGCGCGTCTCGGGTCGGCGCGCGCGCACTGTCAGGCGCAGCTCCACCGTCTTCGGAATCACGTTGGGCGCGTCGCCGCCATGGATGGCCCCTATGGTCACCACCGCCATGTCGTTGGGATCGATCTCGCGCGACACAATGGTCTGCAAGGCCAGCACAATGCTGGCCGCCGCCACGATGGGGTCCACCGCCACATGCGGCATGGCGCCGTGGCCGCCGACGCCGCTGACGGTCAGGATCACCGTGTCGGACGAGCTGTACATCACGCCCGAGCGGAAACCGAAATGCCCGGCGGGGTAGCCCGGCTCGTTGTGGAAGCTGTAGACAGCGTCGCACGGAAAGCGTTGGAACAGGCCGTCGGCGATCATCTTCTGCGCGCCGCCATGGCCTTCCTCGGCCGGCTGGAAGATCAGGTGCACGGTGCCGTCGAAGCGGCCGCGCTCGGCCAGCGCGCGAGCCGCGGCCAACAGCGTGGCCGTGTGGCCGTCATGGCCGCAGGCGTGCATCTTGCCAGGGTTCTGGCTGGCGTAGGGCAGGCCGGTGGTCTCATGGATGGGCAGGGCATCCATGTCGGCGCGCAGGCCCAGCCGGCGCGCGCCGCTGCCCCGGCGCAAGGTACCCACCACGCCGGTCACGCCCAGGCCGCGATGCACCTCGTAGCCCCAGGCCGCCAGCCTTTCGGCCACCAGCTCGGCCGTGGCGACTTCCTGGTAGGCCAGTTCGGGATTGGCGTGGATGCGGTGGCGCAGCGCCACCATCTCTTCCTGGATGGCCTGGATCTCGGGCAGCACGGGGCCGCGGGCGGGTATGTTCATGGCGTGGCTTCCTGCAAGGGGGCAGGCTTATTCCTGCTGGATGTTGGCGCTCTTCACGATGTGCGCGTACAAGGCTTTTTCCTTCTTCAGGAATGCGGCGAAATCCTCGGGCGTGCCCTGTCCGGGCATGGCGCCGCCTTCGGCCAGGCGCTTTTTCACCTCGTCCATTTGCAGCACCGCGTTCAGCTCCTGGTTCAGCCGCCCGACCACGGCGGGGTCGGTGCCTGCCGGCACGAATACGCCGGTCCAGGTGTTCAGCTCGAAGCCCTTGAGCGCCGGCGTCTCGCCGAAGGCCTGCACGTCCGGCAGCGTGTCGACGCGCACGGCCGAGGTCACGCCCAGCGCGTGCAGCTTCTTCTGCTGCACCAGCGGCGTGGCGCTGGTGGTCACCAGGAGGCCCAGGTCCACCTGGCCGCCCATGACGTCGTTGGTGATCTGCGCGCCGCCGCGGTAGGGCACGTGCACCAGTTTGACCTTTGCCTGGTCCTGCATCACTTCCATCGCCAGATGCAGCACGGTACCCACGCCGGACGAGGCGTAGGTCAGCGTGTCCGGCTTCTCGCGCGCCAGCGCGATCAGCTCGTTCATGTTCCGCACCGGCAGGCCCGGACGCGCCAGCAGCACCACGGGCGCGGTGGTCACCAAGGCCACCGGCGTCAGGTCGGTTTCGGCGTCGTACTTGACGGCGGAGTTGATCAGCCGCGCCACGCTGATCGGGCCGTCAAAGCCCATTACCAGCGTGTAGCCGTCCGGCTTGGCGTGCACGGCCTTGGCCACGCCCAGCACGCCGCCCGCGCCTGCCACGTTGTCGACGATGACGGACTGCTTGAGGCGGTCCGACAGCTTCTGCGCCACCAGGCGCGCCGTGGTGTCGACGTTGCCGCCCGGACTGAACGGCACGATCAGGGTCAGGGGCCGGGCGTCGGGCCAGGTGTCGGCGCCGGCCGCCGGGGCAAGGCACAGCGCGGCCGCCAGCGCGGACACGGACAGGAACAGGCGTTTGAACATGGAAGGGGCGGGATCGAGGTGCGCGCGGAACTGGCGGCGCGGAGGAGGGCGACGACGCCATCCTAACCAGATCCTGGTAATAACTGAAATGCTATATTTTTATAGATTCATCAGGTAAATCTATGACCAAGCGCTCCGTTCCCGATGGCCACGCCGCACCCGTCCGCCAGCCCACGCTGCGCCAACTGCGCGGCTTCAAGGAAGTGGCCCGCCACGCTAGCTTCAGCCGCGCCGCCGAGGCCCTGGCGCTGAGCCAGCCGGCCCTGTCCGCCGCCATCCGCGAACTGGAGACGCTGATGGGCGTGGCCCTGTTCGAGCGCAGCACCCACCACGTGCGCCTGACGCCCGCCGGCCAGGCCGCGCGGGCCCAGATCGAATGGCTGCTCAACAGCTACACGCAGGGCGCCGAAGATTTGCAGCGCCTGCTGGACACGCAGGCCGCCACGGTACGCATCGGCTGCATTCCGTCCACCATGCACCTGCTGGCGCCGGTGGTGGCGCAATGGCGCCTGCGCCATCCCGAAATCGTGCTGATCCTCAGCGACCACCTCAACGACGAGCTGATGGCCGCGCTGGGCAACGGCGAACTGGACATCGGCCTGGGCCTGGACTTCGGCCTCGCGCCCGGCGTGGCGGCGGCCTTCGTGGCCGAGGACGATCTGGTGGCGGTGCTGGCCGACACGCACCGGCTGGCGCGGCGCCAGGCGGTGACCTGGCAGGACCTGAAGGCCGAACCGCTGGCCGTGCTGTCGCGCGGCAGCACCTACGAGATGATCGTGGCCACGCTGCGCCAGCAGGGCTCGGACCTGGCGGCGACCGACACCCTGAACTACACCGACACGCTCTACAGCCTGGTGCGCGCGGGTTTGCGCGTGGGCCTGATCTCGCGCCTGTACACGCAGGGGCAGCGCCAGGACGGCCTGGCCATCGTGCCATTGCAGCGGCCGCAGCTCACGCGCCGCATCTGCCTGATGGCGCGCGCCCCCGAACAGCAGGCCCGCGCCGCGGTGCGGCTCTGCCACGCCGAACTGGCCGGGCTGCTGCGCGCGCGCGCCGTCAGCCAGATGCCCTAGGAAGCCAGGCGAGGGCCGCGTCCTGCGTTCAACCGCCCGCTCGCGCCCGCCAAGCCTCGGCGCGTTCCGCCCAGGCCTGATGGATGGCGTCCATATTGCGCGCCAGCGTGGCGGCATCGCCAAAATTCACGCGCGAGCCCTGCAGGCGCAGCTGCGCGCGGACCTCGTCCGATTCAAGCGCGCGCGCCACCTGCCGCTGCAATTGCTCGACGCGGGCCGCCGACACGCCGCGCGGCGCGAACAGGCCGGCCACGCCGCCCCGCTCCAGCCCCGCGAAACCTTGCTCGGCAAAGGTGGGAACAACGGCCAGCTCCGCATGGCGGCCCGGCCCCGAAATGGCCAGCAGGCGCAGCCGCCCGGCGCTTGCCGGCTCCAGCAGTTCGGCCAGGGACGTCAGGCCCAGCTCCAGATAGCCCGCCTGCAGATCCGTCACCAACGGCGCGCCGCCGCGATAAGGCACTGCCGTGGCCGCCACGCCGAAACGCTCGCCCAGCAGCCCCACGGCCAGTTCCGGCACGCTGCCGGGCGCCGGCACGCCCACCGACAGCGCGCCCGGGTGCCCACGCAGATCCTGCAGTTTCAGCCAAGGCGAATCCGCCCTGACCGCCAGCGCAATGGCGCTCTTGTCCGTCACCTGCGCCACGGCCGCGAAGTCGCCAGGCGAGGCATAGCCGGCCCCCTCTACGATATGCGGCACGATGGCCAGGGTGTGTTCGTTGGAGAGCAGCAAGGTGTGGCCGTCCGGCCGCGCCGCCAGCAGCTCCTGCGCCGCCAGCAGGCCGCCGGCGCCCGGCCGGTTCTCGACCAGCACCACTTCGCCCAGGCCGGCCTCCAGCTTCCGCGCCAGCAGGCGCGCGATCACGTCCACCCCGCCGCCCGGCGGAAAACCGACCAGGATGCGCGTCAGCGGCACCGCGCGCAGACGTCCCGCCGCCGCGGCCCCCAGGGCGCCCAGCGCGAGCGCCGGCAAGAGCCTGCGGCGCGGCAGGGATACGGCAGATGGCATGTTCGATGACTCCTCGCGGACGCGGACCGGCTCCGCGCAAGGCGGCAGGATAAGGAGAAACGCCCTACAAGAAAAGCCTGTCCCCTGGGTGGCTCGCGGGCCGCGTTTCTTAACACGTTCTAGAATCAGTGATCGCGGCTCCCCGGCCCTTCGCCCGGATGCCCTCTCCAGCGGTCCTGCACATGCTCTCGTTCTCCCGCCATACCGTCTATCCTGCCGGCGTCGGCCTGCCGGCAACCGAACGCCCGGGCGCGCTCCTGGCCGTCATGCTGGCGCTATGCATGGCTAGCCTGGACACCGCTATCGCCAACACGGCGCTGCCCACCATCGCGCGGGACCTGCAGGCCAGCGACGCAGGCTCGATCTGGATCGTCAGCGGCTATCAGCTGGCCATGGTGGCGGGCCTGCTGCCGGCCGCGGCGCTGGGCGAGATCCTGGGCCATCGGCGGGTCTACATCGTGGGGCTGGCCATCTTCATCCTGTCCTCGCTGGCCAGCGGCCTGGCGCCGTCGCTACCCACGCTGGTGACGGCGCGTGTGCTGCAGGGCCTGGGCGCGGCCGGCGTCATGAGCGTCAACGGCGCCCTGCTGCGCTTCATCTACCCCTCGCGCCTCCTGGGCCGCGGCCTGGGCCTGAACGCCATGGTGGTGGGCATCGCCTTCGCGGCGGGGCCCACCGTGGCCTCGACCATTCTGCTGCTGGGATCCTGGCACTGGCTGTTCCTAATCAACGTGCCCATCGGCCTGCTGGCGTTCGCGCTGGGCCTGCGCAAGCTGCCCGAAACCGTGCGCGCGCCGCATCGCTTCGACGGTCTGGCGGCGGCGCTATGCGCCCTGACGCTGGGCTTGTTCGTGCTGGGCGCGAACGAACTGGCGCACGCCGCCCCCCTGCCGCGCGTGGCGCTGGAATGGGGCGTCGCCGCGGCCAGCCTGTGGCTGCTGATGCGCCGGCAGGCGGGCCATCCCGCGCCCATCCTGGCGGTGGACCTGCTGCGCCGGCCCTTGTTCGCCTTGTCCGCCGCCACCGCCGTCTGCGCCTTCGCGGCCCAGGCGCTGGCTTTCGTGTCGCTGCCGTTCATGCTTCAGACCATGCTGGGCTACAGCCAGGTGCAGACCGGCTTTCTCATCACGCCCTGGGCGGTGGTGGTGGCGATCATGGCGCCCATCGCGGGGCGGCTGTCCGACCACTATGCGGCCGGCACCCTGGGCGGCGTGGGCCTGGCGCTGCTGGCGCTGGGCCTGGCCCTGCTGGCGCTGATGCCGGCCGCGCCCTCGGTCTGGGACATCTGCTGGCGCATGGCCATCTGCGGCGCCGGATTCGGCTTCTTCCAATCGCCCAACCTGCGCGCCATCATGATGTCGGCGCCGGCCTCCCGGGCCGGCGGCGCCAGCGGCATGATAGGAACGGTGCGGCTGCTGGGCCAGTCCTCGGGCGCGGCCCTGGTGGCCGCCTGTTTCAATGTTTCCAGCACCCACGGCGCCATCGCCGCACTGTGGCTGGGTTGCGGCTGCGCCACGCTGGCCTGCGCCGCCAGCTTTTCGCGGCTGCGCTTTGACGCGACCGAACCGGTGCAGGCCAACTCGGCGCGCTAGCGCCGCGCTATTCCCGGACGTAGCACGGGTATAGCGACTGCTGCGCGCGCGAACGGGCAGGATCCACCTCGATCGCCACGATGGATTCCGTATCGTTGGATTGCGCCAGGGGTTCGCCATCGGGTTGGAATGCGAACGCCGTGCCCCCGAACACCTGCCCCGCCGCCGTGCGCCCCGCGCGGTTCGAGCTGACCACATAGCAGCCCGACACCAGCGCGGCCATGGCGCCCGCCGTCAGCCAGCGGCGCGTCGACGCGCTGCTGGCTCGCGGCGCCACGATCAACTCCGCCCCCGCGCGTCCATAGGCGCGCGCGCGCTCGTTGAACATCAGCTCGGTGCACAGTTGCACCCCCAGGCGTATGCCGCCCACCTCGAACACCTCGAAGCCGTCGAAGGTGGAATGGAACCAGGTCGCTTCGAAATAGCCCGGTTCCTCCGGGAAGTACTGCTTGTGATGCAATCGCGTGTAGCGGCCGTCCTGCAGGGCGAACGCCTCGTTGGCCAGCCGTCCGCCCGCATGCACTGGCCGCGACGAGACGATGGCCGGCACCCCCAGCTCCGCCAGCGCGTCCAGGCCAGCCTCGTGGATACGCACCGACGCCGCCGCGCGGGCGGCGTCGTACCGCGGGTCCGCCGCCAGCCAGGGACCGAATGGCATTTCATTGGTCACGAGCAGATCCGGGGCCAGCTCGCCGATGCGTTCGGCCATGCCTTCCCAGGTTGCGCCTTTGGGTTCGAGATCGACCGGCCCTTCCATCATGCATATCCGCATGCCCACACCCCATCTGTTCGCGCATCGTGCGCCCCGGAATGGGCGCGTCATGCAGGCATGGTAGACGGCCTGTGGCGGTTACGGGCGCGCAACGGCACGAGCCGTCCGTTGCGGGCGCGATCCTGTCCGGATCTGCCTGTCTCAGGCCAGCGTCGCGGCGTCTACCGGCGCGCCGTGGCGCACCACCCGCTTGGGCAGGTCGCCGCCTATCCAATAGGCCAGCTCGGCCGGATGCTGCACCTCCCAGGCGACGAAGTCCGCGTACTTGCCCGCTTGCAGCGTGCCATGCGTGGCCTGCAGGCCCAGCGCCTTCGCCGCATGCGCGGTGGCCCCGGCCAACGCCTCTTCGGGGGTAAGCCGGAACAGCGTGCAGGCCATGCTCAGCATCAGCCGCAACGACAGCACGGGCGAGGTGCCGGGATTCAGGTCGCTGGAGATGGCGATGGGCACGCCATGGCGGCGCAACAGGTCGATGGGAGGCAGCTTGGTCTCGCGCAGCGCGTAGAACGCGCCGGGCAGCAGCACCGCCACCGTGCCGGCCTGCGCCATCGCCAGCACATCGCTTTCGGTCAGGTATTCCAGGTGGTCCGCCGACCAGGCCCCATAACGGGCGGCCAGCGTCGCGCCGTGCAACGAGGACAATTGCTCCGCATGCAGCTTCACGGGCAGCCCCAGTTCACCCGCGGCCTGGAACACCCGTTCGACCTGTTCCGGCGTGAAGGCCAGATGCTCGCAGAACGCGTCCACCGCATCGATCAGGCCCTCGGCCGCCAGCACCGGCAACATGCGGCGCGCGACTTCATCGATGTAATCGTCTGCGCGCCCCGCATATTCGGGCGGCAGCGCGTGCGCGGCCAGACAGGTCGCGCTGATGGTCAGCGGCAGGGTCTGGCCCAGGCGCCGCGCCACGCGCAGCATCTTGCGCTCGTTGGGCAGATCCAGCCCGTAGCCGGACTTCACTTCCAGCGTGGTCACGCCGTCGCGCATCAGATGCAGGGCGCGCTTGCGCGCGCTGGCGTAGAGTTCGTCCTCGCTCGCGGCGCGGGTGGCGCGCACGGTGCTGGCGATGCCGCCGCCCTGTGCGGCAATGGTGGCGTAGTCCACGCCTTGCAGGCGCTGCTCGAACTCCTGGCTGCGGTTGCCGCCGAATACCAGGTGGGTGTGGCAATCGATCAGCCCGGGCGTGACCCAGGCGCCGCCCAGATCGTGTTCGCGGGTCGTTTCGGCGGGCGGCAATTGCGCTTCGGGGCCGATCCACTCGATGCGGTTCTCGCGCGTCACGATGGCGGCCCGTTCTATCACGGAGTACTTGCCCTGTGCCATGGTGGCGGCATGGCAATTTCGCCAGACCTGTCTCATGCGTACGCTCCTGTTGCGCGCCGATGTCAAAGGCTGGGCAGCAGGCCTGCCGGCACCAGCGCCGTCAAACCTTGGCCGGCGATGAGCTGGCTGGCGGCTTCGATGTCGGGCGCGAAGAAGCGGTCCCGCTCGTAGTGCGCCACTTTCTCGCGCAGCAGGCTGCGGGCGCGCTCCAGCTTGGGCGCGGTCTTCAGGCCCTGGCGGAAATCCAGGCCTTGGCAGGCGCCCAGCCACTCGATCGCGAGGATGTCGCGCACGTTCTCGGCCATGGGCCAGAGCCGCTTGCCCGCATTCGGCGCCATGGACACGTGGTCCTCCTGGTTGGCGGACGTAGGCAGGCTGTCCACGCTGGCCGGGTGCGCCAGCGCCTTGTTGTCGCTGGCCAGCGCCGCCGCGGTCACCTGGGCGATCATGAAACCCGAATTCACGCCGCCGTTGCTCACCAGGAACGGCGGCAGCCGCGACATGTGCTTGTCCATCATCAGCGAGATGCGCCGCTCGGACAGCGCGCCGATCTCGGCGAGCGCCAGCGCCAGGTTGTCGGCCACCAGGGCCACCGGCTCGGCATGGAAGTTGCCGCCCGAAACCACATCGCCCTGGTCAGCGAACACCAGAGGATTGTCCGATACCGCGTTGGATTCAATCTCCAGCACCTGCGCCGCATGGCGTATCTGCGTCAGGCAGGCGCCCATGACTTGCGGCTGGCAACGCAGTGAATACGGATCCTGGACCTTGTCGCAGTTGGCATGCGAATGCCCGACCTCGCTGTCCTCGGTCAGCAGATCGCGGAACACGGCCGCCACGTCGATCTGGCCAGGCTGGCCGCGCGCGGCGTGGATGCGGGCATCGAACGGTGCGCGCGAAGCCAGCATCGCCTCCACGCTGAGGCTGCCGCAGACCAGCGCGGCCGCCAGCAGGTCCTCGGCCTCGAACAGGCCGCGCAGCGCGTAGGCGGTCGAGACCTGCGTGCCATTCAGTAGCGCCAGACCTTCCTTGGCCGCCAGCGTCAAAGGTTCCAGCCCTGCCTGGGCCAGCGCTTCGCGCGCGGGCAGCCAGGCGCCGCGATGACGCGCCTTGCTCTCGCCCAGCAACAGCAGTGACATGTGCGCCAGCGGCGCGAGGTCGCCCGACGCGCCCACCGATCCCTTCAGCGGTATGTGAGGATAGACCTCGGCGTTCACCAGCGCGATCAGCGCGTCGATCACCTTGCGGCGAATGCCCGAATAGCCTCGCGCCAGGCTATTGATCTTCAGCACCATGATCAGCCGCACCATCGCGTCATCCAGCGCCTCGCCTACTCCGGCCGCATGCGAAAGCACCAACGAGCTCTGTAGCGCTTCCAGATCCTCGCGCGCGATGCGGGTGGTGGCCAGCAGGCCGAAGCCGGTGTTGATGCCGTAGGCCGTGCGGCCTTCAGCGATGATGCGCTCGACGCAGGCCACGCTGGCCTCGATAGGCCCGGCGGCAACCGGGTCCAGCGTCACGCGCGCCGGCTGTTGGTAGACGCGACGCAGGTCGGCCAGGGTCATGCGGCCGGGTGTCAGATGCAATTCCATTGTTGTTCTCCTAGGCGCGTTCCAGCGTCATGGCGTATGGGTCGCGCGGGCGGCGCCGCGATGTCGCGGTGCGGCATCCCGGCGCGCGAAAAAGTAATACAGGATGCTGGGCACGACCAGGCCGATGATCCACGAGATATCCACGCCACCCAGGCGCTCGACCATCGGACCAGTGTAGAGCTTGGTCGAGATGAAGGGCATCTGCAACAGCACGCCGAACAGGTAGATCAGAATCCCCGGCCAGTTCCAGCGGCCATAGCGTCCGTTCGGATCCGACAACGCCTGCACGTCGTATTGCCCGCGGCTCACGAAGTAGTAATCCACCAGATTGACCGCGCTCCACGGCACGAAGAACGCCAGCAGGAAGAGGATGAAGGACTTGAACGCGTTCAGGAAGGAATGCTGCCCGATCAGCGCCACCGCCGTGGCCGCCGCGACGATCACCAGTACCAGCAGCGCACGCTGCCGGCGGGAGATCTCCACGTGCCCGCGAAAGCCGCTGGCGATGGTCGCGATGCACATGAAACTGCCGTAGGAGTTCAACGTCGAGATCGTGACCTTGCCGAACGCGATGGTGAAATACAGCAGAGCGGCCGTGGCCCCCGTGCCGCCCAGCCCGACGATGTAGGCAACCTCGCGTCCAGCGAACTGTCCGGCCGCCATCGCCGCGGCCAATACGCCCAGCACCATCGCGATCTGCGCGCCCAGCACGGAACCCAGCCCCACCGCCAGAAAGGTCTTGAATGACGAGGTCCGGCTCGGCAGGTAGCGCGAGTAGTCCGCCACGTAAGGGCCGTAGGCGATCTGCCACGATGCGGCCAGCGACACCGCCAGCAGGAAGGAACTCCACGAGAAATGGCGGATCTGCAGCAGCTGGCCGACGTCGCCCAGCGCGATCACCCGGCTGAACAGATAGAAGAAGGCGATGATGCCCAGCACCGTCGCAATCCGTCCGATGATGTGGATCATGCGGTAGCCAAACAGCGTCACCCCGACGATCACCGCAGCGAAGATCAGGATGCCGGCCGTGTCGCTCACGCCGAACAGCTGGCCCAGGGCCTGTCCCGACAATACCGTGCCCGTGGCGGTAAATCCCAGATACATCAGGCACACCAGCACGATGGGTATCGCCGCGCCATAGACGCCGAACTGTACCCGGCTGGAGATCATCTGCGGCAATCCCAGTTTCGGACCCTGAGCCGCATGCAGCGCCATGACCGCACCGCCGAATACCTGCCCGACGAACAACCCGATCAGCGACCAGAAGACGTCGCCGCCCAACACCACAGCCAGTGCGCCGGTGATGATGGCGGTGATCTGCAGATTGGCGCCCATCCACAGCGTGAACTGGCTGTAGAGCTTGCCGTGGCGCTCCTCTTCGGGAATGAAATCGATCGAGCGCCGCTCGATGAGCGGCCCTCTTGCTGCCTGGATGTCCTGAGTCATTGCGTAGTCTCGGTCATGGCGTGTGGACGGGCGCGGTCTAGGCCCGCGGGTATGGGTGGCGCGGTATCAGCGCTTGGCCGCAAGCATGGGCAGATTCAGGCCCTGCTCCTGCGCGCATTCAATGGCGGCCTCATAGCCGGCGTCGGCATGACGCATAACACCCGTGCCCGGATCGTTGGTCAGCACGCGGGCGATGCGCTCGGCGGCCTCGTCCGTGCCGTCGCAGACGATGACCATGCCGGCATGCTGCGAGAAGCCCATGCCCACGCCGCCGCCATGGTGCAGCGACACCCAGGTGGCGCCGCTGGCCGTGTTGAGCAGGGCATTCAGCAGCGGCCAGTCGGAAACCGCATCCGAACCGTCGCGCATGGATTCGGTTTCGCGATTGGGGCTGGCGACGGAGCCGGAATCCAGGTGGTCGCGGCCGATGACGATGGGCGCCGACAGTTCACCGGTGCGGACCATTTCATTGAACGCCAAGCCCAGCTTGGCGCGCTGGCCCAGGCCCACCCAGCAGATGCGCGCCGGCAGGCCCTGGAAGCTGATGCGCTCGCGCGCCATGTCCAGCCAACGGTGCAGGTGCGCGTCATCGGGAATCAGTTCCTTGACCTTGGCGTCGGTCTTGTAGATGTCTTGCGGATCGCCCGACAGCGCGGCCCAACGGAACGGGCCCACGCCGCGGCAGAACAGCGGCCGGATGTAGGCGGGCACGAAGCCCGGGAAGTCGAATGCGTCCGCCACGCCTTCTTCCTTGGCCATCTGGCGGATGTTGTTGCCGTAGTCGAAGGTGGGGATGCCCTGGCGCTGGAACGCCAGCATGGCCTGCACATGCACGGCCATGGATTGCTTGGCGGCTTTGATGACGGCGGCCGGCTCGCGCTTGGCGCGCGCGCGGTAGTCCTGCCAGGTCCAGCCCAGCGGCAGATAGCCGTTCAGGGGATCATGCGCGCTGGTCTGGTCGGTCACCATGTCGGGGCGCACGCCGCGGCGCACCAGTTCGGGCAGGATCTCGGCGGCATTGCCGCACAAGGCGACGGAGACGGCGCGGCCTTCCTGCGTGTACTTGGCGATGCGCGCCAGCGCGTCGTCCAGGTCGCGGGCCTGCTCGTCCACATAGCGGGTACGCAGGCGGAAGTCGATGCTGGTCTGCTGGCATTCGATGTTCAGCGAGCAAGCGCCGGCCAGCGTGGCCGCCAGCGGCTGCGCGCCACCCATGCCGCCCAGGCCGGCGGTCAGCACCCAACGGCCCTTGAGGTTGCCGCCGTAGTGCTGGCGGCCCGCCTCGACAAAAGTTTCGTATGTGCCTTGCACGATGCCCTGGCTGCCGATGTAAATCCAGCTGCCGGCCGTCATCTGGCCATACATGGCCAGACCCTTGGCGTCCAGTTCGTTGAAATGTTCCCAGGTGGCCCAGTGGGGCACCAGATTGGAGTTGGCGATCAGCACGCGCGGCGCGTTGGCGTGGGTCTTGAAGACGCCCACCGGCTTGCCCGACTGCACCAGCAGGGTTTCGTCCTCGTTCAGGTTCTTGAGCGATTCGACGATCTTGTCGTAACAGTCCCAGTCGCGGGCGGCGCGGCCGATGCCGCCGTAAACCACCAGTTCCTTGGGGTTCTCGGCCACGTCGGGATCCAGGTTGTTCATCAGCATGCGCAAGGGGGCTTCGGTCAGCCAGCTCTTGGCGTTCAGTTGCTTGCCGCGCGGCGCGCGGATGACGACATCGCGGTATCGGGTTGAATTTTCCAAGAGGCTCTCCTTGATCGGTTCGGCGGCGCGCCTGACGCGGGCGCTTCGGTTGCCTGAATCATAGGATGCCTATGCTTGTATATACAAGCTTATAAGACCAATACAGGGCTAGGGATTTCCCGTATGCAAGAAGCCGGAACGGCAAGCGTCCTGAATTTTCACGGGCCGAAAAAAAGGCCGCGCAAGGCGGCCTCTGGGAAATCAGACGACCCGCGGCAGCAGTTCGATCACGCAGGCATCCAACGCAGCCTCGCTTTCCAGGCGGTACTCAACCAGGCCGTCCCTCGTCTCGACGTGCAGGCAGTCATAGCGCGAGGGCAGCGCGTGCGGCGCGCCATTGATGCCAACCGACAGCGAGCGGCCGGCGTTCAGCACCAGTACGTGGCGCGCGGCGCTGTGAAAAGTCCATGGCCCCGCGCCCGCCACCCATTGCAGCCGGGCATGGCAGCGCGCCGGCGCGTAGATCAGGTTGAAGTCACGTATCGGTCCGTCCAGCAGGCGGCATTGCACCTGGGCATCGCCCGGGAAGGCATAGGCCTGGCGCGGCGCCAGCGGCGCCTGCTCGCTGCCGTCCACCGTCAATTGGATGCCCTGGCCTTCCAACACGGTGATGATGCGCTGGTAGCCGGTGAACGCGGAAAAGCCGCCGTCCTCGGCCACATCGGCGATGGACAGGCGCCAGTCGAACGCGGCGCTGCTGCCGCCGGGATTGCAGGCGACTTCCTGCGTGGTGCCGCCGCCGTTGCGCCAGGGCATGCGCGGATAGTCAGCGGCGCGGTACAGATGGACTTCGGGTTGCTTCATGAGGTGAACTTGCCTTCCAGGCGATGCCGGGAACCAGGGTGAATCAAACGGGCCAGGGTGACGGCGCGGTCGCCCGACCAGGTACGGCGGCTGATCAGCAGACAGGGTTCGTCGCGCTCGATCTGCAGCAACTGGCATTCGCGCGGCTTGGCGAGAATGGCCTCGACCACGTGCTCGCCTTCGCTCAGCGGCGCGACGCGCGTCAGGTATTCGTACGGCGTGCTGTGCGTGAAGTCCTGCTTCAGGTAGTCCGGCGCCAGGCGCACATTGACGTAGCGGTCCTCCAGTTGGATCGGCAGGTCGTCTTCGTAGTGCACGATGATCGAGTGATACACCGGCTGCCCGGCGCGGATATCCAGCGCCAGCGCCTGTTCGGCGCCCGCCGGCTCTTCGGCCAGGCGCACCACGCGGCTATGGTGGCGATGGTTGCGCGCCGCGATCTCGTCGGCGATGTTGTTGACGGCGAACAGCGCCGAACGCGCCTTGGGCTGGGCCACGAAGGTGCCCACGCCCTGCATGCGCACCAGCAGCCCCTCGGCCGTCAATTCACGCAGGGCGCGGTTGATGGTCATGCGGCTGAAGCCGAGCTCATCGACCAGTTCGCTTTCCGACGGCACCCGGTAATGTTCCGGCCATGCGCCGCTGCGGATCTGCTGCGCGATCATCTGCTTGACCTGCGCATAGAGCGGCGCGGGCGGCGCATTGGCCTGGATGGGCAATTTGGGAGGATGGGAGGCCACGGAAGATCCTGTAGTGCGGCGCCAGGCGAGGGATGGCGGTCAGCGCCTAGTATAGACAGGTATAGAAGGCTTTCGCGCCGGCGCGACCGGCGCGGCCGCGGCTTGCCGCCAGCGCCGCGCCTAGGCATCGCCCCCAGCGCGGGAGTACCGTAGTGGACGTGGGAAGCCAGATTTTCTATACTCCCCCCCTGTATTTATCGGAGCCTGCCGTGCCGCACTCCCCGGAAGAGAAAAAGCGCGTCGTCACCCGCTTGCGCCGCATCCAGGGCCAGGCGCTGGCGCTGGAGCGGGCCGTGAACGAAGGCACGGAATGCGGCGCGCTGCTGCAGCAGCTGGCCGCCTTGCGCGGCGCCGCCACCGGCCTCATGGCCGAGGTGCTGGAAAGCCATCTGCGCGAAACCTTCCTCCAATCCGCCCAGGGCGGCCGCCAGGACGCCACGATCGAACCCGAAGCGGAGATCGATCTCTTGATGCGCCTGGTCCGTTCCTATTTGAAATAACGCTATCTGACATACGTGGAGCCCTAACTATGAAATCACGCGCAGCAGTCGCATTCGGACCCGGCAAGCCGCTGGAAATCGTTGAAATCGACGTCGCGCCGCCGCAGCGCGGCGAGGTGCTGGTGAAGATCACCCATACCGGCGTCTGCCACACCGACGCCTTCACCCTGAGCGGCGACGACCCCGAAGGCCTGTTCCCCGCCGTGCTGGGCCACGAGGGCGCGGGCGTGGTGGTCGAAGTCGGCGAAGGCGTGACCTCGCTCAAGCCGGGCGACCACGTCATTCCGCTCTACACGGCCGAATGCCGCGAGTGCAAGTTCTGCCTGTCCGGCAAGACCAACCTGTGCCAGAAGGTGCGCGCCACCCAAGGCAAGGGCGTCATGCCCGACGGCACCTCGCGCTTCAGCTACGAAGGCAAGCCGCTCTACCACTACATGGGCTGCTCGACCTTCAGCGAATACACCGTGGTCAACGAGATCTCGCTGGCCAAGATCAACCCGGCGGCCCCGCACGAAAAGGTCTGCCTGCTGGGTTGCGGCGTCACCACCGGCCTGGGCGCCGTGCACAACACTGCCAAGGTCAAGGAAGGCGACACGGTCGCCGTGTTCGGCCTGGGCGGCATCGGCCTGGCCGTGATCCAGGGCGCGGTGCAGGCCAAGGCCGGCCGCATCATCGCCGTGGACACCAACCCCAACAAGTTCGTGCTGGCCAGCGCCATGGGCGCCACCGACTGCGTCAACCCCAAGGACCACGACAAGCCGATCCAGGACGTCATCGTCGAAATGACCGACGGCGGCGTGGACTTCTCGTTCGAATGCATCGGCAACGTGCATGTGATGCGCGCGGCGCTGGAATGCTGCCACAAGGGCTGGGGCGAAAGCATCATCATCGGCGTGGCCGGCGCCGGCCAGGAAATCAGCACCCGTCCGTTCCAGCTGGTCACTGGCCGCGTCTGGCGCGGTTCGGCCTTCGGCGGCGTCAAGGGCCGCACCCAGCTGCCGGGCATGGTGGAAGACGCCATGAGCGGCAAGATCGACCTGGACCCGTTCGTGACGCACACGCTGCCGCTGGAACGCATCAACGAAGCCTTCGACCTGATGCATGAAGGCAAGTCGATCCGCACCGTCATCCACTACTAAGCCCAAGCCTTGCGGCAACGACGGGCCCGGCGCGGCATGCGCCGGGCCCGTTGCTTTTCCATGACAGGCTTGCGACACGCCGCAAGCCATATGACAGCACTGTCATTCATTTCGGCGTCATCTTGACCCGCGACCATTCGCCCTCCGATGACAGAGGGGTACACGCGAATGAACACGTGGAAGAGGAACGCGGGCGCGGCCATGCTGAGCGCACTGGCGCTGTTGGCCGGCTGCGGCGGCGGCGACGATGATGACGACAAGCCCGTCGAACAGCCCGAGCAGCCAGCGCCCGGCCGGCCGATGGAACTGACGATCCTGCACATCAACGATCATCATTCCAATCTGGACAGCAAGAAGAAAGATCTGAAACTCAAGAACGCCGCCGGCGCGCGCGTCGCCGTGAACGCCGACACTGGTGGGTTCCCGCGAGTGACCGGCGCAATCAACGCGCTGGCAGCGCAATCCGCCAACGTCCTCAAGCTGCATGCAGGCGACGCCACCACCGGCACGCTGTACTTCAACCGCGCGGGCGAGCCAGGCGAGGCCGACGCGGCCATGATGAACACCGTCTGCTTCGACGCCATGACTCTGGGCAACCATGAGTTCGACAAGGGCGACAGCGGCTTGAAGCGCTTCATCGAACTGCTGCACGCAGGCGCCTGCCAGACGCCCGTGCTGAGCGCCAACGTCACGTTCGCCGCCGGTTCGGCGCTGAACCCCACGCGCGCGCCTGGCATGGTCAAGCCCGCCGTGGTCCTCAAACGCGACGGCCAGGATATCGGCCTGGTCGGCCTGACCATCGCCGCCAAGACCCAGCAGTCGTCCAGCCCGGACGTCGGCACCGTGTTCTCGGACGAGACCGCGGCGGCGCAGCGGCAGATCGATGCGCTGCGCGCGCAGGGCGTGAACAAGATCGTGGTGATGAGCCACATCGGCTACAGCTATGACAAGCAGGTGATCGCGCAGCTGAGCGGCGTGGACGTGGTGGTCGGCGGCGATTCCCACACGCTGCTGGGCCCCGCCGCCATGGCGGACTACGGCGTGGGCTCGCCCGCGGGCGCCTATCCCACCGTGCTGCAGGACAAGGACGGCAAGCGCGTCTGCCTGGTGCAGGCCTGGGAATACTCGCAGGTGGTCGGCGAACTGAAGGTGAGCTTCGACGCCAACGGCGACGTCACCGCCTGCGCCGGCACGCCGCACGTGCTGATGGACGGCCCGCTGAAAGTGGCCGGCGCCGCGCCTTCGGCCGCGGACGCGGCCGCGATCCAGGCCGACGTGCAGGCCAGCGGCTTCCTGCGCATGCAGACGCCGGACGCGCAGGCTGCGGCCGTGCTGCAGCCGTTCAAGGCCCGGGTCGATCAGTTCAGCCGCAGCCTGGTCGCCTCGGTGCCACAGGAACTGTGCTCCCGCCGTGTGCCGGGCGGCCCGGGCTCGCGCGACTACAGCCGCTCCAGCGCCGCCTGCAACACCCTCGGCAGCGTCAGCCTGCGCGGCGGCGACATCCAGCAGTTGGTGGCCCAGGCCTACCTGGACGTGGCCAACGCCAGCTACGGCGGCGCCGACATCTCGCTGCAAAGCGGCGGCGGCGTGCGCGTGCCGCTCCTGGGCAACGCGACAGCCGCCAACGTGATCGAGGTGGTGCCTTTCGGCAATATGCTCTGGCGCCTGGACGTGACCGGCACCGAGGTCAAGAGCATGCTGGAAGACGGCATGCAGGCGGTGTATGGCACGGGCGGCTCCACCGGCCCGTATCCGTACGCCGGCGGCCTGCGCTGGGACGTGAATGCGGCCCAGGCCCAGGGCAGCCGCGTGTCCAACATCGAAGTGCGGGATCAGGCCAGCGGCAACTGGCTGCCGCTGGACGCAGGCCGCAGCTACAAGCTGTTCGTGCTGAGCTTCAACGCCACCGGCGGTGATGGCTACAAGACCCTGGCGAATGTGCCTGCCTCGCGCCGGCAGGACATCGGCGTGCTCGACGCCGATGTGCTCCAGGCCTACATCGACAAGCAGGCCAAGGACCCCGTCAGCGGCCTGCCAGTGCTGAACCTGCTGCCCGTGAGCCTGTACAGCACCAAGACGTACAGCGAGTAGCGGCAGACGCCGGGTGCGGCCGTCAGGCCGGCTGCACCCGGCTTTCGTGATAGACGCGCTCGGTCTTGCCGACGAATGTCGTCAGCGAAAATTCCCGTAGCGCCGTGCTGCGGGCCTCGGCCCCCATCACGCCCAAGGCTTCGCGGTTTTCCAGGATCTTCGACAGCGCCTCGACAATGCTGTCCACCGAGGCCGGCGGCACCACCCAGCCGTCGCGGCCGTCGGTGACGTTCTCGGGCAGCCCGCCCACCGCGCTGACGATCACGGGATTGCCGGCCGCCATCATCTCGCGGCAGGCGAAGGAAATCGTCTCCAGCTTCGACGACAGCACAAAGCCCACGTCCAGCGCCGACAGGAAGGGGCCGACGTCGTCCAACAGGCCGGTGAACACCACCTGCTCCGACATGCCCAGTTCGCTGACGCGGCGCATCTGCTCCGCGTCCGGCAGCTTGCCCGCGATCAGCACCACCACCTGCCGCCGCTTGCTCTCGGGCAGCATGGACACGGCAGTCACCATGTCCAGCCAGTTCTTGTAGACCGCCGTGCCGGCATTGCTGCCGATGACCAGCCGGCCCTGCATGCCCTCGGGCAACAGGCTGTCGCGCGCCTGCGCCGCCTCGCGGCGCGAGGCCGGGCTGCATTTTTCCGTGTCCACGCCGTTGTGCACCACCCGCAGGTCTTCATTGCGGAAGACCGACTGCTTCATGCGGCGAAATGTGTGAGTACACACACAGATGACGCGGTTGGTGCCCCATTTTGCGCGCACCCGCGCGCCCAGGCTGTTGGCGCTGCGGTCGGTGTGCTGGGTGTAAACCATGAAGGGACGCCGCGCGCCCATGCCCACGGTCGCCAGCATGCACAGGCGGTGATCGGCCGAGCCGTTGGCGTGGACCACGTCGAAGCGTTCGTCGCGCAGCAGAGCCCGCAGGCGCCGCAGCGCGCGCAGCTGCTGCAGCGGCCGGCCTTTGAACTCCAGGGCCAGCGTGCGCACGCCAGGCAGGGCGGCGGCCTCGGCCAACAGGCGGCTGCTGGCGGGCGCGGCCACTGTCACCTCAGACTTCTCGCACAGGATGCGCGCCAGCGACATCACGTAGGTGGTGTGGCCGCCGCCATCGCCTTGGTGGAAATTGGTATACAGAATCTTCATGGGGTCATACTCGAAAACGGCTGCGCAGGCAGCAGGCAGCTCCAGTCGCGCTTCTCGAACACATCGTCCCCCAGCCGGCTGGCGGGCGACAGGTTGTAGACCTTGATGCCGCGTTCGCCGAGCAGCCGGCTGGCTTGCCGGAACGCGGGTTCGATGTGTCCAGAGAATTGCCGGTCCAGCGCGGTGGACAGCTGCGTTGCCGCGCTTTCATAGAATCGGGGGCCCGCCGCGGCCGTGAGGTCCAGGCCGTGCAGGTAAATGGTTTTCGCGCCCAGCCACGCCAGCAGCTGCAGGCCCGTGTAGGCAACGGTGCCGCCGCCGAACAGGCCGCGCGGCGGGTCCAGGCTGAAGCCGTGCGCATGCACCGGATTGCGCGCGTCGAACAGCACCAGCCCGGGATCGGCGGCCAGCCGCGCTTCCAGCTCCTCCGGCCGTGCACGCGGCTGCAACGCGCGTTGGTGCACCTCTTCGAACAGCGCGATGCGGCAGCGCACGGCATTGCGGTCGAACAGGAAGCCGATCCAGCGATAGACCTCGGGCGTGACGAACAGCGTCAAGTCCTGCGCCAGCACTTCCGCCACCAGTTCGCGCCTGCGGTTGACGAAACCCGCATCCAGCATCGCGTAGTAGTCGAAACGCAGGGACGGATGTTGGCGCCGCAACGCGATCGAACCGTTGACGCCCATCGCCACGTCCAGCCGGCAACGCGCATAGTCGATCTGGGCGACGGAAGGGCCGCTGAGTATCAGGTGCGCGTCCGCGCCGATGCCGCGCGGCAGTTGCTCCAGCGGCGTAACGGGAGGCCCCTGCACGCCGCGCAGCTCGCAGCCGGTCAGCCGCTCTTGCGAATCGCGTTGCACCGTCACGAAAGGCCAAAGCGTTTCGTTATGGCGATATTCGGCGGACCGGGTGTGGCGGTAGAAGTAGCGCAAGCCCTTGGTCAGCGGACGCGAACGCAGCAAGCGTGGAATAAGCCCGGGACTAGGCATGAGCAGTGTTGCGCGGAAGCCGCGAAATAACCTTGTAAGCGCCGAATTCTACGCAGGCGCACCCGTCAAAGAAGCGATAGAACCCTTGCAGATGTAACGTTTTAGGCAGCGCCATAAAGCGTCCCCAAATTGCTTGCACACCGTTTCCACAGAGCACGCCGGCGCGCGACCGCCAAACTTCGATTACGTTTTGCCGCAAAGATTAGCCCCCAAGATCGCGCCGTGCGCTAAGCGCCGGGCCTGACCTGTGCCCTTCCGCTACGATGCGGGTATCGCAATATCCCGAATCAAGCACTGCAACTCTCGATAGGAAGGAATTCGATGTCCACGACCGCCACCCTGAACGCAGCCGCCGCGGCCGCCAGCCAGCCCCGCCTGAGCGTGCCCGGTTTCCGGGCCCGCAAGCGCCAGGAGCCCCTGGTGATGCTGACGGCCTACACGGCACGCATGGCCGAGCTGCTGGATCCGCATTGCGACGCCCTGCTGGTGGGCGACAGTCTGGCGCAGACGATCTACGGACTGCCTTCCACCGTGCCCGTCACGCTGGACCTGATGATTGCGCACGGCGCCGCCGTGGTGCGCGGCTCGCGCCGGGCGCTGGTCGTCGTCGACATGCCTTTCGGCAGTTATGAGGAAAGCCCCGAACAGGCCTTCCGTTCCGCGGCGCGCATCATGAAGGAAACCGGCGCGGGCGCGGTCAAGCTGGAAGGCGGCCAAAGCATGGCCGCCACCGTCGCCTATCTATCGGCGCGCGGCATCCCGGTCATGGGCCATGTGGGCCTGACGCCGCAGGCCGTGAACATCCTGGGCGGCTACGGCGCGCGCGGCCGCGGCGAAGCCGAGTACGCCCGCATCGCCGCCGATGCCGCCGCCGTGGCGGACGCCGGCGCGTTCTCGCTGGTGATCGAAGGCGTGGTCGAGCCGCTGGCGGCGTCGATCACCGAGGCCGTCGCCTGCCCCACCATAGGCATAGGCGCGTCCGGCCGCTGCGACGGCCAGGTGCTGGTGGTGGACGACATGCTGGGCATGTTCGACCGCACCGCGCGCTTCGTGAAGCGCTACGACGACCTGGCCGGCCGCATCCAGCAGGCCGCGCAGACCTATGCCGGCGAAGTCCGCGCGCGGACTTTCCCCGAATCGGCCCATCTTTACGGCGTGCCGGGCAGCGCCTGATGACGGCGCGCGTTTCTCGCTAGAATCGTCCCCATGCCCTTCTTCGCACACACCTCATGAGCACGCCCCGCATGGACACGCCCCAATTGCAGGACGCCATCGCGGACGCCATCAGCACCGCGACGCGCGGCGCGGGGCGCGTGAACATCCTGGTCGCGGGCAAGACCGGCGTGGGCAAGAGCACGCTGATCAACGCCGTGTTCCGCGGCGACCTGGCCAAGACCGGCGCAGGCAAGCCCGTCACCCAGTCCACCCAGGAATTCACCCGGGCCGGCCATCCGCTCACCATCATCGACACGCGCGGGCTGGAAGTCGGCGACTACGAGCGCTCGCGCCAGCAGCTGGCGGACCTGATCCAGGAACGTTCGGCCTCCGACGACCAGGACAGGCATCTGCATGTGGCCTGGCTCTGCATCCAGGACAGCAGCCATCGCGTGGAAGACGCGGAAATCGAGCTGTGCAATATGCTGTCCGATGCCGGTATCCCCGTCGTGGCGGTGCTGACCAAGGCGCGCAAGAACAGCCCCTTCGTCGACGAGGCGCGCAAGCTGTTGCCGCGCGCCAAGCAGGTGGTGGCGGTGCGCGCGCTGCCGGAATGGATCGAGGAACTGGACGCGGAGCTGCCGCCCATGGGCCTGGACAACCTGATCGAAGCCACCGCCCTGCACATCCCCGAGGCGCAGCAGCGCGCCTATGCCAATGCCCTGTCCACCCGCAACAAGAAAGCCCTGGAAGTAAAAAAAAAGCGGGCTGAGATAGAAGTCAACGTGGCCGCAGGCCTGGCCGCCTCGGCCGCCGCCGCCCCCATTCCGTTCTCGGACGCCGTTGCGCTGGTGCCCATCCAGGTCGGCATGATCGCCAAGATCGGCATCACCTTCGGCATGGAACTGAATACGGCCGCCATCACCACGCTGGTCACCTCCACGCTGGGCGCGTCCGCGGCCACGCTGATCGGGCGCTCAGTGGTCTCCGGGCTGCTTAAGTTCATTCCAGGCGCGGGCAGCGCGGTGGGCGGCACCATCGCCGCCACCACCGCCGGCGCCATCACCAAGCTGCTGGGCAATGCCTACGTGGCCGTGCTGTACGACTTCTGCCTGAAGAATCCGGGCAAGGACATCGACATCTCGATGATCGCCAAGGCCTTGAAGCAGCGCGTCACCTTCTGAGGCGCGCTGCACCCGCACCAGTGCCTGCGCACTAGCGCGAACCGCCGCTTGCGAATTGCGCCGCTGCCGCGGCGCCAGATCTATACTTTTCGGACCGCCCCCGCCGCTGTGACGCGCCAACGGCCCGGGCGTCCCGCGCCGCGCGCCGGATGCTCTTGCGCAGGCCCAGGCAGCCTGCGCGCAGGGAGAGGTTCATGACTCGCAAATACATCGATTGCCGCGAATACCCCAGCGCAATGAACTGCACGGTGGCGCTGGCCGCGGATTCCGAAGGTGAATTGCTGGAAGCGGCCGTGCAGCACGCCACCACGGTGCACAAGCATGCCGACACGCCCGAGCTGCGCTCGCAGCTGAAGTCGCTATTCCATGACGGCACGCCGCCGGCTGAAACCCCCAGCCGCGCGTGAGCACGTCTGGGGCCGCATCAGCGCCGGCGCGTTCCGCCACGCCGGCGCTAGCGCATTTCCTGCATGGCCTGCGCGGATGCCGCCGCGCGTAAGCGCTAGGCCCGAACCGGAACAAGCGCAGCCGCGCGCACCACCTCGAACAGGTTCTTCGGATCCGGCAGTTGCGGCGCGACCTCGATGCGGGCGCCCACGCCATGGCGGATGGCGGCGTCGCGCAGCCAGCGCAGCGCCGAGAAGTCCTCCAGCGCAAAGCCCACCGAATCGAAAATGGTCACTTCGGCTGCGCTCTTGCGGCCGGCGGACTGGCCCGTCAGCACCCGCCACAGTTCCGTCACCGCGAAGTCGGCCGGCATCTGCTGCAGATCGCCCTCGATGCGCGTCTGCGGCTCGTATTCCACGAACACCGGCCCCGCGCGCAGCACGTCCGCGTGCAGCTCCGTCTTGCCGGGGCAGTCGCCGCCGACCCCATTGATGTGCATGCCCGGCTCGACCATGTCCGCGGTCAGGATGGTGGCGTAGGCCTTGTCCGCCGTCACCGTGGTGACGATGTCCGTGCCCTTGACCGCGTCCGCCGCACTATCGAAGCGCACCACGCGCAAGCCGGGCACTGAAGCCAGATTGCTTTCAAGCTTGCGTGTGGCGCCTGCGTCCACGTCGTAGACGTGCAGGGTGTCGATGCCCAGGATGTGATGGAAGGCCAGCGCCTGGAACTCGCTTTGCGCGCCGTTGCCGATCAGCGCCATCTTGCGCGAATCCGGCCGGGCCAGCGCGCGCGCCGCCAGGGCGGATGTCACGGCCGTGCGCAATGCGGTGGTCAAGGTCAGTTCGCTGATCAGCAGCGGCTCGCCCGTGTCGACCTGCGCCAGCGCGCCGAACGCCATCACGGTGGACAGGCCGGCCTGCGGATTGCCGGGGTGGCCGTTCACGTACTTGAAGGAGTAGTACTCGCTGTCGGCGGTGGGCATCAATTCGATCACGCCGGTTGCCGAGTGGCTGGCCACCCGCGCGCTCTTGTCGAACTCCTGCCATCGAAGAAAGTCCGACAGCAGATAGTCCAGCAGACCGGAAAAGACCTGTTGCGGGCCTTGCAAGGCCACGATGTGGGCCACGTCGGAAGTTGAAAGCAGCATCGTCAATTTGTTCTCCCCGAGTTATGGAACAGAAATTCTGGGGGATGGGCAAACCAATTAATAGTGACAACAATCCACACAAAACGCTAAGATTCTGCCATTCTGGCATCAACAATTAGCACTTTTAACAATGGATACGCTAGATCAGAACCTGCTCGGCCTATTGCGCGCCGATGCCCGCATGTCCGTCGCCACCCTAGCGAAGAAACTGGACGTCTCGCGCGGCACCATCGACAACCGCATCCGCAAGCTGGAAGAGCGGGGCATCATCCGCGGCTATACCGTGCGCCTGCGCCCGGAAGTGGAAACCGAGGACATCGTCGCCTGGATGAGCATCGCCGTCGAAGGCCACGAAACCCGCAAGATCGTGAGCCTGCTCATGGGCGAGCCCAGCGTGGCGGGCCTGCACGACACCAACGGCCGCTGGGATCTGCTGGCCGAACTGCGCGTGCCCACCATCGACCAGCTGTCCGAGGTGCTGGACCGCCTGCGCACCCTTAAGGGCATTGCCGCCACCGAAACCAGCATCCATCTCAAGACCTTCAAGGCGCTTTGAGGGCTGGCATACGGGGAAACCCGATATAAAACTTTGCACGGCCTCCATGACGCAGCGTTATGCATGGCGCCACGGCGGCCTCTGCCCGACCGGCGAAATTCCCCGCTGAATCATGGCCTTAGCGTGAAGCGCGCGATTCCGCGCGGCGCGCGGTGCAAGCGCGGCGCCCGGTTCCGGATTTCCGCCCGTGCATGCATGCTGGCGCCTTCAGCCTGGAGATCCACACCGTGAGTAATGCATACCCCGCCCGCAAGATGGGCCTGGCGGTCGCCCAGATGGGCGCAGTCAACCTTGCCGATACGCGCGCGGCCGTGGTCCGCCGCCTGGTCGACATGATGCGCGAGGCCGCCGCCCGCAAGGCGGAGTTCGTCGTGTTCCCCGAGCTGGCGCTGACCACCTTCTTCCCGCGCTACTGGATGGAAGACGCCGAAGCCGTGGAGCGCTACTTCGAAAAAAGCATGCCCAACGCCGACGTGCAGCCGCTGTTCGACACCGCGCGCGAACTGGGCATCGGCTTCTACCTGGGCTATGCCGAACTGACGCCCGAAGGCCGCCAGTTCAACACCGCGATCCTGGTGGACCGCAGCGCCAAAATCATCGGCAAGTACCGCAAGATCCACCTGCCGGGCCACTCGGACCACAAGATCGGCGCGCCGTTCCAGCACCTGGAAAAGAAATTCTTCGAAGTTGGCGACCTGGGCTTTGGCGTCTGGGAAACCCATGACGTAAAGATCGGCATGTGCCTGTGCAACGACCGCCGCTGGCCCGAGACGTATCGCGTCATGTCGCTGCAAAGCGCCGAGCTGATCGTGCTGGGCTACAACACGCCGTCCTTGAACATCCACTGGAACGAGCCCGCGCACCTGCGTACCACCACGCACGAGATTGTGCTGCAGGCCAGCGCCTACCAGAACGCGGTCTGGGTCGGCGCGGCGGCCAAATGCGGCCATGAAGACGGCCACCACATGATAGGCAACTCCATGATCGTCGCGCCGTCCGGCGAGATCGTGGCGCGTTCCAGCGGCGAAGAAGACGAAGTGATCACCGCCCGCATCGACCTGGCCATGGGCCAGGCCTTCCGCGACCATGTGTTCAACTTCGCCAAGCACCGCAACCCCCAGCACTACAAGCTGATCGTCGAACGCACCGGCGCGGGCGATCCGCTGCCCACGGCCGCCATCGACTAGAAACCGCGCCCGCCCGCGCATCGGCGCGGCGCGAGCGCCGCCTGCGCTGCTAGACTGCCTGTTGGCCCTCAGATAGACCGACCCCGCAGCAGGCAAGAACCCATGCGCTTCATCGACACCGAACAGACCCGCAACGCCCTGTCCTTCGACGCCGTCATTCCCGCCTTGCGAGAAGCCTTCCGCGGCAGCGCCACCGTGCCGCCGCGGCACGTCCACGCCATCCAGTCGGGCAACGCGCACGGCACCTCGCTGATCATGCCGGCCTGGAGCGACCGCGGCTACTTCGGCGTGAAGATCATCAACATCTTCCCCGAGAACACCCATCTGGGCCTGCCCGGCCTGCACGCCACCTACAACCTGTACAGCGCCACCACCGGCGTGCCGATCGCCCAGGTGGATGGCGACATCGTCACCGTGTACCGCACGGCGGGCGCGGCCGCGCTGGGCGCGGATTATCTGGCGCGCGCCGACGCCAGCACGCTGCTCATCGTGGGATCCGGCCGCATTGCCGGCCTGGTGGCGCAAGCGATGCGCACCGTGCGCGCGATCCAGCGCGTGCTGGTCTGGAACGTGCGTCCGGCCGGCGCCGAAAAGCTGGTCGGCGAGCTGTGCGCGCAGGGCTTTGACGCCGAAGTCGCCGCCGACCTGGAAAGCGCCGCGCGCCAGGCCGACATCATCAGCTGCGCCACCCTGTCCACCGTGCCGCTGATCCACGGCGCCTGGCTGCGCCCCGGTGTGCACCTGGACCTGATCGGCAGCTTCAAGCCCGAAATGCGCGAGACGGACGCGGCCTGCTTCGACGGCACCTCGGTCTACGTCGATACCAGCGAGGCCCCCACCAAGTCCGGCGACCTGCTTGCCGCCTTCGAAGCCGGCGCGCTCAAGCGCGAGGACATCCGCGGCGACCTGCACCAGCTGGCTGCCGGCCAATTGCCGGGCCGCCGCAACGACCAGGAAATCACCGTATTCAAGGCCGTGGGCAGCGCGCTGGAAGACCTGACGCTGGCAACGCTGGTGTACGAATCGGTCAGCGGCGAACGCGCCTGAACCGGCGGCGCCCGCGCCGCTATTCGAAGCCGCGCGGGCCCAGCGCCTGCGCCATGTAGTCGATGAAGGACTTGATGCGCGACGAAATCGCGGTGTTGCGGTAGTACACCGCGTTGATCGGCTGCCGCACGTCCTGCGTCTGCTTCACCAGCAGTTGCTGCAAGGCGCCGCTATCGCGGTCGCCGCGCGTCATGAAGTCGGACAGGCAAACGACGCCGCCGTCGTTCAGCGCCAGCTGCCGCAGCGTTTCGCCGCTGTACGCGCGCACCTGCGGCTTGACGTGCAGGGCCTGGCCATCGGCCTCCAGCAAGGGCCATTCGTTCAGCGCCTCCAGCTGGCTGAAGCCCAGCAAGGTGTGCGAGGCCAGATCGGCCACCCGCCTCGGCGTGCCGTGCGCGGCCAGATAGCCGGGGCTGGCCAGCACGCGGATGCGGCTATGGCCCAACCGCACCGCGTGCAGCGAGGAATCCTTCAGGTGCCCGATGCGGATGGCCAGGTCCGTGCGACGCTCCAGCAGATCGATGTTGCCTTCGTTGCTGTTCAGTTCAAGTTCCACCTGCGGATAGCGCGTGCGATAGCCCGGCGCCAGCGGCGCGATCACGTGCAGCATGAAGGGCGTCGCCGCATCCACCCGCAAGAGTCCGGCCGGCTGGTCGCGGCGCAGGCTCATCAGTTCCTCGCTTTCCTCCACGGCGGCCACGATCTTGCGCGCCTGCTCCAGATAGGCCCGGCCTTCTTCGGTCAGTTCCAGCCGCCGCGTGGTCCGGCGCATCAGCGTGGTCTGCAACTTCTCTTCCAGCCGGCTCATGGTCCGGCTGGCGGCGGAAACGGTCTGTCCCAGCACGTCCGCGGCAGCGGTGATGGAACCGCTGTCCACGATGGCGATAAAGACCTGCATTTCGTCGAGCGTCGTCTTCATTCTTGCATTTATATCAAAAGTCTTTCGTGCATACCGGACTTTTTCCGCAAGTATCCGACGGGCACACTGCAAGCATTCCCGGGCCCCGCGCCCGGATCCGCGAACCTCCCCAGGAGTTACCCATGAGCATTCCCGCCTTTGGCGTCGGCACCTTCCGCCTGCAGGGCCAGGCCGTCATCGATTCCGTGCGCAACGCGCTGGATCTCGGCTACCGCGCCATCGACACCGCGCAGATCTACGAAAACGAAGCCGAGGTCGGCCATGCCATCGCCGAATCCGGCGTGCCGCGCGATGAACTATTCGCCACGACCAAGATCTGGGTTCCGAACTACGCCCGCGACAAGCTCATCCCCAGCCTGAAGGACAGCCTGGCCAAACTGCGCAGCGACTACGCGGACCTGACCCTGATCCATTGGCCCGCGCCCGGCAACGGCGTGCCCGTCGAGGAATTCATGAGCGCGCTGGCCGAGGCCAAGACGCAGGGCCTGACCCGCCAGATCGGCATCTCCAACTTCCCCATCGCCGAAACGCGCGCCGCCATCGCCGCGGTGGGCCGCGAGCAGATCGCCACCAACCAGATCGAACTCAGCCCCTACCTGCAGAACCGCAAGCTCGCCGCCTTCCTGCGGGAACAAGGCATCCAGGTCACGTCGTACATGACGCTGGCCTACGGCAAGGTGCTGAAGGATCCGGTCATCGGCCAGATCGCCCAACGCCACGACGCCACGCCCGCGCAGGTCGCGCTGGCCTGGGCCCTGCAGCTGGGCCATGCCGTCATTCCGTCATCGACCAAGCGCGAGAACCTGGCCAGCAACCTGCTGGCCCAGGATCTGCGGCTGACGGACGAGGACATGGCGCAAATCGCGGCGTTGGAGCGCAACGGGCGCGAAGTCAGTCCAGAAGGGCTGGCCGCGGCCTGGGACTAGGGCTTTGGCGCCATTACGCCGCAGCTGAGCATGGAGCGCTATCTCAGCACCAGCGTCGCGCCGATGACCTTCATCGTCGGCATCAACTGGCGCCAGGCGTCCTTGGGCATGGACGCCGGCCGCCGCAGCTGCGCCGCGGCGGGATCGTCCAGCAGATCGCCCTTGCAGGCGAACACGATGCTGTTGGTCATGTCGTCGTCCACCACCTCGAACATGGACGAGCCGAACGAGGCGCGCACCCGGTCCATGTACTCATGATGATCCGGGTGATTGACGTGGAAGTTGATCACCAGGATGCCGTCCTCGCGCAGGGCGCGCAGGCAATCGGCATAGAACCCGGCCGAACACAGCGGACCGGGTATCCCGCCGACGCCGAACCCGTCCAGGAAAATCACGTCGGCATGCCCCGACAAGCCGCGCATGTAGTCTGCGGCGTCCGCCTGGACCACTCGGAACCGTTCGTCGTCGCGCGGCACCATGAAGGCGTCGCGCAAGGCGATGACCGCAGGATCGATCTCGACCACCTCGATGGCGCTGTCCGTCAGGTAGCGATGGCAGAACTTGGGCAGCGAGCCGCCCCCCAGCCCCACCATCAGGATGCGGGCGGGGTCCGGTTTGAAGAGCACGAAGCCCATCATCATCCGCGTGTACTCCAGTTCGAGCGCATCGGGATTGAGCGTGGACATGCTGCTCTGGATTTCCTGCTGCGTGAAATGCAGGGTTCGCCGGGTGCCAGCGTTCTGGACGAAAGGCCGCAGGTATGCCGCAGGCTCGCCTGCGGGCGCGGTATCGGGGGAAAGGGAGACGTCGTCGGGCATGAAGCGCATGCGTATTGCAGGAAAATACGCTGAAGATAACACTGCCCGGCCCGGCGCCGCCCCCCGCGGCCCCTCAGATCAGCAGCACGGGGCAGGGCGCGTGGGCGATGACCCGCGAGCACACCGACCCCAACAGGGCGTCCAGGAATGGCGCCCGATGGTGCGAACCCATCACGATGGCCGCGGCGCCCACCTTGACCGCGTGCGCCACGATCTTGTCCGGCGTGTGGCCCGTAAGCTCGTGGCATTCGAAGCCAATGTTGCCCGCACTCAGGATTTCGACCACGGACTTCATTGCCTTGTCGCTCTCTTCGTGATGCCAGGCGTCGATGTCGGCCTGACCGATGAAGGCTTTGACGTCGCCGGTCACATCGGGCTCGCAATGCAATACGTGCACCGTGAAATCCCGGTTCAGCAAAGGTCCATCAACCAGATAGCGCGCCGCGGCATCGCTGTGGCTGGACCCATCGGTGGCAAGAATGATCGTGTTCATGACAGATCTCCGGTTCGTGGGGCTCAACCCTTGTGGCGCGCGGCCCTGGCCGCGGCCCGTTTGGGCAGAATCAGGCTGGCGCCCACGGATGCCAGCAAGATCAGGCCTACCGCCACCAGCGACCACTGCACCGGCACATGGAACCATGGCGCGGCCAGCATCTTGCCGCCGATGATGATGAGCACCGCGGCAAGTCCGTGCTTGAGGTAGCGGAAACGCTCCCGCATGTCGGCCAGCAGGAAGTACAGCGCCCGCAGGCCCATGATAGCGAAGATGTTGGAAGTAAAGACCAGGAACGGGTCGGTGGTGACGGCGAAGATGGCGGGGATGCTGTCGACCGCAAACACCACGTCGCTCGCCTCTATCATCAGCAGCACGACGAACATGGGCGTGGCATGCCGCAGGCCGCCTATGCGCACGAAGAACGATTCGCCGTGATAGTCCTTGGTGATGCGCATGGACGAGCGCAGCAGGCGCACCAGCGGATTGCGGGCGATGTCCGGCTGATGGTCCGCCCGGGCCAGCATCTTCGCCCCCGTCGCCACCAGCAGCACGCCGAACACGTAGAACAGCCAGTCGAACTTCGACAGCAGCCAGACGCCCGCCAGAATCATGCCGACCCGCATCACGATGGCGCCCAGCACGCCGTACAACAGTACCCGGCGCTGCAATTCCAGCGGCACCGCGAAGTAGCCGAAGATCAGCGAGAACACGAACATATTGTCCACGGACAGGGACAGTTCGATCAGGTAGCCGGTGTAGAACTCCAGCGTTTTCCGGTGCGCAATGTCGCGCCCCAGGGTGGCGTCCAGATACCACCACATCAGGGCGCCGAACAACGCGGCCAGCGTCATCCACACGCCTACCCAGAACAGCGCTTCCCGCGGCCGCACGCGATGCGCATGCCGGCCGCCCAGCACGTAGAGATCCAGCGCCAGCACGACCAGCACAAAGCCTACGAACCCCGCCCACATCGGCATGGTGGCAAAGGTCTCGACCTGATTCATCAGGACCTCCCGCCGTCGCTGCAAAACCGCTATGCGACAGCCAGCGGTACACAATGCATGTACGGATCCAGTCTAGAACTTCCGGATGCGCCAAACAATTCGCCCGGATCGAACTGACGTTCAGGTTTTTTGGAACGTTCCGGCATGGTCCTTGCGGCGGCCGCGCCGCGCTTCTTGACCATTTTCCGCTTCCGGCACAAACTCGCGCAGCAAGACGCGGGTGCTGTCGCGGTTGTCCCAAAGAGTCCTAGCCGGAGCCGGTCATGCCCTGGACGCAAACGGCGGTCGAATTCTTCACCCATCTGGCGCCCTTTACGCGCTTCCTGCTGTGGCTGCTGCTGTTCCTGCTGGTGCCGCTGCTCTGCGAGCGCGCGCGCATACCCGGCGTCATCGGCTTCCTGATCGCCGGACTGATCCTGGGCCCTGCCGGCATCGGGCTGCTGCGGCCCGACACGCCGCTGACCCAGCTGATATCCGAGCTGGGCGTGGCGCTGCTGCTGTTCTTCATCGGCTACGACATCGATTTTTCCAAGCTGCGGCAAGCGAAAGCGCAGGTGCTCTGGTTCGGCCTGCTGACCTTCGGCCTGCCCCTGGCGATGGGCTATGCGATCGCCCGCGGCTGCGGTTATACCGTCAACGCCTCGCTATTGATCGGATCGCTGATCGCCTCCCACACACTGCTGGCCTACCCGGTGGCCGCGCGCCTCGGACTGGGCGAGCGCCTGAGCGTCATGGCGACCTCCGGCGCCACCGTGTTCACCGACATCGCCGCCATGCTGGTGCTGGCCGTGTGCCTGGTGACGCACCGCCGCGGATTCTCGGTGGCGGCGTTGGACATGCAGATGTTGCAAGTGGCGATCTTCATTCCGCTGGTGATCTTCGGCGGGCGCTGGGTGTTGAGCTGGCTGCTGGCCCGCATGCATCGCGACGAATCGCGCCTGATGATTCTGTTCCTGGCCGTAGCGTGCGCCACGCAGGCGGCCGAGCTGTTCGGCCTGGACGGCATCGTGGGAGCCTTTCTGGCTGGCATCGCGGCACGCCAGGCCACGCCTCACCCAAGCAACGCCGGCGTGCTCAAAGTGCTGAGCGATACCTTCCTGATTCCCGCGTTCTTCATGGTGACCGGCATGCTGCTGCATCCCATCGAAGCGCTGCGCACCTTCGTCGAACAGCCGCTGCTGGCGTTCGGCCTGCTGGCCGCCCTGTTGCTGGCCAAGCTCCTGGCGGCGATAGGGGTGGGACTGCCGTTCCGCTACAGCCGCAACGAGATCGGGCTGGTGTGGAGCCTGACATTGCCGCAGGTCGCCGCCACGCTGGCAGCCGCCACCGTCGCCTACAAGACGGTCAATTCGGCCGGGCGGCCACTGATAGACCTGCCGGTTTTGAACGTGATCCTGATGCTGGTCGTCCTGACCTCGCTGGGCGCCCCCCTGCTGACACAGCGTTTCGCCGACAGAATGACAGGCTCGCAACCGCGACCGGATCCCGGCGGCCCGGACCCCGCCGGCGGCGTGGCGCGGGCGGGCTGAGCGCTCCCGATCCGGGATATTGACGCCGTCCCTGTTTGATCGGAAACTGAACGACATGCGACGCTCGTCGCTTTGCTCGTGCTGGTCATCTTGAACTGTACTGAAACGCAAGGAACGAGGTCGCGCCGCCGTGTTGTGGACGGCAGTGTCTTCCCGCGTTCCTGTTCGTGGAGACCTTATGCTTACTGCCCGCCGCAATTGTCCGCGCGTCCTGGCCATGGCCGCCGTAGCCCTGCTGACCGCCTGCGCCGGGCCGCCGGAGCATTCCGCCGGCTACAAGATGAGCACGCCGACGCCGCCGCAGATTCTGACGCCGGCCAACGTCGAGACCCGCATCGGCCGCCTGGAATTCTTCGATGGCGTGCCCACCCCGGACACCGCCCGCAAGGTCTATGACAATCTCGACTTCCTGCGCGGCGTCGAGGCGTTTCTGAACGGCATCCCCGGCGCGTCCATGGTCTCGATCCGCGCCGGGCTGCGCGAGGCAGGCGCCACCGGCAGCACTGTCGGCATTTTCGAAACGCTGATGGACTCGCGCTCCCTGTTCCTCACGGCCAACACCGAGACCGTGTACTTCTGGAACTGGATGGACCTGAAGAACGGCCCCGTGGTCGTGGAGACCCCGCCGGGCATCCTGGGCGTGGTCGACGACTTCTGGTTCCGCTACGTGACCGACATGGGCAATGCCGGACCCGACAAGGGCAAAGGCGGCAAGTACCTGTTCGTGCCGCCCGGCTACAAGGGCCCGCTGCCAGCCCAAGGCTATTTCGTGCAGCATTCCCCCACTTACGGCAACCTGCTGTTCGGCCGGGCCTTCATGAAAAACGGCGATCCGGCGCCCGGCGTGCAGGGCGTCAAGGCCGGCCTGCGCGTCTATCCCTACAGCCAAGCAGGCGCGCCACCGCCGACGCGCTTCATCAACCTTTCCGGCAAGGTGATGAACACCATTCACGCCAACAACTACGCATTCTTCGACGAGGTGAACCAGATCATCCAGGAAGAGCCGGCAGGCGCCTACGGTGCCGACATGACCGGTCTGTATGCGGCGATCGGGATGCGCAAGGGCCAACCTTTCGAACCCGACGCGCGCATGAAGGCCATCCTGACCGACGCCGTGGCCGTGGGCAACGCCACGGCGCGCGCCATCGATTTCGCCAACCGCGATCCCGCCACGCGCATCTATCCAGACCGGCACTGGAACACGCCATTCGTCGGTGGCAGCTATGAATGGCTGAACGACGGCGCGCGCAATTTCGACGCCCGCACCATGTTCTTCTATGCCGCGACCATAGACACCCCGGCCATGGCCGTTGCCATGCCGGGCATCGGATCGCAATACGCCGCGGCCAACTATGACGCGCAAGGCAAGCCGCTGGATGGAAGCCGCCAATACGTGCTGCGCGTTCCGCCCAACGTGCCTGCCAAGGACTTCTGGTCCGTGGTGGTCTATGACACGCAGACGCGCTCCATGCTGCAGACGGACCAGCCGTTCCCCAGCCTGTCCAGCGAAAAGCAGCTGCACGCCAACGCGGACGGTTCGGTCGATCTGTATTTCGGTCCCCAGGCGCCCGCGGGCAAGGAACAGAACTGGATCCAGACCATACCCGGCAAGAGCTGGATGGTGATCTTCCGCCTCTATGGCCCCCTGCAAGCCTGGTTCGACAAGACCTGGAAACTCAACGACATCGAGGCCGCGCGCTAGGTCTCCCTGGACATTTTTACCTGGAACGACAACCCGCCTTTTTCTCCCCAACCTGAAGTCTGGAGACCGGAACACCATGATGAACCGTACCCTGACCGTCGCGCTGGCGCTGGCATGCGCCGGCGCGGCGCATGCCAAGGACGCAACGCCTTACCGCTACGAGCGCGGCTATCCCACGCCGCAGACCTCGCAACAGGTGCGCGCCGACCAAACGCTGCAGCGCGCCCTGATTGCGTACCGCTATTGGTATCCCACAGTCTCGGTGGAAGGCATCTTCAACGGCAACCGCGCCGTCGGTATCGAGGACGGCAAGCAATGGGGCATCGCCGCGGCCGGCCCCCGACAGGTCGGCTTCACGCTCAACTCCGACACCCCCTACGGCTCGGCCGTCATTGACCTGAGCCAGGGCCCCGTGGTCATCGAGCTGCCGCCCGGCCCCTACATCGGCCTGGTCAACGACCACAATCAGGGCTGGGTACAGGACCTGGGCCTGCCGGGGCCCGACGCAGGCAAGGGCGGCAAACACTTGGTGCTCCCGCCGGGATATGAGGGAAAAGTACCCGAGGGCTATCACGTAGGCCGTTCGCCCTCGCTGAAAAACCTGCTCGCGCTGCGTGCCATGCCGATAGGCGGCGACGTTCCCAAGGCGCTGGACGCCCTGCGCGCGGTCAAGATCCATCCCTGGACCGAACAAGGCGCGGCCGGCCAGCCCCTGGCTGCGGTGGACACGACGCGCATGGCCATGGACAGTTCCTCGCTGAAATGGGAAGACAACTTCCAGTTCTGGGAGGTGCTGAACAAGATCGTTCAGGAGGAGCCGGTCGCAATTGCCGCAAGACCCATGTATGGGCTGCTGGGCGAGTTGGGCATTGAAAAGGGCAAGCCCTTCAAGCCGGACGCGAAGCTCAAGGAAACGCTGACCAAGGCCGCCCGCCTGGGGCGCGACCAGATGCTGGTGACCGCCTTCGACAGCGACCGCGCCGACCGCAAGGCCTGGCCCGACCGTCGCTGGGAATGGGTCGGCCTGGTGCCAGGCAGCGCGCAGTTCGAGACCACATCCGGCATGGACATGGACGCCCGCGACCGCTGGTTCGCGCAGGCCATCGTGGCCTCGCCCGCCATGTTCCGCCGCGACGCCGGCGCGGGCTCGCTCTATTGGCTGGGCGCGCGCGACGCGCAAGGCGCCTACCTGGACGGCGGCAAGCAATACACGCTGGTCGTGCCGCAGCCGGTGCCGGGCAAGCTGTTCTGGTCGATCACGCTGTACGACAGCAAGACCCGTTCACAGGTGCAGACCGACCAGGACAAGGCCGCGCTGCGCTCGCTGTTCGAGCTCAAGGACGTGGATCAGAGCAAGCCGCTTACGCTCTACTTCGGACCCAAGGCCCCGGCGGGCCAGGAAAGCCGCTGGATCAAGACCAATCCCGGCCAGGGCTGGTTCGCCTACTTCCGTATCTACGGGCCGGAGGCGGCCGCCTTCGACAAGAGCTGGAAGCCGGGTGACTTCCAGCGCAGCGGCAAGTAGCGCAGCAGAGTTCCGATCGCGTCATCGGCGATGGCGCGATCGGCGGCTCAGCCCAGATACTCCACGTTGCCGCAGACCGAAATGCTCTGCCCACTGATGATGGCGCCTTCATCCGAACACAGGAAGGCGACCTGATTGGCCACGTCCTCCGGACTGGTCATGCGGCGCAACGACACCTTATCCACAAGCTGCGCGCGCATCGCGTCGTTGCTCACGCCACCGGCAGTGGCGCGGGCTGCGATGACCCGTTCGACACGGTCGCCAGACACCACGCCTGGCAGCACGGAATTGACGCGGATGTTCGACGGCCCCAGCTCCATCGCCCAGGTCTGCGTCAGGCCAGCCAGTCCGAATTTGCTGGCGCTATAGGGCGAGCGCAGCGAGAAGCCCAGGCGGCCCGCCACCGACGAGATATTGACGATGGATCCGCCGCCTGCCGCGCGCAGCAACGGCACCGCGCTGCGCGCGCACAGGAAGGTTCCGGTCAGATTGACATCCAGCGTGCGCTGCCACGCATCCAGCGCAGTCTCCTCCAGACGGCTGGTCGGACCGGACACGCCCGCATTGTTGATGAGCGCATCGAGCTTGCCCCACCTATCCGACAGCTCGCCGAACATGGCCAGGACTTGCGCTTCGCTGGATATGTCGGTCACGCTGACGCCCAGGCGCGGATGCGCGGCCGCCGCCGCCTTGCACGCGGCTTCATCCACATCGCAGACATGCACCTCGGCGCCCGACTCCAGAAACTTGCGTGCGATCGCGAGGCCTATGCCTTGTGCGCCCGCAGTGACGAGGACGTGTTTTCCTTGCAACGAATGGCTCATGGCATTTCCTTTTCAGAGCGCGAACTCGGGACGGACCCCGCTCTTCAGCGGCAAGCCCAGGATCTCGCGCGCTTCCGCGGGCGTGGCGGGCTCCATGTCCATTTCGCGGATGACGCGCACGATGCGCTCGGTCAGCTGGACATTGGTGGCCAGTTCTCCGTGGCGGTAGTACAGGTTGTCTTCCAGGCCAACCCGCGCATGGCCGCCCAGGAGCAGGGCGGCGATGTTGGCCTCCAGCTGCGCGGGCCCGATGCCGCTGACGCAGAAGATGCTGTTCCGGGGCAGCAGATCCACCATCATCTGCAAATGCCGGACAGAGAACGGCATGGCGTTCTGGAAGTTGCGGTGCACGTTCATGACCAGGTTGATGAAGTGCGGGCCTTCGTCCAACCCCTCTTCGATCAGCGTCGTGGCGTCCTGCAGGATGTGAGTGGGGCTGAAGACCTCCCATTCGGGCTTGATGCCGCGCGCCTGCATGCCGACAGCGAGTTCGCGGGCCTTGGTGAGCGGCGTATTCATCAGGTATTCACGGTCGCCGAACGCCAGGTTCAAGGTCGTGGCGTCCAGCGTGCACATCTCGGCGCCGGCGTCCATGCCCTTGAGCCGTTCTTCCCACAGGATCTCCCATGTGCCCGGAGACGTCTCCTTGACCATGTCGCCATGCACGCCGCCGCCGGTGGAGTTGTTCAGCACGATGTCGCAGCGGTCGCGAATCAGCCGGTTCATTTCCCGATACACCGACGCATCGCAGGTCGCCTGGTCGTCGGGACGGCGCGCGTGCAGCGCCACCACGCTGGCGCCGGCGTTATAGCAGCGATACACGTCCTCCGCGATTTCCAGCGGCTGCGTGGGCAGGTGCGGATTCTGGCTTTTGAATGCCATGCCCCCGGTCGGGGCGATGGTCACGATGACTTTGCGTTTGCTCATGAGGTTCACTTCCAGAGCGCGCAGCGGCTCTCTTCCTTGGTGGTAAATGCCTGGTTGCCGTCGATGGTCTGCACGACGTTGAAGTAGTCCCAAGGCTCCTTGGACTGTTCCGGCGTCTTGACCTGCAGCAGGTACATGTCGTGCACGACACGCCCATCCGGCCGGACCACGCCGTTCTTGATGTAGACGTCGTTCAGCTTGTTCTCGCGCAGATAGGCCAGCACGCGATCGGCGTCATCCGTACCCGTGGCCTTGACCGCGCGCAGGTATTGGAGCGCCGCGGAATAGTCGGCCGCCTGCAGCGAGGAAGGCATGGCCTTGCGTTTTTCAAAGAACGCGCGCGCCCAAGCGCGGGTCTCATCCGACGCATTCCAGTACCAGCTATCCGTCAAGTACATGCCTTGCGACGCGGTCAGCCCCATGGCGTGGATGTCGTTGATGAACATGATCAGGCCGGCCAGGCGCATGGTCTTGGTGATGCCGAATTCATTGGCCGCCTTGATCGAGTTGGTCGCATCGGCGCCGGCATTCGCCAGGGCGAGAATCTCGGCCTTGCTGCTTTGCGCCTGCAACAGGAACGAAGAGAAGTCGCTGGCCGAAAGCGGATGCTTGACCGATCCCACCACCGTGCCGCCGCCGGCCTTGACCACCGTGGTCGTGTCCGCCTGCAGCGCGTGCCCGAAGGCATAATCCGCGGTCAGGAAGTACCAGCTCTTGCCTCCAGCCTTGACGACCGCCGCTCCCGTGCCGCGGGCCTGCGCCACGGTGTCGTAGGCGTAGTTCAGCGTGTACGGCGTACATTGTTCGTTGGTCAGCGCCGGAGCGCCCGCGCCCACCACGATGATGGGCCGCTTCTTGTCGGCCGCGACCTTGGACATGGCCAGCGCCGTGCTGGAGTTGGTGCCGCCTATCAGCATGTCCAGGCCCATCTGGTCGAACCATTCGCGCGCCTTGGCCGAGGCGATGTCCGCCTTGTTCTGGTGGTCGGCGGTCAGCAGTTCGATCTTTTTGCCGTTGATCGCGCCGCCCATCTCCTGGATCGCCATCTTGATGGCCTCGGCGCCGCCGGGGCCATCCGGCCCCGAGTACACGCCCGACATGTCGGTGATGAAGCCGATTCGAATAACATCGTCTGAAATCTGCGCCTGGGCCGCAGGGGCGTGCAGCAGCGACACGGCCAGGCCGCAGGCCAGGGCGCCGCGGAACATCATGCCTTGCATGGGCAACATGCTTGTCTCCTCTTGTGGGTTTTGGCGTTTGAAACCTCGACTATTCTGGTGCCGGCCCAAGACAGCGGACAGTCATCATGGTGACAAAGCACCCTAGGGTTTACCTGAGCGGCATCACAACGGCTACGAAGGAGGCACACATGCGTGAACGGCTTGCCAACGCCGGCGACGAACCCTTGAGCGCGCGGCGGCGGCGCGCGCAAGGCGCGGTGGACAAGATGCTCGACGTCGTCCCCTGGTACAAGGGCTTGCCGGAACTCGAACGCGACCTGATCCGCGCGGAGTTGCGCGTCGTGTCGCTGGACGCGGGCGAATTCCTGTTCCGCGCGGGCAATCGGTCGCCCGGATGGTATGGCGTGGTGCAAGGGCTGGTGAAATGGTCCTCGCCCGGCGCCGACGGCAAATCGCTTTCGCTCGCGGGATTCAGCACCGGCAGCTGGTTCGGCGAAGCCACCATGATCCGCCGCGAGCGGTTCGAGTACGAGGTGGTCGCGCTCAGGCCCAGCCTGATCGTGATACTGCCGCGCGAGACCTGTGAACGCCTCTGGAACAACAACATCGAATTCACCAAGGCGCTGATGATGCACCTGGCGCAGCGCGTGGACTGGCTGATGAGCAGCTTCACATCCAACGTGCTGCTCGACGTCGACACGACGGTCGCGCGCGCCGTCGCCGCGCAGCTCAACGCGGAAAAGCATTCCGACACGAATGGACGCCTGAAGGTTTCCCAGGAGGAAATCGCAGGCCTGTGCGGCATTTCAAGGCAACGCTGCAATGCCGCGCTTGCGAGGCTCGCCCGCGCGGGCGTGCTGGAGACCTACTATGGCGGGCTGGCCATCCTCGATGCGGACGAGCTGCACAGGCTAGCCAAGGTCAACAAAAGCGCCTAGGAAACCAGGGTAACCGGTATAAAAAAAGATGCCGGCCAGAACAGAAATTCTGTCTTTTCGCCCGGCGGGGACAACTCTATAGTGGCCGCGGCAAAAACAACAACCCGCTTTTCCGCACTTGAGGAGTCCCCCATGAAAGCCCCCACCGCACCCTCTGTTTCGCTTCTGGAACCCTATGTCGGCACAGAAGACCTTCCCCTGTACACGACCACTGTCTCCGTAACCGGCGGCGCCTCCGGACACGGCAGATCGTCCGGCCGCGTGATCTCCAATGACGGTGAACTGGAACTCGAACTCAGGCTGCCCAAGGAGCTGGGCGGAAATGGCGGCGGCACCAATCCCGAGCAATTGTTCGCGGCCGGGTTCGCCGCATGCTTTCATGGCGCCATGAAGCTGGTTGCTCTCAAGAACCGTGTCCCGCTGCCCGCGGATTTCGCCGTGCACTGCACCACCACCTTCGCGCGCGAAGCGTTCGACGGCCTGTTCTGCATCAAGGCCCGGCTGGAGATTTCCCTGCCGGGGATCACCAAGGACCTGGCCCTGGCGCTGGTCCACGAGACCGAATCGATCTGTCCTTATTCGAAGATGGCGGATCAGGGGATCGCATCGTCGGTGCATCTGAGCTGAGAGCCCGACGGCCGTTGTTTGAACGGGACCGGTTGCACCACCGGCAGCGGCCCCATCATTGATCTTGGATTTTCCGCGCCTTCATCGCATATGCTGCGGCCGCCAGCACTGCGCAGCAGCCCAGCACCACATCCAGCCTTTGCCCCAGTCCGGCAAGCACCAGCGCAACCCCCAGCAGGTTGTAGTAGATCAAGCTCAGAATCGCGCCAGCGGTGCCTGCGGCATTGGCATGGGCGCGCAAGGCATGGGCCAGGATGTTGGGAATCGCGATCGCGTAGGCGGCGGAAATAATCGCCATGCCGATGAGAAACGCGGGGCTCCCGATAAGCACGGCAACCACCGCCGCGCCCAGCGCCAACAGAGAAATTCCCAACCGCACCAGACGTTCAGACCCGCATCCGCGCCGCAGCAATGCCGTGTTCAGGAACGCGCCGCATAGCGACGCCGCGGCCAGCGCCAGGCCGCTTTCGCCGAAGCCAAGCCAGGAATCCTGCAACCTGGCAAAAAGGAACGGACCCAGCTGGTAGTACCCGAAGATCGCGAGATTGAAAATGGCGATCAGCGCCGCGCTGCGCCAGATTGCCCGGTCTTGCAGCATGGCGCGTAGCGTCGGCCAAAAGGGCGGCGTCGCGCGCGGTTCTGGCCGGGTTTCGGGCCAGCGGCACGCACTGGCGCCGAGCAGCGCGACTGCCAGCATGGCGAGCGCGAGAAAGACGCCCCGTACCCCGCCCGCCGCCGCGATCTCCTGCCCGGCGTACATGCCGACAGCAGGACTCACGGCCAGAGCCATCCCCAGCATGGAGAAGACGCGGGCCAGCTCCAGGCCCTGATAACTGTCCCGCAGGGCTGTCTGCGTTACGATTGAGCCCACGGCCGCACCGAAGGCGGCGATCAACCTGGCCGCAAGCAGCTGCCTGAAATCGCCCGCCGCCATGGCCCAGCCCGCGCCCAGCGCGTATAGCGCCAGCCCTGCCAGCAGCGCCGGCCTGCGGCCCCACAGATCGCACAGGCGGCCCCAGACCACCACGCCAAAGGCGAAGGCCACAAACCAGAGCGACAACGTCTGCGCCGCGTCCTCGGGCGCGGCCTGATAGGCTGCTGCGATCAGCGGCAAGGCGGGGCTGTATATCGTCTCGACGATCTGCGGAAAACTCAGCAGCAGGATGACTAGCGGCAGGGGCGGGCGGCGGAACATGGCGGCATCGGTAAACGGAGAGCCCGTTTTTTAGCCGGACGCCGCCATCGCCGTTGTAGCTCGGACGACAACAAATATCGGAACCCGGACAAATGGCCAGGCTTGCACCCACCGACGCGTTCAACCCCGACACCATGGCGCAGCCGGTGACGGGCATTGCGTCGCGCCTGATACACCACGACTCCGGGCTGCATAGCCACGGCCGGGGCCAACTGCTCTTTGCCCACGCGGGCTCCATCCGCCTCGCGATGCCAGGACAGATCGCCGTGCTGCCTCCCATCCGCGTGGCGTGGATACCGCCCGGAACCGAGCACCGCGTCCTGATCCGCGGCGAGGTCGAGTACCGCTCGATCTATCTGGACCTGGCGCGTGTCGCGGCGCCCGCGGCCGCTGCCGCCATACTTTCGATGACGCCGCTATTGCGCGAGGTATTCGAGCGCATCAGCCTGGAGCCATTCGGCACCGACTGGTCCCAGGGCGCGCCGCGCAATCTGCTGGCCGTCTGCATGGACGAACTGCGCGCGGCAAGGCAGGAACCCATGCTGCTGCCCCTGCCCACGGACCGCCGCCTGGCCGTGCTGGATCTGGATGAACTGCCGCCTGAACTCGAAGCGCTGTCGCGGCGCGCGGGCGCAAGCGCTCGCACCATCACTCGGATATTCCAGCGCGAGACTGGCATGAGCTATCAGGCCTGGCGGCAACTCTGGCGCCTGCTGCGCGCGGTGGATCTGCTTGCCGCCGGCCAGAGCGTGACCGCGGTGGCATTCGATCTGGGCTTTGCCAGCGACAGCGCGTTCATCGCGTACTTTCGGCAAATGACAGGAGAGACGCCGGGGCGATACCTTTCCCCGCCGTACAAACCACAGACTGTATTTCCATAATACAAATCCCAGGCTGTATGCATCGCCGATCCACGCGGGTGCGCAATCCAGGCAAGCTCAGCCAGGACAACCCGACCCGATCCTGGACACCGGCAACGGCGTATCCCCGCCCGTGTTCCCCGCGAACTTGCGAATCTTCTCCGCCAGCTCAGGCGTAGGCTTTTCGTAGCCGTAGCAATAAGGCGGCGTCGGCGCGGACTCGGGTCGGTAATCCTGCAGCACCGGTTTCGCATCGCCCAGATACAGATTGTCCTTCAGGCGCAGGAAGGCCTTGTAGTCCCGGGTGTAGCCATGCTGGGACTTCAGTTTCTCATAGGCGCCGCGATCGGATTCGCCATTTTCCAGCGCGCTGCGCTGGGCGGCGATGGGAATGTAGTGGCAGTAATTCACATTGATTCCTTCCACTGTCGGAAAGAATTCGGGCTCCACGCATTTGCGCTGCGTGGAGTTCTTGAAGATGTTGCCTTCGACCAGAGCCCGGGCCTCCAGGCTGAAACTCATGCCGTAGAAGTCCCAGTCTTCCAGCAGATTGTTGAAGAGATGGAAGGTGCCGAACTGCGCCCGGGGATTGCGCTGCACGGTGTTGAGGAAGTAATTGTGGTGCAACGTCACGCGCGCGATGGAATCGCGGTCGTAATTCGCGTAGAGGTTCTTCGAGGTGATGTTGTTGAGCAGCATGACCTTGTTCGAATTATGGAACTTGGTCCATGAGATCGTGACATCGGTCGAGCCGTTCTTCACGTTCAGCAGCCGGTCCGACATGCGCGAAAGATCCATGTGGTCGACCCATACGTCGCGGCTGTTGTTGGCCACGTTCACGGCTTGCGTAAGCCGCGACAGGCGCCCGTCTATCGTCAGATGCGTGAGGATGACGTTCCGGCTGCCATACACGCCCAGCCCGTCGTCTATCAAGGTGACGCGCTTGCCGCGTCCGTCTATGGTCGTGTTGGACGGCACGCGCAGCTGCGTATCCAGGACGATGGTCATGTCGGAGGCGAAGCGTATCCAGGTGGGTCCTTTCTTCGCCTGCGCCAGCGCGGCGCGCAGCGTTCCGGGACCCGAGTCCTGGTCGGACGTGACGTCGATGAACTTTCCGCCCAGGCCCCCCGTGACCTGGGCGCCGTAGCCCTCGCGCTGCTGCAGCAGCGCCGCGATGGACGGACAGTGCTCGTCCGGGCTCCTGCACGCTTCGCCAGCCGCGGCCGTCCCGCCGTACAGCATGGCCAGGGCAAGCAGCCAACGCGCGGAATTCATTGCAGCCTTCATCGACGCTTTCTCCTATTGCTGCGCGGACCGGTCCGCGGTCGTGACGTGGCGCCAGATGCCACCGCTCAGGCGCAGGTTCTCCGGCGGGCCGGCCAGATGCTCCCTGAGCCGTTCGAAATAGGCCTGCCGCCAGCGCAGGGAATACGCGTCGGCATCCTCGCCGGGCTGGGCTGCGGGCAGCATTTCCAGCGTATAGGCGACGTGGCCGTTCTCCCAGCGCGGCGCGTAGAACACCGAGGGCACACCCATGCGATGCGCCAGGTGGGACGCGAAGCTGGAGTACGTCACGTCCTGCCCTTCGAAGGTGGTGCGCGGCGCCGCCGGATTGGCCGCGCCGTCTATCGCCAGGCACAGCACATAGCCCGAGGTCAGCGCGCGCATGCAGGCCTTGGCGACCTGCGCCTCGCTCTGGTCCGCGGTGGAGATCAAGGCAGCGGAATAGCTGCTCTGCGCAATGCTGGGCGCGGTCGCCAGCCAGCGCGACGGGATGCCTACCAGTTCCAGCGCCATCAACCCGGCATACATGGGGCCGACGTGCGCCGTGGCGACCACCACGCCCTTGCCCCCCGCCAGCAGCGGCGCAAAGAAGCGCTCGCCGGTATCCAGTTCTCCCAGCACCTGCATGGCATCTTCGACGCTCTCCTCGCGGCACTCAAGCCAGTCGAAAAGCAGGTGGTCCACCAGGTGGCCCCAGCGCGCGCGGCGTTCCCACTGCGCGCGGTCGATGCTGACGTCGCCGCGCATCGACCAGGCCCAGTCCAGGCGCGCCTGCGGTATCGGGGCGGTGTCCAGCCGTTCCTCCAGCTGCGCCATGGCCTCCTGGAAGGTCTCCGGCAGCCGCTGGCCGCGTCGCGCCACGTACTGGCCAAATAGCGCCTCGGCCTCCTGCTTGCGCCCCGCCTGCGATAGTGCGCTGATGGCCGCGCGCTGCCAGAGCTGCTTCTCGGGCGACTTCTCCAGCAGATGCATCATCTGGTCGGCCGCGGCATCGTACTGCAGCGTGTAGCGCAGCGCGCGCGCATAGAAGGCCCGCGTCTGCTCCAGATCCGGCGCCAGGTCGATGGCCTGCTTCAGCGGCGTCAGGGCTTCCTTGTAGCGTCCGGCGCGCAGCAGGGTCTCGCCATGCAGCGTCAACAGCCTCACGTCCGCGGGCGCCGCGCTCAGGCCGGCCTCGAAGTGGGCCAGGGCATGCACCTTGCGGTCCTCTTCGTTGCCGCGCCGCAAGTGCGCCAGGCCCAGGGAGGAGCGCAGGACCGCGCAGTCATGGCCCGCGGCCAAGGCCGCGTCGCCGAACCGGATCGCCGCCTCGACCCTGCCGTCTTCCAGCAGGGCGCGCACCGCCATCGTCGCCACGCGCTCGTTGGGCAGTTCGCGGGGATCCAGCGCCGCCGCCATATCGGCCGCCTCGGCCGCATCGCCGTTGCGCACGAAGGCCATCAGCCAGGGATAGGCTTCGCCAGGTTCGTTTTCCGCCAGGCTCCTGGTCGCGCGGGCGACCTCGGCGGCCTCGGCCGTTCTGCCTGCCTGCACGCGCAACTGGATGCGCGCCGCATGCAGGGCCGCGGCGCCGGGCTCGATGCCGGTGGCAGCGTCCGCTTCGGCGATGGCGCGGTCCCATTGCTCGGTGCGCCCGAAAAGGCTGGCGAGCAGGCGGCGTTCATCGGCGCGAGCGGGATAGACCGCGACCATGATTTCCAGCGCGGCGATCGCGGGAACGAGCTTGCCTTCCCGCACCAAGGGCGAAACCAGCAGGCGGCGCGCATCGCGCCAGCCATCCGCGGCCTGCCGCAGCGCCGGCTCCAGCATGGGCATGTCGTTCAGCGGCTCGGCCGAGGAATGAATCTGCTTGATCACGTCACGCAAGCGTGCCGTGGCATCAAGACCGGCGGGACGATCCGCAATTGCCATATCAACCATGACGCAATCCCCTCAACAACGCCAACGCCACGCGAGCGATGAACATCAGCACAAAACCCAGCGCCAGCGCCTGCAGCAACAGGAGCCCCGTGCGCGGACTGCTCGGGCGGTCCGTCGGCACCGGCTGCGCGATGATGGACAAGTAGCGCTGCAAGCGCAGCGTGTCCGTCATGGCCTGCTGGTAGGTCTGCTGCGCCAGGGTCAGGTTCGAATCCGCGAACGCCTGGGCGTTGCGCAGCGCCTCGTACGACTTGAGCTGCTTCGCTTCCGTATTGCCACCGCCGCTCAGGCGCTGGCGCACCGCCGCAATCCGTTTTTTCAGGGACGTCACCTGCATCTCGGCGGGCCGCAGCATGAAATGATCCTTATTGCCCAGCGCTCGGATCTTGTCGAGATTGATCTGCGCGGTATTGAGTTCTCCTTCCAGCTGGCTTGAAAGATTCAGCAGCATCGTCACCGTGGCCGTGGGATCGATGTTGCCGTGGGTGGTCCGCCACGCAGTCAGCGTTTCTCTGGCGGCTAGCGCCTTCTGTTCCGCGAGCTTGACCGCTTCTTCGCTTACCTTCAGCTTATCGGCCACGCCCTTCTCGTTCATTGAGCTGACGAAACTCTCGGCCAGCTCGATCAGCGCCCGAGACAGCAGCGCGGCGTCTTCCGAGGAAAACGCGCTCACGCGCAGCACGTCGATCTGCTCCAGCGCATTGAAGGAGACCTTCACGGAGGCCTGGTAGGCACGGAAAAGATCGTCCTCGCTGGAATCCTCGGCAAGATGATTCACCGGGTCCAAGCCCGCGCGGATCAGGTACTGGCGCAGCCCGACCTTCTTGTCGAGCTGCTGCATGGCGTCGCGCGATTTGAGGAAATCGGCGACTGCCCAGCCATCCACGAAACCGCCCAGCATGCCGCCCGCGTTGCCCGTGGTCAGCAGGCTGGCCGCAGCCCCTCCGCCGCCTTGCTGACCCGAGGCCGACTGCACGAAGAAGCGCGACTCCGCCTCGTAGCGGGGCGTGGCGAAGAGCAGCAGATAGACCAGAGCGCACGCGACCGGCACCAGCACGATGAGCGCGTTGATCCAGCGGTGGCGGCGCCGCTCGCGCAGCGCCGCTTGACGCTCGCGGCGGCGGCGTTCGATTTCCGAGCGGCCTTCAGATACCGAACCCGGTTTCCTCGAAGCCGCCTCCGAGGACGTCGTCGCCTGCGCTGCCGGATTCGTTCCTTGACCGTCTTGGGGGGAACCTGCGGATGCACTGGTCGAGGTCGACTTCGATGCTGAGTGCGCTTCGTTCATAAATCAAACCCTTGAAGCAATAGTCCGCCAACTGATTCTGGCGGTAACTGGAAAGAATGAGTGTCCGGCCGACCAGGCGCTCTTCGAACAGAGCCAGCCACAGGCGGGTGAAACGGCAAGGCTCGAAAGGGATGGCCCCTTCGATCACGTAGACATCGAACGCCGGCGCGAGCGCCAGCGCAAAGGAAAACTCCTGCCGCGCGTAGAGCGGCCAGTGCTCCATCGGCTTGGCCAGGGTTGCGGGATCGCTGACCAGGTCCGCGACCAGTTCATGCGTGGCGTCCGCGTCGATCTCGTACATCTCGCTGACGAAGTCGATCATGCTCAGGCCGTTGGCCTTGCCACGAATAAAGCCCTGCCGGCCTATCGCCCACGACACGTTGCCATCGTGCTTGACGAAGCCCTGGCGCGGCGGGCGCAGGCCGCAGAGCACATCGACGATCTGGCGATGCAGTTCCGGCGCGGGCGACAGCAAGGCATAGCGCCCGACCGGTATCTCGAGATCCACGTTGGAAAGCAGCGCCTGCCTGCTGCCGAATGCATAGGGCTCATCAGTGACGCCATTGAGATGGATCATCTTCTTCCCTCACATCGGCTGAACATTGGGACGGGCCAGACGCTCGGCCGCCAACGCAAGCACCATCAAGAAAACCAAAGAGGTCAGGAAGTACCCCAAACTCGCATCATGCGAGGTGTAGGCTTCGAAGTAGGCCGAGCGCAGCAGCTGCATGCCGTGCGCCAACGGCAGCCACAGCATCCACGGGCGCAGATTCTCCGGCAACTGCTCCGAAACAAAGAACACGGCCGCAAAGATCTGCAGAAACCGTTCAATGATCGGCGCCAGCCTGAGGAAAAAATGCCAGAAGGTCGCGATCGAGCCGAACAGCACGCCCAGGGCGGCCCCGAAACATCCCATCAGTACGACAAAGAGCAGGAACCCCGGCCAGCTCTTGGGCAGCGTCACCAGCTCCAAGGCATGGCCGGCGCTGATCAGCACCAGGAACACCACCAGATACACCGACACGTAGATGAGCGCCTGCACCAGCGCGCACATCAGAGGCGTGACGCCCTGGAAGTTCAGCAGGCCACGAGCCGACACGTAGGCCGTGCTGCTCCGGAAGGCGATCTGCCGGAACATGATCCAGGTCGTGGCCCCCAACAGCGAGAACGTCTGCACGTCCATGCCCATGATGTAGTGCGTGCCCATCAGGATGTACAGCGACGAGATCAGCGTCAGCAGCACGACCGGGCCCACCAGCGCCCATACCAGGGCGATCCGGCTCTCGCCATGCATCACGCGCAGCTGGTAAATGAACATCGCCAACAACGTGCGTCCGACCGGCCGGACCTTCACTGAATGGCTAGGATCGTGTCCTTGATGCAGATCCTGCAAGCGCTCCCGCAGAATCGCCAGATCGCCAGCCTCGTCCTGCGGCACCTCGACTTCCAACGCTATGTCGTTGCGCGAGGCATGGCGGCGCGCCTCGCGCGCCTCATCCTGTTTCCTGCGCTCCACGCGCCGCGCATGCGCCATGGCCAGGCGCTCGTCCTCCGCCGCCAACCTGGCCGGCATGTAGCCGGGCGCGAACACCTCGACGCCGTCGCGGATGTCCATCTCCAGCAGGCGCACGATGACGCGCAGGCGCCGCCGCGAAAAATCGGCCAGCGTCTCGTCGACGGCGCTGCGCGCGATCTCCGCATCCAGCTCCGCCTGCACGGCCTCGTAGACCGCCCGCCGGGCAGCCACGGAATCGTGCGGCTCGCCCTGCAGACGCGCGACCAGAGGCTTGAGCAGGACGGCCGGCGGGGCCTTTGCTTCAAACAATGCCGCCGGATCCAGGCGCCAGGCCGCGACGCCGGATCCCACTGAGTAGCTACTGTCCTTACGGCGCGAGCGCCAGCCCTTGATCCTGTCCTCGTTGCTCATCGACACGCTATTGGCTTATGCCGGACGAGCCGCCCGAATCGCTGTCGATGGCGCGCGTGGCGCTGAAGCCGGCGCTCATGGTGACGCGGAATGCCGACAAGACCTTCTGTACCTGCGTGAACGGCGCATCCGAGATATAGATGGCCTGGCCTTCATGCACGGTAAATTCGCGCGCCAGCGCCACCTGCTCCGGACGCGTGAGATCGAACTGGTAGACCACCGGCAGCAGATCGGGCTTACCCACGGCGCCTGCCTTGGCGGGCGTGAAGAGGAATACGGAACGCGGATCCGCCAGCTTGTCGTCCAGGCCCTTGGAATCCGCCAACGCATCCAGCACGCTGTAGTTGCGCTTGCTGATGGCCACGCGCCCCTGGTTGCCGGCCGCGCCCAGCACGGTCAGGTACTCTTTCGAGTCATAGGCGGTGATGACGTCGCCTGCGCGCAGCAGGATGTCGTTGTTCTGGTTGCGATAGATGTCCGATAGCCGTACCGACGCCACCTGGTTGTCGCGGCGCAGGCTGATGACGAGCTGCTCGGGATTCGTCTGCACCGGCGCGGCCTGCGCCAGCGCGCTGCTCAGGCGCTGCGAGGTCTGAGTGATGGGATACATGCCGGGCTTGGTCAGGTTGCCCTGCACCGTCACCATCTGGCCGCGCGCATCCGCGGCGCGCGTCACGCTGACGTCCGCGCCGACGACGAGCCTGGCCAGGCGCGCGACGACGGCGTCATGCAGCTGCCCCAGGGTCTTGTCAGCGGCGTGGAATTTTCCAAGGATGGGGAAATTCACATTCCCCGCCGTGTCTATCTCCTGGTTGCCCAGGTCGCTCACGCCCGAGGGATCCGCCGCGAACACGCCCAGCCCGCCGCGCTCCCACACCTTCACGTTGATGCCGTCGCCGGGCACCAGGCGGTCAAAACCAGCCTGCGTCAGATCGCGGTAGCGCACGGGAAAGTCGGCCACGTCGGGCACCCGGCTGGCCTGCACCAGTTCGCGCGACACGGGCATCACGATGACGTCCTTGTCATCGTGCGCGCCCGTCATCTCGCTCAACATCGGGCCGGAACGGGGCAGCTGGCACCCCGCGAGAGTCAGCGTGGCAAGAACCACCATGGTCAGGGCTGCCTTGCGCGGCAGCCCCGAACCCGGGACGTACATATGCATAAGATCCTTTCGTTTCAGCAGCTTGATTGGTTGGGCGCCAATCAGGCCTGCATCAAGCGCATGGGTTCGAGATCCATGCGTTCGTCGTTCTCGGACACCACAGGCATGCACAGACCCATGAACTTGGTCAGCATGGCGTCAAGCGAGAACAGCTTTTGCGCGCGGTGGCGGCTGTGCTCCCTCAACTGCTCGTTGCTACGCACCTGATCCACCATGGACGCGACTTTCTCGCAGGCCTCGTGCAGATCCGGGTGATCGACGCAGCTGAGCAGATGGCCGGTCTCGTTCTCGACAAAGCATTCGCCAGCGCCGCCGGCAGGGGTCGAGATCACCGGCACGCCCACGAGCTGGGCTTCGATCAGCACGTTGGGCAAGCCTTCGTAGCGCGACAGCAGGACGCTGGCATCCATTTGCGAATACCAATAGCCGACGTGGTTGGAAAGCCCGACCAGCAACAGCCTGTCCGTCACGCTCAGCTCTTCGGCCAAGGCCTCGATGTTTTCGCGCAGGCGTCCATCGCCCACGATGACGAAGCGCGCTTGCGGACGGTCCTTCAGGTACATGGCCGCCAGCTTGATCCACAGCTGCGGCCGCTTGTCCGGCTCGAGGCGGAACACGCCGCCTATCGTTTCCGTGGCGTCGTTCGTGCTTTCCTGGAAGGCTTGCCACTTTTCCTCATCCACGGCCGACGCATCCGTCGACAGATCGGGCACGCCGTTGTACAGGATATGGAAGCGCGTGATCGGGATGCCCAGCCATTCCGAATAGGCCTCCGCGGCCTTGCAGCTGTTGCTGACGAAAACCACCCCAGGCACCAAGGCCAGGGCCTGGTACAGCTCGGGATACTCTTCGCGGAAGCGGTCCTTGCGGATGTTCGGCGGCAGTCCGCGGAAGACCAGATGGATGGTCGGGGCGCCGGCCAGAAGCGCGGCCAGCGCGCCGAACAGGCAAGTGCCGTCCTGCCACAGGCTCACCACGTCGAACGGGTTCTCCCGCAACACGGGAGTCAGCCGCGTCACGCCGTAGTGAACCGGAGGCGGCAATTGCTCCAGCAGACGGCTCAGGCTGCCCTCCGGCACGGATTGATGGGACACCGACACCGCCGGCAGCTTGTTGATCTCCGTGACCGGTATCTGCGCCTTCGCCAGCACGGGCAGGAAGAAATCAAGCCCCTGCTTCTTGGTGGAGCCCGCGGGCTCGGTGTGCTGCTTCACCATGACTTCGACTTTCTTCGGCATCATGATGACATCGGCCGGCCGGCGCTCGGGAGACTCCGCCAGGCGGGTCAGCTCGCCCGCCAGCCGCGTCAGCTGGCGTTCGGCGCCGCCAGGGCCGAGGCTGCCCGTCACGAGCGCCACGGAAACCGGCTTCTCCGTCGAATGTTCGGCGATCTTCCGGTCGCGGAAGTGCAGGATCGCATGCTTCATCGACACGATCCTGACATCCTTGCCCACCAACCCCTCTTCGGATTCAAAGCGCTGGTAGAAGGCGTAGTCGCTGGCCAGGTCGTTGGCCAGTTCCGCCGCCTTGCTGCCCGGCGTCAAGTGCTTCATGACGGGTGCGATCGCGTCGAACGCATCGGCCAGCAGCCCGCGCTTGCGCAGGCGCTTGGCGAACTCGACGCGCATGTTGCGATCGGTGTTCTCCGAAATCAGCCGGCGAAACAGTTCGTCGGACTGCTGGTGCGCACGGATGTCGCTAAGCAGCTTGGCCCGGGCGAATAGGCGGTCGGGGTTCTGCGTAGAGGGCGGCAAATGGCGGTCGACCAGGGACAAGGCCTCATCGATCTGCCGTTCCTTCACCAGCCGGGTCGCGCAGTAGCGGACGATCAGAAAGTCGTCCGGGCACTCTTGCAGCAGCGTGGCCCACTGCCCGGCCATGCCTTCGTTCAGGCCCGCCGCTTCCTTCAGCCTGAGCAGCAGGAAGCGGACCTTCGAGTCTGCCAGGTGATCGCACGCCAGCGCCTGGGCGCGGGGCAGATTCTCCTGCGCGACTTGAACCCGCACCGACGCCGTGACGATCTCTTCCAACTGGGCTTGCACCGCCTGTAGGTCGGATGCAGCCTCCGCACTCTCGGTAGTCAGTGGCGGATTCATGCTGCCTTCCTCCGATTGATCTTCTCGATCCACACCTGGCAGCGCTGGATGTAGTGATCGAACTGCGCCGGATTCTCGGAACGTTCCTGCAGCTTGCGCCAGTACGGCAGGGCCTGCTCGAAGCGGTGCAGGCGCATGGCGCCCACGGCGGCCAGGCGCAGGCCGATGGGATCGTCAGGCACCAGCTTCACGATGCGCTCGCCCAGGGCCAGGCGCTCGGTGGCGCTCGCAGGATCCAGCGCACGCGATTCCGCGTACAGCACGGCGAGGATGCGGCGCTTCTCATGGTCGACTTCGGTCATGGCGGGCCAGGACTGCGCCACGCGGTCCAGCAGGTTCCAGGCAGCCTGGTGATCGCCGGCGGACAGGATCTCGCGGGCGCCGCGGATCGCGCGCGGCCCGAGCCTGCCAAGCTGGCGCTCGGCCTCGTCGCGGGCGCCCTGGTCGGCGCCCTCGTGGCCCAGAACCGTCTTGTAGGCGTCGATGGCTTCGCCGTACCAGCCGCCATTGAAGGCGACCCGTGCGAAGTGCAGCTGCGTGCTGAACGAGGTGGAATCGCCCGCCGCGGCCTGTTCGAGGTGGCGCATGGCGGTCTGCTTGTCTCCCAGCGCATCGGCCGCGCGTCCGCGCATCGCATGCAGCTCGGGAAAATCGATCTGCGTGTCGAGCGCGATATCGGTAAGGTCGATGACTTCCTTGTGATTGCCCGCGACCAGCGCGGCCCGCACGCCCAGGCGCATGGCGCGTTCAAACGCGCGCTGCGCGCGCACGCCGGCCAGCGCATCGGGCGTGAGCAGGCGATGCGCGCAGATGCGTTCCGCCGCATCGCGCAGGCGTCCCTCTTCCAGCGCGCGATTGCCTTCTTCGGCCCATGCCTGCGATTGCGCATTCAGCCAGGCAGCCGCTTCTTCCTGCTCGCTGCTTGCCAGTTTGCTCGAGACCGCCAGCGTGGCGGCTGCCATGATGCAGCCGCGCCATGAGGCTTCCTTGACCAGTTCCAGCGCATCGACCTCATTGAGCGCCGGCGATTCCGACGCCAGGTTGCGCAACCCAGCGCGGTCGCCGGCCAGCAGGCGGTCGCGCCACAGCATGGCGAAACCGCGGCCGTACGCAGGCATGGCCGCGCGAACCTCGTGGACCCAGCGTATGGCGGCTTCCATGTCGCCGCTGGCCTGCAGCAGCGCGAGCACGGTGTCGGCGGCTTCCACCGCAACTGCGTCTTCCGGGGAGGAGATACGGAACAACTGCTTCCAGTTGCCCAGGGTCTCGTCCACGTAGCCCAGTTGGCCAGCGGAAATCGCCGCGATGCGCACGATTTCCGAAGTTTCGATTTCATCGCCCAACAAGCCGGCGGCAAGCGAGTACGCCACGTCATGGCGTCCCAGCTTGAACTGGTTGCGCATCAGGATCTGTTCGGCCTTGCTGCCGGACGCCATGGCTCCATCGGCGCTGCCCAGGAGCGCCAGCGAACCTTCATAGTCGCCCAGCTCTTGCTGGATGCGCGCAAACAGCAGCGTGTGGTCCGGCAGGCCGGGATGGCGGCGCAATACCTCGCGCACGCGGCGCGAGGCTTCGCGCAGTTCGCCCGAGTCCCACAGCTTCTCGATGCGGTCGGCGCTTTCGTCGGCGGCAAGCTTGGGCGCGGCAGGCTGCGTGGTCGAGGCGTCCATCCGCGGACGCATGTAGGTCTTGAACCATTCGCCGCACAGGCGTTCGGCGAAGGCCGGCGTGTAGTGGGTCAGGTCGAGCCCGCCGTCCTCCATCGCTTCGGCCTGACCGATCTTGTTCATCAGCAGCGTCGGGTCGTAGCAAGGCACGCCAATGCGCTGCGCGCTGGCGAGCACCGCGGCGATCAGCTGCTGACGCTGTTCGATGGGCGCGTTGTCCGGCGTCATGGCGTTGACGTGCGTGACGAACACCACTTTGTCGCGGCCCAGCAGGTCGACCAGCTGGTTCATTTCCTGCTCGATCTCCTCGTCCGTCTGGTCGCGCTTGACGATGCGGGCCAGCAGGTCGCGGTCTTCCGCGGACAGTCCCTTGAAGACCGGGTCCTGATCCAGCAAGGCGCGCCGTTCGGCCAGGCGGTCGGCATGCGCCATGGACCAGAACATGCGGGTGCGCGTGCGGTCGGCGAAAAATTCGCTGAAATAGCGCACCAGATAGTTGGACTGGATGGGATAGCCGTCTATGGTCAGCAACTTGCGCGAGGACAGTTCGACCACGTAGAGGTCAGCCGGCTTGTGGGCGCCTTTACGCGCCTGCTCGCCATTCGAAGGCCGGAAGATCACGGGCTGGACGTCGGTAGGGATATCGCCCTGGCCGAACATGAAGCGCGCCTGCTGCAGCGCCTCGGCGCTGGTGTGGACGAAGCCGTAGTTGCGCCCGAGTTGCAGCTTGATCGGGTAGCGGCCCACGGCATCGCGCAGCGGCGTATGGATGCGGCAGGTTCCAATCGGAGCGGTGGTAAAAGCAGCCATTCGGAGGCTCTCCTCTAGTGATCGATAGTGAGCCTGAACTTACAGAGTCCAGTACAGGAGGTCGGACTGAAGCCGTTTGCTGTCGAGCACGGACTTCAGGTCGCACACCATGCCGTCGCTCTTGACCAGCGTCGGCAGGTCGTCCCAAAAGGTGTCCATGGTTTCGCGGTGCGGCACCGCCAGGATCAGCACATCCATGTCGCGGAACTGGTCGCGCTCGACAAGCTTGATGCCGTACTCATGCTCCATCTGTTCCCGATCGGCCATCGGGTCGCACGCGACCGGGGTAATGCCGTATGCGCCCAGGGCGTTGTAGAGATCGACCACCTTGGAATTGCGGATGTCGGGCACGTTTTCCTTGAACGTCATGCCCAGGATGCCGACGCGGGTCGTGGCGTTGAGGCGGCCGTTGCGGGCCAGGGTCTGGACCATGCGCGAGGCCACGTGGCTGGCCATGCCGTCATTGATGCGGCGGCCCGACAGGATGACTTCGGGGTGGTAGCCAAGCTCCTGCGCCTTGGACGTCAGGTAGTACGGATCGACGCCGATGCAGTGGCCGCCCACCAGGCCGGGCGAGAACTTGAGGAAGTTCCACTTGGTGCCCGCGGCCGCCAGCACTTCCGAGGTACGGATGCCGACCAGATCGCAGATCTTCGACATTTCATTCATCAGCGCGATGTTGATGTCGCGCTGCGTGTTTTCCAGCACCTTGGCCGCCTCGGCGACCTTGATGGAGGAAGCGCGGTGCACGCCCGCGTCGATGATCTGCTCGTAGACGCCGGCGATGACTTCCAACGATTCCTCGTCCTGGCCGGACACGATCTTGACGATCTTCTCCAGCGGATGTTCGCGGTCACCCGGATTGATCCGCTCGGGGCTGTAGCCCAGCTTGAAATCGACGCCGCAGCGCAGGCCGGACACTTTCTCCAGCTCCGGTCCGCAGATTTCCTCGGTGGCGCCGGGATGGACGGTGGATTCGAATACGACGATGCAGCCGGGACGCAGCACGGGGCCGATCGAGCGGCAGGCGCGCACCAGCAGGGAAAAGTCGGGGTTGTTCCTTTCGTCCACGGGGGTCGGGACGGCGACCACGAAGAAATCGCAGCCTTCCAGTTCCGAGACCTGGTCAGTGAACTGCATGGGGGAGGCAAGCAACACGTCGCGTTCGATCTCGCCGGTCCAGTCATCACCCTCTTTCAGCCGTGCGATTCTGCGCTTGTCCACATCAAAGCCGATGACATCAAAGCGCTTGGAAAATGCGACGGCTACGGGCAGGCCGACATATCCAAGGCCACACACTGCAATTCTCTTTACCACGGGGGACCTCACTGGTTTCGTCGTGTCGAAGACACTAGAAATTGACGCCCGGGGGGACATGGAATCGATGCGGAATCGAATATGTTTGCCCCGGTTCGGGCGGGCGTATTGCTTAAGAATATTTACAGCTAGATACTTGAATAAACGTACCTAGCTGCGAGCCAACGAATCGTATAGGGGGCAAACAGCAAAATTCTTTCTAAATATTTTTATTGCTGTGCAATTAAGTCGAATTCGTCGCAATAAACCCAGGGAAATCCCTCAAACAATTACATTCATTACACAAACCGCAACATGGCCTGCCAATGAGATTGTTAGTAAATATATAAAAGGGTTTTTGTTGGTCCGGTTTAACAAAAATGAAAAAACATAATATTGGCGCGGGGTTATTTATTAATAGCCCGAGGCAATGTCATATTCCCAAACAGCCTGGCTACAGTCATTATTCAGAAATAACAAAGACTGACTCCGCCCGCCGCACAAGTAAGTATTCGCACACTCACCGCCCCAAAAGCAAAAAGCCCACCGGGCGGGATGGGCTTTTGCTTGATACTGCTGCGGCTGTCCGGCCTTACTCGACCGTCACGCTCTTGGCCAGGTTACGCGGCTTGTCCACGTCCGTGCCGCGGGCGCAGGCCGTGTGGTACGACAGCAGCTGCAGCGGGATGGTGTGCAGGATGGGCGAGAGCTTGCCGTAGTTTTCCGGCATGCGGATCACGTGCATGCCTTCGGCGCTCTGGATCTTGCTGTCGGCGTCGGCGAAAACGTAGAGCTCGCCGCCGCGGGCGCGCACTTCCTGCATGTTGGACTTCAGCTTTTCCAGCAGCTCGTCCTTGGGCGCGATGGTGACCACGGGCATGTGCTCGGTCACCAGGGCCAGCGGGCCGTGCTTGAGTTCGCCGGCCGGGTAGGCTTCGGCGTGGATGTAGCTGATTTCCTTGAGCTTGAGCGCGCCTTCCAGGGCGATCGGGTAGTGCATGCCGCGGCCCAGGAACAGGGCGTTTTCCTTGGAGGCGAAGCGATCGGCCCAGGCCATGATCTGCGGCTCCAGGGCCAGCACCGAGCCTATGGCCACGGGCAGGTGGCGCAGCGCCTTCAGGTGTTCGGCTTCCTGCTCTTCGCTGAGATGGCCGCGCACCTGCGCCAACGCCAGGGTCAGCAGGAACAGGGCGGTGAGCTGGGTGGTGAAGGCCTTGGTGGACGCCACGCCGATCTCGACGCCGGCACGCGTGATGTACGAGAGCTTGCACTCGCGCACCATGGCGCTGGTGGACACGTTGCAGATGGTCAGCGTGTTTTCCATGCCCAGCGAGCGGGCGTGCTTGAGAGCAGCCAGGGTGTCGGCGGTTTCGCCGGACTGCGAGATGGTGACCACCAGCGAGCGCGGGTTGGGCACGCTGTCGCGATAGCGGTATTCGCTGGCGATTTCCACGGCCACGGGGATCTTGGCAATGGACTCGATCCAGTACTTGGCGGTCAGGCCGGCGTAGTAGCTGGTGCCGCAGGCCAGGATCAGCAGGGAATCGATGTCCTTGAAGATCTTGTAGGCCTGGTCGCCGAACAGTTCGGGAGTGATCGCTTCGATGTCTTGCAGCGTGTCGCCGACAGCGCGCGGCTGTTCGAAGATTTCCTTCTGCATGTAGTGGCGGTAGGGGCCGAGTTCGGCCGCGCCGGTATGCACGTGCACGGTATGGACTTCGCGGTCCACGTTCTTGCCGTTGGCGTCCACGATCCAGACGCGCGAGAGCTGCAGGTCGACGACGTCGCCGTCTTCCAGATAGATGATCTGGTCGGTGGTGCCGGCCAGGGCCAGCGCGTCGGAAGCCAGGAAGTTCTCGTTCTGGCCCACGCCCACCACCAGCGGCGAGCCTTGGCGCGCGCCGACCACGCGGTGCGGTTCGTCGCGGCAGAACACGGCGATGGCGTAGGCGCCATGCAGACGGCGCACGGCGTTCTGCACGGCTTCGAACAGGTCGCCGGCATACAGGTGGTTGACCAGATGCGCGATCACTTCGGTGTCGGTCTGGCTTTCGAAGACATAGCCCACGGCCTGCAGCTCGGCGCGCAGTTCGTCGTGGTTCTCGATGATGCCGTTGTGGACCAGCGCGATGCGCGGCTCGTCGTTGCCCAGGTGCGAGAAGTGCGGGTGGGCATTGTGCGTGGCCGGCACGCCGTGGGTAGCCCAGCGGGTGTGGGCGATACCGGTGAAGCCGCTGACCTTGTCCTGCGCAACCTGTTCGGCCAGTTCGGCCACGCGTTGCGTGCTGCGCGTGCGGCGCAGATGGCCGTCGGCGTAGACGGCGACGCCGCAGGAGTCGTAGCCGCGGTATTCAAGGCGCTTGAGGCCTTCAACGAGGATCGGGGTGATGTCGCGCTGGGCGACGGCGCCAACAATGCCGCACATAGGAGAGTGCTCCGGTAAGTTCGTGTACCGACGCATTGTGCTCGTCCCCGCAAGAAATTTGATTTCTTTCTAAGACAAGAAATGGAAGTTAATTCCCTTACATGAATGTGATTAAATAATATTTCTCCAATACGTGTTTTTTGAAATTTATCATGCAAAACACACAAATTCCCCTGCCCGAGCTGGATGATCTGGACCGGCGCATTCTTGAACAGTTACAAGAAGACAGTTCGCTGACCAACCAGGATCTGGCGCAGCGGGTACATGCCTCGCCCCCGACCTGCCTGCGGCGGGTCCGCCGGCTGATGGACGAAGGGGTGATAGACAAGCAGGTGGCCATCCTGTCGGCGGAGAAGCTGGGCAGCACGCTGACCGCCATCGTCGAGATCACGCTGGACGTGCAGGCCGCTGAAAGCCTGGACGCGTTCGAGCAGAGCATGCTGACCGAGCCCGCGGTGCTGCAGTGCTACCGGGTGTCGCCCGGACCGGATTTCGTGGTGATCGCGCAGGTCAAGGACATGCCGGCCTATCACGCGCTGGTGCACCGGGCCTTTACCGCACAGGCCAATGTGCGCAACGTGCGCACGTTCTTCTCGGTGCATCGCGCCAAGTTCGAGACCCGGATAGACCTGCGGGCCTGAGGCGCCGAAATGGATCAGCGGCGGGCGGTCAGGCGTTCGAATTGCGCCAGGTAGCGGTTGCCCATTTTCTGCACGTCATGCTCGTTGCGCACGTATTCGTAGGCGCGCTCGGTGACTTCCTGGCGGAAGGCCGCGTCGTCCAGGCAGCGCGCCATGCCTTGCGCCATGGCCTGGAAGTCGCCCACCGCGCACAGCACGCCGCGCCCGTCGGCCAGGCTTTCCTTCAGGCCGCCGGCGTCGGTGGACACCACCGGCACACGCTGCAGGAAGGCGTCCAGCACGCTGCTGCCCAGGGCCTCTTCCTCGGAGCTCATGACGAACACGTCGAGGATGCTGTAGAAGTCTTCCACGCCCTTGCGGAAACCGGCAAAGCGGTAGACGTCCTCGATGCCGAGCTGGCGGGCCTCGTCCTTGGCCTGCTGTTCGCGGTCGCCGCCCGCGCCGAAGTGCAGGAACACGAAGTCGCGGCGCGTCTTGGCCAGTTCGCCCACGGCGCGCACCAGGGTGACCGGATCCTTGTCGCGGATCAGCGCAGCGGACGTCGCCATGACCTTCTTGCCGGTCAGGCCGAATTCGCGCACCAGGTTGGCGACGTTTTCGGCGTTGATCTGGTGCGGCTCGACGGCGCTGCGGATGATGACGGGCTCGATCCCCAGGCGGCGTGGCTCGCCGGCGGCCATCTCGCTAATTGCCACGAACAGGTCGGCGTGGCGCCACTTGAAGCCGGTCTTCCATTCGTCGCCGGGCTTGACCACGAAGGACGTGCGGCGGGAAAAGACCACCGGACGGCGGTGCAGCCATTTGGTCAGGACCGCCCAGGTAATGGTGTTGGCGGTCTGGGCGTGGACGATGTCATAGCGGCCGGCGCCGGCCAGGAAAGCCAGCTGCCCGGGCACGTTGCGGCAGGTATGGGCCACGAAGCCCTCCTGGCGCGCGCGCTCGGCCAGCGGCGCGCCTTCGCGGCACATCACTTCGACGTCGTGGCCGGCCTTGCGGAACGCGCGCATGCAATACAGCGTCTGCCGTTCGCCGCCGCGCCAGCCCTTCTCGAAGTTCAGCTGCAGGATCTTCATGCGCGGCCGATGCCCGAGTACTCGAAGCCCAGGCCGCGCACATCCGCGGGCGTGTAGAGGTTGCGGCCGTCGATGATGAGCGGCGTCTTGAGCAGGGCCTTGACGCGGTCGAAGTCGGGCGCGCGGAAGACCTTCCATTCGGTCGCGATCAGCAGCGCGTCGGCGCCGTCCAGCGCGTCGTACATGTCGGTGGCGAAGCTGATGCCGGGTTTGCCGGCCAGCGCGCGGGCGGCCTCGTGCATGGCGACGGGGTCATAGGCGCGCACCTCGGCGCCGCGGCGCGTCAGTTCGGCAATGACGGTCAGGCTGGGCGCTTCGCGCATGTCGTCGGTGTTGGGCTTGAAGGACAGGCCCCACAGCGCGATCTTGCGGCCCTTGAGGTCTTCGCCGAAACGCGCGACCAGTTTCTCGGACAGGCGGAATTTCTGCGCGTGGTTGGCGGCCTCGGCGGCCTCGATCACGCGCATGGGCAGGGAGTTCTCGGCAGCGGTGTTGACCAGCGCCTGCACGTCCTTGGGGAAGCAGGAGCCGCCGTAGCCCGCGCCGGGATACAGGAAGTGGTAGCCGATGCGCGGATCGGCGCCGATGCCGCGGCGCACTTGTTCGATGTCGGCGCCCAGCGCTTCGGCCAGGTTCGCCATTTCGTTCATGAAGGAAATGCGCGTGGCCAGCATGGCGTTGGCGGCGTACTTGGTCAGCTCGGCCGAACGCACGTCCATGACCATCAAGCGGTCGTGGGTGCGCTGGAAGGGTTCGTAGATGCGGCGCATGACGCCGATGGTGTAGTCGTCGTCCGCGCCGACCACGACCCGGTCCGGGCTCATGAAGTCGTTGATGGCGGCGCCTTCCTTGAGGAATTCGGGGTTGGACGCCACGCTGAAGGGAATGTCCACGCCGCGCGCGGCCAGTTCGCGGGTCACCACGGCGCGCACCTTGTCGGCCGTGCCCACCGGCACGGTGGACTTGTCCACGATCAGCTTGCGCGAAGTCATATGGCGCGCGATGTTCTGGGCGGCGGCCAGCACGTACTTCAGGTCGGCGGATCCGTCCTCGCCGGGCGGGGTGCCCACGGCGATGAACTGCACGTCGCCGAAGGCCACGCTCTGCGCGACGTCGTCGGTGAAATGCAGGCGGCCCGCCTGCACGTTGCGGCGCACCAGGTCTTCGAGGCCGGGCTCGTAGATGGGGATGCCGCCCTGGCGCAGCAGGGCGATCTTCGCCGCGTCCACGTCCAGACACATGACGTCGTTGCCCATGTCGGCCAGGCACGCCCCCGACACCAACCCCACGTAACCGGTACCCACGACCGTGATCTTCATGCCTGAACGCCTTCAAAATAGGTAATCGTTGCGCCGGGTGACTGAAACCCGGCGCCGGCCGTCATTATAGAAGCGGCCGGGGCCCGGGCCCGCCGGCGCCGCAAAGGCGGTCCCTCGGGACCGCCCTAGGTCCGCAGCTTACTGAAGCGGACCGTATTGACCACCACCGCCAACCCGGCGCAAATGGTGCCCAGCACCAGCGCCAGGCCCGGACCATGCGCCAGGCTGATGCTGAACGCGATCGCGACCAGCGCCGTGCCGAAGCTCTGGCCGAATACCCGGGTGGTGGCCTGCAGGCCGCCCGCCGCGCCGCTGCGCGAACGGGGCGCGGCCGACAGCAGGGCGCGGTTGTTGGGCGTCTGGAAGAAGCCGAAACCCATCCCCGCCACGAACATGCCCGCGACGATGGGCCAGTTCGACACCGTGGCCGGCAGCGCCGCCAGCCACAGCATGCCGACCACCATCGCGGCGGCGCCTATGCCGCTCAGGGTGGCGGCGGAATAGCGATCGGACAGCCGCCCCGCCAGCGGGGCGATGATGGCGGTGCCCACGGGCCAGGCGCCCATCAGCATGCCCACTTCCAGATAGGGCCGGCCCAGCACCTGCTGGAAATAGAACGGCAGGGACACATAGGACGCCATCTGCGCCGCAAAGGTGCAGGCCGAGGCGCCCACCGCAAAAGCCAGCGGACGGATGCGCAACAGGTCCACCGGCACCAGCGGCGCCGGCTGCTTGCCGACGCGGCGCACCAGCACGAAGCCGACCACCGTGGCGATCGCCACCAGGCCGATGCCGCGCAAGAGGTCCATGCCCATCATGTCCACGCCCGAAATGAAGACGCCCAGGGTCAGCATGCACAGCAGGGCGCTGATCCAGTCCAGCTTCACGTCGTTGCGCGGCACTTCCGGCAGATGGCGCAGGCCCAGCATCGCCAGCGCGCAGATCGGCAGGTTGACGGCGAAGATCCAGGGCCAGGGCGCCACCGACAAGATGGCCGAACCGATGGTCGGCCCCAGCACCGACATGATGGCCACGGTGGTGGCGTTGATGCTGATGCCGCGTCCCAGCAGCTTGAGCGGATAGATGTTGCGCACCAGCCCGCCGAACATGCACATCAGCGATGCCGCGCCTATGCCCTGGAACACCCGCGCCGCCGTCAGCTGCCAGAGCGTGCCGGCCAACGCGCAGCCCAGCGAGGCCAGGGTGAACAACATCAGGCCGAAGGTGAACATGCGGCGAAAGCCGATGCGCTCGGCCAGCGCCGACAGCGGCAGCAGCATCATCACCACCGCCAGGTTGTAGGCGTTCACGATCCAGACCGCCTGGGCCGGCGACGCGTTGAGGTCGACGGCGATCGTGGGCAGCGCCACGTTGGCGATGGTGGTGTCCAGGACAGACAGGCTGATGCCTGTCATCACCGTGGCTGCCGCCCAATAGCGGCGCGGCGTAGGCAGACCGTCAGGGGCGGCGGGCTTGGCGCCGTTGCCCGGCGCCTCTCCGCTCTGCCCCGTCACGATTTCTTGACCGGGCGCTGCCATCCGTCAACAGTGAGCTGCTTGGCGCGCGACACCGTCAGTTTCTCGGCCGGCGCGTCGCGGGTCAGGGTGGTGCCCGCGCCCAGCGTGGCGCCGCGGCCGACGCGCACCGGCGCCACCAGCTGCGTGTCCGAGCCAATGAAGGCGTCGTCCTCGATGACGGTGCGGTGCTTGTTCACGCCGTCGTAGTTGCAGGTGATGGTGCCCGCGCCCACGTTCACGCGTGCGCCGATGTCGGCGTCACCGATGTAGGCCAGGTGGTTGGCCTTGCTGTCTGCGCCCAGCACGCTCTTCTTGATCTCGACGAAGTTGCCGACGTGGCTGCGGTCGCCGAGTTCGGCGCCGGGACGCAGGCGCGCATAGGGACCGACACGCGCGTCGCGGCCGACCTGCGCCTGCTGCAGATGGCTGTAGGCCTCGATATGGGTGCCCGGACCGACGCTGACGTCGCGCAGCACGCAATGCGGGCCGACGCGCACGCCGTCGGCCAGCGACACCTGGCCTTCGAACACGCAGCCCACGTCGATGAACACGTCGCGCCCGCAGGTGAGCGAGCCGCGCACGTCAAAGCGCGCCGGATCGGCCAGCGTGACGCCGGCTTCCAGTTGGCGGCGGGCCTGTTCGGCCTGCCAGCGGCGCTCCAGTTCGGCCTGCTGCACGCGGCTGTTCACGCCCAGCGTTTCCCAGGACGCGCCCGGCTGGGCCGCACCCACCGCCACGCCGTCGACCACCGCCAGGCCGACCACGTCGGTCAGGTAGTACTCGCCCTGGGCGTTGTTGTTATCGATGCGGGACAGCCAGTCCTTCAGCTTCGCGGTCGGCGCGGTGAGGATGCCGGTGTTCACTTCCTTGATCTCGCGCTCGGCGGCCGAGGCGTCCTTGTGCTCGACGATGCGGCACACGTTGCCGCTGGCATCGCGCACGATGCGGCCGTAGCCGGTGGAATCATCCAACACTTCGGTCAGCACGGCGGCGCCCGCGCCGCGCGCTGCCAGCAGGCGCTGCAGGGTTTCGGGCTGCACCAGCGGCACGTCGCCATACAGCACCAGGGTCACGTCATCCTTGCCATCGCCTTCGAGCAGCAGCGGCACAGCCTGCTGCACGGCGTGGCCGGTGCCTTGCTGCGGCTGCTGCAACACGAAATGCAGGTCTGCCTGGCCTTCGTAAGCCTGTTTGACGCGGTCAGCGCCATGGCCGACCACGACGACGATGCGCGCCGGCTTCAACTGGCGCGCGCTGTCCAGCACATGGCCCAGCATCGGTTTGCCGGCCAGCGTGTGCAGAACTTTGGGGAGGTCGGACTGCATGCGTTTACCCAGTCCGGCGGCAAGAATTACTACGTTAAGCATAAGTTCCAGTATGTTGAGTGGCGGCCGAGAAGCCTTGCGGCTGTCTCGCCCGACGATTTAAAGAGAGGACCGCCGCTAGTTGGCGTCCGGTCCGGTTTTCTTGGCGGCCTTGCGGGGCGCCGCAGACTTGCGGGCCGCCGGCTTGGACGCCTTGGCCGCGGTCGCGGCCGCGGCCTTGGACTCGCCCGGCTTGGGATTGGGCTTGGCATCGGCGCCGGGAGCGGCAGGCGCCGCCGGCATGGAGGCCGCGGTGGCGGTGGCGATTTGGTTGAACTGCTGCTGCAACAGGTCCCACCAGGCCTTGGAAGCCGATTGCGCCGCGGCGCCCATCTGCTCGCTCATGCCGGGCGCGGCAGATTGCTGCTGCCCCGCGGCGCCAGCGGCCTCATCGCCCTTGGCCTTGCCGCCTTCGGCGGCTGGGCCGGAAGCCGCCGCCTTGGCTGCGGACTTGGGGCCGGGCTTCAGGCCCAGCACCACTTCCAGCGGCGAGGCCGCGCCGCTGTCCTGGAAGGCGCCCATGTCCAGATTGGCCGCGCTATCCACGAAGGCGCGCAGCGTGCTGATGGTGGAGCGCTGGACCTCCATGCCCTGGATCGTGCCGGACAGCATGGACAGGTTCATGCGCAGCCAGCTTTCCACCGAACGCAACTCGGCGATGCGGCGGTCCAGGTCTTCCAGGTTCATCGGGGGAGCCATGGGCAGACTGCTGGCCAGGCCTCCAGGTCCGGTCAGGCCCGCCCAGGCCTGGCGCATCATTTCCATGCTGGCCAGGAGCGGGTTGCCCGACAGGTCGGAATGCTGGCCCATGCCGGGCAGAACGAACGGGTTCGTGTGTTGGTCGCTCATTCCTGGTCTCCCCTAAGACATATGATGGTCGCCGGCAGGCGGGATCATCCGCGCAGCAGCTGATTGTTCTCCACGCGCACATGATCGCCGGACGCAAAAGCGAACGGCTGCGCGCTGCGGAACTGGCGCGTGCTGCCGTCATTCATGCGCACCGTGAGTTCATAGTGCGTCACCGTTTGTTGCTGTCTGATATTACGCTCAACTTCACGGCCTGCCAAAGCGCCGCCCACCGCACCCAGCACGGTCAGGGCCGTCTTGCCGCTGCCGCCACCGAACTGGTTGCCCACGACGCCGCCGACCACGCCGCCGCCGATGGTGCCGATGAGGTGGTCGCTATTGTCCTTGACGGGTACCTGCACTTGTCGGACCGATTCCACCACGCCGCAGCTCGCGCAGGCTTGCGGCGCGGGCGATTGAGGCGCAGGGCGCTGGGCAGGCGCAGGCGGCTGGGCCTGGGTCTGAGCCTGAGGACGCGGCGCGGCGGACGCCTGCGCCCCTTGCTGGGCCGGTGCGGGCGGCATGGCGGCCTGCGGCGCGGGCGCCAGATTGGCGCCTTCCGGACCGGCCTCGGCCACCGGCTCGTCGGCATGCGGATTGGCCGAAGGCGAGGGCAGCCAGCCCATCACGGCGGCCACGCCCACCGTGCACATGACGATGACGGCGATTGCGGCCGCGGCAACCAGGGGATGGATGGCGCGGCGCGTGGATTCAATTTTGGCGGATGTATTCATGACGATGCTCCATCGTTACTAACCGGCAGTGGTATAGCACCCGGGCACGGTTTCGGCGTGTTGCGATGGTGACGCTTCTTTGCAGGACGCGGGCCGGTGGACAGCCTTTCCCATTCGTGGACAATAGGCGGATGGATCCCATTACCCTGCCCCAGCTCGAACAGGCCATCAACTACTGGCGCAATATCTCGCCGTCGGTGGGTGACGAATCCCGCCTGTGCCCCGAGGCTGCCGCGCTGGCCACGCCTTACGCGCTGATGATCATGGCGCACCGGCGCGAGATCCCCGTCGCAGAACTGAGCGAGCCGGCCCGCGCCGCGCTGGCCGGCTGGGCCGCCGCCGGCAAGTAAGCCAGGGCGACCGTCCGATCAGCCCTTGAGCAGCGCCTTGATGTCCTGCGTCAGGGCTTCCACCCCGATGTTGTTATTGGCCAGCACGCGCGATTCGCCCTTGCCGTCCAGCAGGTAGAACGCGGCCGTATGGTCCATGGTGTAGCTGCCGTCCTTGGTCGGCGCCTTGGCGTAATAGGCCTTGAAGGACGCGGCGGCCTTCTTGACCTGGTCCGGCGTGCCGGTCAGCCCCAGAAAGCGCGGATCGAAGGCGGTGACGTACTGCTTGAGGACCTCGGGCGTATCGCGCTCGGGATCCACCGAAATCAGCAGCACCTGGACGCGGTCGGCGTCCGGGCCCAGCTTCTTCATGACTTCGGTCAGCTCGGCCAGCGACGTCGGGCACACGTCCGGACACTGCGTGAAGCCGAAGAACACGACCACTACCTTGCCGGCGAAATCGGACAGCTGACGCGTCTTGCCGTTGTAGTCGACCAGCTCCATGGCGCGGCCCAATTGGGTGCCGCTGATGTCGCTGCCCTTGAAGACGGGCTTGCTGTCGCCGCAGGCGGCCAGGGCGGCGGTGACAGCGGCGGCTGCGCCCAGGCGCAGAACCAGCCGGCGGCTGGTGGAAAACACGGACATCGACAACCTCCAGGGGATCAGCGCAGCAGGCCGACCCAGTGGTCCACCAGCAGGGCGCCAAACAGCAGCGCCAGGTAGAGTATGGAAAAACGGAACATGCTGCGCGCCAGCTCATCGCTGTAGGCGCGGTACAGCCGCCACGCGTAGGAAACGAACATGCCGCCCAGCGCCAGCGCCGACAGCAGATAGAGCTCGCCGCTCATGCGGATGGCGTAGGGCAGCAGCGTCGTGGCGACCAGCGCCACGCTGTACAAGAGGATGTGCAGACGCGTGAACTGGTTGCCATGCGTAACCGGCAGCATCGGCAGGCCGGCCTTGGCATAGTCGTGGTTGCGGTAGAGCGCCAGCGCCCAGAAGTGCGGCGGCGTCCAGATGAAGATGATCAGGACCAGGATCCAGGCCTCGGCCGGCACCGAGTCCGCCACGGTGGCCCAGCCCAGGGCCGGCGGCATGGCGCCCGACAGGCCGCCAATGACGATGTTCTGCGGCGTGCGCGGCTTGAGGATGACGGTGTAGATGACGGCGTAGCCCACGAAGGTGGCGAAGGTCAGCCACATGGTCAGCGGGTTGACCAGGTGATAGAGCACGAACATGCCGGCGCCGCCCAGCAGGCCGGACATGCTCAGCACGTGGAACGCCGAAATCGTGCCGCGTGCGGTGCCGCGGCGCGCGGTGCGCAACATGCGGGCGTCGATTTCCTGTTCGATCAGGCAATTGATGGCGAAGGCGGCCGCGGCCAGCAGCCAGATGCCGAGGGTGCCGAACAACACCCGGCGCATGTCGGGAATGCCCGGCGCCGCCAGGAACATGCCGATCACGGCGCAAAACACCGCCAATTGCGTCACGCGCGGCTTGGTGAGGACGAAATACTGGCGGAACAATCCGGGCTGAGGAGCGGCAATACTGGTCATAGTGGGCCCTATTTTAAACGCGCACCGAATTGGGGCCGTAGCCCCCGGCGGGCGCACGTCCAGCTGTGGACAAACGCACCATCAAAACCACCGCGGCCAGGGTCAGGCCGGCGGCCCCTCCATTGTGCAGCACCGCGATCAACAGCGGCCACTGGAAAAAGATCGTGGTCAGACCGGTCAGCAACTGCGCGCCCAACAGCGCCAGCATCAACGTAGCCGGGCCGCGCAGGCCAGGCTCGGCGCGCAGGCGCCAGGCCAGTATGCCCAGGTACAGGAACACCACGAAGGCGAAGTTGCGGTGGACCCAGTGGATCGCGGTCAGCGCCGGCTGGGAAATCATCTCGCCCGACGGCAGCTCGCCCAGGGCTCGGATGATCGAATAGCCGCCATGGAAATCCATTTCCGGCACCCATGCGCCGTGGCACATGGGGAAATCCATGCAGGCCAGCGCGGCGTAATTGGTGCTGACCCAGCCGCCCAGGGTCACCTGCACCAGTAGCAGGGCAAAGCCGCCGGCCACCCAGGGCTTCCAGCGCGCGGCCGCCGCGGCCACGGCCAGATGCGGACGTTCTCGCGCGGACAGCCAAGTCATCAGCGCCAGCACCGACAGGCCGAACACCAGGTGCGCGGTCACGACGACGGGCATCAGCTTGTGGGTCACGGTCCAGGCGCCGAACGCACCCTGCACGCAGACCGCGATCAGGGTCACGACCGCCAACCTGGGCGAGCGGCCCAGCTGGCTGCGGTAGCGCCAGGCCATGTAGACGATGCCGATGATCAGCATGCCCAGGATGGTGCCAACATAGCGGTGGATCATTTCGATCCAGGCCTTGGACAAGGTGACCGGGCCGAAAGGCATGGCCTGCGATGCTTCGTGGATATCGCCCATCGCGCCCAGCGGCGTCGCGCTGCCGTAGCAGCCGGGCCAGTCGGGGCAGCCCAGGCCGGAGTCCGTCAACCGCACGAAGGCGCCGAACATGATCAGGTCCAGCGTCAGGAACCAGGTAAAGAAGACGAGCTTGCGATAACGCGCTTTGATGCGTTCGATTTCCATAAACATCCAATCTGCAGCGCCGCGCGCTCCACGCGCGGCGCATTAAAACCATGCCGGCCCGCGGCCTAGCCTATTCTCGAGCTGTAGACCAGCTTGCTGATGTCCTTGCGCACCTTCACGCCATCGGCCTCGGCAGGGTACTGCATCATCAAGTTGCCCAGCGGGTCGATCACCCAGATCGGCGCCTCCAGCCCGGGCTGGCCCGCGGCCGTATCGCGCGCCAGCAGGAACCGCGCCAATTGGTCGGGATTGACGCGCACCATGACCGTGCCCTTGTAGGCTTCCAGCACCTTGTCCGGCACGGGCGCATCGTCGGTGATGAACCAGACGCGTGCCAGCCGGTCGACGTTCTTGCCCTGGCTGGCGTGGCTGTTGCGCGCGATGAAGAGCTTGCGGGCGCAGCTCTCCGGGCAGGCGCCACCATCGGCGGCCACCAGCAGCCACTTGCCCTTCAGGCTCTGCAGGTCGAAAGGCTGGCCGTCCAGCGTGGTCAGGCGCAATGCCTCGGCCACGGGCATGGGCCGCTGCGGACTCAGGAGCGTGCCGTAATTGCTGGATTCGTCGGGCCACCACTGCGGATTCATGTAGACCACGACCGCCGCGACGATGGGCGCCAGCGAGCACAGGAACACCAGCAGCATCGGCATCAAGGAGCGCTTGCGTGCGGGCTTGGTAGAGGAAAGGTCGCGAGCCACTTTGTATCCTGTCGTCTTGCGGGTTAAGAGTCGGCGTCCCGGTCAGGCGCCGGGCGCGTTCTGCGCGCGCCGCATGCGCCGGATGGCGCCCCCCAGCACCACCAGCCATGCAACGGCGGCAATCGAGGCAAAGGCAAACCACTGTACGGCGTAGGACGTGTTCTGCTGGAAGTCCACGGACGGCTGCGGCCAGTCCCGCACCAGGCCGTCGTCCGCGTTGCCCGCCGATTGCGACAGCACCGTGGGCAACAGGGTCAGACCAGTGGATTTGGCGTATGCGTCCAGCGGCAGGTTCTGCACCTGCGGCAAGGCGTCGCCAGCCACGGGCAGCGACGCCGGCAAGGCGGACTGCTCCGACCCGCCCAGCGACCAGATCTCGAACAGGCGCGGCACGCGCGGCGACAGCTCGCCCGTCACCGTCTGCGGCCCTTCGGGCGTGGCGGGCAGCGGCGGCTGCGCGGGACCCTGCCCTTGGATCCCCATGACGCGCGGGACCCAGCCGCGCAACACCAGCACGGCGCGGCGCGCATCGGCGTCCAGCAGCAGCGGCGTGGCCAGCCAGTAGCCGGGCTTGCCGTCGTGGTTGCGGTTGTCCAGCAGTACACTGAATTGCGGCAGCCAGACCCCGCTGGCCTGGGCCGAACGCCAGGCGGTCATCTCGGCAGGGTCGGTGGCCGGGGTCAAGGGCAGCGGCGCTTGCTTGCGGCCCGCTTCGATAGCGGCCAGAATGGCGCGTCGCTCATCGCCGCGGCGCAATTGCCATTGCCCCAGCGATGCCAGGATGACAACGGCGACACCCAGCAACAGCAAGGCGGCTACCGTGTATCGGGTTGAATGCGGTCGGGCCATATTTCTACAATAACTACTCTGATTCGTCCGGAGACCACCATGCGCGTTTTCGTCGTCCTGGCCTTTATCGGGATTCTGGCCAGTCTGGCATCGGCCCTGGTCTACCTGATGCGGGACAAGGGAACCACCAGCCGCACGGTCAACGCGCTGACGGTGCGCATCGGATTATCGGTGGCCCTGTTCCTGTTCGTGCTGTTCGCCCACCACATGGGCTGGATCGAAAGCACAGGCCTTAGATAGGCATCCGGGCTGCGGGTTCCCGGCAATGCATGACGATCACAGATGAGTAAAACGCGCCAGTTCTCGCACAAGAACTGGCGCGCTTCATTTGTTCCGCGTAACGCTCAGAACCAGTACACGAACAGGTACAGGCCCAGCCACACCACGTCCACGAAGTGCCAGTACCAGGCGGCGCCCTCGAAGCCGAAGTGATGATCGGCCGTGAAATGGCCGCGGATCAGGCGGATCAGGATGACCGTCAGCATGGTCGCGCCCAGCAGCACGTGGAAGCCGTGGAAGCCGGTCAGCATGTAGAACAGCGAGCCGTACGCGCCCGAATTGAACTTCAGGTTCAGTTCCGTGTAGGCATGGTGATACTCGTACGCCTGACAGGTCACGAACAGGAAGCCCAGGACGACCGTGGCCAGCAGCCAGAAAATGGTCTTGCCGCGATGGTTTTCGCGCAGTGCGTGGTGGGCGATGGTCAGCGTGACGCCGGAGCTCAGCAACAGCGCGGTGTTGATGGTGGGCAGCCAGAAGGGGCCGACGGTCTGGAAGTGCTCGACCACGCCGGCCGGGCCGAAGTTCGGCCACACCGCCTGGAAGTCGGGCCACAGCATCAGGCGGTGATCCATGTCGCCCAGCCACGGCGTGGTGATGGTGCGCGTGTACCAGAGGGCGCCGAAGAACGCCGCGAAGAACATGACTTCCGAGAAAATGAACCAGCTCATGCCCCAACGGTAGGAACCGTCGATGCGCTTGCTGTTCAGGCCGATCTCGGATTCGTGGATGGCGTCGCCGAACCAGTAATACAACACCACGATCAGGCCGATGAAGCCCCCCAGCAGGGTCCATTTGGCCCAGCTGACGCCGTTGATCCAGGCCGCGGCGCTCAGGCCCATGAACAGCAGCGCCACAGCCGTACGCACGGGATGACCCGAATCGGCGGGCACGAAGTAGTACGGTGCCTCTTTACCTTGAACCGAGTGGCTTGCACTCATGGCTTTCTCCCTGGTACAGATTTATAGAATTAAGTGATTCAAGTCAGGCTGGAAACGGCCCAACGCACAATTAATACCAGCACAGTAACGAAGATGGCCGCTGCCAGCAGCCCCGCCACGATCACATGGACCGGGTTGAGCTTGGCGACGTCTTCCCGGTGGCCCGCGCCCTTGCGCACGCCGAAGAATCCCCACGCCACCGCCTTCATGGTCTGAAGGAAGCTCAGCTTGCGCTGAGAGGTTTCGCGGAGATCGTCGCTCATGGCCTGCGCCTAGCTGACGGCAACGCCGGACAACAGGGCCGAGCCGCGCAGCACGGTCCAGGCAAACACGGCGATGACGAAAACCAGCAGGACCAGACCTGCGATCTTGTTGCGGCGGCGCTGCTCGGGTGTCATTGCTGTGCTACCTGGAACATGAAAGGCTGCTTCACTTCACTTCGGGCGGGGTTTCGAAAGTATGGAACGGCGCCGGCGACGGCACGGTCCATTCCAGGCCTTCGGCGCCTTCCCACGGCTTGGCCGAGGCGACGTCGCCCTTGCCCCTGTAGCAGCGCACCATCGCCCAAAGGAAGATCAGCTGCGACAGGCCGAACCAGAACGCGCCAATGGTGGCCATCTGGTGGAACGTCGTGAACTGGCCGGCGTAGTCGGCGTAGCGGCGCGGCATGCCTGCCAGGCCCAGGAAGTGCATCGGGAAGAAGGTGACGTTGAACGAGATCAGCGTCGACCAGAAGTGCAGCTTGCCCAGCTTTTCGCTGTACATGCGGCCCGTCCACTTGGGCACCCAGTAGTAGGCGCCGGCAAACAGCGCGAACAGCGAGCCCGCCACCAGCACGTAGTGGAAGTGCGCGACCACGTAATACGTGTCGTGGACCTGGATGTCGATCGGGGCCACCGACAGGATCAGGCCGGTGAAGCCGCCCATCGTGAACACGAAGATGAAGCCGATCGAGAACAGCATGGGGGTTTCGAACGTCATGGAGCCGCGCCACATCGTGGCGACCCAGTTGAACACCTTCACCCCGGTCGGGATGGAGATGAGCATGGTGGCGTACATGAAGTAGAGCTGGCCCGTCACCGGCATGCCGGTGGTGAACATGTGGTGCGCCCACACGATGAAGGACAGCACGGCGATCGAAGCGGTGGCGTAGACCATCGAGGCGTAGCCGAACAGCTTCTTGCGGGCGAACGCGGGCACGATGGCCGACACGATGCCGAACGCCGGCAAGATCATGATGTAGACCTCGGGGTGCCCGAAGAACCAGAACACGTGCTGGTACAGGACCGGGTCGCCGCCGGCGGCGGCATTGAAGAAGCCCGTGCCGAAGTGGCGGTCGGTCAGCACCATGGTGATGGCGGCGGCCAGCACCGGCATCACGGCCAGCAGCAGGAAGGCGGTGATCAGCCAGGTCCAGCAGAACAGCGGCATCTTCATCAGCGTCAGGCCGGGCGCGCGCATGTTCAGGATGGTGACGATGATGTTGATCGCGCCCATGATGGACGAGGCGCCCATGATGTGCAGCGCGAAGATCGCCAGGTCCATGCCCGGGCCCATCTGCAGCGACAGCGGCGCGTACAGCGTCCAGCCGGCCGCGGTGGCGCCGCCAGGCACGAAGAACGACGCGGTCAGCATGATCGCGGCCACCGGCAGCAGCCAGAAGCTGAAGTTGTTCATGCGGGCGAACGCCATGTCGGAAGCGCCGATCTGCATCGGGATCATCCAGTTGGCGAAGCCCACGAAGGCCGGCATGACCGCGCCGAACACCATGACGAGGCCGTGCATGGTGGTGAACTGGTTGAAGAGTTCAGGGCGGAAGAACTGCAGGCCCGGCTCGAAGAGCTCGGTGCGCAGCAGCAGCGCCAGCGTGCCGCCTTCCAGCAGCATGACGAACGAGAAGATGAGGTACATCGTCCCGATGTCTTTATGGTTCGTGGCGAAAAGCCAGCGGCGCCAGCCGGTGGGGATGGCGTGGTGGTGGTCATCGTGACCGTGGCCGTGGCCCGGCGACACGTGGTCTACAGTGACGCTGCTCATGATGGACTCCTTCCTGCTGAGTGCCGGGCCCGATCGACGGGGCCGGCAGGGTATCTCTAACTAAACGGAACCGGTTCTACGAGAGTGTGGCAAGGCGCGCGCAATCAGCGCGCAGCCGCCACGTCCTTCGGTAGAACCGTCGGGTCCTGCCCCTTGCCTGCATTGCTCCAGGCATGGCGCGTATAGCTGATGACCGCTGCGATTTCGACATCGTTGAGCTGCCCGCCGAATGCCGCCATCGCGGTGCCGGGCTTGCCCTTCAGCACGGTGTTGATCTGTTCCGCCTTGGGGCCCAGAACAACCTTGTCTCCGTCGAGCGGGGGGAAACTGCCCGGGATGCCCTTGCCGTTGGCCTGGTGACAGGCAACGCAATTCGCCGCGAAAACCTTTTCGCCGCGGGCAACCAGTTCGGCTTCCGTCCACTCTTTATTGGGATCGTCGGCGTTTGCCGCCATCTTCTTCTTTTGGTCTTCAACCCACTTGTCGTAGTCGGCTTGCGCCATGACTTCCACGACGATGGGCATGAATGCGTGATCCTTGCCGCACAGTTCCGCGCACTGGCCGCGGTAGATCCCGGGCTTGTCGGCGTTGAACCAGGTGTCGCGCAGGAAGCCGGGGATGGCATCCTGCTTCACGCCGAAGTCGGGAATCATCCAGGAGTGGATGACGTCGGCCGCGGTCAGCACGATGCGGATCTTCTTGTTGGCGGGGACGACCAGATGGTTGTCCACTTCCATCAGGTAGAACTCGCCCTTGGGCTCGCGGTTCTCGATCTGGGCGCGCGGCGTCGACAGCGTGGAGAGGAACTTGATGCCGGTGGCCGAGCCGTCGAGGTATTCGTAGCCCCACTTCCATTGATAGCCGGTGACCTTCACGGTGAGGTCGGCGCTGGAGGTGTCTTTCATCGCGACCACCGTCTTGGTGGCGGGCAACGCCATGGCGATGACGATGATGAACGGGATGACGGTCCAGGCAACTTCCACGCCTAGATGTTCATGGAAGGTCGCGGCCTTGTGACCACGCGATTTGCGGTGCGCCCAGATGGAGTAGAACATCACTCCGAAGACGCCGATGAAAATCACGATACAGATCGTGAGCAACATCCAATGCAACCACATGATGTCGCGCGAGATCGCCGTGACACCTTCATGCAGGTTGAGCTGATTGACCTTCGGGCCGCCGGGCATGTCTTGCACCTGAGCACCTGCCACGCTGCCAATCAGCATCGCACAAGCCCCCAGTATCCCTCTCCACTTCTTCATGCTTACCTCGAAACACGGCGCGAAGGTCCGTTCGCTAGTGGCGGAAGTCGCCGGAACCGGGCAACGCGCAATTATTAGATGGTAGGGCGTGACGGGGAGATAGAGCGGCCCCTGTCGTTCCCACTCGAAATCACAAAGAAACTGGCGGATTATAGCGGACGCGCAAACAGATGTAAGTTAGCGCCCTTGAATTCATCCAGCCTGCCCCCATCTGGCCGCGCCCCCTTGACCACGCGCCGTAAACAGGGTGGCATAAAATCGTCGGCAACATCATCACCACGGTTCCACGATGCCCAAGCAGTTGTCCGACTTGTACGCCGACCTGTGCGCCCGCGCGCAAGAGCCCGCCCCGCAAGGCGCGCGCGCTCTTTATATAGCGGGGCGTCGCTGCGGCTGGGCCACGCACGCGGCGTGCGACGCCTTGCGCGACGCGCCCGGCATCGCGGCGGATGGCGAGAGCCTGCGCATCGGCATGGACCTGCAACCGGGCGCGAGCCTGAACAGCGTGCTCGAACAAGCCGCGCAACTGTTGCGCCAAGCCAACTGCTTGCGCGGTTGGCGCGACGAATTGCTGGACGTTCTGGATGGCGACGAGCCGCTGGGCGTGATCGAGCGCGCGGCAGTGCGACCGCTGGGCTTGCTCACCAAGGCCGTGCACCTGAACGCATGGACGCCGGACGGCCGCTTGTGGGTCGCGCGCCGCGCGCTCAGCAAGTCCACCGATCCCGGTATGTGGGACACCTTGGTCGGCGGCCTGGCCGGCAGCCGCGAAGACCTGGAACTGGCGCTGGTGCGCGAGTGCGGCGAAGAAGCAGGGCTGGACGAGCCCGACCTGACGCGGCGCTCGCCCCTGCGCACCATTCTGCGCATCCACCGCCGGCTGCCCGAGGGCTATCAGGTCGAGGATGTCCTGACCAGCACCTGCGTGCTGGCGGCTGATGCGCGTCCTGCCAACCGGGATGGCGAGGTGATGGAGATCGCCACCATCGACGCGGCCACGGCGGTGCGCCAGGTCGCGGAAGGCGAATTCACGCTGGAGGCGGCGCTGGTGATCATCGAAGACATCATGCAACGCCGCGCGGCCGGCGAAATCCCGGCCTAGTATTCCGTCCCGCGGATGCGGAGGCATCCACGGGATCCAGGGCTAACGCGGAACGATGCCGGGCTCGCCCAGAGTGGGGCCGTCCGCGGGACTATCTGCGGGATTGCCCGCCGCATCGCTTGCGGCCGGCGCGTCCGCTTCCCGCGCCTCGCGGGCCGCCGGGGCATCGGTGCCGGACGATGCACCCGCCGCTTCCGCGGCTTCAGCGGCCTGGGCCGGACTCGGCGCCGACGCCGGCGCGGGGACCGGCGCAGGCGCGGCATTGGCCTGTGAAAACTGCTTCCACACTTCGATCGCGCGCAGGCGTTGCTTGGCCACGACCTGGATGCGTTCGCGCAGATGCTCGTCGCGCGCCAGCAGGGCGTGGAAATCGCGCGAAGACAGCATCAGCAGCTTGCTGTAACCCAGCGACGTCACCTCCGGCATCAACTGCTCTTCACCCAACAGACCAAGCTCGCCAAAGAATTCGCCGCTGCCCAGTTCGATCATGGTGTTATCGGGGAGATGCACGGCCACGGCGCCCGAGGCCACGAAACACATCTCTTCCCCATGGCGGCCCTTGGTCAGCACGCGCTGATCCGGCAGCGCCAGGCGCGGCTTGAGCAGCTTGCTGATGGCCCGCAGGGAATCGGCGGACAGGCCTTCGAACAGCGGCACGCGCTTGATCAGCTCGGCCGCGCTCATTTCGATGTCCAGCGGCGGGTGCTTGTCGATGTGGGCCCAGCGGCTCTCCAACTGCGCCATCAGGTCCGCGTAGACCTCGCCGCTGATCAGGAACTGCTCAAGCATGTCGCGGTAGCGGATGCGCTCCATTTCGCGGGCCACACGGCCCAGGTAGCTTTCCTGCAGCCACTGGGCGTAGGACGGATATTGCAGGTTCAGGGCCTGCATGGCGTTTTCGATCAGGTCCAGGCGGCGCTGGTGCAGCGACACGATGCGCTGCGTGGCTTCCTCGCCCAGCAGGGGCGTGATCTGTTCGCGCGCGAAGGCAATCAGGCGCTGCGCCACCGACCGCTTGCTCATCAGGTTGGCGAAGCGCTGGCCCAGTTCGCGCGCCAGCCAGCTCTGGAAGCCGAACACGTAATGCACGCGCAGGGCCAATCGGAACCCTGTGGAATAGCGCACGTCGGCGACGATGGCGCGTTCGAAGCCCGGGATGCCGCCCAGCCGGATCGCGTCCTCCAGCCGTTCCGCCCGCGCCAGCAGGGTTTCCGCCATGCGCCAGTCCACGATCTGCGCCTTCAGGATGTCGAAGAACATTTCCTCTTCGCGCTGGGCCACGATGGCCAGGCCCACCCCCACGCGCTGGTCGTCCGTCATCTGGCTGACCTGGCCGTCGTGCACGCTGGCCAGGCTGGCGTCAAACACGGAGCGGATGCGGTCGCGGACCTCGGTGCCGATATGCTCGGACCGGGCGACCTCTTCGGTCTTGCCCTGCAGGTCTTCCAGCGCCACGGCCAGGGCCTGGTTGCGGATGGTGCGCTCCACCGGCGACAACTGGTTCAGGCCCAGCATGCGGATCAGCGGGCGCAGGCTGATGCCGTTGATGAACAGGGTCAGCAGCACGTAGCTGGTGGTGGCCACCGCGATGAACTGGCGCGCCTCTTCGGCCACCCCGGTCTGCTCCGTGACCGCCAGCGCCAGCGCCAGCGACACGGCGCCGCGCAGGCCGCCCCACAGCATGACCACCTTGTAGGGGTTGCTGACCTTGGTCCCCAGCCGGGTCAGCCCCAGCAAGGGCAACAGGCCGAAGACGACGATGGCGCGCGCGACCAGCGTGGCCACGAACACCACGGCGACCAGCACCAGCTCCTGCCAATCGGCGGCCGCCATCAGCTTGGGGATCAGCATGGCCGCGAACAGGAAAATCAGCGAGTTGGCCCAGAACCCGAACTGCTCCCAGGCGCTGGACAGGTACTCGAAGGTGGTGGGCGACATGCGCGTGCGGCCGGTGGATCCCACCACCAGGCCGGCGATCACCGTGGCAACCACGCCCGACACGTTCAGATAGTGCTCGGAAATGAAGAAGGACAGATAGGCCAGCGTCAACGTCAGCGTGATTTCCGCGGTGGGAAAGCCGCGCAGCCAGGCGAACAGGAAGCAGGCCAGCCGGCCCATGGCGAAGCCGGCCACGCCGCCGCCGATGAAGTGCACGACGAAGTCGTTGAAAACGCCGCTGGCGGTGAGTTCGCCGTGGCCGCCCAGCACGGCCAGCAGCACCGAGTACAAGGCGATGGAGGCTGCGTCGTTGAACAGGCTTTCGCCTTCGACCAGCGTGGTCAGGCGCTTGGGCGCGCCCACTTCGCGGAAGATGCCCACCACCGCCACGGGATCGGTGGTGGCGACGATGGCGCCCAGCAGCAGGCAGACCACCAGGCCGTAGGGCGAGATGGCGTCCAGCGTGACCCCGACCACCACGGTGCAGACCACCACGGCCACGATGGCCATCATGAGGATGGGGCCGATGTCGTCCATCAGGCGCCGCACGTTCATGGACAGCGCGGTCTCGAACAAGAGCACCGGCAGGAACACCATCAGGAAGGTTTCGGAGGAAATCTCGAAGCGTTCCAGCGAATCCAGGAAGTCGCCGATCCAGCTGGGCGCCCAGCCGTGCACGTGCACGATGATGCCGAGCAGACAGCCGACGATGGCCAGCAGCACCGAGTAGGGCAGCTTGAGGCGTCCGGCCAGGGGCGGCATGAAACAGACCAGCGTCAGCAGACCTGCCAGGCCGAATACGAGAAAACCTACATCCATGTTCTGTGGGCGGAGCTTGTGTGAAGTTCCACAAGAATAGCGGCTTTTTCCTTCAGGTCCGGGGCGGAAACCATCAGGAATCGTGGAGAATGCACGTTTCGTTACCCCAATGCGGACATGCGATACGCGCCGCGCCACGTTTTTTGGGTAATGTGGAATCGCACAAACTTTGCAGGAGCGGCACTTGGCCCGGATCCACTCCCTGACCCGGCGCGACGACGCGCCCGCCATGCTGGTCCAGCTGACTGACAGCCATCTGTTCGGCGAGCCGGAAACCTCGATGCTGGGCGTCAACACGGACGCCAGCCTGCGCGCGGTGCTGCGCCAGATCGAGGCGGACGGCAAGCACCCCGATCTGCTGCTGGCTACTGGCGACATGTCCCAGGACGGCGAGGCCGAGGCCTATCGCCGGCTGGCGCGCGTCCTGTCCGAGGCGCCCGCGCTGGAACGGGCCAGCATCCGCTGCCTGCCGGGCAACCATGACCTGCCGGCCGTGATGCGCCAGGAATTGCCGCAATGGTCGGTTCCGGTGACCGACGTGGGCGCCTGGCGCGTGGTGGCGCTGGACACCACCGTGCCCGGCTCCAATGCCGGCCATCTGCCCGCGAGCCAGCTCGATCTGCTGGAGGCCGCGCTGGCCGAGACCCCGGGCCGCCACACGCTGATCGCCATGCATCACAACCCCATGCAGATCGACAGCCACTGGCACGATTCGATGATGATCGACAACCCGCAGGCCCTGTTCAAGCTGCTGACGCGCTGGCCGCAGGTCCGCGTGCTGCTGTGGGGCCATGTGCACCATGAGTTCGACCGCCGCCGCCACAACCTGCGCCTGCTGGCCACGCCGTCGACCTGCTTCCAGTTCAGCATCCGCGACGGCAAGCACGTGGTGGACAACATGGCGCCCGGCTACCGCTGGATCAAGCTATACCAGGACGGTTCGATGGCGACGGGCGTGCGGCGCGTGCAGGACGCGCTGTGGCATGGGGCCAGGACGGCTGCCGACAACGCCCAGGCGGCCTAGGCAGGCCGTTCTTCGCCCTGGCGGCGAACGGCGTTCGCCGAGCCCTCCCTCTGCCAGCGCAAAGCGCGCGCGCATAAAAAACGGGGCACCAGGTATGCATGGTGCCCCGCAAGCATCCGTCTCATAGGGGAGGGGAAAGAGGAGAAGCCGAGACGGATGACAAGACTGCTAACCGAAGTTCGCGGTCTACATGAAGTTAGGCGGTGCGATCCTCATTAAGTTTCTTGCGCCGCGCAAATTTTCCGCTCGAATTTGTATCAATTTATTCACGCGCCGCCGCCGTGCGCCGGAAAAGCAAAAGGGCCGCTATCCAGCGGCCCTTTCGTGGTCCATCGAGGCGCCTCAAGACGCGAGGTTGCCGCGCATCTTCTTCAAGGCGGCCGCTTCGATCTGACGGATGCGCTCGGCCGACACGCCGAACTCCTGCGCCAGTTCGTGCAGCGTGGCGCCGCCGTCGTCCTGCAGCCAGCGGGCCTCGACGATGCGGCGCGAACGCGGATCCAGCGCTTGCAGCGCGTCGGTCAGGCCGGCGCTTTGCAGCTGGTCGCGCGCGGCGCGCTCCAGCACCCGGGTGGGTTCCTGGCGGCCTTCGTCGGACAGGTAGGCGATGGGCGCGTAGCTGTCATCGTCATCGTCCTGGTTTTCCAGCGACATGTCGCGGCCGGACAGGCGTACTTCCATTTCGCTCACGTCTTCGCGGCGCACGTTCAGTTCGCGCGCGATGTGGTCGACCTGGTCCGGATCCAGCGTCTGGCCGTCGGGACGCATGCTGCGCAGATTGAAGAACAGCTTGCGCTGGGCCTTGGTGGTCGCGACCTTCACCAGACGCCAGTTGCGGATGATGTACTCGTGGATTTCGGCCTTGATCCAGTGCACGGCGAACGACACCAGGCGCACGCCGCGCTCGGGGTCGAAGCGCTTGACGGCCTTCATCAGGCCGACGTTGCCTTCCTGAATGAGATCGGCATGCGGCAATCCGTAGCCCAGGTACTGGCGGGCCACCGACACCACCAGGCGCAGGTGCGACAGAATCAGTTCGCGCGCGGCGCCCAGGTCTTCCTGGTCGCGCAGGCGGCGACCAAGCTCGGTTTCACGTTCCGCGGACAGGACCGGCAGGCGGTTGACCGAGGAGATATAAGCGTCGATCGTGCCAAGTGCGCCCGGATTGGCAATGGCCAACGCCAGGGCGTTGCCGGAAGCGGCCAACGAGGTACTGGGTTGCTTCATAGCGGGGATCTCCGGATGGCGAAGGGATAACGACATGGATTCGATGTTAGCACTCTAGTATTGGGAGTGCTAATTCGACTATTGCGGCGCGTCAAAGTTTCCTTCGGCGATATATGTCCCCGTTTATTTTTTTGGAGCGGGGCGCCGCTTTGGGGACAAGCGCACGCTGCTGGCGGATGGCCAGCCCCTGCATTCGGGCGCGGCTGCGACTTGCCCTACCAGCCCAGGCGCTTCAGGCCCTCGGCCGTGGCCTCGCCGTCGGGCCGCACGAACAGCGCTCCGCGCGGATCCAGCAGCACCTGATAGCGGGCGCCGTCGAACAGCGGCATATATGCGGCGCTGCCGAATTGGACATCGACGAACGGGAACCAGTTCGGGAAATTCTTCTTCAGCGATGCCAGGTCCGGCGCCGGCCAATCATCCAGCGCGTGGACCGAGCGCGTGGCGGAGGCCTCGCGCGCCGCATCGCTATAGCGGCCAGACAGGCGTTCCAGCCGGTACAGCGGCGGCACACCGGCCATCAGCGCCGGCAGGCGCCAGCGCACAACGCGAGCATCGATCTGCCACTGGTCCCCATAAAGGACGTACTGCTTGCTCCCGGTGCCGGGCGCGCTGGCGTTGACCTGGAACTGGCCGTCGGCCACCTGGCGCACTTCGATGCGAGCGACCGGCTCGTCGGTCGTCAGGCGGAAGAACTGCACCAACGACAGCGCCAGCAGGCCCGACACGCATCCCAGCAGCACCAGCATCAGGCCGAACAGGCGACGCACCGGGCGGAACTGGAACATCCGGCGGCCGCGCTCGTCGCGCGGGCCGCCGCGGCCCAGCAGCATGACGATGCCGGGCAGCAGGACCACGACGGCGCCCAGCAGTATCCAGGCGAAGGGAGCGATTCCGTTGACCAAATCAGGCGTTCCTATTGAGCACAGACCGCAGGCGGCGCGCCGGGGCGCGCAGGCAGCCTGCCGCGGCAGGCCCGCCAGTATAGAAGCGCGCCTTCAGGGCGCCGGTTTTCCAAGCCGCTCGACGTGAAACCGGATGTGATCCTCGATGAACGTCGAGATGAAGTAGTAGCCGTGGTCGTAGCCCGGCTGGCGCCGCAGCTCCAGCGGCTGGCCGGCAGCGGCGCAGGCCGCCTCGAATACCTCGGGATACAACTGTTCGGCCAGGAACTGATCCGACTCGCCCTGATCGATCAGGATGCCGGCGGGAAACGGCTGCACGGCGCTGCGCATCAGCGCCGAGGCGTCATAGGCGGCCCAGTCCTCGACCTTGTCGCCCAGATAGGCGCCGAACGCCTTCTTGCCCCAGGGGCACTGGCTGGGCGCGGCGATGGGCGCAAACGCGGAAACCGAGCGGAACTTGCCGGGGTTGCGCAGCGCCAGCACGAGCGCGCCGTGGCCGCCCATGGAGTGGCCAAAGATGCCGGTACGCGACGCGTCGCCGGGCAGGGCGTCGCCCGTGACAATGCCGTGCAATTCCTGCGTCACGTAGCTGTACATGCGGTAGTGGCCGCGCCACGCGGGGGTGGTGGCGTCCACATAGAAGCCCGCGCCGGTGCCCAAGTCCCAGCTTTCGTCCTCGCCCGCCACGTTGGCGCCACGCGGGCTGGTGTCCGGGGCGACCAGCATGACGCCGAGCTCGGCGGCCAGGCGCTGGGCGCCCGCCTTGATCATGAAGGTCTCTTCCGTGCAGGTCAGGCCCGCCAGATAGAACAGCACCGGCACCGGGCCTTGTTCGGCCTGCGGCGGAATGTAGACGGAGAAACGCATGGGCAGGCCGATCTCCGCGGACGCGTGGCGGTAATAGCGCTGCCAGCCGCCGAAGCAGCGATGCTGCGAAATGAGTTCCAGGGCGACTGCCATTGCTTTCCTCCGGTCGAAATGATGGGCAAAAACGTCCCGCGGATTAGGGGATATCCACGGTACGACGTTCCGTCGCCGAATGTTAACCTGGGCTTTATGGGGTACGAACGACAGAAAAAAAAGCGATTTCCTGCCCTGACCATGATCACGGGACTTGACCAGCGCCCACCGTGGCACTATTTATATACCGTGAGCGAAGACAACCCGTTCTTCCAAATACGCAAGTCCTGACACTATGGCCCGTCTGCCCCGTCTGTACGCCCCTGGGCTGCCCCAACTGGTGCAGGCCAACTTCATCCAGCCGCTGGCGGCGCCGTCGCAACCCGCGCCGGCCGACATCCTGAACCAACTGGCTACGTGGCTGGGCGAATCCGCCCAACGCCACCGCGTCTCGGTTCACGGCTGGCTGCTTGCCAACGACCGCATCCTGCTGCTGGCCACGCCCGCGGACGAGGAAGGCCTGCCGCGCCTGATGCAGACGCTGGGCCGCAACCTCGCGGCGCGCCTGCGCGGCGGCCGGGTCTTTGCAGGCCGCTACCGGTCCGCCTTGCTGGAGCCGGGCGCCTGGGTACTGCCGTCGCTGGTCTGGCTCGAAACCTATCCAGTGCGTAGCGGCGCCTCGCAGGATCCCGATTCCTGGCCCTGGTCCTCCGCGTCCAGCCATACCGGCAACACCACCGCCGCTCCCGCGCAATGGCAGTCGGACCACGCGGACTACTGGGCCTGCGGCAATACCCCGTTCGACCGCCAGGCCAATTACCGCAAGCGCTTGCAGGACGGCCTGTCGCGCGAAGAAACCCAGCGCATCGACCAGGCCGTCTCCGGACAATGGGCGCTGGGCGGTCCCGCTTTCATCGCCAGCCTGGCCCATACCGCCAGCCGCCGGGTCGCCCCCGGCCAGCGCGGACGTCCGCGCAAGAAGCCGGCCGCTGCATCGTCCGATGCAGAGCCAAGTTCCGCGCCTCCCACCACGACGCCTACGTCGACCTCTTCCTGATTGCGGACCCGCCTGTACGGCGGGTTCTTCATTTTTTCCGACCGCGGCGACGCAGGTCGGCGGATGCATTTGCATTTCCGCAACGCCAAGCATCGCTTCAGGCCTGCCAGATTCCCGATTAAATTAGGGACATATAAAGAGAAAAATGCTCATTTCCCGGATGCGGGCGCACCCTCCTGGTGCACACCCCTCTGGTAAACCCCGCGTGGCGCGGCTCTTGATGCGTCACCGAATTAATGCAGAATGACAAGCCTTATATATAAAAGGGGACACACCCTATTTATTTATATTGCACCCTACTCATGGCGGGGGTATTGTCCGTCTCCTGCACTGCAACATTACGACGCAGGCCCACTGCGGAGCGCGCCATGCCCCAAATTACCCCGATCGACTCCTGTCCCCCGCCCAAGGCGACCCCCATCGATGCCAGCCGCATCGGACTGCCTGCCGCCCAGGGCCTGTACAACCCCAAGAACGAGCATGACGCCTGCGGCGTCGGCTTCGTGGCCCACATCAAGGGCAAGAAAAGCCACGCCATCATCCAGCAGGGTCTGAAGATCCTGGAAAACCTGGACCACCGCGGCGCGGTCGGCGCGGACAAGCTGATGGGCGACGGCGCCGGCATCCTGATCCAGATCCCCGACACGCTCTACCGCGACGAACTCGGCCATCAAGGCATCACGCTGCCGCCTCCTGGCGAGTACGGCGTGGCCATGGTGTTCCTGCCCAAGGAAACGGCCTCGCGCCTGGCTTGCGAACAGGAACTGGAGCGCTCGGTGCGCGCCGAAGGCCAGGTCGTCCTGGGCTGGCGCGACGTGCCGGTGGACGTCGACATGCCCATGTCGCCCACCGTGCGCGACTGCGAGCCCGTGATCCGCCAGCTGTTCATCGGCCGCGGCGCCGACGTAATGGTGCCGGACGCGCTGGAGCGCAAGCTGTACGTGATCCGCAAGACCGCCAGCCACGCCATCCAGAACATGCATCTGGCGCACGGCAAGGAATACTTCGTGCCCTCGGCCTCGGTACGCACCGTGGTCTACAAGGGCCTGCTGTTGGCCGACCAGGTCGGCCGCTACTACCGCGACCTGGCCGATACCCGCACGGTGTCGGCGCTGGCGCTGGTGCACCAGCGCTTCTCGACCAACACCTTCCCCGCCTGGCCGCTGGCCCACCCGTACCGCATGATCGCCCACAACGGCGAAATCAACACGGTCAAGGGCAACTTCAACTGGCTGCGCGCGCGCGAAGGCATGATGCAGTCGGCCGTGCTGGGCGACGACCTGAAGAAGCTGTACCCCATCGTCTACGAAGGCCAGTCGGACACCGCCACGTTCGACAACTGCCTGGAACTGCTGGTGAATTCGGGCTACTCGCTGGCCCACGCCATGATGATGATGATCCCGGAAGCCTGGGAACAGCACACGCAGATGGACGAAAGCCGCCGCGCTTTCTACGAATACCACGCCGCCATGATGGAGCCGTGGGACGGCCCCGCCGCGGTCGCGTTCACCGATGGCCGCCAGATCGGCGCCACGCTGGACCGCAACGGCCTGCGCCCGGCCCGCTACCTGGTCACCGATGACGACATGGTCATCCTGGCTTCGGAAGCCGGCACGCTGTCCATCCCCGAAAACCGCATCGTCAAGAAGTGGCGCCTGCAGCCGGGCAAGATGTTCCTGATCGACCTGGAACAGGGCCGCATCATCGACGACGCCGAGATCAAGCTGCAGCTGGCCAACAACCGGCCGTACCGCCAGTGGATCGAACGCCTGCAGATCAAGCTGGAATCGCTGCCGGCGCCGCGCCAGGCTGCCGTCGCCACGCAGTCGTCCGTGTCGCTGCTGGACCGCCAGCAGGCCTTCGGCTGGACCCAGGAAGACTACAAGTTCATCCTGGAGCCCATGGCCTCGACGGGCGAGGAAGTCATCGGCTCGATGGGCAACGACGCCCCCCTGGCCGTGCTGTCCGACCGCGCCAAGCCGTTCTACAACTACTTCCGCCAGTTGTTCGCGCAGGTCACGAACCCGCCGATCGACCCCATCCGCGAACAGCTGGTGATGTCGCTGGTGTCCTTCATCGGCCCCAAGCCCAACCTGCTGGACATCAACAACGTCAACCCGCCGCTGCGCCTGGAAGTGTCCCAGCCGGTGCTGGATTTCGCCGCCATGGCGCAGATCCGCGACATCGAGCAGGTCACGGGCAAGAAGTTCCGCAGCTTTGAGCTGGACATCACCTATCCCGCCGCCTGGGGCCCCGAGGGCATCGAAGCCCGCGTGGCCGCGCTGTGCGCGCGCGCCGTCGACGCGGTGCGCAGCGGCTACAACATCCTGATCGTGTCCGACCGCCTGGTCGACAGCGAGCGCGTGGCCATCCCCGCGCTGCTGGCGACGTCCGCGGTCCACCAGCACCTGATCCGCGCCGGCCTGCGCACCAACACCGGCCTGGTCGTGGAAACCGGCTCGGCGCGCGAAGTGCACCACTTCGCGCTCTTGGGCGGCTACGGCGCGGAAGCCATCCACCCCTACCTGGCGCTGGAATCGCTGGGCAAGATGAACGACCCCGAAAAGGCGGTCAAGAACTTCATCAAGGCCATCGGCAAGGGCCTGAACAAGGTCATGTCCAAGATGGGCATTTCCACGTACATGTCCTACACCGGCGCGCAGATCTTCGAAGCCGTGGGCCTGCAGACCGCCCTGGTCAACAAGTACTTCACCGGCACCGCCTCCAACATCGAAGGCATCGGCATCTTCCAGGTGGCCGAGGAAGCGCTGCGCCAGCACCGCGCCGCCTTCAGCACCGATCCGGTCCTGGCCAACGACCTGGACGCGGGCGGCGAGTACGCCTATCGCGTGCGCGGCGAAGAACACATGTGGACGCCGGATTCCATCGCCAAGCTGCAGCACGCTTCGCGCGCCAACAACTACCGCACGTACAAGGAGTACGCGCAGATCATCAACGACCAGAGCCGTCGCCACATGACGCTGCGCGGCCTGTTCGAGTTCCGCTTCGACCCGTCGCGCGCCATTCCGCTGGACGACGTCGAATCCGCCAAGGACATCGTCAAGCGTTTCGCCACCGGCGCCATGTCGCTGGGCTCGATCTCCACCGAGGCGCACTCGGTGCTGGCCGTGGCCATGAACCGCATCGGCGGCAAGTCCAACACCGGCGAAGGCGGCGAAGACGAACTGCGCTACCGCGCCGAGATGCGCGAAGGCAAGAGCACCATCAAGGACGGCGACACGCTGGCCTCGGTGCTGGGCACGGACCGCATCGAAGCGGACGTCGAACTGAAGAAGGGCGACTCGCTGCGTTCGAAGATCAAGCAAGTGGCGTCGGGCCGTTTCGGCGTGAGCGCCGAATACCTGTCGTCGGCCGACCAGATCCAGATCAAGATGGCGCAAGGCGCCAAGCCCGGCGAAGGCGGCCAGCTGCCCGGCCACAAGGTGTCCGAGTACATCGCCAAGCTGCGCTACTCGGTGCCTGGCGTCGGCCTGATCTCGCCCCCGCCGCACCACGACATCTACTCGATCGAAGACCTGGCCCAACTGATCCACGACCTGAAGAACGTGAATTCCAAGGCTTCGGTGTCGGTCAAGCTGGTGTCCGAAGTGGGCGTGGGCACGGTGGCCGCGGGCGTGGCCAAGGCCAAGGCCGACCACGTCGTGATTGCCGGCCATGACGGCGGCACGGGCGCATCCCCGGTGTCGTCCATCAAGCACGTCGGCACGCCTTGGGAACTGGGCCTGGCCGAAACGCAGCAGACGCTGGTGCTCAACCGCCTGCGCAGCCGTATCCGCGTGCAGGCCGACGGCCAGATGAAGACCGGCCGCGACGTCGTCATCGGCGCGCTGCTGGGCGCCGACGAATTCGGCTTCGCGACCGCGCCGCTGGTCGTGGAAGGCTGCATCATGATGCGCAAGTGCCACCTGAACACCTGCCCGGTGGGCGTGGCCACGCAAGACCCGGTCCTGCGCAAGAAATTCCAGGGCAAGCCCGAGCACGTCGTGAACTTCTTCTTCTTCATCGCCGAGGAAGTCCGCGAAATCATGGCCCAGCTGGGCATCCGCAAGTTCGACGACCTGATCGGCCGCGCCGATCTGCTGGACATGCGTTCGGGCGTGGAACACTGGAAGGCCCAGGGCCTGGACTTCGCCCGCGTGTTCCATCAAACCCAGTCCGACGCCGACGTGCGCCAGACCGAAGAGCAGGACCACGGCCTGGCCGGCGCGCTGGACCATCAGCTGATCGAACGCAGCAAGCCCGCGCTGGAACGCGGCGAGAAGGTGTCCTTCATCGTCCCGGTGCGCAACCGCAACCGCACCATCGGCGCCATGCTGTCGGGCGCGGTGGCCGCGCGCTACGGCCATGATGGCCTGCCGGACGACACCATCCACATCCAGTGCAACGGCACCGCCGGCCAGAGCTTCGGCGCGTTCCTGGCCCACGGCATCACGATGGACCTGGTGGGCGAAGGCAACGACTACGTCGGCAAGGGCCTGTCCGGCGGCCGCATCATCGTGCGCTCGCCCAACGACTTCCGCGGCTTCGGCCCCGACCACATCATCGCCGGCAACACCGTGCTGTACGGCGCGCTGGCGGGCGAAGCGTTCTTCAACGGCGTGGCCGGCGAACGCTTCGCGGTGCGCAACTCGGGCGCCGCCACCGTCGTGGAAGGTACCGGCGACCACGGCTGCGAATACATGACCGGCGGCACCGTCGTGGTGCTGGGCGCCACGGGCCGCAACTTCGCGGCCGGCATGTCGGGCGGCGTGGCCTACGTGTGGGATCCGGAACGCACGCTCAAGCAGCGCGCCAACCTGTCCATGGTCGAACTGGAAAGCATCGTGCCGCACGCGGAGCAGCTTGCGCAGAACAACATCGACGTCTGGCACAGCGCCCAGCGCGGCGGTGAACGCGAAACGGACGAAGCCATCCTGCGCCGCCTGGTGGAAGACCACTTCCGCTACACCGGCAGCTTCCGCGCCCGCGAAATCCTGGGCGACTGGGAAGCCTCGCGCGGCAAATTCGTGAAAATCATGCCGACGGACTACCGCCGCGCATTGGGTGAAATGTGGCGTGCAGCCAACCCGCAACAACTGGCTGCGTGAGGGATACCATGGGAAAGATTACTGGCTTTATGGAATTTCAGCGTCTGCAGGAGGCCTCCGAGGCCCCGCAGAAGCGGCTGAAGAACTGGCGCGAATTCGTGCTGCACCTGAGCGACGACCAGGCCAAGCAGCAAGCAGCGCGCTGCATGGACTGCGGCATCCCGTTCTGCAACAACGGCTGCCCGGTCAACAACATCATCCCGGACTGGAATGACCTGGTGTACCGCCAGGACTGGAAGCGCGCGCTGGACGTGCTGCACTCCACCAACAACTTCCCCGAGTTCACCGGCCGCATCTGCCCGGCGCCGTGTGAAGCCGCCTGTACCTTGAACATCAACAGCGACGCTGTCGGCATCAAGTCCATCGAGCATGCCATCATCGACAAGGGCTGGGCCGAGGGCTGGGTCTCTCCGCAAGTGCCCGCGCGCAAGACCGGCAAGAAGGTCGCGGTGGTGGGTTCCGGCCCCGCCGGCATGGCATGCGCGCAGCAGTTGGCCCGCGCCGGCCATTCAGTGACGCTGTTCGAGAAAAGCGACCGCATCGGCGGCCTGCTGCGCTACGGCATCCCCGACTTCAAGCTGGAAAAGCACCAGATCGACCGCCGCATCTCGCAGATGGAAGCCGAAGGCGTGGAGTTCGCGCCGTCGACCTACATCGGCAATCCCAGCGACCCCGTGGCCGACGGCCTGACGGTGCGCACGCCGGACTCGCTATTGGCCGAGTTCGACGCGGTGGTGATGAGCGGCGGTTCGGAAACCCCGCGCGACCTGCCGGTGCCCGGCCGCGAGCTGTCGGGCGTGTACTACGCCATGGATTTCCTGCGCCAGCAGAACAAGGCGGTCGCGGGCGACCGGCTCACCAACCAGACGCTGGCCAAGGGCAAGCACGTGGTGGTGATCGGCGGCGGCGACACGGGTTCTGACTGCGTCGGCACCAGCAACCGCCACGGCGCGGCCTCGGTCACGCAGTTCGAGCTGATGCCCCAGCCGCCGGAAAGCGAGAACAAGACCATGACCTGGCCGTACTGGCCGCTCAAGATGCGCACGTCCTCCTCGCACGAGGAAGGCTGCGAGCGCGACTGGTCCGTGACCACCAAGTTGCTTCAGGGCAGCAATGGCAAGGTCGAGAAGCTGGTCGGCGCGCGCGTCGAGTGGTTCAAGGACGAAGCCACCGGCCAGATGAAGATGCGCGAGGCCGAAGGTTCGGAATTCGAGATCAAGGCCGACCTGGTGCTGCTGGCCATGGGCTTCGTGTCGCCGGTGCAGACGGTGCTGGACGCCTTCGGGGTGGACCGCGATGCGCGCGGCAACGTGCGCGCCAATACCAACGACTACCGCACCAACGTCGAAAAGGTCTTCACGGCAGGCGACATGCGCCGCGGCCAGTCTTTGGTGGTCTGGGCCATCCGCGAAGGCCGCCAGTGCGCGCGTTCGGTGGACGCCTACCTCATGGGCAGCAGCGAACTGCCACTCTGATCGCCACGATCAGGCCTGGCCAGATCGCCGCCGAGCGCATTGCGCCGGCGGCGATTTTTTTGCCTGCGCCCCCGCCTGTTGCAACATAACCACTTTTCGATTGCGGTCTTTTCACGATTTGACACACATCAAGCGGGCCGGACGCCAGGTTTGAGAACCTGTCGTCTCACCCAATGGAAAGATCGGAGAAGAGAATGTTTTCGCTGAACGGCCGTATCCGCGCCACCGCCATCGCCGGCCTGCTCGCCGCTGGCACGTTCGCCGCCCCCGCGCACGCCCACGAAGCCGGCGACGTGCTGTTCAAGGTCGGCGTGACGCAGGTCCGCCCCTCGTCCAACAACGGCACCGTGCTCAACGGCAGCGTCGGACTCGACGTGAACAACAACGTGCGCCCGAGCTTCACCCTGACCTACATGGCCACGCGCAACATCGGCATCGAACTGCTGGGCGCCTGGCCCTTCCAGCATGACGTCAGCGGCAGCGGCTTGGGCAAGATCGGCTCGACCAAGCAATTGCCCCCCACGCTGAGCCTGCAATGGCACATCCTGCCCGACAGCATGATCCAGCCCTACATCGGCGTGGGCATCAACTACACCCATTTCTTCGACACCCAGGCGGAAGGCGCGCTGAAGGGCTCGGACCTGAAGCTGGGCGATTCCTGGGGCGTGGCCGCGCAACTGGGCGCCGACTTCAAGATCAACGAGCGCTGGTTCATGAACGCGGACATCCGCTACATCGACATCCGCTCCAAGGTGAAACTGGACGGCCAGCACATCGGCACCGCGCGCATCGATCCCTGGGTCGCGACGATCGGCGTCGGTTACCGCTTCTAAAAGCAAAAGGACCGCGCACCGCGCGCGGCTTTCCTTAGCCTTGCGGCGCCTCCAGCTTGTGCCGCAGGGCCTGCAACGCCGGCGTATCGTCGTCGGCGCGCCAGACCAGCTGGGTCAGGGCCCGGCCGTGCGAGCCGGACAGGGCGCCAACGCGCACCGTGTGCTCCGCCCCCAGCACCGCCAGCACCGAGCGCGGCACGATGGCCACGCCCGACCCGGCCGCCACGCAGGCGACGATGGCGTGGTACGAGGCGAACTCCATCACCTTGCCCGGCGCGATGCCTGCCTGGTTCAACCAGGACTCCAGGATGCGCCGGTACGAGCAGCCCGCCGCGAACGCAATCACGCTACGGTCGCCCAGATCCTTGGGGCTTTCGATCGGGTCCCAGGCCAGCGGCGAAATCAGCGCCAGTTCTTCCTTGAACGCATCCATCGTAGCCAGGCCCTCGGCCGGAAAGGGCTGCGCCACGAACGCGGCCTCGATCTCGTAGTTGCGCACCTTGGCCGCCAGCGCCGCCGACGTGCCTGTCACCAGTTCGATCCGCACCTGCGGCCAGGCCGCGTGATAGGCGGCCAGGATCGGCGGCAGGCGCGCGGCCGCCGTGCTTTCCATGGTGCCGATGCGCAGCACGCCCTGCGGCGAGCCGTCGCGCACCGCGGCCTGGGCCTCGTCGGCCAGGCGCAGCAGGCGGTCGGCGTAGGACAGCAGCACGCGCCCCTGGTCCGACAGCACCAGCCGGCGGTTCTGGCGCCGGAACAGCGGCGCCTCCAGCGAGGCTTCCAGCTGCTTCAGGCGCGTCGACACATTGGACTGCACGCGGTTCAGGTGCGCTGCCGCGCGCGCCACGCCGCCCTGGTCGGCGACCGCCTTGAAGATCTGCAGCGCATCGAGGTCCAAATTTCTCATTTTGAGAACTCGCTATCTTAATAATTCACTATTAATGATATTAGTACAGCCGTAGAGTAGGGGCCATGTCAACGCCCATTTACCCTTCCGTGTCCCCGCAGCGCAGCGCCGCCGCCCTGGCATGGCCGGCCGCGCTGGCCTTGGCGGCCGCCATGGGGATAGGCCGGTTCGCCTTCACCCCGGTATGGCCCCTGATGGCGCAGGAGGCCGGCCTGTCGCTGGCGCAGGGCGGCTGGCTGGCCTCGGCCAACTATGCGGGCTATCTACTGGGCGCGCTGGCCGCCGTCGCTTGGCCCATCCGCCGGCTGCGCGGCACGCTGGCGGCCAGCCTGCTGGCGGTGGCGCTGCTGACCCTGGCCATGCCGCTCTGGCACGGCATGGCGATATGGTGCGCGCTGCGGCTGGCCGCCGGCTACGCCAGCGCCAGCGCCTTCATCTGCGTGGCGGCCTGGCGCGCGGTGCCCGCGGGCGATGCGCGCGAAGCCCACGCCTCGGCGGTGACCTATGCCGGCGTGGGTGCGGGCATCGCATTGACAGGACTGGCCTGCCTGGCCCTGGCGGCGTGGGACGCGCGCGCCGACACGGTCTGGATCGCGCTGGGCGGCCTGGCGTTGGCGCTGTCCGCGCTCGCCTGGCCGGGATTGCGCCGCCAGGCGACGCCGGCTGCTCCGCGCGCGGCCAGCGCGGCGCCCGCCGCCCGGCTGCCACGCGATATCCCGCGACTGGCGCTGCACTATGGCGCGTTCGGCGTGGGCTACATCATTCCCGCCACCTTCCTGCCGGCGATGGCCAAGGAAATCATTCCCGACCCGGCCATATTCGGCTGGGCCTGGCCCCTCTTCGGCCTGGCGGCGGCCGTGTCCTGCCTGCTGGTGCCGCGGCTGGCGCGAGGCCGCGACAGCGTGCAGGTCTGGCGCGCCGCCCAGGCGCTCATGGCGCTGGGCATGCTGGCCGTGGCGGCCTGGCACCACATCGCGGCCGTGATCGTAGCCGCCGTGCTGGTGGGCGGGACTTTCATGGTGATCACACAGGCGGGCATGCTGGCTGCGAGGCGTTCGGCCGGCGCCGCTGCGCCGCGCGCGGCAGCCCTCATGACCGCGGCTTTCGCCGCCGGGCAGATCCTGGGACCGCTGCTGGCGTCCTGGTCGGCGCATTGGGGCGCGGGCCTGCCGCAAGTGTTGGCGGCCAGCGCAGCGCTGCTGGCGCTGTCCGCGTGGCGTTTGGGAAAGATCACGACAGATGACGTTGGCGCTGGGCATAATGCGATCGGCCCGCGGGCCCGTTCACATTAAAAAAACAAAACCAGGAGTCATCTCTATGAAATCGTTGCGTCCCCTTATTGCCGCCCTGGCAGCCACCGCCGCCTTCAGCGGCGCCGCCCAGGCCCAGACCGCCGACTGGCCAGCCAAGCCCATCACCATGATCGTGCCTTATGCGCCGGGCGGCTTCGCCGACACCCGCGTGCGCCTTTTGGCGCGCAAGCTGGGTGATTCGCTGGGCCAGCCCATCGTGGTCGAAAACAAGGCGGGCGCGGGCGGCGTGGTCGGCACCAACCTGATCGCGCGCGCCGCGCCGGACGGCTACACCATCGGCACGGGCAATCTGGCGCCCATGGCGGTCAATCCGACGCTGATGAAGGACATGCCGTACAACCCGCAGAAAGATTTGGCCCCGATCATCCTGATCGAAAACAGCCCGCTGGTGCTGAGCGTGAACAACGAACTGCCGGTGAAGACGCTGGCGGACCTGATCGCGCTGGCCAAGAAGCAGCCCGGCAAGCTGTCCTTCGGTTCGTCCGGCGTGGGCGGCGCGCATCACCTGTCCGGTGAAATGTTCCGCGAACAGGCCAAGATCGACATCGTCCACGTGCCCTACAAGGGCGGCAGCCTGGCCGCGACCGACCTGATGGGCGGCCACATCTCGATGATGTTCGAAATGGGCTATTCCGCGCTGCCCGCGATCCAGGGCGCCAAGATCCACCCCATCGCGGTCACGTCGGCCAAGCGCCTGGCCGTGCTGCCCGACGTGCCGACCATGGCCGAATCCGGCCTGCCGGGCTTCGAGTCCTACAACTGGCAGGGCATCGTCGCCCCGGCCGGCACGCCCGCGCCCATCATCGCCAAGCTCAACGCCGAGTTCAACCGCATCCTGAAGGAGCCGGACGTGCAGAAGGCCATCGCCGACACCGGCAGTCAGGCCGGCGGCGGCACGCCCGAGGAATTCGGCGCCTTCATCAAGAGCGAAACCGAGAAGTGGGCCCACGTCATCAAGGCTGGGAACATCCAGCTTCAGTAACCTTCCAGGAGTAATGCCATGGCTACCCGTCTGACTGATCTGCTCAAGCTGCACCATCCCATCGTCCAGGCCCCCATGGCCGGCGGCGCCACGACGGTGGAGCTGGTTTCCGAAGCATCGAAGGCGGGCGTCCTGGGTTCGCTCGGGGCGGCCTATATGAGCCCCGAGCAGATCGAGGCGGCAGCGCGCGACATCCGTGCGCGCACGCCGCTGCCGTTCGCCATCAACCTGTTCGCATCGGTGCCGGAAGAACCCATGCGGGGCGACGCCGACCGCATGCTGGCGCTGATGACGCGCTATCACCAGCAGTTGGGCCTGCCGGCGCCCGCCGCGCCCGGCCCTCAAGCCGACCCGCTGCCGCAACAGATCGAGGCCATCCTGAGGGTGCGTCCGGCCGTCTTCAGCTTCACCTTCGGCCGCATGCCGGCCGCGGCCATCGCGCGCTGCCGCGAGCTGGGCATCCTGACCGTGGGCACCGCGACCACCGTGCGCGAAGCGGTCGCCCTTGAAGCGGACGGCGTGGACGCCATCGTGGCGCAGGGCGCCGAGGCCGGCGGCCACCGCGGCACCTTCCTGGGTGGTTTCGAGGAATCGCTGATCGGCACCATGGCGCTGGTGCCCCAGGTGGCCGATGCAGTCTCTGTCCCTGTTATTGCGTCCGGCGGCATCATGGACGGCCGCGGCATCGCCGCCGCGCTGGCCTTGGGCGCCGATCTGGCACAAATGGGGACGGCCTTTCTGACCACCGAGGAATCCGGCATCAATGAAGCCTACAAGGCGCTGCTGCCCGCCTCCCGGGCAGAACAGTCGCGCGTGACGCGCGCGTTTTCCGGACGGCCGGCCCGCGGCATCGAAAACGCCTTCATGCGCGAAGCCGACGCGATTGCGGCCGACATCCTGCCGTATCCCCTGCAGAACGCACTGACGCGCCCCATGCGCACGGCGGGCGGCAAGGCCGGCAATACCGACGTACTGTCCCTGTGGGCCGGCCAGGGGGCCCCGCTCGCACGGCGCGAGAGCACCTCCGACCTGGTGGCGCGGCTGGCCCGGGAGACCGCGGCAGCGCAGGCGCGCCGCTGAATATATTGTTCCCTGAATCGAAAACACTGTTCCACGCGCGGGCTCTCGCGTTGTGATTACAAAGCGTCGGGCTACAATGGCGCCTCGCCGCCGGGAGCCCAGGCCCGACCTCGCCCCCGGCATATGAGTAACAGGGCGCTTCCCGACGCCGCCTGTCTTCGCCGCGCCGGCTATGAATATTGCCGGTCGCATCGACCGGACAGCAGGGCAAGCTCCGCCGCCGAAACACCCTTTCGTTGCCCATGCCCGCTCAAACCAGCAAGACCCCGGAATTCGCCCTGCGCCTGGAAGGTGTGGCGCTAGGCTATGGTGATTTCACCGTCTTGCGCGACATTTCCATGGACGTGCGCGCCGGCCAGGTGGTCGCCATCATGGGCGGCTCGGGATCGGGCAAGACCACGCTGTTGCGCGCGGCCACCGGCCAGCTCACCGCGCAACGCGGCCGGGTGCTGGCCTTCGGCCAGGACATGGCCCACGTCAGCCGCGCCGAACTGCAATCGCTGCGCACGCGCATGGGCGTCCTATTTCAGCAGGGTGCGCTTTTCACTGACCTGAATGTGTTCGAGAACGTGGCCTTCCCGCTGCGCGAGCACACCAAACTGGCGGAGCCCGAAGTCACCGAACGCGTGCTGGACAAGCTCGACGCCGTCGGCCTGCGCGCGGCCGCGCATCTGAAGGTGGCGGAAATCTCCGGCGGCATGGCCCGGCGCGTGGCGCTGGCCCGCGCCGTGGTGCTGGAGCCCGAACTCATTCTGTACGACGAGCCGTTTGCCGGACTGGACCCGATCTCGCTGGGCATTACCGCCCGCCTGATCCGCAACCTGGCCGACCGGCTCGGCTGTGCCTCGGTGTTGATCACGCACGACGTGCATGAATCGTTTGCCATCGCGGACCAGGTGTACCTGGTCGGACAGGGCAAGCTTGCCGCCGCCGGCACCCCCGAAATGCTCTCGGCCTCGCAAGACCCCTACGTGCAGCAGTTCCTCAAAGGGGAGCCCGACGGCCCCGTCGCGTTCCAGTATCCCGAAACGCCCGCTTTCAAGAAGTGGCTTTCCCAACAGGAGGGGCGCCGCGCATGAGCGGATCCAACAACGCCATCGGCGCGCTGGGCGGCTGGGTACGCACCCGCGTTGCCGGCATCGGCTACTTCACCCGCTTCTTCGGCGCCATGCTGGGGCGCAGCGGCATTGCGCTGTCGCGTCCGCGCCTGGTGTCACAGCAGGTCCATTTCATCGGCAACTACTCGCTGCTGATCATTGCCGTGTCCGGCATGTTCGTGGGCTTCGTGCTGGGACTGCAGGGCTATTACACGCTGAACCGCTACGGCTCCGAAGAGGCGCTGGGCCTGCTGGTGGCCCTGTCGCTGGTGCGGGAACTCGGGCCCGTGGTCACGGCGCTGCTGTTCGCGGGCCGCGCGGGCACCTCGCTCACCGCGGAAATCGGCCTGATGAAGGCCGGCGAACAACTGGCGGCCATGGAAGTCATGGCCGTCGACCCCATACGCCGCGTGCTGGTGCCGCGCCTGTGGGGCGGCATCATCGCCATGCCCATCCTGGCGGCGGTGTTCTCCATGGTGGGCATCCTGGGCGGCTGGGTCGTGGGCGTGCTGCTGATCGGCGTGGATGCCGGCGCGTTCTGGTCGCAAATGCAGAACGGCGTCGACGTCTGGAAAGACGTGGCCAACGGCGTCATCAAGAGCCTGGTCTTCGGCGTCACCGTGACGCTGGTCGCGCTCTACGAGGGCTGGCAGGCCAAGCCCACCCCTGAAGGCGTTGCCCGCGCGACCACGCGCACCGTGGTGGTGGGCTCCCTGGCGGTACTTGGGCTGGACTTCCTGCTCACCGCCTTGATGTTTGGAAATTGATACGGATCGATCATGTCTCGCGAAAAAACCGACTTCTGGGTAGGCCTGTTTGTATTACTGGGCGCGGTCGCGCTGGCGTTCCTGGCGTTGCGCGCCGGCAACTTGAGCACCTTTTCTTTCGCCCCGACCTATACGCTGACGGCCAACTTCGATAACGTAGGCGGCCTCAAGGTGCGCGCGCCCGTCAAGAGCGCGGGGGTCGTCGTGGGCCGGGTTGCCGGCATCTCGTTCGACGACAAGACCTTCCAGGCGGTCGTCTCGGTCAACCTGGAAACGGCCTATCAGTTCCCCAAGGACACTTCGGCGTCCATCCTGACCTCGGGCCTGCTGGGCGAGCAATACCTGGGCCTGAGCGCGGGCAGCGAAGAGGAAAACTTTGCCGACGGCGGCAAGATCCGCTACACGCAAAGCGCTGTGGTGCTTGAACAACTGATCAGCCAGTTCCTGTACGGGTCGGCGGAGAAGCAAGGCTCGAGCGCGCCGGAACCCGCCGCGAAAACACCAAATTAAAGACAATGCGACAGACGCGGTAACAGCAGCGCGTCCAAGGTACGCAATATCATAAGAATCGTTGATAGGGATGCCCTGATCATGAACAAGAAAACTATTTGCAGGATTGCCACCGTCGCCGCCGCGGGCGCTCTGATGGCAGGCTGCGCCGCGCCGCAGAACCCGGATCCCCGCGATCCCTGGGAAGGCTTCAACCGGGGCGTCTATAAATTCAACGACACCGTCGACCGCGCCGTCTTCAAGCCGGTGGCGCAGGCCTACACCTTCGTCACGCCGCAGCCGGTGCGCAGCTGCGTGCACAACATCTTCAGCAACGTCGGCGAACTCTGGTCCGGCACCAACAGCTTCCTGCAAGGCCGCGGCCACGACTTCGTCAACACGCTGGGCCGCTTCCTGTTCAACACCACCATGGGCGTGGGCGGCTGCTTCGACGTCGCCTCGGCCAACGGCGCGCGCCGCATCCCGAACGACTTCGGCACCACGCTGGGCGTGTGGGGCTTCAGCCAGGGCCCGTACCTGGTGCTGCCGTTCTTCGGCTCGTCTTCCGTGCGCGACGGCGCAGGCCTGATCGGCGACTACGCCGGCACCACCTACGGCTACATGGGCGTCGATTCCATCGACAACGTCCGCCTGCGCAATTCGCTGTGGGGCCTGCGCGTGGTCGATACGCGCGCCAGCCTGCTGAGCGCCACCGACACCATCGACCGCGTTGCGCTCGACCCCTACAGCTTCGTGCGCGACGCCTATCTGCAGCGCCGCGCCGCCATGGTGCTGGGCCAGAAGGTGGACGACGAGTCCTCGCTGCCCAACTACGAAGACGACGAGGACGACGCTGCCCCCGCCGCGCAGCCGGCGGCACAGCCCGCTGCGCAACCCGCCGCGCAACCTGCAGCCAAGTAAGCCGCAGCGCTGCGCCATCAGTACAAGTAAGGAGTTTTGATGCGAGTACCCTTTGTTTCCCTGCTGCAGCGTCTGGCTTTCATGGGCCTGCTGGCCCTGGGCCTGACCGCCGGCGCGCAGGCCAAACCCGACCCCAACGGTTCTCCCGACCAGTTCGTGCTGGCCACCGCCAATGAGGCCCTGGACGTGCTGAAGGCCGACGGCTCCGTCAAGGCCGGCAACCCCGCCCGCATCAATCAGGTCGTCAACGAACACATCCTGCCCTACGTCAACTTCCAGAAAACCACGCGGCTGGCCGCCGGCCGCTACTGGCGCCAGGCCAACGATGTGCAGAAAAAGGAACTGGCCGAAGCCTTCCGCGGCACCTTGGTGCGCACCTACAGCGGCGCGCTGACCCGCGTCACGTCCAGCACCACGGTCCGCGCGCTGCCGTTCCGCGGCGATCCCAAGGCCGACGACGTGGTCGTGCGCACCTTGATCTCCCAGGGCAACGACCAGCCCGTGGGCGTCGACTACCGCCTGGAAAAGACTGCCCAGGGCTGGAAGATCTACGACATGAACGTCGAAGGCATCTGGCTCATCGAGAACTACCGCAACCAGTTCGCGCAGCAGATCAACCGCGACGGCATCGACGGCCTGATCAAGGCGTTGAACCAACGCAACCAATGACCGGCCTTGCGGCTGTCGCGGCCCGGCGCGCCCTTGTGGCCCGCCGGGCCGCTTGTTTTAGGGACAGACCATCCGGATACCCGGGGGGATGCCAGGGCTACCGGCCGGGACGGCAGCGACGCGCTTATATAATGATCAATTCGCTCTTTTCGGGCCATCTCCCGCCGTCATGTCCGCCGTCAGTCTAGAAAACGTCTCCAAGGTCTACTCCCCGCGCCAGCGCGGCTGGCAGAAGCTGCTCGGACGCCCGCCCGCCGCCGGCTTCCAGGCGCTGGACAATGTCAGCCTGAACATCGAGCACGGCGAGTTCTTCGGCCTGCTCGGCCCCAATGGCGCCGGCAAGACCACGCTGATCTCGATCCTGGCCGGCCTGGCGCACGCCAGTTCGGGCCGCGCCACGGTCTGTGGATACGACGTCGTGGCCGACTACAAGTCGGCGCGGCGGGCCTTGGGCGTAGTGCCGCAAGAACTGGTCTATGACCCGTTCTTCACGGTGCGCGAAACCCTGCGCATCCAGTCCGGCTATTTCGGCCTGCGCAAGAACGACGACTGGATCGACGAAATCTTGTTCAACCTGGGGCTGGCCGACAAGGCCAACTCCAATATGCGGGCTCTGTCCGGCGGCATGAAGCGCCGCGTGCTAGTGGCCCAGGCGCTGGTGCACCGTCCGCCCGTGATCGTGCTGGACGAACCCACCGCCGGCGTGGACGTGGACCTGCGCCGCACGCTGTGGGAATTCATTTCGCGCCTGAACAAGGCCGGCCACACCATCATGCTGACCACCCACTACCTGGAAGAAGCGGAAGCCCTGTGCGGCCGCATCGCCATGCTCAAGCGCGGCCGCATCGTGGCGCTGGACACCACCCAGGCCCTGATGGCCCGCGTCGGCGGCGTCGACCTGGAAGACGCCTTCGTGCGCATCATGCACGCAGGCGACGAACAACCCGCGCCCGCCCTGCAACCCGAAGAGATCTCGTCATGACCCAGCCCGCCGCGACCGCCAGCCAGCCGCTGGTGCAGCCCCGCCTGGATGCGGGCTCCGGCTTCCCGACCTTGCTGCGCAAGGAATTGCTGCGCTTCTGGAAGGTCAGCTTCCAGACCATCGCCGCCCCGGTCATCACCGCGCTGCTGTACCTGCTGGTCTTCGCCCATGTGCTGGAAGGCCGCGTCATGGTGTACGGCAGCGTGCCCTACACGGCGTTCCTGATTCCCGGGCTCATGATGATGAGCATGCTGCAGAACGCCTTCGCCAATCCCTCGTCCTCGCTCATCCAGAGCCGCATCACGGGCAACCTGGTCTTCATGCTGCTGCCGCCGCTGTCGCACCGCGACATCTTCGCCGCCTACGTGCTGGCGGCGATCGTGCGCGGCCTCGCGGTCGGACTGTGCGTGTGGGTGGTGGCGCTGTTCTTCGTGTCGCTGATCCCGGCCCACCCGCTGTGGCTGGCCGTCTTCGCCGTGCTGGCCTGCGGCATCATGGGCGTGCTGGGCCTGATCGCCGGCCTCTGGTCCGAGAAATTCGACCAGCTCGCGGCCTTCCAGAACTTCCTCATCATGCCGGCCACCTTCCTGTCCGGCGTGTTCTATTCCATCCATACGCTCCCCGCCTTCTGGCAGAGCGTGTCCCACTGGAACCCCATCTTCTACACCATCGACGGCTTCCGCTACGGATTCTTCTCGGTGTCGGACGTCTCCCCCTGGCGCAGCCTGGCGGTGGTGACGGGGGTGTTCCTCGCGCTATCGCTCTATGCGCTGCGGCTACTGGCCAGCGGCTACAAACTCAGGAACTGACGTCCATGCTTCCCACTCCCGCGCAAGTCCGCCAATACATCGCGGACGGCCTGCCCTGTGAACATCTCGACGTGCAAGGCGACGGCTCGCATTTCGACGCGGTCATCGTCAGCACCGCCTTCGAAGGCAAGCGCCTGATCCAGCGCCACCAACTGGTCTATGCCGCGCTCGGCGACCGCATGAAGGCCGAAATCCATGCGCTGTCCATGCGCACGCTGACTCCCGCCGAATACCAGCAAGCAGGCAAGTAATGGACAAGCTACGCATCACCGGAGGTTCGCGCCTGCAAGGCGAAATCTCCATCTCCGGCGCCAAGAACTCGGCCCTGCCCATCCTGTGCGCCGGCCTGCTGACCGCCGACGCGCTGACCCTCAGCAACGTGCCGCACCTGAACGACACGGCCACCATGCTGCGCCTGCTGGGCCGCATGGGCGTGCGCGCCGAGCGTGACGCGGACGGCACGGTCACGCTGCAGGCCAACCAGGTCGACAAGCTGGAAGCTCCATACGAACTGGTCAAGACCATGCGGGCCTCCATCCTGGTGCTGGGCCCGCTGCTGGCGCGCTTCGGCGAAGCCCGCGTCAGCCTGCCTGGCGGCTGCAGCATCGGCCAGCGCCCGGTGGACCAGCACATCAAGGGCCTGGCCGCGCTGGGCGCCGAAATCAGCATCGAACACGGCTTCGTGGTGGCGCGCGCCAAGCGCCTGAAGGGCGCCTCCGTGCGCACCGACATGGTCACCGTCACCGGCACCGAAAACCTGCTGATGGCCGCGGTGCTGGCCGACGGCCGGACCGTGCTGGAAAACGCCGCCTGCGAACCCGAAGTGGTGGACCTGGCCGAACTGCTCATCAAGATGGGCGCGCGCATCCAGGGCCACGGCACCAGCCGCATCGTGATCGACGGCGTGGAGCGCCTGCACGGCGCCGAACACCGCGTCATCTCCGACCGCATCGAAGCCGGCACCTTCCTGTGCGCCGTCGGCGCGGCGGGCGGCGACATCGTCCTGCACAATACGGACGCGGACATCCTCGGCGCCACCCTGGGCAAGCTGACCGAAGCCGGCCTCACCATCGAGACCGGCCCCGACTGGATCCGCTGCGCCATGTCCTCGCGCCCGCGCGCCGTGGGCTTTCGCACCCTGGAATACCCGGGCTTCGCCACCGACATGCAGGCCCAGGTCATGGCGCTGAACGCCGTGGCCGAAGGCACCTCGGTCGTCGTCGAAACCATCTTTGAAAACCGCTACATGCACGTGCAGGAACTGCGCCGCATGGGCGCGGACATCGACATCGACGGCCACACCGCCATCGTGCGCGGCGTGCCGAAGCTGTCGGGCGCCACCGTCATGGCCACCGATCTGCGCGCCTCGGCCAGCCTGGTCATCGCCGGCCTCGCGGCCGAAGGCGAAACCCTGGTCGACCGCATCTACCACCTGGACCGCGGCTACGACCAGATGGAAGTGAAACTGCGCGCCCTGGGCGCGAACATCCAACGCGTCACCAAGGAACAGGCATGAACGATGCCACCGTCGCCCCCCCCTTGACCCTCGCACTGTCCAAAGGGCGCATCTTCGAAGAGACCATGCCCCTGCTGGCCGAGGCCGGCATCGAGGTCCCCGAGAATCCCGAAAGCTCGCGCAAGCTGATCCTGCCCACCAGCGATCCCGGCCTGCGGCTGATCATCGTGCGCGCCTCGGACGTGCCCACCTACGTGCAGTACGGCGCGGCCGACCTCGGCATCGCGGGCAAGGACGTGCTCATCGAGCACGCCAAGGAACAGCCCGGCGGCCTGTACCAGCCGATCGACCTGAACATCGCCAAATGCCGCCTGGCCGTGGCCGTGCGCAAGGGCTTCGACTACGAAGGCGCGGTCCACCAGGGCGCGCGCCTGCGCGTGGCGACCAAGTACGTGCAGTCAGCCCGTGAACACTTCGCGGCCAAGGGTGTGTACGTGGACATCATCAAGCTGTATGGTTCGATGGAACTGGCGCCGCTGGTGGGCCTGGCCGACTGCATCGTGGACCTGGTGTCCACCGGCGGCACCCTGCGCGCCAACGACCTGGTCGCGGTGGAAGACATCATGCCGATTTCCTCGCGCCTGATCGTCAACCAGGCCGCGCTGAAAACCCGCGGCGCCCGCCTGCAACCGCTGCTGGACGCCTTCGAGAGAGCCGCCTCCCGCAACGCCTGACCCTCGCCCGCCGCGACGCCGCGGCGGCCGTTACCTGCTTGCTGCATGACGCCATGGCCCTGATCAATCGTCTCGACTCCCGCGACCCCGGATTCAAATCCGCCCTGTCCACGCTGCTGGCCTTCGAAGCCGCCGAGGACGAATCCATCGACCGCGCCGCGGCCGGCATCCTGGCCGACGTGCGCGCCCGCGGCGACGCCGCGCTGGTGGAATACACGCAGCGCTTTGACCGCATCCCCGGCGCATCGGCGCAGACGCTGGAGATCCCCAAGGCTGACTGGCAGGCGGCCCTGGCCGCGCTGCCCGCCGCCCAGCGCAATGCCCTGGAAGCCGCCGCCGACCGCGTGCGCAGCTACCACGAACGCCAGCGCGCCGAGACCTGGACCTATACGGACGCCGACGGCACCATGCTGGGCCAGCAGGTGACCCCACTGGACCGCGTGGGCCTGTACGTGCCCGGCGGCAAGGCCGCCTATCCGTCCTCGGTGCTGATGAACGCCATCCCGGCCAAGGTCGCGGGCGTGCAGGAACTGATCATGGTCACGCCCACGCCCGACGGCGTGCGCAACCCCATCGTGCTGGCCGCCGCGGCGATTGCCGGCGTCGACCGCGTCTTCGCCATCGGCGGCGCGCAGGCCGTGGGCGCGCTGGCCTACGGCACCGCCACCGTGCCGGCCGTGGACAAGATCGTCGGCCCGGGCAACGCCTACGTCGCCGCCGCCAAGCGCCGCGTGTTCGGCGTGGTCGGCATCGACATGATCGCCGGCCCCAGCGAAATCCTGGTCATCTGCGACGGCAAGACGCCGGCCGACTGGATCGCCATGGACCTGTTCTCACAGGCCGAGCACGACGAGCTCGCCCAATCCATCCTGCTGTGCCCGGACGCCGCCTTCATCGAAGAAGTGCAGGCCTCGATCGAGCGCCTGCTGCCCACCATGCCGCGCGCCGACATCCTGCGCGTCAGCCTGGCCAACCGCGGCGCGCTGATCCTGGTCCGAGACCTCGAAGAAGCCTGCCGGATCGCCAACGACATCGCGCCCGAGCACCTCGAGATCTCCACCGAGCACCCCGAGAAATGGACCGCGCAGATCCGCCACGCCGGCGCGATCTTCATGGGCCGCTTCAGCTCCGAATCGCTGGGTGACTACTGCGCCGGCCCCAACCACGTGCTGCCGACCTCGCGCACGGCCCGCTTTTCCTCGCCGCTGGGCGTCTATGACTTCCAGAAACGCTCCAGCCTGATCCAGGTTTCGCACCAGGGCGCCCAGAAGCTGGGCCGCATCGCCGCCGAACTGGCGCTGGGCGAGGGCCTGCAGGCGCATGCCGCCAGCGCCCAGTACCGGATCGACCAGCCATGAGCCTGCTGGGCCGCATCGCCGGCACGGTCCGGGCGGACATCCGCGAACTGGCCGCCTACCCCGTGGCCAACGCCGAGGGCTGCATCAAGCTCGACGCCATGGAATGTCCCTACGAGCTGCCCGAGGCGGTGCGCGAGGACATCGCCCGCGCCGTGCGCGACACGCCGCTGAACCGCTATCCCGCGGCCGACTTGTCGGCGCTGCAAGCGGCCGTGAAAACGGCCTTCGGCGTGCCGGATGCAGCGGACGTGCTGTTCGGCAACGGCTCGGACGAACTCATCCACATCGTGGTGCAGGCCTGCTGCAATCCGGGCGACGCGGTGCTGTCGCCCTGGCCGTCGTTCGTCTATTTCGACATGGCCGCGCGCTTCGACCACGCCCGCTTCGTCGGCGTGCCGCTGACGGCCGACCTGACCCTGGATTTGCCGGCCATGCTGGCCGCCATCCGCGAACACCAGCCCAAGGTGGTGTTCCTGGCCGTGCCCAACAATCCCACCGGCGGCCTCTGGTCCGATGAGGACGTAGCGGCCATCATCGCCGCCGCCCCCGGCCTGGTGGTGCTGGACGAGGCCTACCAGCCCTTCGCCGACCGCACCTGGATGCCACAAGTGCTGGACGCGCCCAACGTGGTCGTCATGCGCACGGTCTCCAAGATCGGCCTGGCGGGCCTGCGCTTCGGCTACCTGGCCGGCCACCCGGCCTGGATCGCGGAACTGAACAAGGTCCGCCCGCCCTACAACCTGGACGTGCTGACCCAGGCCACGCTGTCGGCCGTGCTGCGCCACAAGCCGGTGCTGGACGCACAGGCCGCCCGCCTGCGCGCGGACCGCGAGCCGCTGGCCGCCGCCCTGGCCCAACTGCCCGGAGTGCGGGTATTCCCTTCCGCCGGAAACTTCGTTCTTGCCCGCTTTTCCGGCAAGCTGGACGGCAACGCCGTGCATCTTGCCCTGAAAACGCGCAAAATATTGATTCGCAACTTCTCCAACGCCCATCCGCTACTGGCCAACTGCCTGCGCATCTCGGTGGGCGCCCCGGCTGAAAACGCCGCCTTGCTATCCGCCCTGCAAGAGATTTTGAGTGCTTAACATGCGTACCGCTGAGATCACCCGCAACACCAACGAAACCCGCATCCGCGTGGCCGTCAATATCGACGGCACCGGCAAGCAGACGATCGACACTGGCGTGCCGTTCCTGGACCATATGCTGGACCAGATCGCGCGCCACGGCCTGATCGACCTCGACATCAAGGCGGAAGGCGACCTGCACATCGACGCGCACCACACGGTGGAAGACGTGGGCATCACGCTGGGCATGGCCATCGCCAAAGCAGTCGGCACCAAGGCCGGCCTGCGCCGCTACGGCCACGCCTACGTGCCGCTGGACGAAGCGCTGTCGCGCGTGGTGGTGGACTTCTCCGGCCGCCCGGGCCTGGAATACCACATCCCCTTCACCCGCGCCCGCATCGGCGACTTCGACGTGGATCTGACGCGCGAATTCTTCCAGGGCCTGGTCAACCACGCCCTGATCACGCTGCACATCGACAACCTGCGCGGCGTCAATGCCCACCACCAGGCGGAAACGGTCTTCAAGGCCTGTGGCCGCGCCCTGCGCATGGCCATGGAAGTCGATCCGCGCATGGGCGACGTCGTGCCCTCCACCAAGGGCGTGCTGTAACGTCCATCCACCCCGCAGCAGGCAGAGAGAAGTGACCACTATCGCCATCGTCGACTACGGAATGGGCAATTTCCATTCCGTCGCCCGCGCCCTGAAATACGCCGCCCCCGATGCCGACATCCGCATCTGCAGCCAGCCCCAGGAGATCGCCGCGGCCGACCGCGTCGTGTTTCCCGGCCAGGGCGCCATGGCGGACTGCATGCGCACCCTGAACGAATCCGGCCTGCGCGAGGCCGTCGTGCGCGCCGCGCGCGAGAAGCCCCTGCTGGGCGTCTGCGTGGGTGAACAGATGCTGTTCGATTCCAGCGAGGAAGGCGGCACCGCCTGCCTGGGCCTGTTCCGCGGCGTGGTGCGCCGCTTCTCGGGCCCGGGTTTCGCGGAACCGGTCAGCGGCGACGACGTAGCCTGCCTGGCCGATGCCGGCGCCGCCGGACTGGCCGACACCCGCCCCGAACGCCTCAAGGTCCCGCACATGGGATGGAACAAAGTGCGCCAGACGCGCTCTCATCCTATCTGGGCCGGCATTCCGGACGAAACGCACTTCTATTTCGTCCATAGCTACTACGCCGACCCGGAAGATCCGGACCTGACAGTTGGTGAAACCGAGTATGGCCTCGCCTTTACCTGCGCGGTGGCGGCGGCTAACATTTTCGCGGTGCAGTTTCACCCCGAAAAGAGCGCCGAGCACGGTTTGCGCCTGTATCGCAATTTTGTAGACTGGCAGCCGTAGGCCCCGTGCCCACGCCCGCCAGCCCTTTCAACCCATATATTTTTCGCTGCCCACCATGCTGCTGATCCCCGCCATCGATCTCAAAGACGGGCGCTGTGTGCGCCTGCGCCAGGGAGACCTGGACGATGCAACGGTGTTCTCTGAAGACCCTGCCGCCATGGCCACACGTTGGCTCGACCAAGGCGCTCGCCGCCTGCATCTGGTCGACCTGAACGGCGCCATCGCCGGCAAACCCAAGAACGAAGCCCCCATCAAGGCGATCCTGGACGCTGTCGGCGACGACATCCCCGTACAGATCGGCGGCGGCATCCGCGACCTCGACACCATCGAACGCTACCTCGACGCCGGCATCTCCTACGTGATTATCGGCACCGCCGCGGTCAAGAACCCCGGCTTCCTGCAAGACGCCTGCGGCGCCTTCCCGGGCCAGATCATCGTCGGCCTGGACGCCCGCGACGGCAAGATCGCCACCGACGGCTGGAGCAAGCTGACCCGCCACGACGTGCTCGACCTGGCCAAGAAGTTCGAAGACTACGGCTGCGAAGCCATCATCTACACGGACATCGGCCGCGACGGCATGCTGTCCGGCGTCAACGTCGAAGCCACGGTCCGCTTGGCCCAGCACGTGCGCATCCCGGTCTACGCATCGGGCGGCATCGCCGGCATCCAGGACATCGAAGCCCTCTGCGCCGTCGAGGAAGAAGGCGTCGAAGGCGCCATCCTGGGCCGCAGCATCTACGAAGGCACGCTCGACTTCCAAGCGGCGCAGGCACGCGCCGACGAACTGGCAAAATGACCACTTCCAGCAGCACCCCCGCGGCCGGCGCGCCCGCTCAGAGCGCGCTGACCCGCCGCATCATTCCCTGCCTCGACGTCACTGCGGGCCGCGTCGTCAAGGGCGTGAACTTCGTCAACCTGCTCGATGCCGGCGACCCCGTGGAAATCGCCCGCCGCTACAACGAGCAGGGCGCCGACGAACTCACCTTCCTCGACATCACCGCCACCAGCGATGGCCGCGACCTGATCCTGCCCATCATCGAGCAGGTGGCCTCGCAGGTCTTCATTCCGCTGACAGTGGGCGGCGGCGTGCGCCAGGTATCCGACATCCAGCGCCTGCTGAATGCCGGCGCCGACAAGATCAGCATCAACAGCGCCGCCGTGGCCAATCCGGAACTGGTCCGGGCCGCCTCGGACTACCACGGCTCGCAATGCGTGGTGGTGGCGATCGACGCGCGCCGCGTGTCGGCCGCAGGCGAACCCGCCCGCTGGGAAGTCTTCACCCACGGCGGCCGCAAGGCCACCGGACTGGATGCCGTCGCCTGGGCGCGCCGCATGGCCGCCTACGGCGCTGGCGAAATCCTGTTGACCAGCATGGACCGCGACGGCACCAAGTCCGGCTTCGACCTGGAACTCACGCGCACCGTCTCGGACGCCGTGCCGGTGCCTGTCATCGCCTCCGGCGGCGTGGGCAACCTGCAGCATCTGGCCGACGGCGTCACCGCCGGCCGCGCCAGCGCGGTCCTGGCCGCCAGCATCTTCCACTTCGGCCAGCATACGGTGGGCGAGTGCAAACGGTTCATGGCCGAGCAGGGCATCCCCGTAAGGGTATGACCCACCCCCGAAGCGCCTGCGGCGCTTCGGGAAGCCCCTCTCAGGCGTGCAACAAGGTATTGCCGTAAGATGATGAGTCCCCACGCGCCAGTGGCGGCCAGCAAGCCGCCGCGCGAGGACAACGGATGAATGAGATGAGCAACGAACCCGCCTGGATGGCCGATGTCGTCTTCGACGAAAACGGCCTGATACCCGCCATCGCGCAGGACGCCGAAAACGGCCAGATCATGATGGTGGCCTGGATGAACCGCGAATCGCTCGCCGAAACGGCCGCCACCGGGCGCGCCGTCTACTGGTCGCGTTCCCGCCAGCGCCTGTGGCGCAAGGGCGAAGAGTCCGGCCATTCGCAGGAAGTGCACGAACTGCGCCTGGACTGCGACGGCGACGTGATCCTGCTCAAGATCCATCAGCAGGGCGGCATCGCCTGCCATACCGGACGCGCCAGCTGCTTCTACCGCCGCCTGGAAGGCCAGACCGACCAGGCTTCCTGGATCACGGTGGACCCCGTGCTGAAAGACCCCGAACTGATCTACAAATGACCGCTCAAGCCGCAAGCGCCGCCGACATCCTGGCGCGCATCGCCGATACCCTGGAAACCCGCCGCCCCGAAAACGGCGGCGATCCCTCTGCCTCCTATTCCGCCAAGCTGCTGGCCAAGGGCCCCGACGCCTTTCTCAAGAAGATCGGCGAGGAAGCCACCGAACTGGTCATGGCCGCCAAGGACGGCGTGCCCGACCGCATCGTCAGCGAAACCGCCGACCTGTGGTTCCATTGCCTGGTGGCCCTGACGCATTTCAAGCTGCGGCCCGAGGACGTACTGGCCGAACTGGCTCGCCGCGAAGGCCTGTCCGGCCTGGCGGAAAAGGCGAGCCGCCCGCAAGACTGAACCCGGAACCCGGAAAAATGAGCGACAACTGTCTCTTCTGCAAGATCGCCGCTGGCGAGATCCCGTCCAAGAAGGTCTACGAGGACGAGGACTTTGTTGCGTTCCACGACATCAATCCGGCCGCGCCGGTACATTTATTGCTGATCCCTCGACGTCATGTCACATCCATGCAGGATATTAAGGGGGAGGACGCAGAATGGTTGGGTAGAATGATGTCATTGGCGCCGCGGTTAGCCGCTGAAAACGGTTGCCGTCCGGGCCCTGATGGTGGATTTCGCATCATGATCAATTCTGGCGTCGAAGGCGGCCAGGAAGTCCCGCATCTGCATTTCCACATCATCGGCGGCTCGCGACCCTGGAAAGGGCGCGTGGCTCCCACCGCGTAATTCGGAGAAACATCATGGGTAGTTTCAGCATCTGGCATTGGTTGGTTGTCCTGGTCATCGTGGCGCTGATTTTCGGCACCAAGAAGCTGCGCAACATCGGCTCGGACCTGGGCGGCGCGGTCAAGGGCTTCAAGGAAGGCATGAAGGACGCCAACGGCGACAAGCCGGCCGAACCGATCGCGCAGCAGCGCGTCTCCGGCGAAACCATCGACGTGCAGGCCAAGGAAAAATCCAACTCCTGAGCGCCTGCTCGGCTCCCGGGCCGTCCTGAACAGGCCGGCCCTTATTGCATCCTCTCCCGAGCGGCCGTCGAATGTTTGATGTCAGCTTCACTGAACTGATGGTGATCGGCGTCATCGCCCTGATCGTCATCGGCCCCGAACGCCTGCCCAAGGTTGCCCGCACCGTCGGCCACCTGCTCGGGCGCGCGCAGCGTTACGTCAATGACGTGAAATCCGATATCCAGCGCGAAATCGAGCTCGACGAACTGCGCAAGTTCAAGAGCGAAATGGAAGATGCCGCGCAGGGCGTGCAGCAGTCGCTGAACGAAACCCAGGCCTCGCTGCAGGAACCCGTCCAGCAGTTCCGCGCGGAACTCGACGAAGTCGCGCGCGAAGCCAGCATCAAGGGCGAACCGGCCGCCGCCGGCGACGCGCCCGCCGAGCCCGAGCGCAGCATCGCGCCTCCGCCCGGCCAGAACCACAGCCTGGACCTGGACCTGCCGCCGATGGCCGTGCCCGCTCCCGCCGCAACTCAACCACCGGCGCCCAGCGCGCCCAAGGCCGACGACGCCGCGCCCGCCGCCAAGCCCGTCGCGCCCTCCGGAACACCGACGTGACCCAGGACGCCACCCAAGAAGAGGGCCAGCAGGAGACTTTCATCTCCCACCTGGTCGAATTGCGCACCCGCCTGCTGCGCGCCGTAGGCGCCGTGGTCGTCGTGTTCATCGTGCTGTTCATTTACCCGGGCGCGTCGGCCATCTATGACATCCTGGCCCAGCCCATGCTGGCTTCGCTGCCGGAAGGCACGCGCATGATCGCCACCGGCGTCATCACGCCGTTCATGGTGCCGGTCAAGGTCACGATGATGGCCGCGTTCATCGTGGCGCTGCCCGTGGTGCTGTATCAGGCCTGGGCCTTTGTCGCGCCCGGTCTGTACCGGCACGAGAAGCGCCTGGCGCTGCCCCTCATCGTTTCCAGCACCTTTCTGTTCATCGCGGGCATGGCGTTCTGCTATTTCGTGGTGTTCCGCACGGTATTCCACTTCATTGCCACGTTCGCGCCGCAGTCCATCACGCCCGCGCCTGACATCGAGGCCTACCTGAGCTTCGTCATGACGATGTTCATGGCCTTCGGCATCACCTTCGAAGTGCCCGTGGCCGTGGTGCTGCTGGTGAAGATGGGCGTGGTCGAGCTGTCCAAGCTGAAGGCCGCCCGCGGCTACGTGGTGGTGGGCGCCTTCATCATTGCCGCCGTGGTCACGCCGCCCGACGTGGTCAGCCAGTTCATGTTGGCCGTGCCGCTGTGCCTGCTCTATGAGGTCGGACTGATCTGCGCCCGCCTGGTCACGCCAAAACCGGATGCGCAAAGCGAGGTCGACTCGGACTCGCTGACCGAGCGCCACTGATCCCCTCGGACGGTCCTGCCCACAAAGCAGGACCGTTTCACCTTGTGGGCGGCCCACGGCGACTCTACATTGCCTTCATGTCACTCGCCCAAAGACTGCACACCCTGATGCGATGGCGCGGCATCAAAAGCCAGAACCAGCTGGCGCGCATTTCCGGCGTGCCGCAGTCCTGCATCCATCGAATCCTCATGCGCGAAGACTGCTATTCGCCGTCTCGCGCCACCTTGCTGCGGCTGGCGCGCGCCCTGGACACCAGCGTGCCGTGGCTGACCGACGGCGTGGGGCCGGGCGGGGATGCACCACACAACGGCGCGTCCCCGCCGGACGACGGCCCGGACGGCTATTGCACGGAAATCTGGACGCTGCTGCGCAATCAATCCGAAAGCACCAAGAAGGCCATCCTGTCGGCGGTGCGCCTGATGGCCAAAGACCCCGCCGCGACCTGATTGCCCGTCGCCCCCGGAGTCCGCCCCCTTCTAGCGCGGCTTGCCCGGGCGCGTACCCACCACCACCGCCAGCTCGGCGGGCTTGCCGCCGCGCAATATGCCCAGCTTGGCGCTCTGGCCCGGCGGCAGCTGCGCGATCTCCGACAGCAGGCTGGTGGTGTCGGCCATGCGCTTGCCGTTGACCGACTGCACAATGTCCCCGACCCGCAAGCCGCCGCGCGCCGCCGGCCCGTCACGCATCACGCCGGCGATGATCACGCCCACGGTGTCCCGATCCAGCCCGAACGCGCGCGCCAGCTCCGGCGTCACGTCCTGCGGTTCCACGCCCAGCCAGCCGCGCTTGACCCCGCCGGTCTTGACGATCTCGTCCATGACCTTGCGCGCGATCTCGATGGGGGTGGCGAAGCCTATGCCCATGGACCCTCCCGATTCGGAATAGATCGCGGTATTGATGCCGACCAGATTGCCCGTGGCATCGACCAGCGCGCCACCCGAATTGCCGGGATTGATCGCCGCGTCGGTCTGGATGAAGTTCTCGTAGGTGTTCAGGCCCAGTCCGTTGCGGCCCAGCGCCGATACGATGCCCAGCGTGGTCGTTTGCCCCACGCCGAACGGATTGCCGATAGCCAGCACCACGTCGCCCACGCGCAGGCCCCGGTCGGGGGCCAGCGTGGCCGCGGGCAAGGCGCGCAGGGTAGCCAGCTTCAGCACGGCCAGATCGGTATCCGGATCCGCGCCCACCACCTTTGCCGCATCGCGGCGGCCGTCCGCCAGCGCGACCTCGATCGCGTCCGCGGCCTGCACCACGTGGTAATTGGTCAGCACGTAGCCGTCCTGGTTCACGATCACGCCGGATCCCAGGCTGGTGGACGCCTGGCGCCGCGTCACACCCGGCACCTGGCCGAAGAACTGGCGCAGCACCGGATCGTCGGGCAGCGGAATCAACGGCACATTCACGTGCTTGGTGGTGTATACGTTGACCACGGAGGGCGCCGCGCGGGCCACGCCGTCGGCATAGGATGCCGTGGCCTCGGCGCGCGCAGCCGGCGGTCTTGCAGCCGCCGCAGCGGGCTGAGGCCCTGCCGCCGGCCCGGCCAGCCGCAGCAGGTCGGGCCGCAAGGTCGTCACCACGAATAGAATACCCAGGCAGACCGTGACGGCCTGAGCAAAGATCAGCCAATATCGGCGCATGATTCTGATAGGACTAGCTATGAGTAAAGTGGACTCCCACGTCCTGGCCAATTGGCTGGACGACACCCTGCAAGCAGCGCGCTTCAAGGACTATTGCCCCAACGGGCTGCAGGTGGAAGGCCGATCCGAAATCGCACACATTATCACCGGAGTCACGGCCAGCGAAGCCCTGCTGCGCGTGGCGGTCGAGCGCGGCGCGGACGCGGTGCTGGTGCACCACGGCTGGCTCTGGCGCAACGAAGACCGCCGCGTCATCGGTACGCGCCGCGCGCGCATGGCGCTGGCCCTGAAAAACGACCTGAACCTGTACGCCTACCACCTGCCGCTGGACGCGCACCCCACGCTGGGCAATAACGCGCAGCTGGCGCGCGTGCTGGGCCTGACGCCCGCGCTGCGCGACGACGGCGCGCCACAAACCTGTGGCCCCGACAACCTGGTCTGGCTGGGCGCCGCGCAAGGCGTGACGACGCTGGGCCAACTAGGCGCGCGCGTGGCCGAGCGCCTGGGCCGCCAGCCCTTGGTAGTGGGCAACCCGGACATGCCGCTGGCCCGCGTGGCCTGGTGCACGGGCGGCGCGCAAGGCATGCTGGGCGACGCCGCTGACGCGGGCGCCAGCGCTTACATCACGGGCGAAGTCTCCGAATCCACGGTGCACCAGGCGCGCGAAACCGGCGTGGGCTTCATCGCGGCGGGCCACCATGCCACCGAACGCTACGGCGCGCAGGCCCTGGGCCAGGCGGTGGCGGAACGCTTCGGCATCAAGGTCGAATTCGTCGACATCGACAACCCGGCATAAACGGCTGCGCCCTCCGCAACACCGCCCCCGCAAGGGGGCGTTTTCATTGCACGGCGCCAACGGCGGCCACGCGCCACCAGCGTCCGATTCGGCAGGACTAGGCTAGGGGAAAACCAGAGGGCGAGATCAAGGCGGCGCCTGTGCGTCGCATCTGGTCAATCGTGGTTCTCTCCCTGTCAATTCCGGGTGCAGTCCACAGCCCTAGCATTCCATGCAGCCGCCCGCTGCCGGCCCTTTCCGGCCGGGCCTCCCACACACGGAGCCATCGAATGCTGACCCTCTACGACCACCCGCGCTCCGGCAACTGCTACAAGGTGCGCCTCTTTCTCGCGCTCATCGGCCGGGACTACCAAAGCAGGTTCGTCGACGTGCTGGCCCGCAAGAACCAGACCGCGGAATTCGAGCGCGTCAGCGCCTTCCAGCAGATCCCCGCGCTGACCGACGGCGACACCGCCATCTGGGACAGCCACGCCATCCTGCTGCATCTGGCGCATCACTACGCCCCCGAATGGCTGGCGCCGCTGCCTCGCATCGGCGCCATGCACGCCTGGATATCGGTATCCGCCAACGAGATCGCCAACAGCCTGCAGCCGCTGCGCCTGACGCGCGTGGTCAGCAACGCCGAGGCCGCGCACCACCTGGGCGTGAGCGAAGCCTTGCTCGACGTGCCCGCCATGCAGGCCCGCACCGACCGCGTGCTGCTGCGCCTGGAAAAGCGTCTTGCGGACCACGCATGGCTGGCGGGCGGCGATGCACCAACCGTGGCCGACATCGCCTGCTACGGCTACCTGGCGCTGGCCGAGGAAGCCGCCATCGACATCGCCGCCCATCCCGCCATCGCGGCGTGGCGCAAGCGCATACAGCAGTTGCCGGGGTATGTGCCGCCGGGCCCCTGAGCCCCGCGCACAACGACAAAAACCACTATTACAAGACAAGAGGGAACGACATGGACGCCATCCAGGCCGCGCAGCCTATTGCCCAATCACACAAGAAACCGAACCTGTTCCGCGTCGCCGTCGCGACGGTCATCGGTACCGCGGTGGAAGCCTTCGACTTCCTTGCCTACGGCACCGCGGCGGCGCTGGTGTTCAACAAGATCTTCTTCCCGCAGTTCGATCCGGTGACCGGCACGCTGGCAGCCTTCGGCGCCTTCGCCAGCGGCATGCTGGCGCGGCCCATTGGCGGCATTCTCTTCGGCCATTTCGGCGACCGCGTCGGCCGTAAATCCATGCTGACGCTCAGCCTGCTGCTGATGGGCATATGCACCGTGCTCATCGGGCTGCTGCCGACCTATGAACAGATCGGTATCTCGGCGGCCGTGCTGCTGGTGGTGCTGCGCATCGGCCAGGGGCTGTCGTTCGGCGGCGAGATGGGCGGCGCCATGCTGATGGCGGTCGAACACGCGCCGCCGAAATGGAAGGCCTTCTTCGGCAGCCTGCCGCTGGTGGGCGCGCCCCTGGGCATCCTGCTGTCGGTGGGTTCCTTCGCGCTGGTGACGCGGCTGCCGGAAGAGGACTTCCTGTCCTGGGGCTGGCGCCTGCCGTTCCTCGCCAGCGCCGTGCTCATCGTGGTCGGCCTGTTCATCCGCCACGGCATCGACGAGTCGCCGGAGTTCGAAGAGGTCAAGCGCGAGAAGGCGCGGGCCAGGCAGCCCCTGCAAGACCAGATGCCCCTGGGGGAACTGCTACGCAAACACGGCAAATCGCTGCTGCTGTGCATAGGCTGCAAGATCGCCGAGGTCACTTTGATCTACACCTTCCTGGTGTTCTCGGTGTCCTATGCCGTGTCCAAGCTGGGTTTCAGCCGCGCCGACGCGCTGCATGCCTTGCTCTACGGGGCCGGCCTGTTGATATTCACCATTCCGCTGTTCGGCGTGCTGGCCGACCGCATCGGCGCGCGTCGCGTCTGTGGCTGGGGCGGCATGTTCCTGGCGCTCATGGCCGTCCCGATCTTTCTCGCGGTGGGCAGCGGTTCTCTGATGGCATACAGCCTTGCCGTCTTCGTCGCCATGGCCTTCAACTACGCCATCATGATCGCGCCCCAATCCAGCCTCTACAGCGCGCAGTTCCCGCCGGAGCTGCGCTACTCCGGGCTGTCGATCGGAGTCCAGTTCTCGGCGGCGATAGGCGGCGGGCTCGCGCCGCTGATCTCGGCCACGCTGGTGCAGAAGTTCGACAGCATTCTTCCCGTTGGCATCTATCTGGCCTTCCTCGGCATCGTCGCCGGCGCCTCGGCGTTTCTCATGAAGCCCACGCCGCAGGACCTGCGCCGCGGCTGACGCGCAAGAGCGGCACATGCAGGCGGCGCGGCGCTACGCGCCGCCGTTGCCGCTTCTGGCGGTCTTGCGGTACAGGGCCGGCGACATGCCAAAGCGTTCGTGGAAACGGCGGATGAAGTGGCTGGCGTGCTGAAAGCCACAAGACGCGGCGATCTCCTTGACCTCGACGTGCGCGCGCCGTGGATCCTCCAGCGCTTCCCTGGCCAGCTGCAAACGGCGTTCGCGCACATAGCTGGTGTATTGCAGCGAGCGCATCTTGAACAGCCGGTGCACCCAGCGCGTGGTGACGCGCAGCACGTCAGCCACCGCCTGCACCGACAGTTCTGGATCGGTGATGTGGGCATCGATGTAGCTGGCCAGCACCTGCCAGTTGTCGGCGGGCGCGCGCGCATCGCCCGGTATCTTCTCCAGCGCCTGGCTGGTATAGATCGAAGCCAGCAGCGCCAGCAACGCCTGCTCGGCAAACAGCGAGGACGTGGGATTCGATTCCGCCTTGTCGAAGAACACATGATGCAGACAGCGATGGGCGGTCTGCACCATGGGCAGGGCGGCCACGCCGCGCTGCGCGGTGAACTGCGACATCGCCAGGCTGTGCGCGCCCAGCAGGCGCGACAGCGGCCCCTTGACCACCACGATGCGCGAATCGGTGTACATGCGGATCTCGGACGGCAGCGCGGTCGTGCGGAAGATGATGTCGCCCGGCTCCAGCGGCAGCGTGGCCTCGTTCTGCACGATGACGCCGTGCCCGGCGATCACGAAGCTCGCCAGGAACTCCGCATGCTCCAGATCCGCCGCATGCTCCGCGCGGTGATGCACGCTGATCGGCGTGGACTCCAGGCTCACCACCAACCCGCCCGCGCGCAACCTACAGGCCTGTAGTTGCAGCCTGGGCTGTTCAGTCAACGCCCGGAACTCACCCGGCAGCACCAGCTTGTCCAGCTCGCGCTCGTAGCCGGCGATCTCCTGGGCGTAGAACGGGCGGAACTGGGGCGCGAAGTTGAGATCCGCCTCGGAACAGGCGGGCCGGGCGGATGGATTCACTGTCTGGCTGGCGCGTGGCATGCTCGGAACACTCTATCGGGCCGGCCAACACTGGCCGAAAAGCGCCTGCCTTCCTGTCGCATTGAGTCAACCCGCGTTCGTGATCGGTCAATCGCAGGCGGCAGAGGCGGGCGTGTAATGGAGCCATTATCCCCAAGGAGACCCCATGCTGGAAAAACAAGCCCATGCCGACGCCTTCTTTGCGCGCTCCGCGAACAAGCTCGACTTCGGGAACTGGAGCGAAGAGGAAAAGGTGGCGCTGAGCTGCCGCATTCTCGCCAGCGAAGGCCATTCGGAGACTTTGGCGGGCCAGATCACGGTGCGCCAGGACGACGGCACATTCCTGACGACGCCCTTGGCCCAGGCATTCGACGAGATCGTCCCGGCCTCGGTCATCCGCATCAACGAAGACATGGAGGTGCTCGACGGCCCGGGCACGCCCAACCCGGCCGTGCGCTTCCATTTCTGGGTCTACCGCCAGCGTCCCGATGTGCAGTGCATCATCCACACGCACCCGCCCCATGTCTCGACGCTGTCCATGACGGGGCAGCCGCTGGTCGTCGCGCACATGGACGCGACGCCGTTCCACAACGACTGTGCCCATCTGAAGGAATGGCCCGGCCTGCCCATCGCCGACCAGGAAGGCGAAATCATCTCGGCGGCGCTGGGCGACAAGCGCAGCATCCTGCTGGCCAACCACGGTTTTCTGGCGGCGGGCTCGTGCATCGAGGAAGCGCTGTACCTGTCGGTGCTGATCGAACGCGCGGCCCGCAATCAGCTGCAGGCGGCGGCCGCGTACGGCGAAGTGAAACCGGTGAATGATGCGCTGGCCGCCGAATCGCACGACTTCCTGTTGAAGCCCAGCATCGTGCGTGCAAGCTTCGCCATGTTTGCGCGCCGCGTGCAGCGGCAAATGGCCGCGGAATAGAACAAGGGGGAGAACAGCGGCGGATCGTTCAGCGCAGGCCGGCATGCGCCGGCGGGAACGTCCGCCAGCCGCGGCCCCGATCCGCGCTTGCGCGAATCCCGGGCCTGCGGCAGCGTCGGATCAGGGCTTCTTGAGCAGATCGCGGATTTCGCGCAGCAGCGCCACGTCTTCCGGCGTCGCGGCGGGTGCCGGCGCTTCCTCGGCCTTGGTGCGGGCCTTGTAGATGGCCTTGACCATCCAGAAGATCACAAACGCCAGCAACACGAAGTTGATGATGATGGTGACGAAGTTGCCCCACGCAAATACGTTGGCGCCCGCCTTCGTCAGTTCCGCGAAAGTCATCGGACCGTTGTAGCCGGCCGGCATCGACAGGACCAGGAACTTGTTCGAAAAATCGACCGAGCCGCCGAGTATGAAGTTGACCAGCGGCATGACGATGTCCCTGACCAGCGAATCGACGATCTTGCCGAACGCCGCGCCGATGATGACACCGACCGCCAGGTCCACTGCGTTGCCTTTAACAGCGAAATCTCGAAATTCTTTGACGAAACCCGTCGCTTTGCTCATAAAAGCACTCCCTTCGTGATACGCCCGTGAGTGGGCTGGCGCTATAATACGCGGTTGCTATGTTGTTACATATTCCCGCGAACCCGATGCCGCAGAAGTGATGCTACTCGTAGAGCGGGCGCATCAACAAGGATAGGAAGATGAGTCAGGATACGCTGGTGCACGACGATGACGGTGCGGTTGATCCCAACCTGCCACCCGATCCTTCGCGACGTTTCTGGGTTACCACCGCCTGTGCTGTGGGTGGCGTAGCAGGTGTCGCAACGGCAGTGCCGCTTGTGAGCACGTTTTCTCCCTCCGAAAAAGCCCGCGCGGCCGGAGCTCCCGTTGAAGTGGACGTCGGCGATATTCCCGTCGGCACCATGAAGACGGTTGAATGGCGCGGAAAACCGGTCTGGATCATCCACCGGTCTCCTGAACAGCTTGCCGGTCTCAAGACCCAGGACGCCCTGCTGGCCGATCCTGATTCCAAGCGCCCTGGCTTCACGCCCAAATACGCCGAAAACGAAGGCCGCTCGCGCAAGCCCGAGCTCTTCGTCTGCGTCGGCATCTGTACCCACCTTGGCTGCTCGCCCACCTCGCACTTCGAGACGGGCGGCGGTGGCGGCCTGGGCGCCGACTGGCAGGGCGGCTTCCTCTGTCCTTGCCACGGCTCCACCTTCGATCTGGCCGGCCGTGTCTACAAGAACAAACCCGCGCCCGACAACCTCGAAGTCCCGCCGTACCAATATCTCAGCGACACCCGCATCATCGTGGGCGTCGATGAAGACAACAAGGCCTGACGCGCGCGTCGCGCTTTTTTCCCGAATTACGTAAGTAAATCCGCATTACGCCACGTGAGAGAAGGAGCCGTTACATGGCTGGCGAGAAAACCGTCGAGACGACAGGCCTGTTGGGCTGGCTGGACCGGCGCTTCCCGGTGACCTCCACCTGGAAAGCCCATCTGTCCGAGTACTACGCACCGAAGAACTTCAACTTCTGGTACTTCTTTGGCTCACTGGCCCTATTGGTGCTGGTGCTGCAGATCGTGACCGGCATCTTCCTGGTCATGCACTACAAGCCGGACGCCGAACGCGCGTTCCAGTCCGTCGAATACATCATGCGCGAAGTCCCATGGGGCTGGCTGGTGCGCTACATGCACTCCACCGGCGCGTCGATGTTCTTCGTCGTCGTGTACCTGCACATGCTGCGCGGGCTGCTCTACGGTTCCTACCGCAAGCCGCGCGAACTGGTGTGGATCTTCGGCGTCGCGATCTTCCTCTGTCTGATGGCGGAAGCCTTCTTCGGCTACCTGCTGCCCTGGGGCCAGATGTCCTACTGGGGCGCGCAGGTGATCGTGAACCTGTTCGCGGCCATTCCCTTCATCGGCCCTGAGCTGTCCATCTGGATCCGCGGCGACTACGTCGTGTCGGACGCCACGCTGAACCGCTTCTTCGCCTTCCACGTCATCGCCATCCCGCTGGTGCTGGTCGGCCTGGTCGCGGCCCACCTGGTGGCGCTGCACGAAGTCGGCTCGAACAACCCGGACGGCATCGAGATCAAGCAAGGCCCGAAGGACAAGTACGGCCGCCCGAAGGACGGTATCCCGTTCCACCCGTTCTACTCCGTGCATGACCTGATGGGCGTGGCTGGCTTCCTGCTGGTGTTCGCGTTCATCGTGTTCTTCGCGCCGGAAATGGGCGGCTACTTCCTCGAGTTCAACAACTTCATCCCTGCTGACTCGCTGAAGACGCCTCCGCACATCGCCCCGGTCTGGTACTTCACGCCGTTCTACTCGATGCTGCGCGCCACCACCGACGAGTTCACCTGGGTGCTGGCGGGCGCGTCCGTGCTGGGCGCCATCGCGCTGCTCGTCAAGAGCAACCTGAAGGGCTTCATGCGCATCGCCGTCCCCGGCATCCTGATCGTCGTGGCCGTGCTGCTGCGCGCGATCGACGCCAAGTTCTGGGGCGTGGTCGCCATGGGCGGCACGGTCGTCATCCTGTTCTTCCTGCCGTGGCTGGACCATTCGCCGGTCAAGTCGATCCGCTACCGCCCCACCTGGCACAAATGGATCTACGGCATCTTCATGGTCAACTTCCTGGTGCTCGGCTACATCGGTACGCAGCCGCCCAGTCCGCCGTTGAACATCACGTCGCAAATCGGCACGCTGCTGTACCTGGCATTCTTCTTCCTGATGCCGGTATGGAGCCGCCTGGGCACCTTCAAGAAAGTGCCCGAGCGCGTCACGTTCCACGCCCACTGAGCCCACCAGATAACGGATTAACCATGATCAAGAAGCTGATTGGTGCCGTGGCCTTGATGCTCACGTGTACCGTTACCCTTGCCGCCGGAGGCGGCTATCCCCTGGACAAGGCCCCGTACCGCGTCAACGACATGTCGTCGCTGCAGAACGGAGCCAAGCTGTTCGTCAACTACTGTCTGAACTGCCATAGCGCATCCTCGATGCGCTACAACAAGCTCAAGGACATCGGGCTGACCGACCAGCAGATCAAGGAAAGCCTGCTGTTCACCGGCGAAAAGGTCGGCGACATGATGAATGTCGCCATGACCCCGAAGGACGCCAAGCAGTGGTTTGGCACGACGCCCCCGGACTTGTCCGTGATCGCGCGCGCCAAATCCGTGAACGCCGGCCCCTCGGGCGCCGACTACATCTACACCTACCTGCGCACCTTCTACCGCGACACGTCGCGCGCAACGGGCTGGAACAACCTGGTCTTCCCGGCCGTGGGCATGCCCCACGCCCTCTGGGAAGTGCAGGGTCCGCGCGAGCTCACGACCGTCGCCATGCACGAGGTCGAAAGCAAGGGCGACGCCCCCAAAACCTGGGAACGCGTCACCACGGTGTACGATGCACAGGGTTTTTCCACGGTCAAGGCCGAACCGGTAGCCAACTACCACGGCCATGCCACCTTCGATGCCAAATTCAAGGCCGCCAACCCGGCCCAAGTCGCAACATACGACAACGACGTCGCCGACCTGACCGCGTTCATGTCCTGGATGGCCGAGCCCGTCCAGACATTCCGCGTCCGTCTCGGCGTCGGTGTCATGTTGTTCCTGCTGCTGTTCTTCCTGGTTACCTGGCGCCTCAATGCCTCGTACTGGAAACACGTGCGCTAACCGCAACGCCCCGCCAGGTTTATCCGTCCCTTATTAAAAATAGGGACGGAATCGGCGGATAGGGCTGTACGCCTATCCCGCCTGGCAATTGGGGCCAGCGCCTGCTAGATTAAGGCGCTGGCCTTTCGTTTTTCAATAAAGGACTTACCGCCATGATGGTGCTCTATTCCGGAACCACGTGTCCGTTTTCGCAACGCTGCCGCTTCGTGTTGTTCGAAAAAGGCATGGATTTCGAGATCCGCGACATCGACCTGTACAACAAGCCCGAAGACATCTCGGTGATGAACCCGTACGGTCAAGTGCCCATTCTGGTCGAACGCGACCTGGTCCTGTACGAGTCGAACATCATCAACGAGTACATCGACGAGCGCTTCCCGCACCCGCAGCTGATGCCCGCCGACCCGGTCATGCGCGCCCGCCCCCGCCTGTTCCTCTACAACTTCGAGAAGGAACTGTTCGTTCACGTCTCGACGCTGGAAGACCGCAGCGCCAAGCCCGACGAGAAGAAGCTGGCCAACGCCCGCCAGAACATCCGCGACCGCCTGGCCCAGTTGGCCCCCATGCTGCTGAAGAACAAGTACATGCTGGGCGAGGAATTCTCCATGCTCGACGTGGCCGTGGCTCCGCTGCTGTGGCGCCTGGACCACTACGGCATCGAACTGCCCAAGAATGCGGCTCCGCTGCAAAAGTACGCCGAACGCATCTTCTCGCGTCCGGCCTACATCGAAGCGCTGACGCCTTCGGAAAAAGTGATGCGTCGCTAAGGCTGTTGCGTGATGGGTGAAACTTCGACCAAACCGTACCTGATCCGCGCGCTGCACGAATGGTGCACCGATAACGGCTACACGCCCTACATCACCGTGCAGGTCGACGAGCACACCATGGTGCCCGTCGCCCATGTGCGCGATGGCCAGATCACGCTGAACGTGGGCACGCTGGCCACCAACCGCCTGACGCTGGGCAACGAATTCATCGAATTCCAGGCCCGCTTCAGCGGCGTGACCGAAAACGTCTACGTTCCGGTAGGCGCCGTCAGTGCCATCTACGCGCGCGAAACCGGCGCCGGCATGGGCTTCGAAGTGCAGCCCTACGAGCCGCCGGAAGCGGGCGCCCAGAGCGCGACGGTCACCGCCGCGCCCGAAGGCTCCGACGCTGACGCCGCCCCCGGCGACGACGGCGGAGACGACGACGAACCCAAGCGTCCGCGCCTGACCATCGTCAAATAAGGCGCCCACGCAAGGTCTGCATTTTTTTCATTACAATGCAGACCCTGCGCGTGCCCCGGCACGCAGCGCCGGTGTAGCTCAGTTGGTAGAGCAGCTCACTTGTAATGAGAAGGTCGAGGGTTCGATTCCTTTCACCGGCACCAGATTCCAAATGCAGATCCGTCCACGGACGGTCTGAAAACCCGCTCCGACTATGACGGCGCGGGTTTTTTATTGCCTGCTTCAGGAACGGAAAGCCTGGGGCCGAGCCAGCCCATTGCGCTTTGTCCTATTTACGCGGTCCCGTATCCCGAAAACCGGCCTTTCCGCGAACTCGCTGCCTACAATCGCGCCAAGTTCTGGCCTCAGGAGGCGCGGTTCCCCATGCAGACAAATCATCTCCCCGGAGTGCGGCAAAAGCGCCTCTGGCAAAAGAGGTGGCCTAGAGAAGTCCTGTTCAACGGCCCGCCTCTCCTCGTCGCCGGAACCGCCGCTGTGAAGAGCTGGCGCGAACCGCTCTTTGAACCCTGGATGTTCGGCCTGACGGCCGCCACGAGCGTCTGGCTGATTCTGGCTGCGCTGGTTCGCGTGGCTGCTGCACGCGCCGAAGACGACATGGATGGACCGGACACCGTCCACGAAGGTCTCGATGCAGCGGTCTCCACGATGCACACCATGCTTGCCGAATGGTGCGACAAGCGCAAGTGTGGAACCGACCTACGCACCACCTTCCACCGGGTCGTTCCTCCCATCCATGAACCGCAAGAAATCGAGCAGATCATCAACTACGCGGGCTCCGGCGGCGAGGGCGCAGGACGAACGTTTCCCGTGCACATTGGCATCGCGGGTAGGGCTGTCCGGAGCAAGGCACCGCTGGTGATGTCCAGCCAGCACAGAACGGAAGATCAACTCCGTTCGGAGCTGGTGCGTGAATGGGGCTGTACCGCGGCCCAGGCCCGCCGGCTCGGACCTGGGCGCTATTCGGCTATGGCCGTGCCCGTCCTGGACCGTTCAGGCCAGCATCCCATAGGCGTGATCTACCTGGACTCGAGCGATCGTGCACTTTTCGAACGCAACGACGTCGCGGAAATCGTAGGCGCCGGCGCCAAGGCCATCAGCGACTTTGTCACGAAAAGGTATTGATATGAACACTGCTCCCAGAAAGTTGCCCGAAACCTTTTTCAAGGGATCCCGGCTCATTTCAAAGCCCGGCGCGGTAATGGAGGTCCGGGAGCTGACGCTTACGGACTACGGATTGCGCGCCATTACCAGTGGAAGCACGGGTATCCGGCAAGGAGCCATCGAGGAAGCCGGCCCGCCGTCTGCACTGCAAAGAATGGCGCCTGCCTGACCCTGCTTGGATAGCAATTCAGTACAGCAAGCAGCCGGTGTACGCACACGCGCGTCCTGGCATGACAGGCAGATATCCAGCACGCGGAACTGCCACGCCCACCCCGTTTTGCATTCTTCCGTTTTTTTGTGCATAATTCGCCCCCTCTACCTGTTCCCCGATAGCTCAGTCGGTAGAGCGACGGACTGTTAATCCGCAGGTCGCTGGTTCGAGCCCAGCTCGGGGAGCCAAAGAATGCAGTACTGAAGGGCCCGCAACTTGTTGCGGGCCTTTTGCATTTGGACGCGGCGCACACGGCCTGTTTGCCGGGCCGCGCGCGGCGTACGATGATGCGCATTCCCTCATCACGACTTCGCCTGTCTCCATGCGTTCCGCGCGATCCCTGCCTGCCCTGGTTTCCCTGCGCGCTTTTGAAGCGGCCGCGCGGCGCATGAGCTTTTCCCTGGCGGCGCAGGAGCTCTTCGTGACGCAGAGCGCCATCAGCCACCATATCCAGCGCCTGGAAGCCGAACTGGGCCTGGCGCTGTTCGAGCGGCGCACCCGCGCCGTGGCGCTGACTGCGGCGGGCCAGGCCTATTACGACCGCGTACACGCGGCCTTCGAGCTGCTGCGCCTAGGCACCGATGAGATCCGTGCGCCCGAAACAGCGCGGCAGACACTGCGTGTGGGGCTGCTGGCCTCGTTCGCCACGCGCTGGCTGGCGCCGCGCCTGGCGGCGTTTGCCGCGGCGCATCCCGACATCGATCTCCAATTGCAGCCCGACATCGGCTTGGCGGACGTTGCGGGCGGCGAGGTCGACGTCGCCATCCGCTACGGACGCGGCGTCTGGCCCGGCGTGCGGGCGCGGCTGATCATGGCGGAGCGGCTGTCGGTCGTCTGCGCGCCCGCGCTGATCGCGGGCAGGAAACGCCCACGCACACCGCAGGATCTGCTGCGATTCCCATTGCTGGCCTCGCATGCCCGCCATCCCTTCGAGTGGGATGCCTGGGCGCGGCATCATGGCGTGGACCTGGGCGGCGTGCAGCCCGTGCGCCTGCACGACTACAACATCGTGGTGGAGGCTGCGTTGGCCGGGCAGGGCATGGCGATGGGCCGCCACCGCCTGATCGGCGCCCAGCTCGCCAGCGGCGCGCTGGTCGAAGCCTTGCCAGACGCCGCGCTGGAGGCTCCCCGTATCGGCTGGTGGTTCGTGACGCCGCGCGGCACGCTCGGCGCGGCCGCGCAACGCTTCCATGATTGGCTGCTGCACGAAGCCCAGACCCAAGACGACACACATTAGTTTTACTCATGTGTACTGCGCGAAAATTGATTGGTCAGGGCCGGCAGCGGCCGATAGCATGAGGCTTGACCTTCTTTTCCAAATCTGGAGTCCCTCATGACCCGCTCGATCTCCGGCCGCGTGGCCGAACTTGGCCTGACCCTCGAAGCCGCGGCCGCGCCCGCCGCCAACTACGTGCCCTTCGTGCAGGAAGGCAATCTGCTGTACATCTCCGGCCAGATTTCCCGCAAGGACGGCAAGGCCGCCTATCTGGGCCGCCTGGGCGACCAGGTTTCGGACGCCGATGGGGTGGAAGCGGCGCGCCTGTCGGCGCTGGGCCTGCTGTCGCAGATCGCCGCCGCCACCGGCGACAAGCTGGACCGCGTGGCCCGCGTGGTGCGACTGGGCGTGTTCGTGGCCAGCACCCCGGAATTCAACCGCCAGAGCGCCATCGCCAACGGCGCCTCGGACCTGATGGTCGAGGTCTTCGGCGACGCCGGCCGCCATGCGCGCAGCGCCGTCGGCGTGGCGTCCCTGCCGCAGGGCGTGGCGGTGGAGATCGAAGCCGTCATCGCGCTCACGCAAGCCTGATCCCTGCCGGAGCAGCCATGTCCGCCTCCTTGACCCCGAGCGCCGTGGAAGCGCTGCGCGCCCAGACTCCCGGCGCGCAAACCACCGTCCACTTCAATCATGCCGGCTCATCGCTGCCCTCGGCCTCCACGCTGCAAGCCATCCACGCGCATCTGCAACGCGAGGCCACGCAAGGCCCGATGGAAGCCGGCGTGGCTTCGCGCGAGCTGACCGAGCAGGCGCGCGTGCTTGCGGCACGGCTGCTCAACGCAGACGTTGGGGAAATCGCGCTGACTGGCGGCAATTCCCCCGGCTGGGGCGCGGCTTTCGCGGCGCTGGAACCATGGCGCGCCGGCGACCGCATCCTGGTGGGCCGCCACGAATGGGGCGGCAATCTGGCCACCATGCGGCTCAGGGCGCAGCGTGCCGGCGCCACCCTGGAGACCATTCCTTCGGACGATAGCGGCTGCGTCGATGCGCAGGCGCTGGAGGCCATGCTGGACGAACGGGTGCGCCTGATTGCGCTGACCTGGCTGCCAGCCAATGGCGGCCTGATCAATCCCGCCGCCGCCGTCGGCAGCGTGGCGCGCCGCCACGGCATCCCGTATTTCGTGGATGCGGCGCAGGCCATCGGCCAGTTGCCGGTGGACGTGGCGCAGATCGGCTGCGACGTGTTGAGCGGGGCTGGACGCAAGGCCTTGCGCGGTCCGCGCGGCACCGGCCTGCTGTATGTGCGGCGCGGCTTCCTGGACCAGCTCACGCCCGCCTTCGTCGACACCCATTCCGCGCCCCTGGGCGTGGACGGCGAGCCCATGCTGCGTCAGGACGCCGCCCGCCTGGAATCGGCCGAGGCCTCGCTGGCGCTGCGCTGCGGCCTGGCCAACGCCTTGCAGGAAGCCCTGGACATCGGCCTGCCGGCCATCCGCGCGCGCATCGACGCCTTGGCCCAAGCCCTGCGGGCTGAGCTCGCGGCCATCCCCGGCATCACGGTGCTGGACCAGGGCCGCGAACGCTCGGGTCTGGTGTCCTTCAACCTGGCCGGCCAGGACGCCGTATCCGTGCAACGCGCCATGGTGGCGCAGGGCATCACCATCGGCAGTAATGGCGTGCCCTATACCCCGCTGGACATGCAGGCGCGCGGCCTGACGCAGATTGCGCGGGCCTCGGTCAGCTATCTGACCAGCGACGCGGAAATCGACCGCCTGCTCGAAGGGCTGCGCGCCCTGGCCCGATAGCTGGCCTGCGCAAGCATCCTTTTTGTGTGAACCGCCCCCTGGCCGCCCTCAAGCCGCCGCGCGCCGCGCGAACGGCGTCCACTTCGTGAAGACCAGCAAGTTGCCCAGCATCACCAGCGCCAGGCCCAACAGGGCCGGCGCCGTCCATTGATAGCCTTCGGCAAAGGTGGACACGCTCAGGGCCACCACCGGGAACAGCACCGTGCAGTAGGCGGCGCGCGCCGGCCCCATGCGCCCCACCAGCGTCAGATAGGCGGTGAAGCCAACCACGGATCCGGGAATGGCCAGGTAGAGCAGGGCGCCCACGTACGAGGCCGAGGCATCGAATTCGAACGGCAGGCCCGCCGCCAGACAGCCCGCCAGCAGGATGGCTGCGCCATAGAGCATGCTGTAGGCGTTGCCGGTCAAGGGCCGGATGCCGGCGCGCTGCTGTAGCGACGACAGCATATTCCCGGTCGAAAAGCAGAACGTGCCCAGCAGGGCGAAGCCCAGGCCCAGCAGGGTTTCATGGCTGGCCTCCTGCCCCGCCAGTTCTGGCCAGAACAGCAGCACCAAGCCGGAAAAACCCAGCGCGCCCGCCATCATCACGCGCGGCGCGACGCGGGTGCCGAACCACAGGCGGGCGTTCAGCGCATTCCACAGCGTCGCCGCCGAGAACACCACCGACACCAGGCCGCTGGGGATCCACTGAGTCGCCGTGTAGAAGCACAGAAAGTTCAGGCAGAAGAGACACAGGCCCTGACCCACGCACAGCCAATGGCCACGCCGGTCCATTTTCTGCAGCTTGCGGGTCAGCGCCAGGGCCGCGAACAGGATCAGGCCGGCCAGCGCGAACCGGTAGAAGATGGAGACGGGGATCGCCACCACGCCCAGCTGCAGCTTGATGGCGATCCAGGTGGTGCCCCAGATAACGACAGTGAGGAAATACAAAAAGAGATTCACGATGCGATGCGCGACAGGGCTGAAACAGGGACACGGGACGGCGGTCCAGAAAACCGCCAGGGAGCCCAGTGTGCGCGGTTCCGGTCTGCGACGATTGCCGGTTCTTGCGGTTTTCTTCCTCGCGCGAGCGCGTCGCGCGCGAGATCGCAGTAGCATTCCACTCATATGGCTACCGTCGCTTCGGCCCCGGCCGATTTCTCCGTCTTCCGCACCCTGTCCAGTTCCACCGCGACGCTGGCGCGCGCCGCCGCGCTGGGCGAGGGCATAGCCATCTCGCAATGGTCGCGCAGCGCCTGCGAGACCCTGGCCTACGACAACCCCGGCCACCACACGCTGTCGCTCTACCTGCACGGCGGCGACAAGTCGTTCCGCGTGGGCCGGGACACGCTGCACGGCGGCGCCGGCAAGTTCTGCGTGCTGCCGTCGGAACACTACTCGCGCTGGAGCATGAACGACGCCGTGCATTTCCTGCACCTGTACATCGCGCCGGAACGCCTGGCCCGCGAAGCCGTCATGCGGCTGGACTGCGAGCCCCGCACGCTGGAACTGCGCGACCGCACCTACATCCACGACGAATCGCTGATCGACGTATGCCGGCAACTGCTGGACACCGACTGGAGCCAGCCCGCCGACCGGCTAGCGGCCAGCACTGCGGCCGAGACCGTGCTGCACCATCTGCTGAACCAGGGCGTGGCGCGCAAGCCCGCGGCGCCCCTGCGCGGCGGCCTGGCGCCCGCCGTGCGCCGGCGCATCATCGACTACGTGGACGCGCATCTGGCCGAACCGCTTACGCTGGACCAGCTGGCGGGGGTGGCGGCGCTGTCCACCTATCACTTTGCCCGCATGTTCCACACCTCTTTCGGCGAACCGCCGCACGCCTGGGTACGGGCGCGGCGGCTGGCGCACGCGCGCACGCTGCTCGCGGCCGGCAAGGGCGATCTGGCCGGCATCGCCCAGGCCAGCGGCTTCGGCAACGCCAGCCATCTGGCTCGAGTCTTCCGCGACGCCGTCGGCGTCACGCCCGGGCAGTATCGCAGCGCCCGCGCCCAGCACTGAGCAGGGCGCTGCGGCCCCGTTTCCCGACCCGCCCGGTCTACAATGGCGCACCGCCCCTAGGGCCTGACCGTGCCCCTGCCCGACGCGATGCCGTCTCCGACCTCTCGCGACTCCGCCTCTGCGGCTGAACCCGTCAGCACCGGCCCCGTGCGCGCGCACTGGCTGGCGGAGCTGATCCGCCTGCGCGAAGCGCATTGGGGCCCCCTGGAAGACACGGATGCCGTGCGCCGCGTGCGCCAGCAGGACATCGACCTGCCGTCGCGCATCCTGGCCCGCGCCGCGCTGCTGGCGCAACGCGAGAACCTCGCTCCCCTGATCGACACCTGGCGCCGCAGCGCTCTCGCCATCCTGGCCGCGCTATTCCTCGTGGCCGCAATATCCGGCGCGGCCGCCGCCCTGGGCGCGCTCGGCGACGGATCGCGGCCGGTCAACGTGCTGTGGGCGCTGGGCGCCTTGCTGGGCCTGCATGCGCTCACCTTCCTGCTGTGGCTGGCCAGCTTCCTGCTGCGGGCGTCCTCCGTCACGGGACTGGGACGCCTCTGGCTCTGGGCCACGCGCAAGCTGGCGCGCGGCCCAGACAGCGCGCTCGTGCCCCAGGCCTTCCTGAACCTGCTGGCCCGCGCGGGCGCCCTGCGCTGGCTCTTCGGCAGCATCAGCCACCTGCTGTGGCTGACGGCCCTGTGCGCCGCGCTGGCGGTCCTGCTGGCCGTTCTGTCCACCGCCAGCTACCGCTTCATCTGGGCCACCACCTTGCTGGCGCCCGACACCTTCGTGCGGCTGACACAGGCCATCGGCTGGCTGCCGGCCCAACTGGGCTTTCCGATGCCCGACGCGGCCATGATCCGCGCCAGCGACGGCGCCCAGGCCCTGCCCGCCGAGGCGCAGGTGCAGTGGTCGCTCTGGCTGATCGGCGTGCTGGTCGTCTACGGCGTCCTGCCCCGGCTGCTGGCCGGCGCGCTGTGCGTGGCGGGCTCGCTGCGCGCCTTGCGCGGCCTGCGCATCGATCCCTCGCTGCCCGGCTTCTCCACCCTGCGCGACCGCCTGGAGCCGCCGGCCTTGTCCACCGGCATCGATCGTCCCGTGGATCCGCTGCACGAACCGCGTGTCGGCGCCCCCTCGCTGGCGGGCCTGGGCGGCCAGCCGGTGCTGCTGGGACTGGAACTGCCGCCGGACCTGGCCTGGCCGCCCGCGGACATGCCTGCGGGCATCCAGCAGGCCGGCAATCTGGATACCCGCGAAGAACGCAACCGCGTGCTGGACGCGCTGGCCAGCAAGGCCGCCACGCGCATGCTGATCGCCTGCGATGCGCGCCAGACACCCGACCGGGGCACGCTGTCGCTGATCGCCGAACTGGCCGCGCACGCGGAACAGACGCGCGTCTGGCTGGTCACGCCCCACGCCAGCACCGGCACCGGCGCCGATACCGCCACCCCCCGCGCCTCGCTATGGCGCGAACGCCTGCTGGCGCTGGGCCTGCCCGCCGACGCCGTGTTGCAAGCGCCCATCGTCCCGTACGCGTGGCTGGAGTCCGGCCATGGCTGAAGACCTCATCAAGATCGCGCTGGTCGGCCATACCAACACCGGCAAGACTTCGCTGCTGCGCACGCTGACGCGCGACACCACCTTCGGCGAAGTCGCCGACAGCCCCGGCACCACCCGCCACGTGGAAGGCGCGCGCCTGCGGCTGGAAGGGCGGGCCGTGCTGGAATGGTTCGACACGCCGGGCATGGAAGACAGCATCTCGCTGCTGGAGTACCTGGAAAAACTCGACAGCCCGCAAGAACGCCTGGACGGACCGGCGCGCATCCGCCGCTTCCTCGACACGCCCGAAGCGCATGGCCGCTACGAGCAGGAGGCCCGCGTGCTGGCCAAGATGCTGGACTGCGACGCCGCGCTGTACGTCATCGACGCGCGCGACCCGGTGCTGGGCAAGCACCGCGACGAACTCGCCATCCTGGCCGCTTGCGGCCGGCCCCTGCTGCCGGTGCTGAACTTCGTCAACGCACCCGCGCATCGCGCTGACGAATGGCGCGCCGCCATGGCGCGGCTGGGCCTGCACGCGGTCGTTGAGTTCGATACCGTCGCGCCGCCGCTGGATGGCGAACAGCAGCTCTACGCCAAGCTCGGCGTGCTGCTGGACCGGCACGCCCCCGCGCTGGCCCGGCTGTCCGCCAACCTGGCCGAGCAGCGCCGCGCGCGCCACGGCTCGGCTTACGAGCTGCTGGCTGACCTGCTGATCGACGTGGCCGCCTTGCATGTCTCCAGCGCCAGCGACGAAACGGCGCTCGCCGCCACCTCGGGCAAGCTGCGCGACCAGGTGCGCCATCGCGAGCAGACCTGCGTGAACGCCCTGCTGGCGCTCTACAACTTCCGCGCGGCGGACTTCGCCGATGATGCGCTGCCCTTGCAAGGCGAGCGCTGGGGCATGGACCTGTTCCATCCTCAGGCGTTGAAGGACATGGGCGTGCAGATGGGCATGGGCGCCGCCGCCGGCGCCATGGCCGGCGCCGCGGTGGATCTGTTCAGCGCGGGTTTGAGCCTGGGCACCGGCATGCTGATCGGCGCCGCCGCCGGCGGCCTGTGGCAAGGCGTGGAAAAGCTGGGCAAGCGCGTCGCGGGCAAACTGCGCGGCTGGCGCGAGATCAGCGTCGACGACGCCGTGCTGCGCCTTCTGGCCCTGCGCCAGCGTCAATTGATAGAAGCTCTGGAGCGCCGCGGCCACGCCGCGCGCGAACCATTGAGACTAGACCATCCGGAGGACGAGGCCTGGCGCAAAGGGCCCTTGCCCGAAGCGCTGCAAGAGGCCCGCAGCCGGCCCGAATGGTCGGCCCTGGGCGAGCACTACGAAGACAGCGACCGCCGCAAGCGCGTGCTGCGCGAATTGGCGAAAACCCTTGCCGACGCGCCGCCGCCCGGCGCCTGAACGCAGAGCCGCCAGCCTTGCCGCACGCACCATTCCACGCCGTCGGCAAGCAAGTACTAACCCCAATCCAAACCGATTGACGCTTAAACGAATGGATCTATAAGATTCGTTCTGCATAGGCGCGGGTCCGTCCCCGTCATGATAATCACAAGGGGTTGGGTCTATCGTGAAGTCGAAGTCCTACGCAGTGATTTCCCGCAGCGCCATCTTCGGCGCGCGCGCAGCACGCGCTGCGTCCCGCCAGACCCCAATCCGTCTTTCGTCGTAAGCAGCAACGCCATGCCCCGGATCCCCCATGGGGCCGGGGCCCTGTCACTTCTGTCGCGCTATCCGCGCACCACACGGAGCATGAGGGCTATGCGTACTTTTCCCCACCTGAAGCAAGCTGCGCTCGCGGCTGCCATCGCTGCATCGCTGGCATTCAGCGCCGGCGCGGCCGCCAAGACCTTTCACTGGTCCTACCAAGGCGATGCGACGTCCATGGATCCGATGGCCCTGAACGAAACGTTCACGCTGGGCTTCCAGGGCAACATCTACGAAACACTGGCCGGCTACGACGGCAATCTGAAACTGACGCCGCTGCTGGCGGAAAGCTGGGAGAACCCCGAACCCACGAAATGGGTATTCAAGCTGCGCAAGGGCGTGAAGTTCCACGACGGCTCGCCGTTCACGGCGGACGACGTCATCTTCTCCTGGAAGCGCAGCTTGACCCCGGGCTCCGACATGAAGGGCTACGGCGCCAAGGCCTCCGACATCAAGAAGGTGGATGACTACACCATCGAAGTCACCACGCCCACGCCCAACCCCATCCTGCCGCGCGAATGGGTGTTCCTGTACATCATGAGCAAGTCGTGGTCGGAAAAGAACAAGACCACCGAAGCCACCAACGTCAAGGGCGACAACCAGGGCAACTACGCCAACCTCAACGCCAACGGCACCGGCCCCTTCATGCTCGCCTCGCGCCAGCCCGACGTGAAGACCGTGCTCAAACGCTACGACGGCTACTGGAACAAGAACATCAAGACCAATGTCGACGAGGTCATCTTCCAGCCGATCACGCAGGAAGCGACGCGCGTGGCCGCGCTGATCTCCGGCGAAATGGACCTGGTGCAGCCCGTGCCCGTGCAAGACTGGAAGCGGATCGAAGACGCCAAGGGCGTCAAGCCGCTGACCGCACCCGAAGCGCGCGCCATCTTCATCGGCATGGACCAGGACCGCGACGAGCTGCTGTTCTCGGACGTGAAGGGCAAGAACCCCTTCAAGGATCCCAAGGTGCGCGAAGCCGTGGTGCTGGCCGTGGACACCAAGGCCATCAACGAGAAGATCATGCGCGGCGCGGCCAAGCCGCTGGGCTCGCTCATCGCCACCGCCATCAACGGCTATGACGATTCCTTCGGCGCGCCGTACAAGCCGGATCCCGAACGCGCCAAGAAGCTGCTGGCCGAGGCCGGCTATCCCAAGGGCTTCACGGTCACCATGGACTGCCCGAACGACCGTTACGTCAACGACGAAAAGGTCTGCCAGGCCGTGGCCGGCATGCTGGCGCGCGTGGGCATCAAGATCAACCTGCTGGCGCAGACCAAGTCGAAGTACTTCGGCAAGATCCTGCTGCAGGCCGGCAACCAGACCAGCATGTACATGCTGGGCTGGACGCCCAGCTCCACCGATGCACACAACACGCTGTTGAACCTGACCTCGTGCCGCAACGCCAAGACCGCGGCGGGCCAGTTCAACCTGGGCGGCTACTGCAACAAGAAGGTCGACGAACTCACCGACAAGATCGGCGTGGAAACCGACCAGGCCAAGCGCAACGCCATGATCAAGGAAGCCTTCGAGATCGTGCGCACCGACTATGGCTACCTGCCGCTGCACCAGCAGCCCATGTCCTGGGGCGTGAAGGACAACATCAAGGTCATCCAGCGCGCCGACGACGTGCTCGACCTGCGCGACGTCGTCCTGCCGTAAACGGCAGCGACGCGAGCCCCGGGCGGCGCATGCCGCCCGGGCGCGCCCGGCCCAGCCCCGGCTCCCGCCACCCGCGGGAAACGCGGCCCGGCGTTATCTGAAACCGAGGGCTCCCGATAATGCTTTCCTTTGTTGCGCAACGGCTTATCCAGTCGGTGCTGGTGATGTTGACGGTGGCGCTGATCGCGTTCTCCATGTTCCGCTATGTCGGCGATCCGATAGCCAGCATGGTCGGCCAGGACACCACCCCTGAACAACGCGCCCAACTGCGCGAACAGCTGGGTCTGGACGATCCCTTCGTGGTGCAGTACGCGCACTTCGTGGCCAATGCCGTGCGCGGTGACTTCGGCATGTCGTACCGCCATCGCCGGCCCGTCAGCGAACTGCTCGAAGAGCGCATGCCCGCCACGCTGGAACTGTCCTTCGTGTCCGCCGTGATGGCGCTGGCCCTGGGCATACCCATGGGCATCTACACCGCGCTCAAACGCCACGGCGTGCTGTCCAAGGCCTTCATGGCGATTTCGCTGGCCGGCATATCGCTGCCCACCTTCCTCATCGGCATCCTGCTCATCCTGGTCTTCGGCGTGCAGCTGCGATGGCTGCCCAGCTTCGGGCGCGGCGACGTGGTCAGCCTGGGATGGTGGACCACCGGCTTTCTGACCAAATCAGGTTGGCTGGCGCTGATCATGCCCGCCATCACGCTGGCGCTGTTCCAGATGACGCTGATCATGCGGCTGGTGCGCGCCGAAATGCTGGAAGTGCTGCGCGCCGACTTCATCAAGTTCGCGCGCGCCCGAGGCCTGCCGGAACGGTTGATCAATTTCCGCCACGCGCTCAAGAACACCATGGTGCCCGTCATCACCATCACCGGGCTGCAGCTGGGCTCCATCATCGCTTTCGCCATCATCACCGAAACCGTGTTCCAGTGGCCCGGCATGGGCCTGCTGTTCATCCAGGCCATCAGCATGGTGGACATCCCCGTCATGGCGGCCTACCTGGTGCTGATCGCCTTCATGTTCGTGGTCATCAACCTGGTCGTGGACCTGCTGTACTTCGCCGTGGACCCGCGTCTGCGCGTGCAGAGCAAGTAAAGGACTCGTCATGATTGCTCGCATCGCTCCCTTCTTCGCCCGCGCCGCCGACAGCGACCTCTGGCACAGTTTCAAGCGTTCTCCCGGCGCCATCATCGCCGCGATCGTCACGCTGGCCATTCTGCTGGGCGCGCTGTTCGCGCCCGTCGTCGCGCCGCACAACCCCTTCGACCTGGCTTCCTTGAGCATCATGGACGCCAACACGCCGCCATCCTGGGAAGAGGGCGGCAGCCCCGACTTCCTGCTGGGCACCGACGACCAGGGCCGCGACATCCTGTCGGCCGTGCTGTACGGCTCGCGCGTGTCATTGCTGGTGGGCTTCGCGTCCGTGCTGTTCTCGATGGTGCTGGGCGTGACCCTGGGCCTCATCAGCGGCTATGCCGGCGGCCGCGTGGACAGCTTCATCATGCGCATCGCCGACGTGCAGCTGTCGTTTCCGGCCATCCTGGTGGCGCTGCTGATCGACGGCGTGGCGCGCGGTCTGCTGCCGCGCGACATGCACGACCAGCTTGCGCTGTACGTGCTGATCTTCGCCATCGGCATCTCCGGCTGGGTGCAGTACGCCCGCACCGTGCGCGGCTCCACACTGGTGGAACGCAACAAGGAATACGTGCAGGCGGCGCGCCTCATCGGCATCGGCCCCATCACCATCCTGCGTCGGCACATCCTGCCCAACGTCATGGGACCGGTGCTGGTCATCGCCACCATCCACCTGGCCATCGCCATCATCACCGAAGCCACGCTCTCGTTCCTCGGCGTGGGCGTGCCGCCCACGGCCCCCTCGCTGGGCACGCTGATCCGCATCGGCAACAGCTATCTTTTCTCGGGCATGTGGTGGATCTCCATCTTCCCCGGCATCGCGCTGGTGGCGCTGGTGCTGTCGGTCAACCTGCTGGGCGACTGGCTGCGCGACGCGCTCAACCCCAAGCTGCGCTGAGGAAGCCATGGCCCTGTTGAATATCGAAGACATCCGCATCGAATTTCCCAGCCGCCGCGGCACGCTGGTGGCCGTGGACGGCGTGTCGCTGTCGCTGGAAAAAGGCGAGATCCTGGGCGTGGTGGGCGAATCCGGCGCCGGCAAGTCCACCATAGGCAATGCCGTGATCGGTCTGCTGGAGGCGCCCGGCCGCCTGGCGGGCGGCGCCGTACTGCTGAACGGCGAACGCATCGACACCCTGAACCCAGCGCAAAAGCGCAAAGTGCGTGGCCGCCGCATCGGCATGATCTTCCAGGATCCGCTGACCTCGCTGGACCCGCTGCAAACGGTGGAAAGCCAGCTGGTCGAGACCATGCAGGTGCACCTGAACCTGTCCCACGCCGAAGCGCAGAAGCGCGCCGTGCAATTGCTGGTGCAGGTCGGCATCGACAAGCCGGAACTGCGGGTCAAGCAGTACCCGCACCAGTTCTCCGGCGGCATGCGGCAACGCGTGGTAATCGCGCTGGCGCTGTGCTGCGAACCCGAAGTCATCATCGCCGACGAGCCCACCACCGCGCTCGACGTGTCGATCCAGGCGCAGATCCTGGAACTGCTCAAGAAGCTGTGCCGCGAAGAGCAGGTAGGCATGATCATCATCACGCACGACATGGGCGTGATCGCGGACGTGACGGACCGCGTGGCGGTGCTGTACCACGGCAAGCTGGTCGAACAAGGCCCCACCTCCAAGATCCTGGGCGACCCCGACCATCCCTACACGCGCAGCCTGATCTCGGCCGTGCCGCGGCCCGACATCAAGCTGCGGCGCTTCCCGCTGGTGACCTACATCGAGGACGTGAAGAAGCCCGCGCAGCCGCTGGACCTGGCCACGCACTGGTTGGGGCAGCGCCGCGACTTCGGCGCGCGCACGGACGGGCCGCTGGTGCAGGTCAAGGACCTGAGCATGCGCTTCGTGTTGAAGAGCGCGCTGCTCAAGCGCAACCAGCGCACGCTGGACGCGGTCAAGCGCGTCAATTTCTCCATCGGCGAGGGCGAGGTCTTCGGCCTGGTGGGCGAGTCCGGTTCCGGCAAGTCGACCGTGGCGCGGCTGATATCCGGGCTTTACACGCCCAGCGAAGGTTCGGTCAATTTCGGCGGCACCGACCTGACCGCGCTCAAGGGCGAGAAACAGCTGAACCCGTTCCGGCGGCAGATCCAGATGATCTTCCAGGACCCGTTCTCCTCGCTCAACCCGCGCATGCGGGTGCTGGACATCGTGGCCGAGCCGATCCGCTTCCACAAGCTGGCAGCCAGCGAGGCCGAAGCGCGCCGCATCGTGGCCGACCTGCTGGACGTGGTGGGCCTGGGCGACCGCGCCGCGGAACGCTTTCCGCACGAGTTCTCGGGCGGGCAGCGCCAGCGCATCTGCATCGCCCGCGCGCTGGCCACGCGCCCCCGTTTCCTGATCTGCGACGAGCCCACCTCGGCGCTGGACGTGTCGATCCAGGCGCAGATCCTGAATCTGCTGAAGGACCTGCAAGAGGAACTCGGGCTGACCATGCTGTTCATCAGCCACGACCTGCCGGTGATCCGCCAGATGTGCGACCGCGTGGGCGTGATGCGCTATGGCGAACTGCTGGAAGTGGCCGACACCGAAGACCTCTTCGAACGTCCGCAGCATCCCTACAGCCAACACCTGCTTGGCCTCATGCCCCGCCTGCAATCCATGTCCCGCGAGGGGCTGGACGTGGCGGAGTAACGCCAGGCGCCACCCGGAGCGAGACATGACGGCGACACGACAGACCCTGTTCATAGGCGGCAAGGTTTTCGACGGCAAGGGCAAGCTGCTGCCCGATCATGGCGTGCTGGTCGAAGGCCGGCACGTAACACGCGTGGCGCCGGCCGGGGAGTTCTCCGGCTACGCCGGCGCCACCGTGCGCACCGACGGCATGACCCTGATGCCCAGCCTGGCCGACTGTCACGTCCACCTGGTCTACACGGGCGGCGCCGATCCCAACGCGCAGTTGAGCAAGCAGGGTCCCGCGCAGATCACGCTGACGGCGCTGGAGAACGCCCAGGCCAGCCTGCGCGGCGGAGTCACCGCGCTGCGCGATTGCGGCGGCAAGGACTACCTGGAATTCGGCGTGCGCGACGCCATCGCGCGCGGCGTGTTCCCGGGCCCCACGATCAAGGCCTCGGGCCGCATCATCTGCATGACGGGCGGCCACGGCAACCGTATCGGCCGCGTCGCCGACGGCTGTGAAGACGTGATCAAGGCCGTGCGAGAACAGGTCCACGCAGGCTGCGATCTCGTGAAGATCATGGCCACGGGCGGCGTCATGACGCCGGGCGTCAGCCCCATGGACGCGCACTACAGCTTCGACGAAATGAAGGCCGGTGTACACGAGGCCAAGCGCTTTCGCAAAAGCACCGCCAGCCATGCGCAAGGCACGCTGGGCATCCTGAACGCCGTGCGCGCCGGCATCGATTCGATCGAACACGGCATCTTCATGGACGACGAATGCCTGCGCGAGATGCTGGACGCCCAGACTTATCTGGTGCCAACCATCGCCGCCATCCGCAACATCATCTCCAACGCCGATAACGGCATCCCCGCCTACGCCGTCGACAAGGCGCGCGCGGTGGAACAGCGCCACCGCGAATCGTTCCAGATGTACTACAAGGCGGGCGGGCGCATCGCGCTGGGCACCGACGCCGGCACGCCGTTCAACCTGCATGGCGAGAACGCGATGGAACTCGCCTACATGGTGGAGTTCGGCATGACGCCCGTGGATGCGCTGATCGCCGGCACCTCGCGCGGGCACGACTTGATGGGCATGGATCAGCACGGCGTCATCGCCGACGGCAAGGTGGCGGATCTGCTGCTGGTGCAGGGCGATCCCACCCAAGACATCATGAAGGCCGCCGACAAGCGCTTCCATGTGGCGGTGCTGCGCAACGGAGAAGCGGCCGCCGGCGTCTTGCCGCTTTGAGGTGAAACGGGCGCGGAGCGCGCCAACGATAAAGGCCGCCGCGCCCAGGGCGCGGCGGCCTTTATTACAGCTCGCTACGGGGGTTCGCTGACTTAGCGAGCGCCGCCCATCGCGCCGCTCATGACCATCATCAGGAACTGCTCAACCGGCATCTTCTTGCCGTTGAAGTCGACCTGGCCGTCGGCGTAGTTCAGGTAGGTCACGATGTTGTTGTTCTCGACCTTGGCCATGCCCATGGCGGTGGCCATGGTGCCGACCATTTCAGCCTGGCCCTTGGCGGTCTGCTGAGCCTGCTCGGCTGGCACGCCGCGCACCTGGGGCTCGATGGCCATCAGGTCGCTCAGGTTGCCCTTGGACAGCACCAGCTTGGCATTGAGCTTGCGGATCGCCTGCTTCAGCGTGTCGGCAAACTCACCGTCCAGCGATGCCGGCTTGGCCATGTCCAGATCCAGGTTGAAGGTCGACGTGCCGTTGGCCGTGCGCACTTCCAGCGGCGACACCGCCAGCGTCGGGTTGCCGGCCAGCAGCAGTTCGACGTTGGTCTTGACGACCTGCATTTCTTCGTCCGTGAACTGGGGAGCCTGCTCCTCGCCCTTGCTCTGCATCATGCGGCGCGAAGCGGCTTCATAGACGTCGTTCAGCGCCTTGAACGCCTTCGAATCCAGCTTCTGCGCGTCCATGACCAGCTTCAGGCCGGCCATGTCCTTGTCCTGCACGTTGATCATGCCGAAATCCATGGCCATCTTCACGCCCATGAGCGAGTTGGCTTCCGTCACATCGACAGCAACAACGGTGTCCTTGAGCTGGACCGGCGGCTTTTCCTTGGACGTGATGGTCCAGTTCTTCAGGCCGACCTTCTGGCTGCCCACGTACATGTCGTTCGAAGCCGGCGTCATGTCGCTGGTCAGGGTCAGGCCGGTCAGGGCCATGCTGACGATGTCGCTTTCTTCGGACTGGCCCGCCAGCGTCAGGCTGTCGGCCTTCAGCGCGACCGTGCCATGCTTGCTGCCAGTGGCGTAGGTCACGTCGCCCTTCATGCCCGAGAACTTCAGGCTGTTGGCGTCCTTGGCGAACTCGACCGGCGCCATGTCGAAGTTGCCAGTGATGTTCTTGGCGTAGCTGACGCTATAGGCGCCCGACAGGGGCACCGCGCCCTTGGCGGCGGCGAACCACTCCTTGACCAGGGGCGTCTCTTCCAGCTGGAAGCGGCTGGCGACCATGGCGGGCGCAAACGAGCCCGACTTCAGGTTGGACAGCGGGAAGGGGCCGTGGTCCAGGTGCTCGACGAACACGAGTTCGTGTTCGATGGCCGGCTTGCCATCGGCGGCGGGCTCGGTGACCTTCACGCGGTAGCGTTCGGTGGACGTGAACACGCCGCGATCGAACGACACCAGCTCAACCACGGGGGTCACGCCCCATTTTTCGCCAACCTTCTTCAGTTCAAGGTTGGCCTGCTCGATCGATTGCTTGACGAAAGCCTCGGCCTTCTGGCCCGTATACCAAGCCGTGCCGGTCCAGACTGCGCCCAGCGCGACGACTACGCCCACTATTGCCGATTTTTTCATTGCGATCCTTTATTCTTCAAATGGATGAAAGCGGACGGATTATAGGGATTGCAGCCTAGGGAAAACACTTATTTCGTGCAAAGGCGCTGCAATGTGTTGCTTATTGATACAGAACCGTCCTGGCCGGGCGGTGCTGCAACGCCACATCAGCTACAATCCGTCGGTGCGTTTTGCCAATCTGCGCACGTCCGCTAGGCCCTTCGCTGCCAAGCTTCGCCCATTAGGGCGCTTCCCTTTTCTCCTTTATTCGTCCGCCTGGATTGGAGTCTCTCAACTTGAGCGACGGGCTGCCGCTGGAGTTGTTTTGACTACCTCTTCCCCTTTCGCCGACCTCGGGCTGGCTGATTCCCTGTTGCGCGCCATTGCCGACACCGGCTATACCGCACCCACTCCCATTCAGGCCCAGGCCATTCCCCAGGTCCTGAAGGGTGGCGACTTGCTCGCCGCCGCCCAGACCGGCACCGGCAAGACCGCCGGCTTCACGCTGCCCATCCTGCACCTGCTGTCGCAGAAAAAACCCGAGCTGCGCAAGCCCGGCCGCCCGCGTTGCCTGATCCTGACCCCGACGCGTGAGTTGACCGCGCAGGTCGCGGAATCGGTGCAGACCTATGGCAAGTACACCTCGCTGACGTCCATGGTGATGTTCGGCGGCGTCAATATCAACCCGCAGATCTCCGCGCTGCGCAAGCCGCTGGACATCCTGGTCGCCACTCCCGGCCGCCTGCTGGACCACTGCGGCCAGAAGACGGTGGACCTGTCCGGCGTCGAAATCCTGGTGCTGGACGAAGCCGACCGCATGCTGGACATGGGCTTCATCCGCGACATCCGCAAGATCCTCGCGCTGCTGCCCAAGCAACGCCAGAACCTGCTGTTCTCGGCCACGTTCTCCGACGAGATCCGCACCCTGGCGCGCGGCGTGCTGAACAACCCCGGCGAAGTGTCGGTCACCCCACGCAACACCGCCACCGAGCTGGTCACCCAGACGGTGCACATTGTGGAACAGCACCACAAGCGCGACCTTATCAGCCACATCATCCGCGAAAGCGGCTGGCACCAGGTGCTGGTGTTCACCCGCACCAAGCACGGCGCCAACCGCCTGGCCGAAAAGCTGGTCAAGGACGGCCTGACCGCCGCGGCCATCCACGGCAACAAGAGCCAATCGGCGCGCACCCGCGCCCTGGCCGGCTTCAAGGACAGCACCGTGACGGTGCTGGTCGCGACCGACATCGCTGCCCGCGGCCTGGACATCGACCAGCTGCCCCAGGTGGTGAACTTCGAATTGCCCAACGTGCCTGAAGACTACGTGCACCGCATCGGTCGCACGGGCCGCGCCGGCGCCACCGGCGCCGCGGTGTCGCTGGTCGACAGCAGCGAAATCAAGCTGTTGAAGGACATCGAACGCCTGATCAAGAAGACCATCGAGCGCAAACCGGTGGAAGGCTGGACGCCGCCCGCCACCAGCGCCGCGGCTTTCGACCGCCAGGAACGCGATGAAGACAACCGCAGCCCGCGCGGCGGCGGCGGCCGCAATGGCGGCCGTGGCGGCAACGGCAATGGCAACGGCGGCCGCTCGCGGCCAGCCCAAGGCCAGGGCCAGCCCCGCGCCGCAACGGGCGGCCGCGCCCCCGCCCCGGCCCGTGCCGGCGGTGAAGGCCGCGCCAGCCACGGTCCGCGCGACGGCAAGCCTGCCGACCGTCCGGCCCATGCCGGCCGCAACGAAAGCCGCCCCCAGCAGAACCATCGCCGTCCGGAAGGCTCCGCCCGCCCGGCAGGCAATGGCGGCTCGGGACGCCCCGCGGGCGGTCCGCGCGGCGCGCTGCTAAGCAAGTAATATCGCCGGCAAACCCGAAACAGCCATTCACGGACCCGCGCCATGCCTTTATCCACCTGGTTGACGTTCTTCCTGGCCTCCTGGGCCATTTCGTTCTCGCCCGGCGCGGGAGCGATCTCGGCGATGTCCTCCGGGCTGAAATACGGCTTTGCGCGCGGCTACTGGAACACGGCTGGCCTGATCCTGGGCATCCTGTTCCAGTTTGTCGTGGTGGCGGTGGGCCTGGGCGCCGTGCTGGCCACGTCCGAAATGGCCTTCAACGTGGTCAAGTACCTGGGCGTGGCCTACCTGATCTACCTGGGCGTGCGCCAGATCCGCACGGATGCCGCGCCGGTCACGGTGGATTCGGGCGACCCCAAGCGCGCCACGGTCCGTGAACTGGTGCTGCGCGGCTTCCTGATCAACACCATGAACCCCAAGGGCACGGTGTTCCTGCTCGCCGTGGTGCCGCAGTTCGTGGACACCGCGCTGCCGCTGACCCAGCAATACGCGGCGATCGCCGCCACGCTGGCGTTCACCGACCTGGTGGCCATGGGCGTGTACACGCTGCTGGCGGCGCGTGTGCTGCGCCTGCTGCGCAGCGCCAAGCACATCCGCTGGATGAACCGGACCTTTGGTTCGCTGTTCATCCTGGCAGGCGTATTCCTGGCGTCGTTCCGCCGCCATTCCTGAATCCCATGCGCGGGGCATGCGCCGGCGACGGTGCGTGCCCCGCGCTTTTTCATGCCCGATACCGGACCGCGCCGGGCGTAACAGCGGCGCCAAGTAAAATCCTTCCGATCATGAACATTCCTCACGAAGTAGCGCGGCGCCGTACGTTCGCCATCATTTCCCACCCCGACGCGGGTAAAACAACGCTGACCGAAAAGCTGCTGCTGTTCGCAGGCGCGATCCAGATCGCCGGCAGCGTCAAGGCGCGCAAGGCCTCGCGCCACGCCTCGTCCGACTGGATGGAAATCGAAAAGCAGCGCGGCATTTCCGTGGCGTCCTCGGTGATGCAGATGGAATACCGCGATTGCGTCATCAACCTGCTCGACACCCCGGGCCACGCGGACTTCTCCGAAGACACGTACCGGGTGCTGACGGCGGTGGATGCCGCGCTCATGGTGATCGACGCCGCCAACGGCGTGGAACCGCAAACCATCCGCCTCTTGCAGGTCTGCCGCGCGCGCAACACGCCCATCATCACGTTCATCAACAAGATGGACCGCGAAGTGCGCGAGCCGCTGGAACTGCTGGCCGAAATCGAAGGCCACCTGGGCATGGACGCGGTGCCGTTCTCGTGGCCGGTAGGCATGGGCAAGTCGTTCGGGGGAGTGTTCGACATCCGCCAGGACCGCATGCGCGTGTTCCGCCCTGGGCAGGAACGCCGCTCGGACACGGACGACTTCATCGAAGGCCTGGACAATCCCGAGATCGCTCGACGCTTCGGCTCCGCTTTCGAGCAGGCCAGCGGCGAGATCGAACTCATCAACGAAGCCGCGCCCGCCTTCGACCGCGAACAGTTCCTGGCCGGCAAGCAGACGCCCGTGTTCTTCGGCTCCGCCATCAACAACTTCGGCGTGCAGGAAGTGCTGGACGCGCTGGTCGAACAGGCGCCGCCCCCCGGCCCGCGTGTGTCCATGCAGCGCCTGGTGCAGCCCACGGAACCCAAGTTCACCGGCGTGGTGTTCAAGGTGCAGGCCAATATGGACCCCGCCCACCGCGACCGCGTCGCGTTCGTGCGTGTCAGCTCCGGCCGCTTCGAGCGCGGCATGCGCCTGAAGGTCGCCCGCACCAACAAGGAAATGCGGCCCAACAACGTCGTGTCCTTCCTGTCGCAGCGGCGCGAGTTGCTGGACGAGGCCTATGCCGGCGACGTGATCGGCATTCCCAACCATGGCGTGCTGCAACTCGGCGACGTGCTGACCGAAGGCGAAACGCTGCAGTTCACCGGCTTGCCGTTCTTCGCCCCCGAACTGTTCCAGGCGGTGGAAGTGAAGGACCCGCTGCGCATCAAGCAACTGCGCACCGGCCTCACGCAATTGGGCGAGGAAGGCGCCATCCAGGTGTTCCGCCCCGAGGCCTCGGGCGGCTCGCTGCTGCTGGGCGCGGTCGGCCAGCTGCAGTTCGAAGTGGTCGCCCATCGCCTGAAGACCGAGTATGGCGTGGACGCCCGGATGCTGCCTTCCCGCTACACAATGGCACGTTGGATTACGTCTGAAAACCCCAAGGCGCTGCGCAAGTTCATGGATGCCAATGCCGCCCATATCGCCTATGATGTTGTGGATGCGGCGGCGTTTTTGATCGGTTCTCCCGCGCAGTTGCGCGTGGCCGAGGAACTGTATCCCGATGTGAAATTCCATGCCATGCGCGAGCACGGCGGCAAGGTTTTCGGAGACAAAGCGTAGACCCGTTCGGGTTCCGCACGGCAGATGAGGGTAGCAATGTCTTGGCGTTTCTTATTCGCAACGCTCCTGATCGCGCTTGGCGCGTCGGCCTGGGGCGGAATTCAACTGGGTGATTGGCTGGTGGCGCATGCGCCGGTGGCCGCGCCTGCTCCTGGCCAGGATGCCTCGGCATCCCAGCAGCCCGTGCTGGACGCCAACGGCCGTCCTTACGTGGCTCAGCCTCCGCAACCGCGCATCGACGGCACCTTGGGCGTGCCCGACAAGCCGAACGACCGCGAATGGCAGGTCAATACCGTCTCGTTGTTCGACAGCGTGAGCGATCCCGCGGTGAAAATCTCGCGCGAACGCATCAGCCCGGACCAGGCCCGCGAAATCGCGGCGGCTTCGCAAGTGCCGCTGCCCTCGGGCGCGTCGGACGTCAGCACGCTGGATCTGCAGGTGCCGGGCACCTCCACGGCCATCAACGGCGGCCAGGCCCAAGCCGGCGGCTACGGCACCCCGCAAATGGTGCAGGCGCCCCCGCCACCCCCGAACACCGCACAGGCGCCTGGCGCCCTGGGCTGGCAGGACGCACTCAAGCGCGAACTCGCGCAATGCGCCACGCAAGGCTTCTTCGAACGCCCCTCGTGTTCCTGGGCCGCGCGCAACAAGTACTGCGGCCCCAACCGCGCCTGGGGCACCATGGCCGAGTGCCCGGCCCGCCCGCAATAAGTACCGGGCCTGCAACGCAGGCCACGCACGCAGTACCAAAAAAATGGCGCCCCGCAGGGCGCCATTTTTCATGACCGGAACGTTACTCCGGCACGGACATCTGGCTTTGCAGGTAGTTCTGGATGCCGACCTTGTCGATCAGGTCGATCTGCGTTTCCAGGTAGTCGATGTGCTCTTCGGTATCGTCCAGGATGTCCTGGAACAGGTCGCGCGAGACGTAGTCGCGCACCGATTCGCAATGCGCGATCGCTTCCTTCACGGTCGCCTGGGCGCCTTGCTCCAGCTTCAGGTCACAGGCCAGCAATTCCGGCACGTCCTCGCCGATCAGCAGCTTGTGCAGGTCTTGCAGGTTGGGCAGGCCGTCCAGCATGAAGATGCGCGCGATCAAACGATCGGCGTGCTTCATTTCGCCAATGGATTCTTCGTACTCGTGCTTGCCCAGCTTGTCGAAGCCCCAATGGTTCAGCATGCGGGCATGCAGGAAATACTGGTTGATGGCCGTCAGTTCGTTGGTCAGTTGCTTGTTCAGAAACTGGATGACGGTTTTGTCGCCTTTCATGATGGACTCCTTGCAGTCAGGCGCGACGCAAATGCATCGCGACAAAGGAGCGCACGATGCCGCGCGTACGCAACCCCGGCAGACTACCACCAGGCGCAGGGCCGCGCCTAGCCTTGCGCTGCATTTGGTAAACCGCTTTAGGAGCGCTACAAGAAAGCGACAAGCCAATGAGAATGAGTATGCGTGCGTGATGCCTTGCATGCCGGCATCAACAACGATGCGGCCTGACGGCGCGCGATGCCGTCGAATCCGCCGCCCGATCCACGCGATCGCATGCGGCTATGCGTCCCCCGGCCGCATGAAACGCGCCGGCTCGCGGCCGGCGGCGTTTCGTTGCGGATCGGCAACCCCGACCGCGAAGACGCGCTAATCGCTACGCCGCGTCGCCAGCCAGATGCCGAACGCAATCGGGACGATGCCCAGCAAATCCAGCCACGAGACGTGCTCGCCCAGCACCAGCCATCCGAACAACAGGCCCAGCGGCGGCATCAGGAAGTGCAGCGCGCTCGCCGCCGTGGCGCTGGCGCGGCCCAGGATCATGAACCACAGGTAGTAACCGCCCATCGACACCGCGACGATCATGTAGGCCATGCTCCAGAACAGGCTCGCGGTCATGCGCGCATCGCCAAGGCTCTCATGCATCAGCGCAAAGGGCAGCAAGGCCACGGCGCCGGCCAGCGACTGTATGCCCGTGGACGTCCACAGGCCCGAGGACGGCTTCAAGCGCTTGTAGAGCAGCGTGCCTGCCACCAACGCCACCAGGCCGCCCGTGACCAGCAGCGTGCCATGCAGATCCTCCTGCATGCCCGACAAGCGCGAGCGCAACACCAGGGCCACGCCCGCCAATCCCAGGCACAGGCCCAGCAGCTTGCGCCAGCCCAGCCGCTCGCCCAGCACCGGGCCAGCCAGCACGCCGATGAGCAGCGGGTTGGTACTGATCAGCACCGCGGTGAACGCGGAAGATACCGTCGTCATGCCCGACCAGCTCAAACCCAGGTACAGGGCGTTGTTCAACGCCCCCAGCAGGATCAGCGCGGCCAGGTCGCGCGCACTTGGCATTTTCCAGCGGCCGGTCGCCGCCGCCAGGCCCAGCATCAAGGCTCCCGCGATCACGAAGCGGATGGTCAGCAAGGTCAGCGGCGGACAGTCCCGCACCGCGATCTTGGCCGCGGCGAACGCCGAACTCCACAGGAAGCAGAAAGCCGCGATGGGCGCCCAACTGATGCCCGGCGAGGCTTGGGTAGGCAGGGCGGCAGCAGACAGGGTCGAGGTGGCCTTCATGATGAGTCCGGAAGGTGGCGCAAAGCCGCGATTGCGGCGGATGTAGGGATTCTGCGCGGACGCCTATCCATTGACAAACTCTTTATTCGGATCGAAAGTATTTGAAAAATGAATGCATGGAGTCACCAATGCCAGACCTCGATCTTTTGCACAGCTTCGTGTCCGTCGTGGACGCCGGCGGCTTCACGGCGGCGGGCGAACGCGTCCACCGCAGCCAGTCGACTGTCAGCCAGCAGATCCGCAAGCTGGAAGAATCCTTGGAATGCGCGCTGTTCGTGCGCGAAGGCCGCCAGGTCTCGCTGACCGAGGACGGCGAGCGCCTTCTGGGCTATGCGCGGCGGATGCTGGCCCTGTCCACGGAGGTCCGCGAAGCCGTCAGCGGGCGCAAGCGCGTGGACGTGATTCGCTTGGGCATCCCGGACGACTTCGCGGCCGACACGCTGACCCTCCTGGTGTCGGAGTTTGCGCGGTCCCGCCCAGGCGTGCGGCTATCGGTCCGCTGCGACCTGACCTCGGCGCTCACGCGCGCGCTGGAACGAGGCGACCTGGATGTTGCGCTGCTCAAGCGCGAGCCCGGCGCGGGCGCCTCGCTGGCCGCCTGGTCCGAGCAATTGCATTGGATCGGCGCCCCGGGACTGGACGTCGCGGCAACCGAGCCGGTACCGCTGGTCGCGTTTCCGCAGGGCTGCATCTACCGCAACCGCGCCATCCATGCCCTGGAAGCGGCGGGCCGGCATTGGCGCATCGCCTACGAAAGCCCGAACCTGATGGGCTTGCAGGCGGCATTGACAGGAGGGTTGGGTGTGGCGCTGCTGGAGCGGCGCTGCCTCTTGCCGGACCATCGGATCATCGATGCGGGCCTGCCTGCGGTGCCGTCGACCGAACTGGCGCTCTGCCTGGCCGATACGGTGCGCGAGCCTGCGCGTCAGCTGGCGATGACTATCCGGGAATTCTGCGAGAAAGAAGCAACGCGGCCCGCTGCGTGACGGCAGCGAGCCGGAAAGAAACGACTATCCTCAGGCGATCGCGACCAGGGGAATCGGGAAGCTGCTGTTGGCAGCAGGCGCGCCCGACTCAACCAGGGCGGCCGGAGGATTGACCGGAACGGCTATGGAGCGCACGTCGCACACGCTGGAGCAGCGGCCGCCTGGCAGGTATTCGGTGGCGGTAGCCGCACAGCAGCCGCAGCACGTGGCCACGCCCAGCTCGAATTGCAGGTCGGAAAGCGTCGTCGCGCCTGCATCCACGCTGGCGCGGACTTGGCGTTCGGTGATGGCATTACATACGCAAATGTACATGAGAATAATTATCGAAAATTATTCCGCTACTGGCAAGCCCCGCAAGCAAATAAATTTGCAACCAAAGTGTCACGCAAGTCTTTGAAAACAGGGACGAATTTCTGCAAATCCGTCCCTCATTTCACTAGCCGGTTCAGCGGGCCGCAGCCTGCGCCTTGCGCAACGCTGCCGGGGCTATCCGCAGCGCTTCGCGGTACTTTGCCACCGTTCTTCGAGCGATGACTATCCCCTGATCGGCCAGCTTTTGCATGATCTGGCTGTCGGACAAGGGTTTGGCCCGGTTCTCATCCGCCACCATCTGGCGGATGAAGGTCTGCACCGCCGTGGCCGAGGTGGCGTCCCCGCCGTCCGTCGAAACCCCCGTTCCGAAGAAGCGCTTGAGCTCCAGCGTACCAAACGGAGTGAGCATGTACTTCTGCGTTGTCGCCCGTGAAATGGTGGATTCGTGCAAACCGAGTTCACCCGCGATGTCCTTCAGGATGAGCGGCCGCATGGCGACCGGCCCCTGGCTGAAGAAAGCGGTCTGGTGCTGCACGATGGCCTGGGCCACACGCAGGATGGTGTCGAAACGCTGCTCCACGTTGCGGATCATCCAGCGGGCCTGCTGCAGTTGCGATTGCAGCCCGGCATGCGCGGACTCCTTCTGGTTGCCCAGCATCTGGGCGTACAGGCCGTTGATCTGCAACTTAGGCATGGCGGCGCTGTTGAGGGTGACCTGCCAGCCGCCACGGGTCTTGCGCACGATGACGTCGGGCACCGCGTAATCGGCCGCGGGCACGGTCCAGGCGCGTCCCGGGCGCGGTTCCAGCCGCAGGATCAGGGAATGGGCCGAGCGGAACGTGGCGTCGTCGCAGCCCACGGCGGCGCACAGGCGCGCAGCGTTGCCCGTCGCCAGCAAGGCCAGGTGCTGAGCGCAGATCTGCCTGGCACAGACCAGGGCCGCGGCATCGGCCGCTTCGGGCAGTTGATCCAGATCCGGGTTGCGCAGCTGCAACAGCAGGCATTCCGCCATGTCGCGCGCGCCGATGCCGGGCGGATCGAACGACTGCAGCAGCGAAAGGGCGGCCTTCAGCTCGTCGATGTCCGGCTCCAGCTCCGCGGGCAGCCACTCCAGGATCTCCTCCAGCGGCGATCCCAGGTAGCCGTTTTCGTCCAGCTCGTCGATCAGCAGACCGGCCAGCGCGACGTCGCGCGGCGCGGCGCGTGTCAGCATAAGCTGGCCCAGCAGATGCTCGCGCAGCGTATCCGGCCGCGCGGCCTCGGGCCGGCTGGAATCTTCGTCGGGGTAGACCCCGCCGGAGCCCGGCATTTCGTCCACCGGCGTCTCGCGTTCGGCGGCAGGCTCATCGTCCTGCACGGAGGACTCGCGCTCGGACTCGGCCGGCGCCTCGGCCGACGGCGCTTCGTCCTGCCGCTCCAGCAGCGGGTTCTCCGCCAGCACTTGCGAAATCTCGGCTTCAAGCTCGAGCGTGGACAGTTGCAACAATCGGATCGATTGCTGCAGTTGTGGCGTCAGCGTCAGATGCTGACCAGGTCGCAGTTCTAAAATTGGACGGGTCATAGGTACAATATTTTGCATGATGAATCTGACTTCGCCTGCAAGCGTCCGCCAGGACTGCCGCCTCATTGGCCAGACCCTGCTCAAACTGGCGCTTCCCCGACTCGTAATGCGCGCGATTGTCATCGCCGTCGCCCTGGTCATCTGGTATCTGGCCGCCAACTGGATACTGAATTTCGGCCGCACCGTGAACTACGAGTTCCTGCATTCCCTGGGGCAGCCGACCATGGACATGGTGCAAAAGGTCAATCCCTACATCTGGTGGGTAGTGGCTGGCATCTGGACCCTGATCGTGTTCTTCACGTTGCGCGCCTGGTTGTCCGCCAGCCTCGCGTCCGGCAGCGCCACGCCGGTCGAAACCAGCGTGCTGGCCAACCTGGCGCCCAACCTGTCCGAGGAAACCCTGGGCGTGCTGCGCTGGACCTGGGGCGACCGCCAGGAACCCTTCACGGTGGGCGATCTGCGCCGCTCTCTGTCTGAAATCCGCCACAATCGCGCCGGCAAGATCGCCATGGTCGCGGAACAGGCTCGCATCCTGGAACCGTCCGACCGCACGCCGCGCGATCCTCGCGACGACGTCCGCCGTGAAGCGCGCAGCGAAGGACGCAGCGAGCGCTACGTGGAACCTCGCATCGGCCCGGCCCGGTAACTCCGTCCTCCCGCCATTCCCATAGCAGGCCGCCGATAGGCGGCCTGTTTGTTTTCGGTCCCTCGCCAGCCAGGCCACGCACCACAGGTAAGCCGACGACCATCCAGCCCCGTTTTGCTGAATTTTCTTCAGCAAAATGCGCTGTCACCAGCCCGCGACCAGCTCCGACACAAAAGAGTATTCAGTTGCGCTTACGACGAAAATATGTTTGACTAGCAACCTATGGCCGCTTACCGCACCCCCTTCGCGATTGCCACCGGACGCTTCGACGCTCCGGTTGCCGGCCTGCGCGCTCGTTCCTCCACCTACGCGCTATCGCTATACCTACCGATCGGTTGCCGGGCCTAGTGTCCCCGTGGTAGCTCGGCAACCACGCTTGCCACACGCGATTTCCCCCTTTTATCTCTGAATCCTGCCGGTCAATCACGGCAAACCTTGGCACAAGACCGTCATCCGGTCGCGTAGCCGCCGCGGGAAGCATTCCCGGGATTCAAAAGAAACCGATCGAGGTGTAGTAATGATGCTTGCCAACCCCGCCACCAAATACGTCCCCTTCGCGCCCTTTGCCCGCGACTTTTCCGAACGCACCTGGCCCAGCCGCCGCATCACCAAGGCGCCGATCTGGATGAGCACGGACTTGCGCGACGGCAACCAGGCGCTGATCGAACCGATGAGCGTGGACCGCAAGGTCCGCTTCTTCGAACAATTGGTGAAGATCGGCTTCAAGGAAATCGAAGTGGGCTTCCCGTCGGCCTCGCAGACCGACTTCGACTTCGTGCGCAAGCTCATCGACGAAAAGCGCATCCCCGACGACGTCACCATCATCGTGTTGACGCAGGCGCGCGAAGACCTGATCAGCCGCACGGTGGAATCCGCCGCCGGCGCCAAGCAAGCCATCGTCCACCTGTACAACGCCTGCGCCCCGGCGTTCCGCAAGGTCGTGTTCAACATGAGCAAGGACGAGATCAAGAACATCGCCACCACCGGCACGCGCCTGGTGAAGCAGTACATGGCGCAGCACCCGCAAACGCAATGGCGCTACCAGTACTCGCCCGAAGTCTTCAGCACGACCGAACCCGAATTCGCGCTGGAAGTCTCCAACGCCGTGGCCGACGTATGGCAGCCCACGCCCGAGTGCAAGATGGTGTTGAACCTGCCCGCCACCATCGAGGCCACCAGCCCCAATCTGTACGCCGACCAGATCGAATGGATGCACAAGAACCTGGCACGCCGCGACAGCATCGTGCTCAGCGTGCACCCGCACAATGACCGCGGCACCGCCGTGGCCGCCGCCGAATTCGCCGTGATGGCCGGCGCCGACCGCATCGAAGGCTGCCTCTTCGGCAGCGGCGAGCGCACCGGCAACGTCGACCTCGTCACGCTCGCATTGAACCTCTACACGCAGGGCGTGCATCCGGGCCTGGACTTCTCGGACATCGACGAAGTGCGCCGCTGCGCCGAGTACTGCAACCAGTTGCCGGTCCACCCGCGCCATCCGTACGCAGGCGACCTGGTCTTCACGGCGTTCTCGGGTTCGCACCAGGACGCCATCAAGAAGGGCTTTGCCCAGCAGCAGGCCGACGCCGTCTGGGAAGTGCCTTACTTGCCGATCGACCCGGCCGACCTCGGCCGCAGCTACGACGCGGTCATTCGCGTGAACAGCCAGTCGGGCAAGGGCGGCGTGTCGTACCTGCTTGAACAGGAACACGGCCTGGTGTTGCCGCGCCGCCTGCAGATCGAATTCAGCCGCGCCATCCAGCGCGTCACCGACGAAACTGGCCGCGAAGTCACGGCCGACGACGTGCACACCATCTTCAACCGCGAGTACCTCGAACAGAAGTCGCCGTGGAAGCTGGTGCGCCACCGCATCGACGGCAATCCGTCGGCGGGCGAGGGCCAGCATTTCAGCATTGAAGCCGAACTCGAATACAACGGCGAACGCCGCATCGTGACGGGCAAGGGCGATGGCGCCATCTCGGCCTTCGTGGCCGCGCTGGACGTGCCCGTGCGCATCATGGACTACCACGAGCACGCCATCGGCACCGGCACCGACACGCGCGCCGCTTCCTACGTGGAATTGCGCGTCGGCGAATCGAGCACCGGCTTCGGCGTGGGCATCGACCGCGACATCGTGACGGCCTCGTTCCAGGCCGTGCTGAGCGCCGTCAACCGCCACATCAATGCCGGCGCCGTGACCGCAACCGAGCAAGAAACCGCTGAGACCGCGTGATCCGCAACCCGGCGTAAAAAAGCCAGCCTTATCGGGCTGGCTTTTTCTTTGGGCGCGATCGCGGCTGAAACTCAGCCGCGCGGCCACATGTCGGACGCACCGATGTCCGGCGCGGTTGCGGCCAGCAGCCGCTGATGAACCCATGCCGCCAACGCCAAGGTCCGGTGGTCGCTGTGGCGCGCACCGACCAATTGCAGCCCGACGGGCAGACCTTGCGGGCCCGTGGCGAACGGCAGGCTCAGGCTAGGATGGCCGAACAAGGTCCACGCGCGCGAGAACTGCGGGTCGCCCGTGCCCAGGTCCGCAAACGGCGCCTCGCCGCTCGCGCTAGGCGCGAGCAACACATCGTATTTATCGAACCACGTATCCACGCGCGCACGGGATTCAACAACGCGGGCCAGGTTCTTCTGGTGATCTTCCGCGGTGATCCGCGCGCCCGCTTCCAGAACGGCCTGGATCTTGGGGCTGAGTTGCGCAGCATGCTCCAGGCGTTCATAGGCGAGCGCCTGCGAAGCCTCGAACGCCATGATGTCCGCATGCATCTGCACCAGCACGCAATGTTCGGGCGGCAGCGGCACTTCCTCGACCACCGCGCCGGCGCGCGACAGGATGGCCGCGGCCTGCGCGTAGGCTTCCTTGGTTTCGGGCTGGGCGTGCCGCCATTGCAGGCTGCGGTACATGCCGATGCGCGGCTTGCCGTCGTAAGCCAGGTCCAGCATCCGGGGATCGCGCATCAGCACCGAGGCGAACAGCGCCACGTCCGGCACCGAGCGCGCAAAGCCCCCGATGGTGTCCAGCGACTCTGCCAGGCTCTTGACGCCCGCGCGGGAAATGCTGCCGAAGGTCGGCTTGAATCCCACGATGCCGCAATAGGACGCGGGCCGGATGATGGAAGCCGCGGTCTGCGTGCCCAACGCGAAGGGCACCATGTCATCGGCCACCGCCGCGGCCGAACCGCTGGACGAACCGCCGGGCGAATAGGCCTCGTTGCGCGGGTTGCGCGTGGGGCCCGCCTGATAGGTAGCGAATTCAGTCGTCACGGTCTTGCCGACGACGATCGCGCCCGCCCCCCGGCAGAGCGCGACGGACGCCGCGTCCAGGCCGGGATGGTGGCGTTCATAGATGGGCGAGCCGTAGCGCGTGGGCAGGTCGACAGTGTCGAACAGGTCCTTCACGCCCATGGGCAGGCCATGCAGCACGCCGCGCAGCGCACCGCGGTCCAGTTCCTGCGCGCGATCCAGCGCGGCCTGCTTTTGCAGCGCGGTCCAGGCATGGATGGTGCTTTCGCGTTGCTCGATGCGCGCAAAGCAGGCACGCACCAATTGCTCCGCGGTCAATTCGCGCCGTTGCAGCTTGCGCGCGGCTTCCAGCGCGCCAAGTCTGTTCAAGGCAGTAGACATGGTCCTTTCCTCTTTACCGGCGCCGCGCATCGCGCGGCGGCTGAACTACGCACCCGGTCCCCTTGACCGAGGATCTCCCGCAACGCCCGGCGTCATGCCGCGAGGTTCCAGTAGATCCATTCCAGCCATTGTGCGCGTTGCGTCAATTAGGAAAAACACCGAAAACACCTTGTTTTTCCTGGAAAAATCGCGCGCCGCGCCTTGGCTTTGTGTTGTTGCGTCGACGCCAGCATAGCGCAAACCCGTGCAATACAAAGGTCATATTTGTCTTGTAAGATGAAAACGTTTTCACCGAAACCAACAACAATCCAGCCATGGCTTCGCGCTCGACGCCCCGCTTTTCCATCATTGAAGTGGCTCGCAAGGCGGGGGTTTCGCCGGCGACGGTTTCGCGCGCGTTCAACCAGCCCGAGATCGTGCATCCCGACACGCTCGCGCACATCCGCAACGTCGCCAAGCGCGCGGGATTCCGGCCCAACCGCGTGGGCCGCAGCCTGCGTTCGGGCAGCACGCGCACCATCGGCCTGATACTGCCCACGCTGTCCAACCCCGTGTTCGCCGAGTGTTTCGAAGGCGCGGAGCGGTGCGCGCGGGAATCCGGCTACAGCGTCATGTTGACCGCCACCGGCTACGATCCCGCGGTTGAATCCGCCGCGGTCCAGGGCCTGATGGACCACCAGGTCGACGGCCTGATCCTGACGGTCGCGGACGCCGCCAAGAGCGCCACGCTGGACGACCTGGACCACGCCGGCATTCCCTACGTGCTGGTCTACAACGAGTCCGGCGCCCATCCCTTCGCGTCGGTCGACAACCGCGCCGCCGCCAGCGACATGGTGGCCCACCTGGCCGCGCTGGGCCACCGCCGCATCGCCCTGGTGACGGGTCCGCTGACCGCATCGGATCGCGCCCGCCGCCGCCTGACCGGCGCGCGCGCCTGCGCCAAGCGGCTGGGCCTGGACGACATCCAGCACATCTCCATGAGTTCGCACACGGGCAGCGACCTGGATGCCCTGAAGGCCGCGCTGCGCGGCAAGCAGGCGCCCACCGCCTTGTTCTGTTCCAACGATCTGCTGGCCACCGCGGTCATCGCCGACCTGGTGGGCCTGGGGCTTTCCGTGCCCGCCGATATCTCGGTATGCGGCTTCGACGGCATGCGCTTCGGCGCATTGTTGACGCCGCCCCTGACCACCGTGGCCCAACCCAGCGACGGCATCGGCCAAACCGCGTGCTCGAATCTGCTGGCGCAGATCCAGGGCCAACCGCCGCACTCGGACCGCCTGCCACATTGCATCGTCGTCGGCGGCACCGCCGCGCCGGTACGCCGCTAAGGCCTCTTCCCACAACAACCATACTTCTGTACACGCGTCATGCTCATCGCACAAATCACCGACCTGCACATGCGCACCCCCGGCGACAAGGCCTACGGCATCATCGATCCAGCGGCCTTCCTGGCGCCCGCGGTGCGCGCCCTCAATGCCCTGACGCCGCGGCCGGACTGCGTGCTGATCACGGGCGACCTGACGGACCTGGGCCGCCCGCACGAGTACCAAGTGCTGCGCGATCACCTGCAGGCGCTGGAAATTCCGTATTTCCTGCTGCCCGGCAACCACGACGACCGGGCCCAGCTACGCGCGGCCTTCCCGGACCACGCCTATCTGCAAGGCGAGGAACCGTTCATCCAGTACGCCATCGAGACCTATCCGCTGCGCATGCTGGCGCTGGATACGGTGGTGCCCATGAAGAGCCACGGCGAGCTCTGCCAGGACCGCCTGGACTGGCTGGCCACGCGCCTGGCCGAACAGCCTGAACGGCCCACGCTGGTCCTGATGCACCACCCGCCTTTCCTGACCGGCATCGAACACATGGACGCCATCGGCCTGCTGGCCGGCGCGCCCGAGCTCGAACGCATCGTGGCGCGCTTTCCCAATGTGGAGCGCGTGCTTTGCGGCCACCTGCACCGCACGATCTTCCAGCGCTTCGGCGGCACCATCGCGTCCACCTGTCCGGGCACCGCGCACCAGCTCGCGCTGGAACTGGGGCCGCGCCCGACGCTGCAATACATCATGGAACCGCCGGGCTATCAGCTGCATTGGTGGCAAGGCCGCAACCTGGTCACGCATCATGCGGTCATTGGGGATTACCCCGGTCCGTATCCTTTCGCCTGAGGCCCTAGACTACGAAAGTTTGCCTTGCCATACATCCGTCATGTTTGCGCTGCACAATGAAAAGGTTTTCATAACAGGCAACAATGCGGATCTAACTATTAGATCTTCGAGACAGCATGTCATCCATCGTCCTGGATAACCTCACCAAGCAATACGGCAACGCCGCCGCGATCCATGGCGTGAGCTTCACGGTTCCCGCCGGCAGCTTCACGGTTCTGCTGGGTCCGTCCGGCTGCGGCAAATCCACCACCTTGCGCATGATTGCCGGGCTGGACACGCCGACCTCGGGCACCATCCACATCGGCGACCGCGACGTCACGCAGTTGCCGCCCGCCAAACGCCGCATCTCCATGGTGTTCCAGTCGTACGCGCTGTTTCCGCACCTGTCGGTGCGCGAGAACATCCTGTTCGGCCTCAAGGTGCGCAAGGAGCCGGCGCGCGACTACGACCGCCGCCTGCAACGCGTGGCGGGCCTGCTGGGCTTGAGCCATCTACTCGACCGCAAACCCTCGCAACTATCCGGCGGGCAGCAGCAACGCGTGGCGCTGGGCCGCGCCGTAATTTCCGAAGCGCCGGTCTGCCTGATGGACGAGCCGCTGTCCAACCTGGATGCCCAGCTGCGCCATGAAATGCGCCGCGAGATCCGCGCCTTGCAGCAGGACCTGGGCATCACCATGGTCTACGTGACGCACGACCAGACCGAGGCCATGAGCATGGCCGACCAGGTGGTGCTGCTGCGCGGCGGCAAGATCGAACAGCACGACACGCCCGACGCCTTGTATGCGCGTCCGGCCACCGAATTCGCGGCGCGCTTCATCGGCACGCCGCCCATGAACCTGATCGGCCTGACCTCCGCGCAAGGCGCCGCGGTCATCGCCGGCACGCAGAGCCCCGCCATCGCCGGCGCTCCCGCGGGCGCCGTGAAGCTGGGCGTGCGCCCGGAGCACATCCGCATCGACGCCAACGGCATTCCCGCCAAAGTGGAAAGCGTGGAGTACTTCGGCGCGGACTCCATCGTGGTCTGCCGCGTGGGCGACACCAGCGGCGTGGCCGTGCGCGTGGGCGGCCACCTGCGCGCCAGCGCGGGCGAAACACTGGGCCTGTCCTGGCAGGATAGCCAGCAGCACTTCTTTGCCGCCGATTCGGCGGTCATCAACTCCGCCGGCCGCTAGGGCCTGTACACAGCAAAGGAAACCAACATGCGTCGCATCGTACTGAAAACCTTGGCCGCCAGCCTGGCCGCCGCCTGCCTGTCGCTGCCCGCGCAGGCGCAGAACAAGCCCGTCGAGGTGGAGTTCTATTACCCCGTCGCGGTCGGCGGCCCCATCACCAAGATCGTCGACGACATGGTGGCGGATTTCCAGAAGGAAAATCCCGACATCAAGATCAAGCCGATCTACGCCGGCTCGTACCAGGATTCGATCGCCAAGGCGCTGACCGCGCTCAAGGGCGGCACGCCGCCGCAGCTGGCGGTGCTGCTGTCCACCGATATGTTCACGCTGATCGACGAGGACGCCATCGTTCCGATCGACAGCCTCGCCAAGAGCGACGCCGACAAGAAGTGGCTGGGCGGCTTCTATGACGCCTTCATGCAGAACAGCCGCAGCGGCGGCCATACCTGGGGCGTGCCGTTCCAGCGTTCGACCATCGTCATGTACTACAACAAGGACCTGTTCAAGGCCGCCGGGCTGGACCCCGAGCGCGCGCCGGCGACCTGGGCCGAGCTGGTCGAGTACGGCAAGAAGCTGACCAAGCAGGACGCATCCGGCAACACCACGCAGTGGGGCATCGAGATCCCGTCGGGCGGCGCGTTCGCCTACTGGCTGTTCCAGGCGCTGACCACCCCCAACGGTGCGATCCTGATGAACGAGGCCGGCAACGAGGTCTATCTGGACAAGCCGGCCGTGGTGGAAGCCGCGCAGTTCTGGCGTGACCTGTCGGCCAAGCACAAGATCATGCCGACCGGCACCATCGACTGGGGCACCACGCCCAAGGACTTCCTGGAAAAGAAGGCCGCCATCGTCTGGACCACGACGGGCAACCTGACCAACATCCGCAAGAACGCCGACTTCCCGTTCGGCGTGGCCATGATGCCGCAGCAAAAGCGCGGCGGCAGCCCGACCGGCGGCGGCAACTTCTACATTTTCAAGAGCGGCACGCCGGCGCAGCAGCAGGCCGCGCTGAAGTTCGCGCAATGGGTCACCACGCCCGAGCGCGCCGCGGACTGGAGCATCGCCACGGGTTACGTGGCCGTGACCCCGGCCGCCTGGCAGACCGAAAAGATGAAGAAGTACGCGCAGGAAGTGCCGGCCGCCGCGGTCGCGCGCGACCAGCTGGAAGTCAGCGTGGCGGAGTTCTCCACGCATGAGAACCAACGCGTCACCAAGACCCTGAACGACGCCCTGCAAGCCGCGCTGACGGGTTCCAAGACGCCGCAGCAGGCCCTGACCGACGCGCAACGCGAGGCCGACCGCATACTGCGTCCCTACAAGTAAGCCGACAAGCACGATGAGCCGCTCTTTGAACGCGCTGTATGGCTGGCTGCTGTTGCTGCCAGCCCTCGTGCTGCTCGCCGCCTTCACGCATTATCCGGCGGTGGCGACGCTATGGCACAGCTTTTTCTCCACCCCCAAGGGCGCGCGCCCCGCGCGCTTCGTGGGGCTGGACAACTACGCCGTCATGCGCGACGACCCGGTGTTCTGGCAGTCGCTGTGGAACAACCTGTGGTTCGCGCTGGGCACCATTCCCACGTCCATCGGCATCGCGCTGATCATGGCGCTGTGGGTCAACCGCAACCTGAGCGGGCGCGGTTTCCTGCGCATGGCCTACTTCACGCCCACGGTACTGCCCATGGTGGCGGTGGCCAACATCTGGCTGTTCTTCTACACGCCGCAATACGGCCTGATCGCCCAGGTGATGCAGCTGTTCGGCGCAACGGGCCCGAACTGGCTGGGCAACCGCGAGACCGCGCTGCCCGCGCTGATGCTGGTGACGGTCTGGAAGGAAGCCGGCTTCTTCATGATCTTCTACCTGGCCGCCCTGCAGACGGTATCGCCGTCGCTGCGCGAAGCCGCGATGCTGGAAGGCGCGTCGCGCTGGCAGTATTTCCGCCGCATCCTGTGGCCGCTGCTGATGCCCACCACGCTCTTCGTGCTGATCAACGCCCTGATCAACGCGTTCCGGCTGGTGGACCACGTGGTGGTCATGACACGAGGCGGGCCGGATAACGCCAGCACGCTGCTGCTGTACTACATCTACCAGGTGGGTTTCAGTTTCTGGGACACGGCTTACGCCGCCACGCTGACCGTCGTGTTGCTGGTGGTGCTGGCGCTGACCGCGCTGGTCAAATTCCGCTGGCTGGACCGCAGGACGCACTATCAATGAAAGACAAGCTCGATACCCTGGGCGCTTGGGCGCTTGGCCTGCTGTGGATCCTGCCCCTGGCCTATGCCATGTGGGCGGCGTTCCACCCGCCCGCCTACGCAACCCGCTTCGACCTGTTCGCGCCGCTGACGCTGGATAACTTCGTGCGCGCCTGGAACGCCGCGCCGTTTCCGCGCTATTTCCTCAACACCTTCCTGCTGGTCACGATGGTGCTGGCGGCGCAACTGGTGCTGTCGACCCTGGCCGGCTACGCCTTCGCGCGCTTCGAGTTCCGCGGCCGCGATTTCGTCTTCATGCTGGTGCTGTTGCAGCTGATGATCATGCCGGACGTGCTGCTGGTGGAAAACTACCGCTCCATGAGCCAGTTGGGCATCCGCGACACGGTGTTCGCCATCGGCCTGCCTTACTTCGCGTCGGCCTTCGGCATCTTCCTGCTGCGCCAGACCTTCAAGACGGTGCCGCGCGAGCTGGAAGAAGCCGCACGCATGGAGGGCGCCAACGCCCTGCAGGTGCTGTGGAAGGTGTATGTGCCGCTGGCCAAGCCGATCTACGTGGCTTACGGGCTGGTGTCGGTCAGCCACCACTGGAACAACTTCCTGTGGCCGCTGATCATCACCAACTCGGTCGAATCGCGGCCGCTGACGGTGGGTCTGCAGGTGTTCTCGTCGACCGACCAGGGCATCGACTGGTCGGTCATCACGGCCGCCACGCTGATGTCGGCCGCGCCGCTCTTGATCGCCTTCCTGCTGTTCCAGCGCCAGTTCGTGCAGTCGTTCATGCGCGCCGGCATCCGCTAGGACGCACTGGCAGCATCGGCCCAAATGAAAACTGCCCCTTCATCGGGGCAGTTTTTTTGGAATGAGCGCTGATTGCTCAGTAGCCTACCGTCAGCCCAGGCAAGTCCACGGTGATGCGCGGGCGCTCCAGCGCCAGCGCCAGGTGTTCCGCGAACTCGCGGGCCTCCTTTTCGTCGTTGGACAGGGTGTCGTAGCCGAGCGCGTCGGCCACGCCCAGCACCTTGTCCAGCAGCAGGACCTTGCCGCTGGGGCGCAGCGGTTCGCAGCCCAGCGTTTCCCAGGCGCTGTCGAACCAGTCGCGCGCGTCGTTCTGGCGCTGCGGCGAGGGCTCGACGCTGGCCGAGAGGTCGAGCGAACGGCGGGAATCGAAAACGATGGTGATGTCGCTGCGCATGTCGTGGTTCCTTGGGGTGGCGTCAGGCGAGTAGGGTAGGCAAAAAACGCCGGGCAGATTGTCTGCCCGGCGACATTGGGTTCGCCGGCTTACCAGCCGCGCGACACCTCCCAGGTGACTTCGGCGTTTGCCGCCAAGGATTGGCGCATCATGTCCAGCAGCGGGAAGGCGCGCTCCTTCAGGCCCACCATGCGGGCCATGGGCGAGGCCGGCGCCTTGTCCTCGTCTTCTTCGTCGCTGGTGTCATGGGAACTCTGGTAGTCGTCGATGGCGCGCTCGATGCCGCTGATGGCCGGCCCCAGCTGCTCGACGGTGAAAACGCCCCGCTCCGGGATCTTGTCCTTGAAGGACTTGCCGGCCGCCAGCAGCAGCGCTCCGGCATGGTCGGTCAGCATCAGAACCTCGGCCACGACCTTGGAATGAAAGGTGATCAGCATATTCCAGTCTCCCACATTGATTACTTACATACACTACCGCAACACCAGGGGGACTGCCAACTGGCCTGGGGTAGCATGTCCGACGACCGGCGCCATGCGTCCCCCGGACCCGTCCGTGCAGCGTTCCCGCCCAGGGCGCGGGCCTGTCCAATGGCCAAATCAAGCTATGATTCAGGAGATTCCCGTGACAGCGGGACCTGACGCGGCCATGAATCCGGCACGCGCGGTCCGCCCGGCTACGCCGCCTCCTGTCCGCTCCGCCCGACAGGCCCGGCCTGTGCGGGCGCGTCCGTCACTAACTCAGAACTTCTCCAGACGCCCATGCTCCTCGAGCAACAAAAACAGCTTATCTCCCTGATCCAGGCCGCCGTCGCGCAAAGCCTGCCCGACGCCCAGGCTACCGTGCTGCTGGAGCGCCCGAAGGTCGCCGCCCACGGCGACGTCGCCACCAACGTGGCCATGCAGCTGGCCAAGCCGGCCCGCCGCAACCCGCGCGAACTGGCCCAGGCCATCGTTGACGCCCTGATGGCGCAGCCCGGCGCCGCCGGCCTGATCGAGTCCGCTGAAATCGCCGGCCCCGGCTTCATCAACCTGCGCATCACCGCCGCCGCGCGCCAGGCCGTCATCGCCGCCGTGGCCGAGCAGGGCGCCGCCTTCGGCCGTGCGCCGCGCGCCGGCGAAAAAATCCTGGTCGAATTCGTGTCGGCCAACCCCACCGGCCCGCTGCACGTGGGCCATGCCCGCCAGGCCGCGCTAGGCGACGCCATCTGCCGCCTGTACGACGCCATCGGCTGGGACGTCACCCGCGAGTTCTATTACAACGACGCCGGCAACCAGATCCACAACCTGGCCATCAGCGTGCAGGCCCGCGCCCGCGGCCTGACGACCGAATCCCCCGAGTGGCCCGCCGACGGCTACAAGGGCGACTACATCGCCGACATCGCGCGCGATTTCCAGGCGGGCGCGACCGTCCACTCCGATGGCGTGGACGTCACCGCCACGGGCAACATCGACAACCTGGACGACATCCGCATCTTCGCCGTGGCCTACCTGCGCCGCGAACAGGACCTGGACTTGCAGGCCTTCGGCCTGGCGTTCGACAACTACTACCTGGAAAGCTCGCTCTACACCTCCGGCCGCGTCGAAGCGACCGTCAAGGCGCTGATCGCCGGCGGCCACACCTACGAGGAAGGCGGCGCGCTGTGGCTGCGCACCACCGAACTGGGCACGGGCGACGACAAAGACCGCGTCATGCGGAAAAGCGAAGGCGGCTACACCTACTTCGTGCCGGACGTGGCCTACCACAAGGCCAAATGGGAGCGGGGCTTTCATCGCGCCGTGAACATCCAGGGCAGCGACCACCACGGCACCGTGGCGCGCGTGCGCGCCGGCCTGCAGGCGCTGGAAGAGGGCATTCCCAAGGAGTATCCGGCCTACGTGCTGCACAAGATGGTCAAAGTCATGCGCGGCGGCGAAGAGGTCAAGATCTCCAAGCGCGCCGGCAGCTACGTGACCATGCGCGACCTGATCGACTGGGTGGGCCGCGACGCGGTGCGCTACTTCCTGATCCAGCGCCGCGCCGACACCGAATTCGTGTTCGACGTGGACCTGGCGCTGTCCAAGAGCGACGAGAACCCCGTCTATTACATCCAGTACGCGCACGCCCGCATCTGCTCGGTGATTAATAACGCCGCCATGCCGGCCGCCGACGTGGCCCAGGCCGACGCGGCGCTGCTGACCGCCCCGACCGAGTTCGCGCTGATGCAGCGCCTGGCCGAATTCCCCAACGTGGTGGCGCTGGCGGCGCAGGAACTGTCGCCGCACCACATTGCCTTCTGGCTGCGCGACTGCGCCTCGGACTTCCATGCCTGGTATGGCGCCGAGCGCGTGCTGATCGACGACACGGCCCTGAAGCTGGCCCGCCTGCGTCTGGCCTCGACCACGCGCCAGGTGCTTGCCAACGGCCTGGAGCTGATGGGCGTGTCGGCGCCCGAGCGGATGTAACATCGGTTCATGGCAACCAAGCGAAAAACCACCACCCGCCGGTCCTCCGGCGAAAGCGGCAGCACCCTGTACGGCGCGCTGGCCGGCTTGCTCATCGGCCTGATCGTGGCCGCCGCCGTCGCCTTCTACGTCACCAAGGCGCCCGTACCCTTCGTCGACCGGGCCAGCCGCCAGGGCGACAACGGCAAGCTGCCGGATCCGCGCCAGGCGCCGGACCCCAACGCCGGCCTGTACGGGCGCGATGGCGGCGCCGGCACACCGTCCACCGGCCCCACCGCCACTGCGCCCGTGCCGCTGCCGGGCGCAGGCACGGTCACCGGGCCAGCCACGGGCCCCGCCGCCTCCAAGGGCGACGACACCCCCGCCAAACTGGACGACCTGGGCGCGCTGATCGCCACCCTGCCCACATCCAAGGCGCCCGCCGTGGCCTCGGCCGCACCGGCCGCCGCCCCCAGCCAGGCGCCCACGCCCATCTCCAAGGCCGCCCCCACGCCTGCTCCCAAGCCGGCCGCCACGGCATCCGCGGCCAACGGCACGTATTACCTGCAGGCCGGCGCGTTCCGGGGCGAAAACGACGCGGAATCGCTCAAGGCCCGCATCATCCTGCTGGGCCTGCCGGTCGCGGTGCAAAAGGCCGAAGTGAACGGCAAGTCCATCAACCGGGTCAGAGTGGGCCCCTTCGCCCGCCTGGACGACATGAACCGGGCCCGCGGCCGCCTGGGCGAGAACAAGATCGAAACCGCCGTGGTCCGCCAGTAATGCGCACCGCGGCGACCGCCAGCATTGAACTTATCCGGCCCCGGGCCTGTCTGTAACTCTTTACTCAGGAACCTCTCATCCATGCTGTCCCCCAAGATAATCCGCATCCTGGCCGCGGCCGCGCTGACCGCCACGGCATTCTTCAGCCCGGCTAGCCACGCACAAGGCGCGCAGCAGTCCGTCGCCATCAATCCGCCGCTGCCGTCGGACACCCCGGGCAAGATCGAGGTCCTGGAATTCTTCGCCTACACCTGCCCGCACTGCGCCTCCATGGAGCCCATGGTTGAAGACTGGGCCAAGACCGCTCCGCCGGACGTGGTGCTCAAGCAGGTTCCGATCGCATTCAACGCCGGCATGAAGCCGCTGCAACAGCTCTACTACACGCTGCTGGCCCTGGACCGCCCGGACCTGCACCCCAAGGTCTTCACCGCCATCCACGGCGAACACAAGCGCCTGTTCGACAAGAAGGCGATGGGCGAATGGGCCGCGACCCAAGGCGTGGACCGCGAGAAATTCGATTCGGTCTTCGATTCGTTCAGCGTGCAGACGCAGGTGCAGCGCGCCAACCAGTTGGCCGACGCCTACCGCATCGACGGCACCCCGTCGTTCGCCGTCGGCGGCAAGTTCATGACTTCGCCGGTCATGGCCGGCAACAGCTACGAAGGCGCGCTGAAGGAAGTGACCCGCCTGATCCCGCTGGCGCGCAACTGATACTTTCCAGCCGAAATCCGCAACGCCCCGAGCCGCCAGGCCGGGGCGTTTTTCTTTGTGGTTCCAGCCTGGGCCCGCGCTACACTTTCCGCACAACAATTCGCCGCGACAGCGGCACACAATGGGTGGAAGACAAATGAAGCAGCGACTCCCGCGCAAACGCGCGATGCTGGGCCTGTGCCTGGCGCTGGCCGCCGGCCTGGCGCAAGCCAACGAAGCCGATGGCGTGAAGATCGGCGTACTCACCGACATGGCGGGCGTCACCGCCGACGCCACCGGCCGCGGCTCGGTCGAAGCCGCCCGCCTGGCCATCGAGGAAATGGGCGGCACGCTGCTGGGCAAGCCCATCTCGCTGGTCTCGGGCGATCACCAGCATCGCCCCGACATCGGCAGCAGCATGGCGCGCAAGTGGTACGACACCGACGGCGTGGACGTGATCGTGGACGTGCCCAATTCGTCGGTCGCGCTGGCGGTGCAGGGCATCGCGCGCGACAAGAAAAAGCTGGTGCTGTTCTCCAGCCCTGGCACCACGGCGCTGACCCAGGCGCAGTGCTCGCCCTACGGCGTGCAATGGACCTACACCACCTATGCGCTGTCGCGCGGCACGGCGACCGCCGTGGTCAACGAAGGCAACAAGCGCTGGTTCATCCTGGCCTCCGACTATGCCTTCGGCAAACAGCTGGCGGTGGACACCGAAACCGTGGTCAAGGCCAACGGCGGCGAGGTCGTAGGCACCGTCTTTCACCCGCTGAACGCATCGGATTTCGCGTCGTTCCTGTTGCAGGCGCAAGCCTCCAAGGCGCAGATCATCGCCATCGCCAACGCGGGCGGCGACACCATTTCGGCCATCAAGCAGGCTGCGGAATTCGGCATCGGCGGGGCGCAGCAGCTGGCGGCGATGCTGCTGCTGATCACCGACGTGCACAGCCTGGGCCTGCAGGCGGCCCAAAAGACCTACCTGACCGTGCCGTCCTACTGGGACATGAACGACGGCACCCGCGCCTTCACCAAGAAGTTCGAGGCCCGCGTGGGGCGTCCGCCTACCTTCCTGCAGGCCGGCGTCTACGGCTCGGTGCGCCACTACTTGCAAGCCGTGAAGGCCGCCGGCACGGTGGACGCCGATGCCGTCATGGCGAAGATGAAATCGCTGCCCATCGACGATCCCTTCAGCCTGAATGCGCGCATCCGCGAAGACGGCCTGGTGGTGCGCGACATGATGCTGGCGCAGGTCAAGACGCCGGCGCAGTCCAAGGCGCCCTGGGACTACTACAACATCGTGCGCAACATCCCCGGCGCCACGCTGGCCTGGCCCTTGTCGGAAAGCCAGTGTCCGCTGGTCAAGCCATGACGCAGGCGCTGACGCTGGCCGACTTCGGCAGCTTCTACGCGGGCGGGCGGCAGGTGCGCATCGAAGGCCTGCCGCAACGCGATATCGCGTTCACGCAGAGCGCGTCGCTCGCCTACGACCCGAACGGCCTGTATCACTTCGAGCAGGCCTACGTGCAGTACTTCATCCCGGCGCGGCTGGCGCAGCCATTGCCCATCGTGCTGCTGCACGGCGGCGGCATGACGGGTGCAATGTGGGAGCAGACGCCTGATGGAAGGCCAGGCTGGATGCAGCATTTCCTGCGCCAGGGCCATGCGGTGTACGTGGTGGACAACGTCGAGCGCGGCCGGGCGGGCTGGGCGCCGTTCAAGGAGGTCTGGCCCGAACCGCCCATCATCCGCAATGCCGAGGAAAGCTGGACACTGTTCCGCTTCGGGCGCGCCGAGGACTACGCGGCGCGGCGCGCCTTCGCGGGACAGCGCTTTCCGGTCGCCGCGTTCGATACCTTCATCCGCCACGCGGTGCCGCGCTGGCTGGGCAATAACGATGCGGCGTTGCGCGGGTTCTGCGCAGTGCTGGACCGCGTCGGGCCGTGCCTGGTGATGGCGCACAGCCACGGCGGCGAGGTCGCCTACCGCGCTCTGCACGTGCGGCCGGATCTGGTGCGCGGCGTCATCGGCATCGAGCCTTCAGGCTTCTCGCCTGAAGTCACGGCCCAAGCCGTGGCGGACAAGCCTTTCCTGTTCGTCTATGGCGACTACCTGAACGCCACGCCGCTATGGGAAAAGCTGTGCGCTACCGGCCAGGCCTACGCAAATGAACTGGATCGCCAGGGTGCGCGCGTGGAAACCTGGCGCCTGGCCGACATGGGCATCGCCGGCAATTCGCACATGCCCATGATGGACGACAACAGCGACGACATCGCCGCCCGCATCGGCGCCTGGATACGCGGCTCGGCCGTCTGAGGCTGCCACGCCGCGAGGGCGCTCAACCCTGGACGGCCGCGGCCTTTTCCAGCGCCTGGGTCAGGTCGGCGATGATGTCGTCCGGCGCTTCCAGGCCGATGTGCAGGCGCACCAGCGCATTGTCGCCCTCGCCCCAGTAGTGGTGCTTGGACAGGTCCTTGCCCGACACCAGCTGCACCAGGCTTTCGTAGCCGCCCCAGGAAAAGCCGATGCCAAAGAGCGTCAGCGAATCCACGAACACGCGCGCCGCCGCCGGCGACAGGCGCAGCTCGACGGACAGCATGCCGTTGGAGCCGGTGCAGTCGCGCTGCCACAGCGCATGGCCCGGATCCTGCGGCCAGGCCGGGTGGAACAGGCGCACCGTCTCGGGACGGCTCTTGAAGAACTCGCACACCTGCAAGGCATGGCGCGCGTGCTGGGCCATGCGGATGGGCATGGTGCGCACACCGCGCAGGGCCAGCCAGGCGTCGTCCGCGCTGACGGAATAGCCCATGGCGTACTGCGTGCGATTGAGCTTGCGGGCAATCTGTTCGTCATTGGTGACGACGGCGCCCAGCATCAAGTCGGAATGCCCGCCCACGTACTTGGTGCCGGCGATGACGGACACTTGCGCGCCCAGCGTCAGCGGACGGTAGATGTAGCCCGAGCCCCAGGTGTTGTCGGTCGCCAGCACCAGGCCGCGGCTCTGCGCAAAGGCCGCCATGGCGCCCATGTCCAGCATTTCGAACAGCAGGGATCCGGGCGACTCGACGTACAGCAGCTTGGTGTTCGGACGCACCAGCTCTTCCAGGTCTTCGCCGGCCGCGAAGTAGGTGATCTCGATGTTCATGCGCTTGAGCACGGCGTCATCCAGCTCGCGCATCGGACCATAGACGCAGTCCGAGATCAGCGCATGGTCGCCGGCCGAGCACAGGGCCATCATGACCATGGTCATCGCCGACAGGCCCGAGGATGCCAGGTAGCAGTGCGTGCCGCCTTCGAGCTGGGTGAAGACCTCTTCCAGCGCCGCATGCGTGTCCATGCCCATGCGCCCGTAGGTGGAGGCGCGGCCGCCTGCCGCCTTGCCGCGCTGGGCTTTCTCGAGCGCGGCGAGGTTTTCGAAGCGCACGGTGCTGGCCCGCATCGGCGGCAGGGGCACAGGCGCCGTGCCGGTTTCAGGGTTGAACGGTGCGGTGCCTGCGTGCTGCAAAAGCGTATCGATGTGTTTGGTGGGCATCTTCAGTGGACTGCTTGCGAATGGACAGGGGCGGAACTAAAGCGATCAGGATGAACCATATCAGGCCAGGCGCGGCCTGTCCTATTGGCCGACCCAGATGACGGTCTCGGACTGCGGCGCGCGGCTGGTGCGGTAGCTGTTGGCGGGGTGCGCCGTGTCGGCATGGCCGAAGGAAATGCCGCAGACCACGCGACGGTCGGCGGCGATGCCGAGTTCCTCGCGCAGCACTTCCGGGTACATGGCCAGGGATGCCTGGGCGACCGTGGCCACGCCATTGGCCTGAGCCGCCAGCAGGAAATTGGCCACATAGCCGCCGCAATCCATGGCGCCGTATTCGCCCAGCGCCTCGTCGGTGGTGACAATGGCCACGTGCGGCGCATCGAACAGTTGGAAATTGCGCATTTCCTGGCGGCGGTATGCCTCGCGGTCGCCGCGCGCCACGCCGACCGCGCTGTAAAGCTGAAAACCCGATTCGCGCCGGCGGGCCAGGTAATCGCCCTGGTACTCGCGTGGAAACGGGAAATCCGGGATGAAACCGGACTGTTCCGCCCGGCGCTGCAACGCCCCGCGCAGGCGTTCCGTTGCCGCGCCCTCGGTAACGGTCACCTGCCAGGGCTGGCAGTTGCACCAGGACGCGGCGCGCTGCGCCAGGGCCAGGATGCGTTCGATGGTGCCGCGCGCGACCGGTTCGGGCAGGAAGGCGCGGCAGCTATGGCGCGCCTGCAGCCACGCCTCCAGCGCGGCGTCGGGGCGCGCGTCGGCGTCCTGCAAGGGTTTCGGGGATTGCGGCATGGCGTTGGTGGGCATGGCGGTTGTCTCTCCTGATCGGCCCGCGGGCGTCCCTCCGGGGACGCATGGGCATGCATGATGGGCACGTCTTTGCCTTTATGATGCCACTTCCGGCCTCCCGCAGCCGGCTGAACCGTTCCAGGCGTACCCCCATGCTGCCCATCGACACCCTGATCGCATTCTTCGGCATTGCCGTCCTGCTGGCCCTGACTCCAGGGCCGGACAACCTGTTCGTGCTGATGCAGTCCGCCATCTGGGGTCGCAAGGCCGGCATGTACGTGGTGCTGGGGCTGTGCACGGGGCTGCTGGGGCACACGGCCGCCGTGGCCGTGGGGCTGGCCGCCGTATTCGCGGCCTCGCCCATGGCTTTCACCGTGCTCAAGCTGGCGGGCGCCGCCTACCTGGCCTACCTGGCCTGGCAGATCCTGCGCGCACCGGTCGCACCCGAGGACGGCAAGCGCCCGGAGCCCATGAAGCCCGGCGCGCTGTACCGCCGCGGCATCGTCATGAACCTGACCAATCCCAAGGTGCTGCTGTTCTTCTTCGCCTTCCTGCCGCAGTTCACCTCGCCGGCGCTGGGTCCGGTGGGCCTGCAGACCATGCAGCTGGGCGCCGTCTTCATGGTGTGCACGCTGCTGGTGTTCGGCGCCATCGCGTTCTTCTCGGGCGCGTTCGGCGAACTGCTGCAACGCTCGGTGACGGCCAAGCGCTGGCTGAACCGGATCGCCGCGCTGGTGTTCGTCGGACTGGCCGTGCGGCTGGCGACGGCCACGCGTTGAATAGGCGGCGGGCACCATGCCTGTTTTGCATTTGCATATGTGAAATTCGACGTTTGCAGACCCGCGCCGACAGTCCAAGATGCGGCATCGCCGCAGGCCAGGCATAGCCAAGATACCGATAGCTCCCCTTGCGGCGCGAGGAGAGTGGCCATGAATCAAAGCAAACACGTGTACTGGAAACCCGGCACCCGGGCGTGGGCCACTGTTGCCCGGCGGGCCGGGTGGGTTGCCGCCGCGCTGGCCATCCTGCCCTTGTCCTCGTACGCTCAGACCGACTATCCATCAAGGCCCTTGCATCTGGTCGTGCCTTACCAGGTCGGCGGACAGGTCGACACCATCGCGCGCTCGGTCGCCGAAGGCCTGGGCAAGCGGCTCGGCCAACCCGTGCTCGTGGAGAACAAGCCTGGCGCAAGCGGCATCATCGCCACCAATTACGTCGCCAAATCGGTCCCGGACGGCTACACCCTGCTGTTGACGCTTGCCTCCCCGATCACCGCCAACCTGGTGCTCTACAAGAAGCTGCCCTACGATCCCCGTACCGAGTTGCGGCCGATCTCCGATATCGCCAAGGGTACGGGAGTGATCGTGATCAACAGTTCGCTACCCGTAAGAAACATCGATGAGCTGATAGCGTATGCAAGAAAGGAACCTGGCGCGATTCGAATGGGATCGTGGGGACCGGGCTCCACGCCGCACATCATTCAGCACTACATGAACAAGACCTACGGCATCGACATCCTGAACGTGCCCTACAAGGGCGAACTGCCCATCATGACGGCGTTGCTTGGCGGTCAGATCGACGTTGCCCTGGCCTCCGTGTTCACCCTCAAGCAGCCCCTCGCCACCGGCAAGATACGGGCCCTTGCAGTACTTGGCAGCAAGCGGATCGGCAGCCTGCCGGACGTCCCAAGCATGGCCGAGTCGGGCTACGACGATGAGGCTTACCGGGCCGTTACGCCGACGACACTGCTTGCGCCCGCCCAAACGCCCGCGAAGATCGTCGAGCGCCTGGGGCGCGAGATCAGCGCCACGGTGCAGAGCCCTGAGGTCCGCGACAGGCTGCTCGCGATGGAGCTGGAACCGATCGGAAACCTGCCCCACGAAGCCGAGGCCGAGTACCAGACCTATCTCCCGATCCTCCTCAAGCTGAACGCCGACACAGGCGTGACGCTGGACTGATCCTCGGCGCAGGACCGACGCCGTACTCAGGCGGCCGAAAACCGCACGATGCCGTCCGCGCCCGGCGCGCGCTTGAGCTTGCCTTCGAAATACAGCGCGTGCAGGTGCGCCAGCGCCTCGCCCATGGCGAAGGTCAGCTGGTGCAGGTCCAGCTTGCGCTTGAACAGCACCGGCACGATGTCCGTGGTCGATTGCGGCTTGACGGCACAGGCTTCCAGCACTTCCGCCAGGCGGTCGCGGTGGTGTTCGTGCTGTTGCGCGATGCGCTCGTGCAGGCCCTTGAATGGCCGGCCATGCGAAGGCAGCACCAGCGTGTCGTCGGGCAGATCGGCGTAGCCGTCCAGCGAACGCAAGTACAGCGGCAGGGGATTGGCGTCGGGCTCGTAGTCGAACACGCTGACGTTGGTGGAAATGCGCGGCAGCACCATGTCGCCGGAGATCAGCACGCGCAGGTCCGTGGAAAACAGCGAGGCGTGCTCGGGCGCATGCCCATAGCCCACAATGACGCGCCAGTCGCGTCCGCCGATGCGCACCGCATCGCCGTGCAGGATGCGCGTGTAGCGCGCAGGCACGGCCGGCACCAGGTTGGGGTAGTAATTGGCGCGCTGGCGGATCTGCTCCTGCGCATCGAGGTCAGTCAGGCCGTGGCGCGCGAAGTGGTCCACCGCCGATTGGCCGCCGGGACCGCCGCCCGCTTCGCCGCGGCGCGAGGACCACAGCGAGGCCACCATGAAGTCCGTCATCGTCATCCACAGGGGCGCGTTCCAGCGTTCGCACAGCCAATGCGCCAGGCCGATATGGTCGGGGTGCATGTGGGTGACGATCACGCGCAGCACCGGCAGGCCTTCCAGTTCGGTCTCGAACACGCGTTCCCACAGCGTCTTCACTTCATCGCGCGTGATGCCGCAATCGACGATGGTCCAGCCGTCGCGGCCGTCGATGTTGTCGCGCAGCAGCCAGAGGTTGATATGATCCAGCGCGAACGGCAGTGGCATCCTGATCCACTTGACCCCTTCCGCCACCACGTGCGAACGGCCGGCTTCGGGCTGGAAATCGCCCCAGGGATACTGCAGTTTCTGTTCGTTCGGGTTCATTGTCTCTCCTCCACGCTTGACGATCGGGTCAAGTCATCATAATTTACGTTTACGTAAACTGCCACACCTCGCATGTCCCCGTCAACCTGGACCATCTCAGAGCTCTCCCGCGAGTTCGACGTCACGCCCCGCACGATCCGCTTCTACGAAGACCAGGGGATCGTCAGCCCGGCGCGCGAAGGGCGCAACCGCATCTTCGGGCCGCGCGACCGCACGCGCCTGAAGCTGGCCCTGCGCGGCAAGCGCCTGGGCCTGCAATTGTCCGAGATCCTGACCCTGATCGACATGTACGACGGGCCAGGCGATACGGCGGTTCAGTTGCGGCAATACCTGAGCGTGCTGGCGCAGCATCGCGCCACGCTGGAACAGCAACGCCGCGACATCGAAGACACGCTGCAGGAAATCTCGCAGCAGGAACAGCAGTGCCACGAGCTGCTCGCGCAAAAGCCCTAGGACTGCGCACATGGCCGCCCTGCAAACCCTGGCGCTGTTCGTTCTAACAGCGGTGGCCGAAATCGTCGGCTGCTATCTGCCTTACCTGTGGCTGCGCAAGGGCCATTCCATCTGGCTGCTCGCGCCGGCCGCAGCCAGCCTGGCGCTGTTCGCCTGGCTGCTGACGCTGCACCCCACGGCTTCGGGCCGCGTCTATGCGGCGTATGGCGGCGTCTATATCGGCATGGCGCTGCTGTGGCTATGGGCCGTGGACGGCGTGCGTCCCAGCGTCAGCGACTGGGTGGGCGTGGGCCTGTGCCTGGCCGGCATGCTGGTGATCATGTTCGGACCACGCAGCACGTAGCCTGCGCCAAGAAAAGCCCCTCGAAGCGCCCGCTGTCTTGGGCTGGCCCGAAAAAAAAAGCGCGCGTACCCACAGGGTCGCGCGCTTTTTGTTGGGCAAGGCTTATTCAGCCTTGATATTCCCTTCCTTGATGACGCGGGCGTTGTTGGCGAATTCCGCCTGCACCTGCTTGGCGAAGGCCTCGCCGGTGGCCGTGCCCGGCTGCAGGTAGGACTTGGCCAGCAGCTCCTGGAATTCGGCGCTGGCCACGGCGCGGGCCAAGGCGGCCTGCAGCGGCTGCGCGACGGCCGGCGGCAGATTGGCCGGCGCGAACACGCCGAAGTTCGAGTAGTACTGCGCCTGCGGCATCTTCAGTTCCGCCATGGTGGGCACGTCTGGCCAGGCGGCCAGGCGCTCGGGCGCCATCACGGCCAGCGGCTTGAGCGCGCCGTTGGCGACGTGCGGCAACACCACGTCGCTGTTGACCACCAGCAGCTCGACCACGCCGCCCAGGCCGTCGGTCAGCGCCTGGCTGTTGCCGCGGTAGGGCACGTGCAGCATCTTGGTGCCGGTCTGCGCCGTGACGGCCGACATGCCGATGTGGGCCACCGTGCCCTGGCCCGGCGTGCCGTAGCGCACGCCGTCCGGATGCGATTTGGCGTAGTCGATCAGGCCGGCGAAGTCCTTCACCGGCAGCGCCTTGGTGGCGACGATGGCGACGGGCGCCACGGCCACGCTGGCCACCGGCGTCAGGTCCTTCATCGGGTCATAGTTGGTCTTGGCCAGATGCGGAAAGATGGTCAGCGGGCTGGTGGACGCCAACAGCAGGGTGGTGCCGTCCGGCTTTGCGCGTGCCACGAAATCGGTGCCCACGGAGGCGCCCGCGCCCGGCTTGTTCTCGACGATGACGGTTACGTTGCTTTCCTTGCGCAGCACGTCGCCCAGGCGGCGTCCGATCGCGTCGGCGCTGCCGCCGGCGGTGTAGGGCACGACCAGCGTCACGGGCTTGGCCGGCCAGCTCTGCGCCATGGCGCCGCTGCCCATGATTGCCAAGGCCGCCCCCGCGGCCTTGATCAGCAATGTCTTCTTTTTCATATCGTCCTAGTAATGTTGCGTGGCACTGCGTCAGATAAAACGAAAAACGTGAAGCCCGTCAGGCCAGGTAGCGTTGCGCCAGGCGTACCCAGTACGACGCGCCAGCCGGAATCAAGGAATCATTGAAGTCATAGCTGGCGTTGTGCAGCATGCAGGGGCCCAGGCCGTGGCCCGCCATGCGGTGCTCACCGTCGCCATTGCCCAGGAACACGTAGCAGCCGGGCTTTTCCTGCAGCAGGAAGGCGAAGTCCTCCGAGGCCATGGCCGGCTCGATCACGAGCGCGCGGTCCTCGCCCACGACCTCGCGCATGACTTCCATGCAGAACTCGGTTTCAGCCACGGAGTTCACCAGCGCCGGATAGCGGCGCTCGAAGAACACGTCGGCCTCGCAGCCGTGCGCGGCCGCGATGTTGCCGGCGATCTCGTTCATGCGGCGTTCGATCAGGTCGACCACGTCGGTGCTGTAGGCCCGCACCGAGCCGCCCAGCCAGGCGCTGTTGGGAATGACGTTGATCACGCTGCCGCCGGCCTGCACCTGCGTGATCGACAGCACGGCGGCGTCCAGCGGGCGCTTGCTGCGCGTAAGAATGGTCTGCAGGGACTGGCCGATGGCGAACAGCGCCGGCACCGGGTCGTTGCAATCCTGGGGCGCAGCGGCGTGGCCACCCTTGCCGCGGACAGTGATCTTGAAGCCATTGGCGGCCGCCATCATCGGACCGGAACAAACGCCGATGGACCCGGCGGGCAGCCCCGGCCAATTGTGCATGCCGAACACGGCTTCGCAGGGGAAGCGTTCGAACAGGCCGTCCTGGATCATGGCGCGGCCGCCCGCGCCGCCTTCCTCGGCCGGCTGGAAGCACAGGTACACCGTGCCGTCGAAGCCGCCCTCGGCCTGCAGGTGGCGCGCCGCGGCCAACAGCATGGCGGTGTGGCCGTCATGGCCGCAGCCGTGCATCTTGCCGTCGTGGCGCGAGCGGTGCTCGAACTGGTTTTCCTCCTGCATGGGCAGGGCGTCCATGTCGGCGCGCAGCATGATGGCGCGATCCGAGGTGCCGCGCTTGATCACGCCGACCACGCCGGTCTTGGCGATGCCGGTGTGCGTCTCGATGCCCCAGCCGCGCAGCGTGTCCGCCACGACCTTGGCCGTGCGGTGCTCTTCGTAGCAAAGCTCCGGGTGCATGTGGATGTCGCGCCGCAGCGCCACAATTTCGTCCAGGTTGGATAGTTCGAGCACGGCAGACTCCATCGCAATGATTCAGGATTCAAGGATCGGCTGGCATATTACTCAGCGCAACTCCCTGGGTAACCCGCATTTACCTAGGGATTACCCGACTCCACTTTACGTTTACGTAAACGTAATATTTGCAGTGCATCATTGCGCAGCGATGGCCGATCGGCGCATCATGAGCCACGCGCGGCAATCCGGCGCCGGAAACAGGCGCCCACAAAATAGTAAGTACCTACTATCACGGAGACAGCGATGAACCTTCCCGGCCTGAACTTCGACCTGGGCGAAGATCTGGACATGCTGCGCGACGCGGTGCGCAATTTTGCGCAGGCCGAGATCGCGCCGCGCGCCGCAGAAGTGGACCGCAGCGACCAGTTCCCCATGGATCTCTGGCGCAAATTCGGCGAACTCGGCGTGCTGGGCATGACGGCCGACGAGGAATACGGCGGCGCAAAAATGGGCTATCTGGCCCACATGATCGTGATGGAGGAAATCTCCCGCGCCAGCGCGTCGGTCGGCCTGTCCTACGGCGCGCACTCCAACCTGTGCGTGAACCAGATCAACCGCAACGGAACCGCCGCGCAAAAGGCCAAGTACCTGCCCAAGCTGATTTCCGGCGAACACGTGGGCGCCCTGGCCATGAGCGAACCGGGCGCCGGTTCCGACGTGGTCAGCATGAAGCTGCGCGCCGACAAGAAGGGCGACCGCTACGTGCTGAACGGCACCAAGATGTGGATCACCAACGGCCCCGACGCCGACGCCCTGGTGGTCTACGCCAAGACCGACCCCGAAGCCCACCAGCGCGGCATCACCGCCTTCCTGGTGGAAAAGGGCTTCAAGGGCTTTTCCGTGGCGCAGAAGCTGGACAAGCTGGGCATGCGCGGCAGCCACACCGGTGAACTGGTGTTCCAGGACTGCGAAATCCCCGAAGAGAACGTGCTGGGCCAGGTCAACGGCGGCGTCAAGGTGCTGATGAGCGGCCTGGACTACGAACGCGCCGTGCTGTCCGGCGGCCCGGTCGGCATCATGCAGGCCGTGATGGACGTGGTCGTCCCCTATATCCATGACCGCAAGCAGTTCGGCCAGGCCATCGGCGAATTCCAGCTGATCCAGGGCAAGGTCGCAGACCTGTACACCACCCTGCAGGCCAGCCGCGCCTTCTGCTACCAGGTCGGCAAGAACCTGGACCGCCTGGGCGCCGAACACGTGCGCCAAGTGCGCAAGGACTGCGCCGCGCTGATCCTGTACACGGCCGAGAAAGCCACCTGGATGGCGGGCGAGGGCGTGCAGATCCTGGGCGGCAACGGCTACATCAATGAATATCCGGTAGGCCGCCTGTGGCGCGACGCCAAGCTGTACGAGATCGGCGCCGGCACCAGCGAAATCCGCCGCATGCTGATCGGCCGCGAACTGTTCAACGAAACCGCCTGAGCGCGCCGCCATGATCCGCATGTCCGACGTCCAGCACATCGAACAGGCGCCCGCTCCCGGGCCCTCGCCGCTGGACGTCGCACGGCTGATCCTGGCGGGCTTCGACCGCCACTACGCGCTGTTCCGCTACAGCGCCCAGCGTGCCAAGGCGCTGTTCGAATCCGGCGACTGGCACGGCATCCAGCGCCTGTCGCGTGAACGCATCGAGTACTACGACATGCGGGTGCGCGAATGCGCCACCCAACTGGAAGGCGTGCTGCGCGGCCGGCCGGAAGGCGCGGTGGGCGCCAACGGCAGCGCCGCGCCGACCCTGAGCGACGAGCAGACCGCCTACTGGCAGCAGATCAAGCAGGAATTCGTGGGCCTGCTGGGTGATCACCGCCAACCAGAATGCGCCGAGACCTTTTTCAATTCGGTCTCCTGCCGGCTGCTGCACCGCGACTATTTCCACAACGCCTTCCTGTTCGTCCGCCCGGCCATCGCCACCGACTACCTGGACAGCAGCGTCCCGTCGTACCGGGTGTACTACCCGGCCACGGACGGGCTGGAGAAAAGCCTGATCCGCATGGTGGCGGACTTCGGCCTGGCGCTGCCCTTCGAAGACTTGCCGCGCGATACCCGGCTGCTGGCGCGCGCCGCGGTCAAGCAGCTGCGCGCCATACTGCCGCGCGACGTCGGCCGCCGCATCGCCAGCGACTGCCAGATCCACGCGCTGGGCTCGCTGTTCTTCCGCAACAAGGGCGCCTACATCGTCGGCCGCCTGATCAACCAGGGCACGGTGTATCCCTTTGCCGTGGCGCTGATGCGCAACCCGGCGGGCCAGGTCGTGCTGGACGCGCTGCTGCTGGGCGCGGACGACCTGAGCACGCTGTTCAGCTTCACGCGCGCCTACTTCCTGGTGGACATGGAAACGCCGGCCGCGGTGGTCAACTTCCTGTCCAGCCTGCTGCCGCGCAAGCCCAAGGCCGAGCTCTACACCATGATCGGCCTGCAGAAGCAGGGCAAGACGCTGTTCTACCGCGATTTCCTGCACCACCTGGCCCATTCGCGCGACGCCTTCGACATCGCCCCCGGCATCAAGGGCATGGTGATGTGCGTGTTCACGCTGCCGTCCTATCCCTACGTGTTCAAGCTCATCAAGGACCGCATCGACAAGGACGGCATGGACCATGCCACCGTGCGTCGCAAATACCAGATGGTGAAGCTGCACGACCGCGTCGGCCGCATGGCCGACACCTGGGAATATTCACAGGTGGCGCTGCCGCGCGCGCGCTTCGCGCCGGCCCTGCTGGAAGAACTGCGCCGGCTGGTGCCCAGCCTGATAGAGGAAACCGGCGATACGGTGGTCATCCGCCATGTCTACATCGAACGGCGCATGACACCGCTGAACATCTATCTGCGCCAGGCCTCGGACGCGCTGCTGGACCCGGCCGTGCGCGAATACGGGGACGCCATCCGCCAATTGGCGGCGGCCAATATCTTCCCCGGCGACATGCTGTACAAGAACTTCGGCGTCACGCGCCTGGGCCGGGTCGTTTTCTACGATTACGACGAAATCCAGCGCATGACCGAAATGAATTTCCGGCGCATCCCGCCCGCCCCCAACGAAGAGGCGGAACTGGCTTCCGAGCCCTGGTACGCCATCGGTCCGAATGATGTCTTCCCCGAAGAGTTCGGACGCTTTCTGCTAGGCGACCCGCGCGTGCGCGGCGCCTTCATGCGTCACCATGCCGATCTGCTGGAACCGGAGTGGTGGCAGGCCTGCCGCGCCCATGTGGCGCAAGGCCGGATTGAAGAATTTTTCCCTTACGATACGGACAGACGCCTGCGTCCAGAGCACCCTCCGGGCGCCAACGCGATCTCGTAACCCCAGAGCTGTCCCGACCCTCACAGGAGCTAGTCATGTCAGATCCCATCGTCATCGTTTCCGTTGCCCGCACGCCCATGGGCGGCATGCTGGGCGCCTTGTCCGGCCTGGCCGCGCACGAGCTAGGCTCGATCGCCATCAAGGCCGCCGTCGAACGCGCCGGCATCAAGCCCGAGCTGGTTGAAGAAGTCATCATGGGCAACGTGCTGCAAGCCGGCCAGGGCCAGGCCCCGGCCCGCCAGGCCGCGCTGGGCGCCGGCCTGCCGCTGGGCGTGGCTTGCACCACCATCCACAAAGTGTGCGGTTCGGGCCTGAAGGCCGCCATGTTCGGCCATGACCTGCTGGCCGCGGGCAGCGCCAACGTCGTCGTCGCCGGCGGCCAGGAAAGCATGAGCAACGCCCCCTACCTGCTGCTCAAGGGCCGCCAGGGCTACCGCTACGGCCACAACACCGTGTATGACCACATGGCGCTGGACGGCCTGGAAGACGCCTACGACAAGGGCAAGGCCATGGGCGTGTTCGCCGAAGACTGCGCCTCCAAGTATTCCTTCACCCGCGAACAGCAGGACGCGTTCTCGCTGGAATCGCTGCGCCGCGCCCGCGCCGCATCGGAAGACGGCAGCTTCAAGTGGGAAATCGCCCCCGTGACCGTCGCCGGCCGCAAGGGCGACACCGTGATCGACACCGACGAGGCCCCCACCAAGGCCATGCCGGAAAAGATCCCGACGCTCAAGCCCGCCTTCAAGAAGGACGGCACCGTCACCGCCGCCAACTCCTCGTCGATCTCCGACGGCGCCGCCGCCATGGTGCTGATGCGCGCCTCCACCGCGGAAAAGCTCGGCGTCAAGCCGCTGGCCCGCATCGTCGCCCACAGCCAGCACTCGCAAGAACCGAACTGGTTCACCACCGCCCCCGTGGGCGCGCTGAAGAACCTGTTCGCCAAGACCGGCTGGAAGGCCGAGGACGTGGACCTCTACGAAATCAACGAAGCCTTCGCGGTGGTCACCATGGCTGCCATGACCGACTTCAAGCTGCCGCACGACAAGGTCAACATCCACGGCGGCGCCACCGCCCTGGGCCATCCGATCGGCGCGTCCGGCGCCCGCCTGATGGCCACCCTGGTCGGCGCGCTGCGCAAGACCGGCGGCAAGCGCGGCGTGGCCACGCTGTGCATCGGCGGCGGCGAAGCCGTGGCGATGGCGATTGAAATGATCTAACGCCATGCCGGGGGGCTTCGGCCTCCCGGCTTGCGACGGATTCCGCTGCGCCTTTCCTGCATGGCGTTGTTGCGCGACGGGTCGGTCGCGCGCCGTGCAGGAAAGGCGCAACGAAATCCCTCTTCGGTACCGACAGCCGACAAGAATGCCCGGCCCACCGGGCAGCGAGACAAACCGCTCCACGAGCGCCTTCAAATTTCCAACAAGCAGGACGGGTGGAACCCCATGCCCATCATCGAATCCCGCATCAATCCGCGGTCGCAGGACTACACCGACAATGCGCAGGCCATGCAGGCGCAGCTGGACGATCTGGACCAGCAACTGGCGCATACCGCGCTCGGCGGCAGCGAAGCCGCGCGCGCCAAGCACGTGGCGCGCGGCAAGCTGCTGCCGCGCGACCGCGTTGAACACCTGATCGATCCGGGCACGCCGTTCCTGGAACTGTCGCCGATGGCGGCGCACGGCATGTACGGCGGTGAAGCCCCCGGCGCCGGCGTCATCACCGGCATCGGCCGCGTGGCCGGCACCGAATGCGTGATCGTCTGCAACGACGCCACGGTCAAGGGCGGCACCTACTACCCGATGACGGTCAAGAAGCACCTGCGCGCCCAGGAAATTGCCGCGCAGAACAACTTGCCCTGCGTCTATCTGGTGGATTCGGGCGGCGCCAACCTGCCGCAGCAGGACGAGGTCTTCCCCGACCGCGAACACTTCGGCCGCATCTTCTACAACCAGGCGCAGATGTCCGCGCAGGGCATTTCGCAGATCGCCGTGGTGATGGGTTCCTGCACCGCCGGCGGCGCCTACGTGCCCGCAATGAGCGACGAGTCCATCATCGTCAAGAACCAGGGCACCATCTTCCTGGGCGGCCCGCCGCTGGTGAAGGCCGCCACCGGCGAAGAAGTCAGCGCCGAGGACCTGGGCGGCGGCGACGTGCACACGCGCCTGTCCGGCGTGGTCGACCACCTGGCCGCCAACGACATGCATGCGCTGCAACTGGCGCGCAACGCGGTCGCGCGCCTGAACCGCAAGAAGCCGCAGCCGCTGGCCACCGCGCCGGTGCGCGAGCCGCGCTACGACCCCAGCGAACTGAACGGCATCATCCCCGCCGACACGCGCAAGCCCTATGACGTGCGCGAAGTCATCGCACGCATCGTGGACGGTTCCGAGTTCGACGAGTTCAAGGCGCGCTTCGGCCCCACGCTGGTCACGGGCTTCGCGCACATCCACGGCATGCCTGTCGGCATCGTGGCCAACAACGGCATCCTGTTCTCGGAGTCCGCGCAGAAGGGCGCGCACTTCATCGAACTGTGCGCGCAGCGCAAGATCCCGCTGGTGTTCCTGCAGAACATCACCGGCTTCATGGTCGGCCGCAAGTACGAAAACGAAGGCATCGCCCGCCACGGCGCCAAGATGGTGACGGCGGTGGCCACGGCCGCGGTACCCAAGTTCACCGTGCTGATCGGCGGCTCGTTCGGCGCCGGCAACTACGGCATGTGCGGCCGCGCCTATTCGCCCCGCATGCTGTTCATGTGGCCCAACGCCCGCATCTCGGTCATGGGCGGCGAACAAGCCGCCAGCGTGCTGGCCACGGTCAAGCGCGACGGCATCGAGGCCCGCGGCGGCCAATGGTCCGCGGACGAAGAAACCGCCTTCAAGACGCCGATCCGCGAGCAGTACGAACGCGAAGGCCATCCTTACTACGCCACCGCGCGCCTGTGGGACGACGGCATCATTGCGCCGGCCGACACGCGGCGCGTGCTGGGGCTGGCCTTGTCGGCAGCCTTGAACGCGCCCATCGAGGACACCAAGTTCGGCGTGTTCCGCATGTAGGGCGGCGCAGCCGCCCCATTGCAGCCCAAGAATAATTTCAGCCTGGATGACATCCATGTTCGACACTTTGCTGATTGCCAACCGCGGTGAAATCGCCTGCCGCGTGGCCGCCACCGCCCGCCGCATGGGCATCCGCACCGTTGCGGTGTATTCCGACGCCGACGCCAACGCCCGCCACGTCGCCGCCTGCGACCAGGCCGTGTACATCGGCGGCTCCGAGCCGCGCGCCAGCTACCTGCGCGCCGACGCCATCCTGCAAGCCGCACGCGACACCGGCGCGGGCGCCATCCATCCCGGCTACGGTTTCCTGTCGGAAAATGAAGCCTTCGCCGAAGCTGCCGAAAAGGCCGGCATCGCCTTCGTCGGCCCGCCGGCCTCCGCCATCGCGGCCATGGGCAGCAAGTCCGCCGCCAAGACACTGATGGAAAAAGCCGGCGTGCCGCTGGTGCCGGGCTATCACGGCGACAACCAGGATCCGCAATTCCTCAAGACCCAGGCCGACGCCATGGGCTACCCCGTGCTGATCAAGGCCAGCGCCGGCGGCGGCGGCAAGGGCATGCGCGTGGTCGAATCCTCGGGCGCATTCCTCGATGCGCTGGCCTCCTGCCAACGCGAAGCCGCCTCCAGCTTCGGCGACGACCGTGTGCTGATCGAACGCTATCTGCAAAAGCCGCGCCACATCGAAATCCAGGTGTTCGCGGACAAGCACGGCAATTGCGTCTACCTGTTCGAGCGCGACTGCTCGGTGCAGCGCCGCCACCAGAAGGTGATCGAGGAAGCCCCCGCGCCCGGCATGACCGAAGAACGCCGCCGCGCCATGGGCGAAGCCGCCGTGGCCGCCGCGCGCGCCGTGGGCTACGTGGGCGCGGGCACGGTGGAATTCATTTCCGAGCCCGATGGCCGCTTCTACTTCATGGAAATGAACACGCGCCTGCAGGTCGAACACCCGGTCACCGAAATGATCACGGGCCACGACCTGGTCGAATGGCAGCTGCGCGTGGCCGCCGGCCAGCCGCTGCCCGCGCGCCAGGAAGACCTGCGCATCCAGGGCCACGCCATCGAGGCCCGCATCTACGCCGAGAACCCCGAGAAGGGCTTCCTGCCGTCCATCGGCACCCTGGCCTACCTGGGCCTGCCGGCGCACACGGCGTTCGCCAACGGCGACATCCGGGTCGACGGCGGGGTGCGCATGGGCGACACCATCACGCCGTTCTACGACCCCATGATCGCCAAGCTGATCGTGCACGGCGCCGACCGCGACCAGGCCCGCGCCCGCATGTTGCAAGCGCTGGCCCAGACCCAGGCCGTCGGCGTGCAGACCAACGTGGCCTTCCTGTCCCGCCTGATGCAGGACAGCGCCTTCGCCGCGGCGGACCTGGACACCGGCCTGATCGAACGCCAGCGCGCCACGCTGCTGCCCGAGCCCCAGGCCGCAGCCCCCGCCACGCTGGCGCTGGCCTGCGCCGCCGTGTTGGTGCGCCAAGGCCTGGCACAGCCAGGCGTCACCAGCGGCAAGCACGCCGCCGACCCCTGGGACGCGCGCGACGGCTGGCGCCTGGGCAACCGCTATCAACGTCATCTGCAATGGGTGGACAACGGCGAAACACGCCGCGTCACCGTCGCCCGCCAGGGCGGCGCCTGGACCCTGGACAGCGGTGCAGGCCCGCAAGCCTTCCTGTGGCGCGCCCACGCCAGCGCCAACCCCAATCTCGCCTACGGCCTGCGCATCACACTGGACGGCCATGAAAGCGCCGGCACTGTCGTGCTGCACGCCGATAAGGCACACGTCTTCGGCGAAGCTGGCGTGCACGTGCTGGACCTGTACGATCCGCTGGCGCATTCGCAGGACACGCAGGGCGAACACGGCGGCGGCCTCACGGCTCCCATGCCCGGCAAGATCATCTCGATCTCGGTCAAGGCCGGCGACACCGTGGAAAAAGGCCAGCCGCTGCTGGTGATGGAAGCCATGAAGATGGAGCACACCATTTCCGCGCCCGCCGACGGCAAGGTCTCGGAAGTGTTCTACGGCGTGGGCGATCAGGTAACGGAAGGGGCCGAGCTGGTCGCCATCGGCGAGTAGCCAGGCGCGCAGTAACAAAATCGTCACCCGTCCCGCCGCCCGCGGGTTCATCATGGGCGCTCCTGCATTTTCACAGGAGTACCCATGATGAGTGCTATGCCATCCGAATCCGCAGCGCCCCGCCTGTTTCCAACCCTGCGCTGCCGCGATGCGGACGCGATGCTGCGCTGGCTTACCGGCGTGCTGGGGTTCACCGAGCACGCCGTCTACCGCGACGGCGACGCCGTGCAGCATGCGGAACTGGCCTACGGCAGTTCCCTTTTGATGCTGGGCCCGGACCGCGACGACGCCCATGGCAAGCTGGTGGGCAACCTGCGAGGACGCCGCACCGACGCGCTGTATCTGGCGGTGGACGATCCGGACGCCCTGCACGCGCAGGTCCAGGCCAGCGGCGCCACCATCGAAACCCCGCCGTACGACACGGCCTACGGCAGCCGCGAATTCGCCTGCCGCGATCCGGAAGGCAATTTGTGGAGCTTCGGGACTTACTGGCCCAAGGCATAGCGGCAGGCGCGTCCGAGCTTCGCGCGATTTATGCGTTTTCCGCAATCATTTAAGTAAATAGATTGTCCTTGTTATAAATAAGCAAGGACTCCTATGCTCCTCGCAATGTCATACGACAGCCACGAGGAGATTCTGATGAGTGCGGTTCTGCAAGCGAAGGCGTCGCCGGCAAACATGGTGCCGGCCGGCGTGGACCTGGTGGAGTACTACTACGAGCGCGGCTTCACTGACGGCCTGCCGGTGGTCCCGCCGACTCAGGACAAGATCGACGAGATCGTGGCCCGGCTGGGCGGTGATGCCAGCTTCGTCGAAGCGCGGGTGGCGCCGCGCTGGGGCGAGCTGACGCGCGAAGTGCTGGCCATCAATATGGTGATGGCCGGCTGCAAACCCGAGTACGCGCCGGTGGTGCTGGCGGCGGTAAAAGCCGTCACCGACCAGGCGTTCAATCTGAACGGCGTGCAGGCCACCACGCACGTGGCCGCGCCCCTGCTGGTCGTCAACGGGCCGATAGCGCGCGAGATCGGCATGAACGGCGGCGTCAACGCGTTCGGTTCCGGCAACCGCGCCAACGCCACCATCGGCCGCGCGTTGCGCCTCATCATGCTGAACGTGGGCGGCGGCTGGCCTGGAGACCTGGACAAGAGCACGCTGGGGCACCCGGGCAAATACACCTACTGCGTCTGCGAAAACGAACTGCAAAGTCCGCTGGCACCCTATCACGTGGAACACGGCTACAAGGCCGAGGACTCCACCGTGTTCGCGATGGCGGCTGAAGCCCCGCACAGCGTCACCAACCACATCTCCAACGACCCCGAAGGCATTCTCGACACGATGTGCTCGGCCATGAGCACCATCGCGTCCAACAGCGCGGTGCTGGGCGGCCATATCGCAGTGGTGCTGGGCCTGGAGCACGCCCAGACCATCGGCAAGCACGGCTGGTCGCGCGCCGACGTGCGCAACTACCTGTACGTAAACCACGGCAACCGCTTCATCGATCTGGCTTACGGCCACCGCTACGGCAAGGTCTACAACCGCAACCTGCCCAAGTACTACAAGCGCAACGACGACACCCGCATACCCATCGTGCACAGCCCGGACCACATCCATCTGTTCGTGATGGGCGGCGAGGCCGGCCGCTTTTCCGTGCTGATACCGGGCTGGGGCAGCATGAGCACGCCGGTGCTGCGCGCGATCGATGGCGCAAGCGCCGGCGGCGATTGCACCAGCGGCGCGTGCGCCATCTGACGCGACGGCCCGACACGACACAACCAGGAGATCGGAAATGCAGATGAACGACGGAGAAAAAGTCGCGGTGTACGACCCGCGCGGCGCCTTGCGCTTCGAAGACGCGCCGGTATCGGCGCGCAAGAAAGGCCTGGCCGGATTGCGGCTGGGCATCCTCGACAATTCGAAATGGAACGCCAACAAGCTGCTGCGCGGCGCGGTGGCGGCATTGGGCGAAGACATCGAATTCGCCGAGGTGAACTACTACGTCAAGCACAGTTTCTCCAAGGATGCGGCGCCCGAACTGATCGAACGCATCGCGGCCGAGAACGACGTGGTCCTGACCGCCATTGGCGATTGCGGCTCCTGCTGCTCCGCCTGCGTGCGCGACTCCATCGCGCTGGAGCGGCTGGGCATACCCAGCGCGGTCATCATCACGACGGAATTCGCGCGCGAGACCGAGCTGACGCGTCAGGCCATAGGCATGAAGACATTGGAACCCGTCGTGATCACGCATCCGGTCAGCTCCATCACGGCCGAGGAAGTGGCGCAGCGCGTCGTCCAGATCAAGGAGCAGGCGCAGCAGGTCTGGCAGGGCACGAAGGCGCCGATGCAGATCCGCGTGGCCTTGCAATAGCGGCGCCGCACCGACCGGGAGACAGAACGATGGGGGCACTATCGCACTTGCGGGTGCTGGACCTTTCGCGCGTGCTGGCTGGCCCCTGGGCCAGTCAGTTGCTGGCCGACCTGGGCGCGGAGGTGATCAAAATCGAACGCCCCGGCCTGGGCGACGACACCCGTGGCTGGGGCCCGCCGTGGATCGACGATCCGCAATGGGGCGACGTGGCGCAATCGGCCTACTTCGCGGGCGCCAACCGCAACAAGAAATCCGTCGCCGTCGATATCGCCACGCCCGACGGCCAAGGGCTGGTGGCCGCGCTGGCGGCGCAATGCGATGTGCTGATCGAGAACTTCAAGGTGGGCGGTCTGCGGGCCTACGGACTGGACTACGACACGCTCAAACGCCGCCACCCCGGCCTGGTGTACTGCTCCATCACCGGCTTCGGGCAGGACGGCCCCTACGCCAACCGCCCAGGCTACGACTTCCTGGTCCAAGGCATGGGCGGCCTGATGAGCATCACCGGCAGAAGCGACGGTGAACCCGGCGCGGGGCCGATGAAGGTCGGCGTCGCCTTGACGGACATCCTCACGGGCCTGTACGCCACCGCAGGCATCCAGGCCGCGCTGGCGCATCGCGACCGCAGTGGCGAAGGCCAGCATGTCGACGTGGCCCTGCTGGACGTGCAGGTAGCTGCATTGGCCAACCAGGCCATGAACTTCCTGGCCAGCGGCCGCGAACCCGCGCGCCTGGGCAATGCCCATCCCAACATCGTGCCCTACCAGGACTTCGCCACCCTCGATGGCCACGTCATCGTCACCATCGGCAACGACGCGCAATTCCGCCGCTTCTGCGGCGCCATCGGCCGCCCCGACCTGGCGGATGATCCGCGCCACGCCACCAATACCGCGCGTCTGGCGTCGCGCGAGGCGCTGATCCCCCAGATCCAGGCGCAGATGGCGCTGCATCCCAGCGCGCACTGGCTGCGCACGCTGGAATCGTTGGCGGTGCCTTGCGGCCCCATCAATGGCCTGGCCGAAGTCTTTGCCGACCCTCAGGTCCTGCAACGCGGCATGCGCGTGCCGATGCCGGGCGCGCAGGCGGGCGGTGCGGAACTGGTCGGCAATCCCCTGCATTTATCGGCGACGCCCGTGGAGTATCGCAGCGCGCCTCCGGTACTGGGCGCCCATACGGAACCAGTCCTGCGCGAAATGCTGGGACTGGCGCCCCAGGCGCTTGCCGAACTGCGGCGCAATGGTGCGATCGCGGGCGGATCCTGAGCTGTGCCTTTCACACAAGAAAGAGACAAGGGAGACAAACCATGGAGCCATCTACTCAAACAGGGGAACAGCCCAGGCCAGCCAGGCGTCGGCTGCTGATCGGCGCGGCGGGCGCCGCCCTGGCAAGCTTCGCTGGCGGCGCCGGATCGCTGGCCGCGACCGCCTACCCGTCGAAGCCGTTGCGCCTCGTCATTCCCTATCCGCCCGGCGGTCCGACCGACATCGTTGGCCGCATCGTCGCAGCCACGCTGGCCGAGAAGCTGGGGCAATCGGTGGTGGTCGAAAACCGACCAGGTGCCAGCGGCATGATAGGCGCCGATGCCGTGGCCAAGGCCGCGCCCGACGGCTATGTGCTGCTGGTCAATGTCTCGGGCCAACTGGTCAATCCCGCGCTTTATCCCAACATGCCGTTTGACCCGCTCAAGGACTTCCGGGGCATCACCAACCTGGCCTCCACGCCGATCCAACTGGTGGTGAGCAGCAATTCTCCGGTGCGTTCCGTGGCGGATCTGGTGGCGCTGGTGCGCAGCGAACCGGGCCGGCACAACTTTGCATCGTCCAGCAGCGGCGCGCCCGGCCACCTGGCCGGCGAAGTGTTCAAGACGGCCGCAAAGCTGGATGTCACGCACATCCCGTACAAGGGCAGCGCGCCGGCGCTGACCGACGTGATGGGCGGACAGGTCACCTACATGCTGGATTCGATGCCGTCATCCATCAGCCTGGTGAAGGGCGGCCGGCTGCGTGCGCTGGCGGTCACCGCGGACCAGCGCGTGGCCGCCTTGCCGGACGTACCCACCTTTGCCGAACTGGGCTATCCGAACGTCAACCTGACCTCCTGGTACGGCATGTGGGCGCCGGCGCACACGCCGTCCGATCTCATCGCGAGCTTGTACCGGAACGTCAGCAACGTGCTCAAGCAACCCGACGTGCGCGCGCGCCTGATCGACGCGCAGGCCATGCCGGTGGGCGATACGCCCGAGCACTTCGACGCATTCTGCCGCAGCGAGGCCAAGCGCTATGCCGACATCGTCCGGCTGGCCGGCATCCGGCTGCAATGAAGGCTAGCGGCCGCCGCGGCGGCGGGTTGCGGGCGCGGCGGCCTGTACCCAGTCGCTGCGCAGCTGCGCCAGAAAACCGCTGGCGCTGGGAGTAAGGCCGCGCTCCTTCAGAAACACCACGCCGATGGCCTGGCTCAGCGCGGGCTTGGTCAGCGGCCGCGTCACCAGGTCGGCGCCCAGTGCGGCCGGCACGGCTCCGCCCGGCACGATGGCGATGCCCACGCCAGCCCAGACGCATTGCATCACGGTGGCGAACTGGCTGACGGTAACCGCGTGCCGCAGCGATACGCCGGCGACCGAAGCGTGGCTGTCGATCAGCCGGCGCGTCTGCGATTCCCTGGGCAGCGATACCTGCGCATACGGCGCCAATTGCTCAAGCGTGACGCCGGCGTGCGCGGACAGCGGATGCCGGCGCGGCATCACCACATGAAAGGCCTCGCGGCCCAAGGCCACCACCGAGAACTCATCTGGTGCGCCGTCGATGTAGGTGATGCCCATGTCGGCCACGCCGCTGCGCACATCGTCCAGCACCGTGCCGTGCACGCCCTCGCGGATCTGCAATTCGATGCGGGGCCGCGATTCGCGGTAGCGGGCGACGATGCCGGGCAGCTGCGTGTAGGCCACCGACATCACTGCCGACACGATGCTGCGGCCGCGCTGCTCGTCCGAGATCTCGCGCATGTTCTCGTAGGAAATGCGCAGGTCGGACAGCATGCGGTTCGCCAGCGACACGAACTCCTGGCCCGCCGGCGTGGTTTCGACGCGGCGGGTGGAACGATGGAACAGCTCGACGCCCAGCGCCTTCTCCACGCGCTGCACCGTGCGCGTAAGCGCCGGCTGCGAGATGTTCAGTGTCAACGCGGCGGCGACGAAACTGCCGCACTCGGCAACCGTGCTGATCGCCTGCAATTCGCGCGAGCTGAGATCGGGAAGCGTGGCCATGGATGGATATCCCTGCTGCGGACGATTTATGCTGGAAACAGAAGTATAGGATTCATGCGGCCATCCCATGCATGAATGGCAGGCTCTTAGTTTCCCGTCAGCGACTTGTCCCTAGAATGCGGGATCCGGCGCCCGTCACGCGCCCATCGCGCCATCCTCCATGCCCGCCCCCGACTCCCCCAGTCCGCTTCAACGTCCCGCCTTCCTGCATTACCTGTTTGCGCGCATCGGCGCATCGCTGGCCTTCCAGATCGTCTCGGTCGCAGTGGGCTGGCAGATCTATGCACTGAGCGGCAGCGCCCTGGACCTGGGGCTGATCGGCCTGGCGCAGTTCCTGCCCATGGCGGCGCTGACCCTGGTGGTGGGCCACGTGGCCGACCGCTACGACCGCCGCAAGATCGTGGCCATCTGCATGGCTCTGGAAGCACTGGCCACGCTGGTGCTGGCGATCGCGGCCCTGCATGGCGTGGGCGGCAAAACGCTGATCTACGCCACCATCATCATCATGAGTTCGGCCCGCGCCTTTGAGGCGCCGACCCTGGCCACGCTGATCCCGGCCGTAGTGCCGCGCGAATGGCTGCCGCGCGCGACCGCGCTGGCGTCCTCCGGCGGCCAGATCGCGCAGATCGCCGGCCCGGCGCTGGGCGGCGTGGGCTACGGGTTGGGGGCAGGGTGGATCTACTGCGTGGCGGCGGCCCTGTACCTGTCGGCCTTCGCGTCCATCGCCACGCTCGTCATCGAACGCGCTCCGCCGCGCAAGGAACCGACCACCTGGCGCACGCTGTTTGCCGGCATCACCTTCATCTTCCAGCGCCGCCTGCTGCTGGGCACCTTGTCGCTGGACCTGTTCGCCGTGCTGCTGGGCGGCGCCACGGCGCTACTGCCCATATTCGCCAAGGACATCCTGGACGCCGGCCCCTGGGCTTTAGGTGCGCTGCGCGCCGCCCCCGCCTGCGGCGCCGCGCTGATGTCATTGACCCTGGCCCGCCTGAGCCTGGGCGAACACGTGGGCCGGCTGCTGTTCGGCGCGCTGATCCTGTTCGGGCTGGCCACCACGGTTTTCGGCCTGTCGACCTCGATTCCGCTGTCCATCGGCGCGCTGGTGGTGCTGGGCGCGGCGGACGCGGTCAGCGTGGTGGTGCGTTCGTCGCTGGTGCAGCTGAACACGCCCGACCATATGCTGGGCCGCGTCAGCGCGGTGAACACGCTATTCATCGGCGCCTCCAACCAGCTGGGGGAATTCGAATCCGGCGTCATGGCCGCGGCCTTCGGCGCGGTACCGGCGGTGGTGATCGGCGGGGTCGGCACCATCGCCGTGGCGGGGTTGTGGATGCGGTGGTTTCCGGAGTTGAGGAAGCTCAGGAGCTTGCACGCGCCCTGAACAGCACTGCATGGGTCCCCCCTGCCAGCGTTTGATAAAGTTGATACAATAAGAATCATTATCATTTGATCAAGCCATGCCTACGCGCCCAGGTCACAGAACCCAGCGCCGGACATCGACAGGGGCATCATGGGGGAGCGGTTCTTCGGCGTCATCGCCGAGGCGTACAAGGCGTGGAACGTGGAGCTGGTCGGTTTCCTGAACCGCCAGCTCAAGCGTTCGCCCGAGGCCGCCCAGGACCTGGCGCAGGAGACCTTCGCCAAGTGGCTGGCGGCGCATGACGGCGCCGCGCCGCCGGAGAAGCCGCGCGCCTATCTGTACGAGATCGCCCGCAACCTGCTGCGCGACCACTGGCGCCGCGAAAACGTGCGCGACGAGCACGTGGTGGCCAGCCTGGACGACCAGGGTTTCGAACCCACGGCCATGGGCCTGGCAGCCCCCGCCGGCCTGCAACCCGAAGCGCGCGCCGACGCCAGCCAGCGCCTGCGGTTGCTACAAGCCGCCATCGACGAGATGCCGCCGCGCCAGCGCGAGGCCTTCCTGCTTTATCGGTATGATGAGCTGCGTTGCGAGGACATCGCCGACCACATGGGCATCAGCGTGCGGGCGGTCGAGAAGCACCTGCAATTGGCGCTGGCGCACTGCAAGCGCCGTGTCCACGGCGAAACGCCATGACCCGATCCCTACCTTTGTCCGCTGTCGAAGAGGCCGCGAGCGCATGGTTCATGCGCCGCCGGGAACGCGCGTCCGACGCCAGCGCCGAACAGTCCTTCCAATCCTGGCTGCTCGCATCGCCTGAGCACCAGCGGGAGTACGAACGGCTGGAGCTGGTGTGGGAGGACATGGCGGCGCTGCCGCGCCAGGACGCCGCACCCACGCACACGCAGAAACAGGCGTCGAGCCCGAATCCGGTCTGGCCCTGCGCACGACCGGTACCCGTCCGCCGCCCGGCCTTCCTGCGTTGGGGCGGTGCGCTGGCCGCGATGCTGCTGGTCGCGGCCGCCGCCTACCAGTACGTGCCCATCCGCTACGAATCCGTCGCCAACGCGTCCACCCAGACCCGCAACCTGGACCTGCCCGACGGCACCCGCCTGCATGCCAACGTGGGCACGCGCGTGAGCGTGCGCTACACGCTGGCCGAACGCCACATCCGCGTCGACGCCGGCGAGGTCTACATCGATGCCGCACCCGACCGCCGGCCGCTGATCGTGGCCGCAGGCGACGCGGAACTGCGCGACATCGGCACCGAGTTCAATGTGCTGCTGCTGCCCGACGTGCTGCAGGTCGGCGTGCGCAGCGGTGAAGTCAGGCTGAACGCGAAGGGCGCCAACGCCCCCGCCGCGCAGACGCTTCAGGCCGGCGACACGGTGCTGCTGTCGCGCGCCGACGCGCGCCTGTTGCGCCGCCAGCAGGTGCCCGCCAGCGAGATCGGCGCCTGGCAGGGCGGCGTGGCGGTGATGCACGACACCACGTTGCAGCAACTGGCCGGCTACCTTGCCCTGTACCGCGACACGCCGCTGCGCTTTGCCGACGAGCGCGCACGGGGATTGCGCCTGTCTGGCACGCTGGATCTGCGCCAGCCCGACGCGGTGCTGGACATGCTGCCCGGCCTGTTGCCGGTAACGGTAAGCCGGCGACCGGATGGCGCCGCGGTGATCGGCAGCCGCTGAAGAGAAGAATTAAGAATTATTTTTAATTAGACAGGTTCGGGTTTTGGCGGCTGGCGCGTCTTCCCCAGTTGAAGATCCACTTCCAGACTGGGGAAAGTCCATGGCGCAACGCCATTTTCATCGTCGGCTGAGCGCCGGCCGTTACGCGCTGCTGTGCGCGCTGTCCATGACCGCCGTGCTGGCGGTCCAGGCGCTGGCGCCGTCCGCGGCCCACGCGCAGGGCGCCGCCGCGCAGACCTTCAACCTGCCCGCCGGCAACCTGGCCGACGCGCTGGTGGCGCTGGGCCGGCAGGCGCAGCTGCAGGTGCTGTTCAGCCCCGATACGGTCGCCGGCCTGAGCGCCCCCGCCGTATCCGGCGCCATGACGCCGCAGGTCGCGCTGAACCGCCTGCTGGCGCGCAGCGGCTTGGTCGCCGTGCCCAGCGGCTCGGGCTTCGTGGTGCGGCGGCCGGCCGACGCATCCTCCACCGATACCACCACCCTGGCGCCCGTGACGGTCACCGGCCGGGACCTCACCGTCACCGAGGGCACGGGGTCCTACACCGCCCCCGCCGTCACCATCGGCAAGAACGCGCAAAGCCTGCGCGAGATCCCGCAATCGGTCTCGGTGGTGACGCGCCAGCTGCTGGACGACCAGAACCTGACCACGCTGGACGACGCCATGCGCACGGTCACCGGCATCACGGTGGAAGCGGGCAGCATCGGCGGCAACCATGGCAACTTCTACTCGCGCGGCTACGCGCTGGACACGATCCAGGTCGACGGCGTGAACACGCCGGCCAGCACCGGCAACGACCTGTCCTCGGGCTTCGGACTGGCCATCTATGACCACATCGAAGTGCTGCGCGGACCTTCGGGCCTGTACCAGGGCGCGGGCGATCCCGGCGGTACCGTGAACCTGGTGCGCAAGCGCGCGCAGAAGGAATTCGCCTTCAGCGGCCAGGTCATGACGGGCTCCTGGGACCGCTATTACACCGAGGCCGACATCACCGGCCCCTTGGACAGCGACGGTCGCCTGCGCGGCCGCCTGGTGGCGTCCTATGACGACCGCAAATCCTTCGTCGACGGCGTCTACACCGAGAAGCCGCTGTTCTACGGCACCCTGAGCTTCGACCTGACGCCCGACACCGTCCTGACCGCCGGCGCCACGTACCAGCAATACAAGGGCCGCCCCTTCTTCGGCCTGCCCGGCTACACCGACGGCCGCTTGCTGGACGTGCGCCGCTCCACCAACCTGGACCCCAGCTGGAACCACATCACCGAGGAAGTCACCGAGTACTTCGCCGACGTGGACCACCGCCTGGCCAATGGCGGGCGCATCAAGGTCAGCGGCATCTACCGTGAACAGGACGAGCCCAGCCGCGAATTCGGCTGGTCCGACTGCGCGGTGGACCCGATCACCGGCGACACCTGCCTCGTCAGCTGGAAGTACCGCAGCAACTGGAAGACCTATGGCCTGGACGCTTTCGTGGCCACGCCTTTCGAAGCCTTCGGCCGCCAGCACGAGCTGACCGTAGGCGCCGACTACCGCAACGTCCACAAGAACTTCCGCTACGGCGGCGGCGACAACGCCGACACCAATCTCTACCACCCCAACAACAACATCCCCAAGCCGGACTACCAGTTCACCAACGGCAACGACAGCAAGACCGACCAGTACGGCCTGTATGCGCGCACCAATCTGCGCGTGACCGACGCGGCCACCATCATTGCCGGCGGCCGCTTCACCTGGTGGGAAAACCGCACGCAGAACCGCAACGCCTACTTCAACCAGTTCACCAACACCAGCGACAAGATCAACGGCAAGTTCACGCCCTACCTGGGCCTGGTGGTGGACCTGAACGAACAACTGTCGGCTTACGCCAGCTACACCAGCATCTTCACGCCGCAGACCGTCACCGACGTCAACGGCCAGCTGCTGGACCCGCGCACCGGCAAGCAGTTCGAGATCGGCCTGAAGGGCGAATTCCTGGACAAGCGCCTGAACGGCCACGCCGCGCTGTTCCGCATGGAAGACGAGAACCGCGCCATGACGGACCCCGACAATCCGCTGTTCTCCATGGCCGCGGGCAAGATGCGCAGCCAGGGCTTCGAAGCCGAAATCAGCGGCAGCCCCGCGCCGGGCTGGGACATCACCGCCGGCTACGCCTACACCACCACCAAGACCTTGAAGGGCACGGAAGAACAGAAGTCGCAGCAGTACGCCTTCATCACGCCGCGCCACACCTTCAATCTGTGGACCAAGTACACCTTCGCCACCGGCACGCTGGAAGGCCTGTCGCTGGGCGCGGGCGTGCGCAGCGTCAGCAGCATGTACCGCCTGAACGGCCCGGTGAAGTTCGAGCAGCGCCCGTACACCACCGTCTCCGCGCAAGCCGGCTACCGCTTCAACAAGCACCTGGAAGGCACGTTGACGGTGAACAACCTGTTCGACAAGGTCTACTATCAGCGCGTGTGGGCGGCCTACGGCTCGAACTACTACGGCGAGCCGCGCAGCGTGATGTTGAACGTCAGGGCGACGTACTGAGGGAAACCGCCGCGCTCAACCCATCCCCGTGCCGCAACGGGCGATGGGTTGAGCGCGTTGCAGGACAGTTCTGTCCGTCACGTCTTTCTCGCGCCACACCCATCCTACGATCCATGAGCGAACGGCGATTCCGTGGCAGACTACCCACGGGCGCTCCAGGCATTGCAGTCCGACACAATTGGCAAATTGTTGTCGGACGCGGATTGCGACGGACGATTAGGATGGCGCCGCACAGACCGAGACAGGCGATCACATGGCTTTCTCGCCGAAGGCCGACAAGAATATGTCCGACACATGAAAACCATTCAGAAAACCCGCCCCCGTAGCCGTTTGCTCCGCACCACCATGGCCGGCCTGCTGGCGTCCACCCTGGCCGCGCTGTTCAGCCCCGCCGCAACCGCCGCCGAATCCGCCGGCGCCGCGGCGCTGCCACCCACCGCCCAGGCCGCCGCCATCGCGCCGCCGGATGCGCCCACGGTGATGTATTCCATCTACCAGATCGACGGCAAGGGTGCCGATTCCTACGAAGTCGCCAACGGCAGCATCGCCACCTTCTGGTTCGGCCACGCCTTCGAACTGGGCGGCACGCGCTACTACACCGGCTTCGTCTGGGACACGCGCGAACGCTACGGCAAGCCCGGCGAGGACGAGGTCGGCCCCGGCACCCAGGTCAACCTGGCCGAAGCCACCTTCACCCTGACCGGCGCCACGCCCGAACGCCCCTGGAAGTTCCGCGGCATGGAGCACACCATCGGCGAGTTCGGCGCCTACGAAAAACCGGAAGACGTGGACACCCGCCGCAAGCCGGTGGAGTACCGCACGCCCGCCGGCAAGCTGCTGCTGGCCGTGCCCACCGAAGGCTTCGACAACGGCATCAGCTTCAGCGGCTACGCGCTGCTGGTCTTCAATCCCGGGCCGCCCGACGAAGGCGCGGGCTGGACCTATGTGGGCAGCGTCAATACCGGCGAAGACAACAGCGCGGCCTGCGCCGAAGGCGACGTCATGCCCTGCGTGGCCAGCTCGGGCGAACTGGTCTTCTCCGCGCACGGCGGCAGCGACATGCCGCGCGTGACCGTCAAGCGCAGCGGCACTGAAATCTCCGGACCGGACAAGACCCGACAGCTGAGCGCGGGCGATGCGGTGGTCTATGCCTACGATGTGGGCAGCAAGAAGTATGTGCAGAAGTAGAGCCTGCGTCGGCGTCTGCGGGATGGGCCGGGTGGCTGCGACGCCCTGACCCGGCCACCTTGTCCCTGCTGCTACGTGAGGTTCAATCCGCCATCGGATAGCAGGATCTCGCCGGTCAGATAGTCCGACGCAACCAGCATTGAGACCGCCTGGGCAATATCCTCGGGACTGGCCGCCCGGCGCATCGGCGCCTTGTCGCGCCACAACGCTTGGGCCTGCGTCCAATCGGCCGTCATCGGCGTATCCACCAGGCCCGGCGCAACCGCATTCACCCGGATATGCGGCGCCAGCGAAAGCGCGAGCAAACGCGTCACATGATTGAGCGCCGCCTTGGTCGCCGCATAGGGAATGGAAGCGCCTTTGGGCCGGATGCCCGCGTGCGAACTCACGTTGACCACGCAAGCAGCCCGGCCTTGCGCCGCCGCCGCTTGCAACGCGGCCTGCGCCTCGGCCACCAGGCGAAACGGTGCAACCACGTTGACCTCATGCAACGCATGCCAGATGTCCGGCGTGGCGGCGGCCAGATCCGCATGGGGAATGACGCGGCTGACTCCAGCGTTATTGACCAGCACATCCAGCCGCCCCCATGCCGCGACGGCTTCCCGGACCAGCCGGACCCGGTCGGCATCGTTCGCCAGATCCGCCTGCACATAGACCGCCTCGCCCAACTCGCGCGCCAAGGCATGCCCGGCTTCAGCCGAACGGCGTGAATGCACGATCACCGCATAACCGTCCCGCGACAGGCGGCGTGCGATGGCCTCGCCTATGCCGGAGGTCGAACCCGTGACGAGCGCGACGGGGCGCGAACACTGAAGATTGGACATCGAAGAATCTCTTGCGCTGGAGTACGCCGGATGCGGCGGGGAGGCTACAACTTAACACCCCCCTAAAAACCGCAACCTCACGGCGAGGCGGCGCCTAAGCCGCCGCGCCGCCGTCCTCTCGCGACGCTCCCAGTTCTGCGGACACCCACTCGCAGAACGCGCGCGTCAAAGGATCGTCCTGGCTGTCCCGATGCACCAGCCAGGCCCACTTCGGACCGCGCACGGTCTGCTCCGTCAACACCGCCAACGAGCCGTCGCCGCGCGAACGCTCGGCCAGCAGGCTGCTGACCAGCGCCATGCCCAGGCCTTCGCGCGCCGCGTCCAGCAACTGTCCCGGGTCGGAAAAATTCATGCCCTGGCCGCGCTGGCCCACGTCGGCGCCGCCCTGCGTTTCCCAATGGCTCCAATCCATCTCGCGCTCGCCATGCAGCGTGGCGCGCATGCCCGCCGCCAGCAGGCGAGGGTGGCAGGCCGGGTACATGCGGTCCTCGACCAGCACACGGAACGCGCAATCGGCCTGCGGGCCCAGGTCGTCGCGCAACGCGATGTCTATGGTCTGCTTGGCCATGTCCGGCGCGGCATCGCTGGTGTACAGCCACAGATCCGCCTCCGGATGCTGGGCGCGGAAAGCCTCCAGCCTGGGCAGCAGCCAGTGCCGCGAAAACGCCGGGCTCGTGTTCACGATCAACTGGTTCGGCTTGCGGTACTGGTCCAGCCTGCGGATGCCGGCCGCCAACTGCTGCAGCATGGCCTGCGTCGTGCCCAGCAGATCCCAGCCCGCATCGGTCAGCGACACCGCGCGCCCCTGGCGGAAGAACAGCGGCTGGCCCAGATAGTCCTCCAGGCTGCGTACCTGCTGGCTGATCGCCGACTGCGTCAGGTGCAGCTCGTCGGCCGCCTTGTGGAAACTGCCCAGCCGGGCGGCTGCCTCGAAGCCGCGCAGCACGTTCAGGGGAGGCCATTGCTTAAGCATATCGATAAGCCCTGCTAATCATAATTCCACTAAATATATCGCTAGTCCGCACGGTTAGGTGGGAAATACACTGCAATTCAAGAGGTGCGCACCTTTGACTCAAACATAACCATTTTTTATCGATCTACCAGAATTCCAGGAGCCCGACGTGCCCACCCGCCGCCAACTCATCCAACAAGCTTCCCTGCTCTTCGGCGCCCGCGCCGCTGCCGCGCTGGGCCTCGGCGTCCTCGCATCCGGCGCGCAAGCCGCGTCCGCCCGCGGCTGGCACATGCCCGACGAAGGCGCCCCCCAGGCCCGCGCCTTCATCGCCTTCGGCGCCCAGGACGCCATCTGGGAAGACTTCACCGCCGACGTCCAGGCCGCGCTCGGCCGCATCGCCCGCGCCATCGCCGCGCACCAGCCCGTCACCGTGTTCTGCCGCAGCCGCGAACGCAGCCTGGCCGAACGCCATTGCGGCGCGGACAACGTCAGCTTCGTCGAAACCCGCCTGGACGACATCTGGATGCGCGACATCGGCGCCAACTTCGTGCTCGATGGGCGAGGCTCGGTCACCGGCGTGGACTTCAACTTCAACGGCTGGGGCAACAAGCAGCGCCACGCCGCCGACGCCAAGATCGCCGCGGAAACCACCGAGGTCACTGACACCGAATACCTGCAAAGCGAACTGGTCGGCGAAGGCGGCGGCATTGAAGTCGACGGCCGCGGCACCGGCATCATGACCGAAAGCAGCTGGATCAATTCCAACCGCAACCCCGGCTGGAGCAAGGCGGAAGTCGAAGAGGAACTGAAGCGCTGCCTGGGCCTGCGCAAGATCATCTGGCTGCCCGGCATCAAGGGTAAAGACATCACCGACGCCCACGTCGACTTCTACGCCCGCTTCGCCCGCCCCGGCGTCGTCGTCGCCAACCTCGACATGGATCCCGAGTCCTACGACTACGCGCTGACCCGCAAGCACCTGGAAATCCTGCGCCGCGCGACGGACGCCGACGGCAAGCCGCTGGAAATCCACACCATGAGCCCGCCGCTCAAGCCCAGGCGCAGCAAGTTCCTGCGCGACAACCCCGACTTCGCGGCGGGCTATATCAACTACTTCGTCATCAACGGCGCCGTCATCGCGCCGGAATTCGGCGATACGGAAGCGGACGCGAAGGCGCGCGATCTGCTGGCGCGTTTGTATCCGGGCCGCAAGGTCGTGCAGCTGGATATCGACGCCATCGCGTCAGGTGGCGGCGGGATTCACTGCGTGACGAACCAGTTGCCGGCGGCGTAGTTCCGGGGGTGTCGCAAGGGGTTGCGCGGGACGCTATTCGGACCACATTGCGCCATGGCCTCCATGGTAGAGTCGTGCGTCCTTCCTGTCGCACCCCATCACGTCGCCACGCATGACACCGAGCCGGCAGGCCGGAACCCCGCAAGGTGCACGTGACAAACCTCTTGCGGAGCGGAGCATGCACACCCAGACCCCGGCCATCACCCCGGCGCGTACTGCCTTGCTGGTCATGCACTACCAGACCGACATCATGGAACTGTTCCCGTCGGTCGCCCCCGGCTTGCTCAACAATACCCGGCAACTATGCGACGCCGCGCGGCGCGCAGGCGTCGGCGTCTACTTCGCCAAGATCCACTTCAGCCCCGGCTACCCGGAAGTCAGCCCCTTGAACAAGAACGGCCAGGGCATCAAGCAGCTGGGCCGCTTCGTCCACGACCGCATCTCCCCGGAACTCGGCAGGCGCGAAGACGAGCCCATCGTCATCGCCCACCGCGCCAGCGTGTTCTTTGGCACCGATCTGCAAGTGCGGCTTTCCGCGCAAGGCATAGATACACTGATCATGGCCGGCGTCGCATCGACCGGCGTGATGCTGTCATCGATTGCGCAGGCCAGCGACGCCGACTATCGCTTGCTGACGGTCAAGGACTGCTGCTACGACCCGGACCCGATCGTGCATGAACACCTGTTCGCCACCGCCTTTGCATCGCGCACCACCGTGCTGTCGCTGGATGAAGCCTTGTCCTTGCTGGCTTAGCGGACGGCTGGAAGAATGTCTGCCTTCATGATCCCGAAGGGTTCTGCCACGCTGCCGATGATGTGTCTCCGAACGATTCCCGCAGAGCCTTACGCACCGCGCGGCGTTCATTTCCTGAGATAGGACTTCTTCCCGCTATCGGTGTAGCAGAACGTTCCGCCACGCGGCCCTGTGCAGTATTGGCCATCACGGCAGCTGCATGCGCCATTGGAGCCTGCAGCGGATGGCTTGGAAATGAGGGGCGATGCGCTGGAATCCGGACTTGAGCACACGCGTTTCGATGCGCTGATCGAACCGTCGCGGCACAGAAATTGTTCTCCGACGCAACGCTCCACGCCGCCCTTCTTTCCGGAGCAGGGATAGTTCGCCGAATGGGCCGTCGTTGCAAACAACACGACCGCCAACAGCAGACCAAGACGTATCGTCATTCCCATTGCAGGTAGGCAAGAACAGCGGCGGGAGCGGACTGCGATCAGCCCGTGCAACGGCCTTCGGCGGCCAGGTTGACTTCGGGTTTGGAGATCACGCGCTGACCTTCCTCTTCCGTAACCTGCTCTACGCCAGCACCGCCTACGAATACGCCGAGCTTGATGAATTGGCGCACGAAGTAGTTCTTGCCCGCCTCCATCATCACCACCAGATCGTTCGGCGAAAACTCCGACTCGGTGGAGACTTTGTGCTGCTCGTTGCCGGCGACCTGAGTATAGAAAAACACGCGGTCCGCTGTTTCGCCCAGGCACTTGCCGTTGACGTACACGTCCTTCTTCAACGCCTTGCCCACAAAGCTGTCGCGGTAGACATACAGGCCTGACTTTCCTTCGTCCGGCGCCGGGAACGATTTGACCTGCTTATTTTGCTCGGCTGGCGCCATCGGAACATTGGCGCAACCCGCTATTGCCATGACGCAAGCGGCAGCGGCCGCCAACTTCAACATCTTTTTATTCATGTGATTCATCTTCATCAGCTTAGTTATGTGCCGCTTCCTGCCCTCCGCAGGGTGAACGGATAAATGTATCTAAGAGCTTCTGATAATGTCATATGAATACGAAAGAAGCTACCCCTCAAAATGGTCAGCACTGATAATCCGGATTAATCGTGTGCATTCCGGGATGCGCCTTCTTGATCACCCATGAACAAAACCGAAGGTGCAGCCTTCCTGATGTCACACGACAAGGGCAACTCGCACTTCAGCGATCTGGGTCAGGCCGCTACCGGAAATACGGCGCAAGCCAAAACCACGCCGCAATACTTATCCCCAGCCACAGCGCCACGATCATTACCGCGCCCGCCAGGCTGCGCGGCTTCTCCGTCTGCGACTGCATCCAGGCGTCCGCCTGGCCTCTGCACTCTTGCAGCACGTCGGACGGCAACAGCTTGATGGCCAGCCAGATCAGGCCGGGCAACAGCAGCACGTCGTCGACGTAACCCAGCACGGGAATGAAGTCGGGGATCAGGTCGATGGGGCTGAGCGCGTAGGCCACCACGAACAGGCCCAACGCCTTGGCGTACCAGGGCGTGCGGGCGTGCTTGCCGGCAAACCATAGCGTCAGGCCGTCGCACTTGATGCGCTTGGCCCAGAGTTTCAGGCGATCGCTGAGGGTCATGCGGGGGTACAGGATCTCGTGCCGAATAGCCATGAATGGCCCTAGTCTGCCACACCTTTTCCGCTCTTTTGGTGCGCTGCTTCAGGGCTTGCGGTCAATGACAATCCGATTGCCATCCCGGCTGCACGTCAACGTATCCCGATACACCGCGCACAGCTGGTCTACCAACGCGGACCAGCATGCACCGCTGACCGGCTGAGAGATCACCACCGTCTCGGCTCCCCCCTTTAGCAGGATATCGGCACCGGATTTCTGGCGCAGCCCTTCGGCGATCGAACCCAGTGTGCGAGGTGCCCCGGAGAATTCTTCCGCATTGGCGGCGAACCTGCCGTTCAAATGCCAATAAAGCCCTCCAACCAGCGCGATGGCGATGAGTATCAGGAACACACCGACAGGCCCTTTCAAACCATATTTGTCGATGAACGCTTCCACCTCGGGCTTGGTGGTTGGCGTAGGGGAGGGCCTGGGTCGAAGCAACAGGTACAGCCCAAGCACGAACAAGATCAGGGCCACTACGACAGCCAGGCAAAGCATGACCCAATCCAGTCCGGGCAGTTCTCGCATGCATGTCAAATCCATAGCCGATCACCGTTTCGTATCGGAAAAGAACAGCACCAGCAATTGCGTCGCCTGCTTGTAGTCCATCAGCACATAGCCCCGCCCGATCTCGAACTGAAAGTCATCCGTCCACTTCACCGAGAAAGGCGGCCTCTTGCCTTGGAATACTTCCGCTATGACGTTGCTATATTTCCTGGAAAAAACAACGATCTCGTTATCGATCTGTTTGACGGGCAACTCCGCGATGACGACGGCCTGTCGAAACAGGCTGCCTCGCGCCAGGACCGGCAGGGCGCTCGCAATGAAACTGCTCTCACTCAAGGCAGACGTGTCTCCCGATTGCGCAAACGCCAGATAGCGGGGGAAGATCTGCGCCGCTGATTGAAGTTGTCCTTGGTACGCGTCCGGCCCAAGTATTGAAGTGAGAACCGTTCGGTTGGCCCCGATACCCGAGAAGCCGTATTCGCACTTGCGTCCGGCGGCATACCGCTGGACGGTGCAGGTCCCGTTGACGCTATAGGCCTCGTATTGCCCGGATGAGAAGCTACATTCACAGTATTTCGCTGGCGCAAGCGGCATTGGAACCGGGGCGTTCTGGCCAGTGCTTTGTGCTTGAGCGGTGGCGCCCAGCGCCATGAACAAGGCCCCAATGGCGGCCAAGGCTTGCGGGATGAATCGAAAGTGCGGCATGGGTACACCTCGCTTTATTCAACCACCTTAACGAGACTGTGAAGCCTGCCGCACATTTAATACCGATCCCGTGCGGTCTGGGCGAGGATTAGTCCATCAGGAGTGATCCAGAAGTGAGGTCCTCGGCGCGTATGGACTACGACTTTCCGGGCAGAACCGTAGTCTGGCGCCGTTGCTGCTGTGCCGACCAGCGCCCGCGCCTCAGAACGGCTTCAACACCACCAGCACAATGATGAGCACGAGCGCAATCGCCACCAGCGGCAACAGGTTTACACGCGCCGTTCCCACACCGCCACCCGCAGCCTCAACCGTGCGCCGCAGCCGCCCCGCCTGCATGCCATGCGCCGCGGCCAGCCCCAGCACCAACGCCAGCTTCACCGACAACCAGCCGCTGCCAAACCACCCCGCGCTGGCCGCCAGATACACGCCCGTCGCCAACGCTCCCACCATCGCCGGCGTGGTCAGCGTGCGCTCCCACCTGCGCAGCAAGCGCAATCGCGCCAGCTCCTGCGGCAACGCGGGCCCGGGCAGCTTTGCGGCTGCCGCCAGCACGAACCCCTGCACCATCATCCCCGAGACCCAGAACAGCATCAGCGCGATGTGCAGGGACTTGATCAGCAGATACCCCATCGCTCACACCCTGCTGGCGGGTGCCGCGGCGCGGTCCAGCGTGCGCGCGATCACATAGCCGCCGAACGGCACCAGCGTCGCCAGCAAGGTCAGCAGCAGCCGCTTGCGCGGCCAGTCCTGCGCCGACGCAACATTGCACGCCAGCGCGATGTAAACCATGAACGCCACGCCATGCACCGGCCCGATCCACGACACCGGCGCCGGCACCCCGGCCAGATGCTTCAGCGGCACCGCGACGCAGACCAGCGCCAGCAGCGTCGTCCCCTCCAGGACCGCCGCCCACTTGAACAGGGAGTGTGTCGAACCGCCGGAATCTTTCATGGGCATGGCCACCGCAACGCAAAGGGAACCGGCATTGTCCGGGCTGGCGCAATCGCTTGCCATTGGCCAAAATGCCAATCTTCGAAAGAAATCCGCCAACCGTGCGATCAGGCCGATCTGGCCCGCCGCAACCGCCGGAATCCCAGGCATGCCCAAGAACGCCTCCCATCGCATCGCCGTGCTCGCCTTCGACGGCCTGGTCGCGGGCGACCTCGCCGCGCCCTGCGAGATCTTCCAGCTCGCCGAAACCCTCGATGGCCGCCGCCCCTACGAACTACAGGTCTGCTCCAGCAAACCTCGCGTCCAGACCCAGGCCTTTGACCTGCACATCCGCGCCCGCCTCGACGTGGCGCGCCACGCGCACACCGTCATCGTGCCCGGCCTGGCCGACCCGAGCCGCGATGTGCCCCGCGACATCCTCGATCTGATCCGCCACGCCCACGCCGCAGGCGCCCGCATCGCCTCCATCTGCACCGGCGCCTTCATCCTGGCCGCCAGCGGCATCCTCGACGGCCTCAAGGCCACCACCCACTGGAAAGCCGCCGACCAACTGGCCCGCCGCTACCCCGCCATCGACGTCAACCCCAACGTGCTGTTCGTCGACAACGGCCAGATCCTCACCTCCGCCGGCGCCGCCGCCGGCATGGACCTGTGCCTGCACATGATCAAACGCGACCACGGCGCCGCGATGGCCGCCAACAGCGCCCGGCTTGCCGTGGTGCCGCTGGAACGCGCTGGCGGCCAGGCGCAGTTCATCGTCCGACCCACGCCGGCCTCGCACACCGACCTGACACCACTGCTGCACTGGATCGAGGGCAGGCTGGCGCAAAACCTGACCGTCGGCGCGCTGGCCGCACAGGCAGCGGTAAGCGTGCGCACCTTGAACCGGCGGTTTCAGGAACTGCTAGGCGTCAGTCCCTTGCAGTGGGTGATCCAGGCCCGGGTGAACCGCGCGCGCGGCATGCTGGAGACGACGGACCTGCCGGTGGAGCGGGTGGCGATGGAGGTGGGATTTGGGTCGGCGGTATCGCTGCGGGAGCATTTCACAGGGATCGTAGGGACGAGCCCGATGGGGTATCGAAGGGCGTTCCGGCGCGTGGCGTGATGAGGTCCCCATCCCCTTTGGCTTTCCAGAACCCATCATGCGATAATTGATAACGATTCCCATTTATTCACAGCACAGGCCGTGGACTCAACGCGTGACACCCGCTTTTCCACCATCTACAAGAGCGACCATCCCTGGCTGGAGCGCCGACTCCAGAACGGCCTGCGCAATCGCGAAGACGCCGAGGATATCGCCGGTGAGACCTTCACGCAGTTGCTCTGCCTTCCTGCGCTAGAGCAATTGAACGAACCCCGCGCGATGCTCATCACCATCGCGCGGCGCATCACATGGCGGCTGTGGCGCCGGCGTGAACTCGAACAAGCCTGGCTGGAGATGCTGCGCCTGCAGCCCGAACCCCTGGAGCCCTCGGCCGAAGAGCGGGTACAGACCCTGCAGTCCTTGCAGGCGCTCGACACAGCGCTGGACAGTCTGTCTTCCAAGGCCAGGATGGCTTTTCTCTACAGCCAGCTCGACGGCATGACCCATGTGGAAATCGCCGCGCGGCTGAAGGTTTCTCCCACCATGGTCCGCAAATACATCGTCCAAGCCCTGCGCCGTTGCTGCGAGGTGTTTGGCGTATGACGCCCTTGGACATGCGCAGCCGCGAGGCGGCTATCGAATGGCAGGTCTGTCTGTCCAGCGGTCAGGCCAGCGATGCCGACCGCAAGGCCTTCGATCGGTGGTTGGCGGAAAGCCCGAGCCACGGCGCGGCCTGGCAGCGGCTGAATTCGGCGCTGGACGGCACGCTGCATCGCCTGCGGCCCGGACTGCTTGCCGACGGCAACCCGCTGCGGCGTTCGCTGGTCGGGCCGCAACTCGCGCAGCGCCGCAGGTTGGGCAAGCTCGTCCTGGCGGGCGGGACCGTGCTGCTCGGCGCCGGTGTCGCGGACCGCTATGTGCCGCTGCGGCATCTGACGGCGGGCTATGTGACCCGCACTGGTGAGCGCCGGCACGTGGCCTTGCCTGACGGCAACATGATGGAGTTGGACGCGCGCAGCGCCGCAACGCTGGACGGGCAGCACATCGTGCAGGTGTCCGCCGGCGCCGCCATTTTTGAGGTGGCGGCAGGCCAGGGGCTACAAGTGCGCCTGCCCCATGGCGACGTCCGCCTCGCCCAAGGGCGCGCCATGGTGCGCTGCGCGTCCGAACGCAGCTTCTGTCTGGCCCTGAGCGGAACGGCCGAGGTCTCCACACTCGCCGGTATCCGCCGGCAATTGGCACCCGGCCAGAGCGTCTGGTTCGACGCGCAGCAGATCGATGCGGTGCAGAACAACCAGGGGTACGCCGCCGCCTGGAGCAACGGCGAGCTTGAAGTCCACGACGAACCCTTGCAGACCGTGGTCGATGCCCTGGCCCGGTATCGGCCGGGTTGGCTGCGGACCTCACCCCAGGCGTCCCGCCTGCGTGTCACCGGCCTGTTCCCGCTGGACGATAGCGACCGCGCCCTGGCGGCGCTCACGCATACCCTGCCCATCCGGCTGCAACGGCTGAGCAATTGGTACGTCATGATCGATCTCGCCTGAAGAATTTTCTGCGCCAGGTGTTTTTTTGCCGGCGCCGATGCACATACATGGAACGCGTGCTCACGCATCCACGGAGTGTTCCATGCTTTCCCTCAGGTTTCCGGCTGCCTGCGTCATCGCAGCCGCCGCCAGCACCGCCCATGCCCAGGCGCTGCGCCACTATGATTTGCCCGCGGGCCAGCTGGATGTCGCGCTGACGCAGATCGCGCGCGTCGCGGGCGCGGTGATCTCGTTTCGCGCCGAACTGGTGGCAGGCAAATCCGCGCCGGCCATCTCCGGCCGGTTGACCGTCGACGAAGCCACCGCGCGCGCGCTGACCGGAAGCGGGCTGGAACTACGACGCACGCCGGACGGCAGCCTGACCGTAGCGCCATCAGGCACCACGACGCTCTCGCCGGTGACGGTCGAGGCGGCCACGCTGGGCGTGACCGAGGGCACGCATTCATACACCACACCGGTGATGGCCACGGCCACCAAATTCGCGCTTTCGCCGCGCGAGACGCCGCAATCGGTCAGCGTCGTGACCCGCCAGCAGATCGAGGACCGCGGCTTCCAGTCGCTGGACGATGTGGCCCGCGACACCACCGGCCTGACCACGCGCCAGATTGGCGGCGGCGAGCGCACGCAGTTCTTCTCACGCGGATTCGAGATCAGTTCGTTCCTGGCCGACGGCGTGCCGCTGGCCTACGACTACGACACCCAGGGCGTGGCGACGCTGGCCATGTACGATCACATCGAAGTGCTGCGCGGCGCAGCCGGCATGATGACCGGCGCAGGCAATCCCTCGGGCACGATCAACCTGGTGCGCAAGCGCGCGACGGCGGTGCCACAGTTTTCGGTGACCGCCAGCGCCGGTAGCTGGGACAACTATCGCGGCGAAGTCGACGGGTCGGGCGCCTTGAACGAAAGCGGCACCCTGCGCGCACGCGGCGTCGTCGCCTATCAGGACTCGGACACCTTCAAGAAAGCCTACGAGCATCAACGCCAGCTCTATTACGGCACCATCGAAGCCGACCTCACGGCAAACACCACGCTCAGCATCGGCGGCTACTACAACCGCGAAGACAACCCCGGCGCGGATTGGAATGGCCTGCCGACCCGCCGGGATGGCAGCTTCTACGACTTCAAGCGGTCGACCCGCCTTTCACCGGATTGGGCCTATTGGAACAAGGAAAACACCAGCTTCTTCGCCGAACTCGATCATCGCTTCGACAACGGCTGGTCCGGCAAGCTGACCGCCCGCACGCTGCGCGCCAAAATGAACATGCTGGGCAGCTACCTCTATCCCCTGGAGAACTCGACGTTCTTCGGGCAAGGCTTGGGCCAGTACAACTACGACAAGACCCAGTACAGCGTCGACGGCTACCTGAGCGGCCCGTTCACGCTGCTGGGGCGCACGCATGAACTGGTGCTGGGCGGCAGCTTCATGAAGAACAAGGACGACGACGGTCCTGGCGGATGGCCGCTAGGCTATGACATGACAGTCGATCCTGAACACTGGGACTCCAGCGCCGTCGAAAAGCCCGCGTTCGTCTACCCCTGGTCGCGCAAGGGATTCCAGCGCCAGATGAGCGGCTACGCCACTACCCGCCTGAGCCTCGCGGACCCGCTGACGCTGATGCTGGGCGCCAGGCTGGACTGGTACGAATACGACATGACGCTGAAGTCCGGCGACTACGTCAGCCCGCCCGCGGCCTACAAGGTCAACCACGAACTGACACCCTACGCGGGCCTGATCTACGACCTGGACCGCCACCATTCCGTCTACACCAGCTGGACCAGCGTATTCCAGCCGCAAAACTACCAATCAGCCAGCGGCGCCCCGCTGGATCCGGTCATCGGCACCAATCTGGAAGCGGGCATCAAGGGCGAGTACTTCGACGGCCGCCTCAACGCCAGCGCGGCGGTCTTCCAGATCCGCCAGCGCAACCGTCCTGTCGCCCTGACCACGTCCTCGTGCGGCCCAGGCGTGATCGAATGCTATGCGCCCTCCGGCAAGGTGGAAAGCCGAGGCGTCGAATTCGAAGTGGCAGGCGCAATCACGCCGGGCTGGCAGGTGTCGGCCGGCTATACCTACAACCAATCCAAGTATCTGGAGGATTCGGGCAACATCCGGGCTGGCGCAGCGTATGACACGCAGACCCCGCGCCATCTGTTCAAGCTCTCGACCATGTACACCTTGCCTGGCTCCTTGAATGCCTGGCGCGTGGGCGGGGCGATGCGCGTGCAAAGCGCGATCAGCTTGCCTGCCTACAACGTGCGCCAACCCGGCTACAGCATATGGGATGCCGTGGTGGCTTATCGCGCCAGCCCGAATCTGGATCTGCGCCTGAACGTCTACAACCTGTTCGACAAGTACTACTACCAGGCCATCGGCAGCAACCAGGACAACAACCACTTCGGCGCGCCGCGGTCGTTTTTGTTGACGGCGAAGTACACGTTCTAAGATTGGAGCGTGGCAGGGAGGATCGCCAGGAATAAAGGCGTCAGACGACGATTTCGCTACATGTGGCTGGCGTAACGGTAGTCTGGCATCTTTATTCGCAGGTTTGACGACAGTGCTGTCGCTAAACCAGATCTTGCCCTTGCTGGCCTAGTTGAAGAGGAGGCCAGGCCTGGTGTGCCGGGCGATCCTATTTCTGGACATCCTGCCGCTGACGCTGGTACGTGTCATAGGATTTGGACGCATCGCTCTGGCAACGCTGTCGCTCCTGGTTGTCGGCGATCTTATTGCAGTCATTCCGTTGCCAGGATTGGCCAGTGTCATACAACTGGCGGGACGAGCAAGCCGTCCCGGCGGCGGCCACTACGATGCAGGCGAAGATCAGGGCGTAGCGCAAAGGAGTCTCCTGAGAGCGCGGCGTGAGATTGGCGGATGTAGTCCGCGTATGACGGGCGTGCTGCAGGGTTACGGTTTACTTTTTTTTGACCGGGAGCGCCACATTGATTCGCATGCGATCCCTCTCTGCGCGTGTGCAGGCGGCCGAATCAGACTCTGCGCGGGAATCCTGGGCTCCATGCACAGGCGCCAGATCATCTAGCAACGTCAGGCCGCCCGCAAGGCCTGCTTATCCCGGCTGCGGCTACCTGATGCGGTTTCAATAGCACGCCAGCTTCGAATCACGAATCGTGACCCGACACAGGGTGAAAGCCCGTCGGCGTGGCTAAGAGTATCCGCAAGACCGGAAGACGCCGCACAGAGTAGACTGGCCGCCTGTCCATCCGTATCGAGTCCTACTCCATGCTAGTCAAAGCCCTACGTGTCGGCCTGGGTCAAATCATCGTGCTGGGCGACGCCCTCACGCGGCCCCGCCCGCAACAGCGCTCCGCGCAAGGCCAGGCCACGGTCAACACCGAAGCGGCCAAGCTGTCGCTCTACCAATTCCACGCCTGCCCGTTCTGCGTCAAGACGCGGCGCGCCATCCACAAGCTCAACGCGCCCATCGCGCTGCGCGACGCCAAGGGCGATCCCGAAGCGCGCGCGCAACTGCAGGCAGGCGGCGGCAAGGTGAAGGTGCCGTGCCTGCGCATCGACGACGCAGCAGGCACGCGTTGGATGTATGAGTCCAGCGACATCATCGCCTACCTCGAGCAACGCTTCGCCAACGTGGCCTGACGGAAGCGCATGGGCATGCCCCGCCTGGCTCGCCTGTTTCTCATCACCTTGGCCGCCATGGGTGCGCTGGCCGGCTGCGATTCCTCGTCCTTGAAACCCGCGCCGCCCGGATCAAAACTCAACGCCGAAGCCATCGCCACGCGCGACACGCCGCCGGAGCTGCAGTTCAAGGGCGTACTGGCAGGCCAGCCCGTGCATCTGCTGGTGCATGAATGCAAGGTGTACAAGGTCGAGCCGGCCGAAGGCGAGAACGTGAAGTGGACGCTGGTGCTTGAAGGCGACTTCTCTCTGCTGCCGACCCTCTGCGTCCAGCAGCGGCTGACCGAGAGCAAGGGGGTGGTGACTGCGTTCCTGGGGCGGCAGGCGTTTGGCGCGGGTGGGTGTTGCACGGGGACGCCGGAGTATCGGTCCAGGGATGGGGTGAATTGGAAGCCGCGTTGAGTGTGGGCTTTGTGTTCGCCGACGCTGACTACGCCGTACCCCAAAGGAAAGCCGCAGATGGCAAATGACGACCGCAGCCTGATTATTCCCAGAAGAACGCCCGAATCAACGGCCATGACGGCCAACGTCAAACGCGCGATGACGATCACCGCAGCCCTAAACCGCCTGACCTTCAACGACGCCGCTGAAGTCCGCGCCTTGTTCAGCGAACTGATCGGCAAGACGGTCGATGAGAGCTTTCTGTTGATACCTCCGTTCTATACGACCGGAGGTCCCGACATCAGCGTCGGGCGCAATGTCTTCGTCAATCAGAACTGCACCTTCTATGACTTGGGTGGGTTGAGCATTGCCGATGACGTGATGATCGGGCCGAACGTCAGCCTCATTACGTCCGGCCATCCCATCGAACCGTCGCGGCGTCGCGACTTCGTCACTGCGAAGCCCATTGTGATCGAGAGGAATGTCTGGATCGCGGCGGGTGCGACCGTTATTGGTGGTGTGACTGTGGGCGAGAACTCGGTGATCGCGGCGGGTTCGGTGGTTACCAAGGATGTGCCTGCGAATACGCTGGTGGGTGGGAATCCGGCAAGGGTAATTCGGTCGATTGCTGAGTAAGGCGGGCGCTCGAGCGCCTCGCCTCTGGCTGCTTGAGTTTGGCTACTGGATCGACGACGGCGCGCCGTGCGTGACGTCGCCGAGATCCGCATCCACCTCGCAAAAGCGCGCCTGCGCCAACATGGCATCGGTCAAGGTGCCCAGGTGATCGCACAGGCCTTCCACTCCGCCCATCAACGCCGCCACTGTCCAGGCGTCCAACGGCTGCCCGCCTGTTGCGTCGGGTTCGGATGCGCTGTTGCCAACCATGCGGGCCATGGCCTCGATGGCGTGACGGGCACGGTCGATGTGGTGGAGATGGGAGAGGGGGACTGCACCGAGCTCGGGATCGGATTCGACGGACCAGGGGTTTTGGGTGAGGGGGTGGGATTGCATGACAGGCTCCAAAGACAAGTTAGGCCTGCTCCCCACTTCCAAATGGGGTGGGCGGGCACATGGCAAGGTTGGAAGACCGGCGTCTTTGGAAACCGGCGTGCGCGAACGCACCCTCGCCAAGGCCCGCCCATAGGGACGTGCAGAGACGTTCGGACGTGAAAATGCCGCCTAAGCGGCGGCGGTCCGCCAAAGACACTACCGGCTTCCAAACCGGGCTACCGGTGGTGCGGTAGTGGGGGGAGTATACGGTAAGGGGGAATGCGATTTAGGCGGGGGGACAAATTTGCTACAGGAAGGCGATACTCATACTAAGGCAGAACGTCGGCTTTCGACCCGTTTGCGACATTCGGAGCCTCGGATCAGGAGGAGCAAAGGAGACGTCGGGAATGCGTCGAGTTAGATCACGTTCTGAACGCAACGTAGAGACTAGTGTGGGATGTCAGCGATATGCCATGATGAGCACGAAACCGGATCACTGTCACACTGGCAGTGGTCAAGCAGCGTAGTTCTCAGGCCTCAACTCCACGAGCGGCGTCGAGGTCGTCACTGAAGTGCCCCAGATGAGCTCGAAGCACATGGTCCTGTTCATCGAAGCATTGCTTCAGTATATACAGATAGTTGTTCTGTTCCCTGAAACCGTAGGGTTCGATAAGGTGCGCTCGCATCACCGTGGCTAACGGCGTTAGGTGTGCGTGCTGCTCCAGGTCTCGCAGGGTGGTGAGCGCCACACCAAGCAACTCCTCTTTGAGCCTACGACTTACGCGCGGCGACATCAGGATGGGCTTGACGACACGGCCAATGGCTTCTGCGGCTTCGAAGGCAATGTGAATATGATTGCCTTCGAGCTGCTCGGGACGCACCCTGTCGCCAGGCGTCGTCAGAGCCTCGGCATCCCTTACCCATACCGCAGTAGCGTCAACGATTTCGTACAGCAAGTAGGCCAGCGGCGTTGGGAACTCATGGTTCTCGTCGTCCGGGCGAACTTCGCGGGCGCGATCGACTAGCCGGCTGGCGAAATGAGGCATGTAGTGGAGCCATAAGTGATCGGCGACACGTTGATGCAGGCCCTCCAGCACCATGATCCTGAAGAACTGGATGCCGGCATAGACCGGGTCGTGATGCTTACCAACGTCTTGGAACGTCAGCAACCGCCCGTTGAGCTTCTTCTCGAGAACGTCACCTGCCCAGTGATACAGCCATCACCGTCGCGGAAGCCATCGTCGGCACGGTGGAAGCATTCTTCGCGACAGCGTTCGAACGGGGCGCTTTTGCCCACGTCGAACGTTTCGACGTCTCTGTTGTCGAAGCGGATATCACGCGCTTCGAGGTCAAAGCTGATCTCGACCTAATGAAGGCCGTCGTCAAGTGGCCCAAAGGCGTCTTTCCCGGTACGTCCTCGGTGTATGGCGACTTCCTCAATATGCTGGTTGAAGTGGCTGGAACGGTTTTCTCCGCGACTTGCCTCGCGAGGAACTTCGAGGAGGCTATGCATCAACTATTCCAGACTGACGGGGCGATGGATCGTGCGGCGATGATCGGTTCTCTGTGTTTCAGCCGTCAGCGCATCTTCAGTGGCGTCGCACGGCTCGCGGGCTGGGACAAACATTCGCCCAAGAAGTTCGAAGCCCGATCCAACCGACCTCCCGTCGTACGCGAGCGCCCCGCGCGTAAGGAGCCGAGGGAGGGGGACACGGCCTCCAGAGATTTCCACCTCTCGAACATGACCGACCACCGCGAAATGAAAGTGCACTCCGTTATCGACGTACACCTATGGGATCGCGCCGAGTGGACGGGCGCCGCCTATGGGGTGGCGCATCCGGAGGCACCACCCTTTATCGCGTTAATGTTCAAAAATCGGGGTGCGGCCGCCAAGATCTTCGAACGCTGGCGGGAACGATTCGGATCGATCGACCTGAAGGAGGAGATTCACATCGGCGTCGTTCGTCGTTTTTCAACGGAGCATCCAGCGCACTATGGCATGGTCATCACGTCGAAATTTCCGAAAGATTCGGCCGATTCACGAGTTGCCATGATGGCATCGCGGTCGCTCACGATGGAGCCCGCTAATGACACTAACCTGAGCGCCTTCTTAGATCTGTACAAGAGGGCCGGTGCCTACCTGTTGATGCCGGCACTGATCACGCCCGGTCAGACGCTTCAGTTCATTGATGGTCTCCACATTCTGAAGCGCAGCTTGCACGTGAAGATGGCCGTCGACGTTGGGCCACACGATACGGAGAATCTTTTTCTGGCCCCCCGCGGTCTCCAGCACGGCAAGGATTGACTCTCGACGCTTCGCCTCACTCACCATATCCACGAACTTTGGCAGGCCGTCAAAAGTCATCGAAGGGAGGGAGAAGTGGTCCCTGGCGAGCGGTACACCAACCCGCAGGTATTTCAAACCGGGCTCAGGGATCTGGATAAAGGTGTCAGACTACAATTTTGGGTGGCTATGGTTAGCGAAATTGCAGTCTGACACCATATTTGCAAATTATGGACAAATTCCTACAAAGACCCAAAGTGATGAGAGTATCCATAATTGAGAGCCTTGATTTTCTTAGAATAGCTATCGGCAAGATCCGGCAATTGCTCTTTGTCAAAATCCTTTATTTGTGCAATTTTTAACATTTCAAGCAACCTCTCCGAATCAATTAGGCTCAGTTTAATTCCTTGCAACTCCGCTTTTTGACATACTGACTTTGCCCCGGAAGTGAAGCCCGACGTCGTCACAAACATTCCCTGCGGAAGACCGTGCAAAATCAGCGCACCAACGAAAGAACGTAGCTGCTCAATTTCGATGACGCCACGATAACGCTTCACTTGAACCCCAAACGCTTCGCCCGACCCATCGATTCCGATTACGTCCAACCCACCGTCGTTCGAGCGACTCGTTATTTGCACATCGAGCCTGTGAGACTTCAAGATGCTCGTCACGATTTTTTCAAATTGATATGGCTCTATTGAAAAACGGTCGCTATATCTGGCACAAAGATAGTTCCTTAGCTCCTCAACTGGGCTATCAATTGGCGATGGCAACACTGAAGTGAGCGCTCCGGCAGCCCACTGGTACGCAGAATACCCCTTAGCAGGCGTCTCATATTGAAGCTCCCGGATAACGCACCACCATCCGCAAACAGGGCAACAATGAAAAGCCACTCCGACGACTTCAGGCACCGACATAATGGGGCGATGCAATAAAAAAGAGCCATCCACATAGATTGCGTTCTGCCTAACTTGCAGATCATGCTTTTTTCGAATCGCGTCTTCGTTCAAGTCCCATAAATTATCAGCCGGGCAGGAGAGCATATCCGCATTACAGAATATGCATTCTGGCCGAGGAAAGAGAATTTCGGCCGCCTGTGTAGTTGCCAGATGATGCCACATAGCTTTTCGACACCTCGAGGAAATATCAAATATGGTGCCAGACTACAATTTACCCAAAGAAATTGCAGCCTGGCACCATATTTTTCCAACCGCCACGGCTGAATCGCGTCGCGCTGCCGCGACCGTCAGACGAACATCGTGCCGAGCACGGCCCATGCGGTCGCGCATGACCGGAGGACGCTAGTACTGCAGCCTTCCCCGGGACGATTGATCTCAAATCAGCTCACACAGATAATAGTGTCAGACTACAATTTTCAACGATGGGGCGACGCCGGGCGGCCGCACTGATGCAAACCGGCGAAACAAGAGCCGCGAACATTGCGGCTCTCTAGTCCCGACATCGATAGACCCGAATCAGGGCTTATCCCCTTAGACCATTCAGGTATTGTCTTTCACCACTGTGCTGGGCCCGTTAGTCTTCACAGACGCAATACCGTTATCCCGAGCCGCTGTACCTGAATACATTTCACTACGCCCAATGGATTGCCCATTTGCCGCGGTCAACGTGAAGTAGGGTGATCCATCAGTCGCCGTCTTGCGCTGATAGCGCTCGTCGACCGGCGAATTCTGGCGAACAGACGCAATGCCGTCCTGAGCGCTGGTTTTAGTGGTGTAGCGCTCGCTCGTAAGAATAACTTCATGATTCCCAGCTTTCAGATTGAACATGTACTGATCGCCGCTGCGCTTCAACTCGTAGTAACCGCTCATGGAAACCTCCAATATCTGGTTAGTTCAACAATGGGTCGATACTGTGATGCACACACATGAATGCCGGTTGATGTTAGTCCATGTCCTGCGTTCAGGAAATCTCCACCTACTTGTTCCTCGGGCGAACAGGCGCGGAGGAAACGCCCGCCTTGATCTTCGACGAGGCATCACGCGGCAATGCGTTTCCAGTTGCCGCCCCTGATGACTCCACCGACTGATAACTCCGCAGCTCACGGCGAAATATCTTGACCATGGTCAGCTGCTGGAGCCGCAGCCTCAAACGTCGGGTCCGATAGATATTGGTATCGTCGAGGTCAAAGGCGCAGTCTGGCTCGGACTCGCTGGAAACGAATACTTCCAGCCATGTGCTGGTCACTGTGGCGCCATAGCTGCGAAAACCCACGAATCTGACCTTCGGCCAAGGCACCGCGCCGGTCTGGGGTGACCAGAGGCCTTCGTTCCTGATCTCCAGCAGCACCTTGCGTTGCGCGCGCAGGGCTGGCATCAGGCCGTACACAGACAACGGCACCCCTGCAAACAACAGTAAGCAAACCAGCAGAAGCCAGCCATTCCATTGGTCATGAGCCATCTCGAACAAGAGATAGATGGACAACAATATTGCGAATGGCGCGGCGACAAGAACATAGAACCAGAAGAACAGGCGCCAGGCCCGTATGACGATGGGCCGCTTCAACACTGTGGGGGCTGGGGCTATCTGAGGGTTTGGCGTTCTACGTTTGCTTTGCTTCATTTCAGATTCTTGGGTGCCATGCGGTTACTGGTGCGCTACATGCCGCGCAGAGCACGTCGATTCGTCAACGCCATGACGTTTCAATCGCCGATGTCTCCGATATCCAATCGGTCAATTTCGAATTGAGCATACCCATCACACGGCACGCTTCCAAATTCAATGACGAAGCCGTTGACCGCCACCAATCCGGCATCCTGATCGATCACACGCCCCGTTCCTCGGTATTTGAAGTGGCCAATCCGTTCCAGGCTTTCCACTGACAGGGCATCCTGCTCTTGCTGGGGCCAGTCGGAACCGAATGCTGCACGAATCTCGCCGTCCAAGACGGACAGCCGGTTCGTGATGGTGTCTCCGACCTTGACTGTGCAAGGCCAGCAGAAGGCCGTGACGACCGCGCCTTCCTGGCTGCGCAAGGTCACGGAGGCGCTTTCGTCGCCGGGTGTGAACGGCTCAGCCGATATGACTGTGATTGTTTTCATGGGCATGGCGAGCATGGCTTCTTCGGTCGCTGGATGGGTACGCGGGCGTTCAAAAGACAAGGGCCGCTGTACGCGGCCCTTGCTACTGGCTATCGAACTACCCCGATTACGCCTTGCGCACCTGCGCAATCAAGCCATCCAACTGCGTCAGCATCGTATCGATTTCCTCAGCCGTCACATTCAACGCCGGCATGAAGCGCAGCAGGTTTCCGCGCGGCGCATTCAGCAGCAAGCCGTTGGGCGCCAGATTGCGCGCGGCTTCGACGATGGCGGGGCCGTCGTCACGATCCATCACCAGCGCACGCAGCAGACCCATCCCACGCTCACCCTTCATGCCCCACTTGGCCGACAAGGCCAGCAGGCCTTCGGACAGTTGCTTGGCACGGGCGTTGACGGATTCCATGAAGCCGGGTGCAGCCAGGGCGTCGAACACGGCGACGCCGACGGCGGCCATCAGCGGGTTGCCGTTGTAGGTACCGCCCTGGTCGCCGTGCGAGAACACGCAAACTTCCTGGCGAGCCAGCAGCGCGGCCAGCGGCACGCCGCCGCCGATGCCCTTGGCCAGGGTCATGATGTCCGGCACGACGTCGGATTGCTGGTAGGCGAACATGGTGCCGGTGCGGCCCATGCCGGTCTGGACTTCGTCGACGATGAAGAGCAGCTTGTGCTCGTCGGCCAGCTTGCGCAGGCCTTGCATGAATTCCTTGCTGGCGGGGACGACGCCGGCTTCGCCTTGGACGGGTTCGAGCATGATGGCGACGGTTTGGTCGTCGATCAGCTTGCGCACGGATTCCAGGTCGTTGATTTCGGCCTTGGGGAAGCCTTCGACCTGCGGGGCGAACATCTTGTCCCAGCCCGGCTTGCCGGACGCGGACATGGTGGCCAGCGTGCGGCCGTGGAATCCGTGGTTCATGGTGATGATCTTGTAGGCGCCTTTCTTGTGCACCTGGCCCCATTTACGCGCCAGCTTGATGGCGCCTTCGTTGGCTTCGCCGCCGCTGTTGGCGAAGAAGACGCGGTCGAAGACCGAGGCGCCGGTGAGGCGCTGGGCCAGCTCGATGGAGGGCAGGTTGTAGAACGCCGGCGAGGGGTTCATCAGCAGCTTGGACTGGTCCAGCAGGGCCTTCTGCATTTCCGGGGCGCTGTGGCCCAGGGTGTTGACGGCCCAGCCCTGGACGAAGTCCAGGTATCGCTTGCCCGCGTGATCCTCCAGCCAGGATCCCTGGCCGCGCACGAACACGAGGTCCGGGCGGGAGGTGATCTCCATGAGGGTGTTGGTGTTGAACTGGCTGAATTCCATGGCGGTTCCTGCGGAATGAGAGAACAGGGGGTGAGAAAGTAATTGGACGATGCCAATAGGCGAATTTAGCACCGACGGGGGGATGCTATTGTGACGCACCCCCTGCCGATCTGCCCCGGGCCGCCTCAAAAGGGCTGACAACGCGGGCGCTCTATTTTATGCAACAGGCGCCACCCCGCGCGCAGCCCTTTGTCGCTTTTTACTGACCAATCATGAAACGTATTCTTTCCAGTCTTGCCGCCGGCCTGGCGCTGGCGGCGGCCACGGCGACCGCGCATGCCGATTTTCCCGAGCGCCCCATCCGCCTGATCGTGCCGTTCCCGCCCGGGCAGGCGACCGATATCTTTGCGCGCGCGCTGGCCGAAAAGCTGGGCGCGGCCGTCAAGCAGCCCATCGTGGTGGAGAACCGCGCGGGCGCGGGCAGCAATATCGGGATGGAGCAGGCGGCGCGTGCGACGCCGGACGGCTACACGCTGGTGATCGCGGGCTCTGCCGCGGCGGTGAACCAGACGCTGTACAAGACGATCAATTACAGCCTGACCAAGGACTTCGCGCCGGTGTCGGGGGTGTTCTCGGTGCCGCTGATGTTCCTGGCGACGCCGGCTTCGGGCATCACGTCGCTCAAACAGCTGGTGACGCAGGCCCGCGCCAATCCGGGCGAGCTGGCCTATGCCAGTGCGGGCATCGGCGGCACGCAGCATTTGTCGGCCGAGATGTTCAAGGCGGCGGCGAAGATCGACATCCGCCACATTCCGTACAAGGGCAGCGGCCCGGCGCAGGCGGATTTCCTGGGGCATCAGGTGCCGTTGATGGTGGACTCGGTGACTGCCGGCCTGCCGCATGTGCAGAGCAAGAAGGCGGTGGCGCTGGCGGTGACGACGGCCAAGCGGCTGCCGCAGCTGCCGGACGTGCCGACCGTGGCGGAATCGGGCTATCCGGGTTTCGAGGCCATCGGCTGGGCGGCGGTGCTGGCGCCGCGCGATACGCCGGCCGAGGTAACGGGTTATCTGAGCAAGCAGATCGGCCAGGTGCTGAATTCGCCGGACATGCAGAAGTTCTTCCGCGACCGCGGCGCGGAGCCGATGCCGCTGACGCCTGATGCGACCGGCGCGTTCATTGCCGGCGAAGTGAAGAAGTGGGGCGAGGCGGTGAAGCAGTCGGGCGCGCAGGTCGACTGATAGACGCGCAAGACGCCATGCCCGCAGCAAACCGCCCCGCCTCGCCGGGGCGGTTTGCATGATGGGCTGAGGTAAAGCTATGGGTGGGCCGGCTTAGGCCGGATCACCCGGCCGTCCTGGCTCGCCAGGCTGCCTGGGCTTCTCTCCAGGCTGTCCCGGGTTGCCGGGCACTTCTGGCGGCGTGCGGCCCGGCTCAATATCATCCGGGCCGGGCTTGCCCGGCACCTGGCCGGGAGCCTGCTTTTCCGGCGCATCGCCGGGTTCTTGTCCGGGACGCTGGGACGGGTCGATGCCGGGTTGGTTGGCGGGATCGCCGGGCTTCTGGTTCGTGTTCATGGATGTCTCCTGAAGATTCACGTGTAGCGCTACACGCGCAGCGGCACGCGTATCGTGCAAGCCCACGATAGAAGCCATGTTCACGTTCGCCCAGATCACGCGGGACGACTTTATCTAGTACTTTCTTCCTATCTCTTGCTCAACCAGGAGCTGGAATGAAGAAGACCGCCACGGCGTTCACGACGGAACGCCGCCATCTGCTGGAAATCATCGACGGCCTGATCGAAGGCATCATCCTGCTGGATCAGGACCGTCGCATCGTCTGGGCCAACGACACGGCGCTGGCCATGCATGGCGCGTCGGATCTGGCCGCGCTAGGCGGCACCGCCGCCGGCTACCGCAAGGCGTTTGCGCTGCGCTATCGCAACCATCGCGTGCTGCGCGCGGCGCAGTATCCGCTGGACCGCGCCCTGGCGGGCGAGGCGTTCAAGGACGTAGTGGTGGAAGTGGTCAGCCGGCGCGATCCGGAGTTCAACCGCATGCATCAGGTGCGCAATCTGGTGCTGCGCGATGCACAGGGCGCGGCCGAGGGCATGGTACTGGTGCTGCTGGACGTGACCGAACGCTTTAGCGCGGAAGAGCGCTTTGAAAGAACCTTCAACGCCAATCCCGCGCCGGCAGTCATCTGCTCGCTGGAGGACCTGCATTATCTGAAGGTCAATGACGGCTTTCTGACGATGACCGGCTACACGCGCGAAGAGGTGCTGGGCAAGTCCCTGCGCAAGTTGGACGTGCTGGGCGACACGCCGCAACGGGAAGACGCGCTGCAACGGCTGGAGGAAGGCAGGACCATTCCTCAAATGGAATCCTGCATCGCGGTGCAGGGCGGCGGCACCAAGCTGGTGGTGGTGGCGGGCCAGCCCATCGAAGTCGCGGAGCAGCCCTGCATGCTGTTCACCTTCAATGACCTGGAGCCGCGCCGCAAGGCCGAGTCGGCGCTGCGCGATAGCGAACAGCGCTTCGCCACGGCGTTCCGGCTGGCGCCCGTGCCCATGACGCTGAGCACCACGGCAGGCAAGCTGCTGGAAGTCAACGATGCCTTCATCGCCACAACGGGTTACGACGCCAAGACCTTGGCGCGCGACGAGGACGCGCTGGCGCAGTTGTGGACCGACCCGCAGGCCTACGACCGCGCCATGGCATCGCTGGAGCAGGGCGCCAGCGTGCGCAGCCAGGACATGGCGCTGCGCACGCGCGAGGGCGCGCTGCTGGACTGCCTGGTGTCGGCCGCGCCGGTGTCCATCCAGGACCAGCCCTGCGTGCTGGCGGCGATCCAGGACATCACCGAGCGCAAGCGCAACGAGGTGGAGCTGATGGAGGCGATCGAGACGGTCATGCAGGACACCTCGTGGTTCAGCCGCACCGTCATCGAGAAACTGGCGCAGATCCGCGCGCCCGAAGGCACGCCGCAGGGGCAAGGCGAATTGGCCGACCTGACGCCACGCGAACGCGAGATCCTGGGCCTGATGTGCCAGGGCCACACGGACCCGGAGATCGCGTCCAGCCTGCACTTGTCGCGCAACACGGTGCGCAATCATGTGGCGGCGCTGTACAGCAAGCTGGACGTGCACAGACGCAGCGCGGCCATCATCTGGGCACGGCAGCGCGGCATCGTGGGATATGAAAAGCCGGCGCGCAAGCAAACGCTAAAGCAAAAGCAACCTGGCAAGCAGGCCGAAAGGCAGATCCACAAGATTCGGTAGAGAAGTACCAGCCGAACTGATGCACACGCTTCTTACGCGCACGCCATGCGCTTCCTATAGTGGGTTCGTCCGCAGCTGGAGTCCAGGCCCCTCGGGCCGCTCCGGCGCGGTTTTACGCAACCTGGAACCAGGAGAGACGACATGGATAACGACCGCATCAAGGGTGCTGCCAAGGAAGTCAAAGGCACGATCAAGGAAACGGCCGGCAAGCTGACCGGCAACCGCGAGACCGAGCTTGAAGGCAAGGCGGAGAAAACCGTGGGCAAGGTGCAGCGCAACGTGGGCGAGGCCAAGGATCAGGCACGGGACTTGCTGAACAAGAAATAGCGCGGCTGCCGTCGGCATGACCCGCTACGCCCATAAACGCCGAAAGGAGAAAAAAATGACAAATCGAATCTGGCTTGCGCTGATGCTCGCGGTAGCCGCCATCACGGCCGGTTGCAACACGATGGAAGGTGCCGGCAAGGACATCGAACGTGGCGGGGAAAAGATCCAGGAGAAGGCCCAGTAAGTCCTGAGCCGGCAACCTGCTTTGACGGCCGGCGCGCTGATGGCGCGCCAGCCTTTTTGCGTTTGGGCGCGTCGATTCAGCGCGAGAAGCCGCGCGCGGAAATTTCCCAGATGTCCAGCACCACGCCGTCCTTGAACACCACCAAGCCGTCGTGCAGATTGAAGGTGGGGTCCACGTGCGCGGGCACCAGGCGCAGCACGCTGCCCAGCGCGGGCGCCGTGGCGCCGGGTTCCACGCGCACCACGCTGTGCTCGTCGTTGATGGCGATGCAGGTCAGGCCGGACTCGCCGTAGACGGCGGGCGGGCCGCATTCGGCGGAGGCCGATTTCAGGCCGGCGTCCAGCACCACGCGGTCCGGGGTCGGCGTGCTCATCACGGTGGACAGCAGGAACAGGCTGTTCTGGAAATTGAGCGGGCCGCCCCATTCATTGGCGCCGTAGTCGCCATCCATGAAGGCATAGGAGCCGGCCTGCAATTCGGTGTAGACGCCGCTGGCCGCGTCGAACTCCACGCTGCCGGTGCCGCCGCCGGTGATGGTGTCGCAGGCGATGCCGCTTTCGCGCAGCAGCTGCGCGTAGGACGCGGCGATGCGCGCGGCCTGGCGGGAGACGGTGGCGCGTTCCTCGCGCGTGCGGTAGTGCTGCACTGACCCGTGATAGGCCTGCAGCCCCGCGAAATTCAGGCCCGGCAGCGCGCGCGCCTGCTGCGCCAGCGCCAACACGGTGGCGTCGTCGGATACGCCGCAGCGGCCTTGGCCCACGTCCACTTCCACCAGCACGTCGATCTCGGCACCGGCCTGGACCATGGCAGCCGACAGCTGCGCCAGGTTCTGCGCGTTATCGACGCAAACGCTGATCTTGGCGGCGCGCGCCAATTGGCCCAGCAGCGCCATCTTGGCTGGGCCGACGACTTCGTTGCTGATGTGGATGTCGCGGATGCCGGCGGCCACGAAGGGCAGGGCCTCGCTGACCTTCTGGCAGCAGATGCCGCGCGCCCCCAGGGCCACCTGCCGCAGCGCGATCTGCGGGCACTTGTGCGCCTTGGCGTGCGGTCGCAAGGCCACTTCGTGGCGGTCGGCCCAGGCCTGCATGGCGCGCAGGTTGGCTTCGAAGGCGGTCAGATCCAGCGCCAGGCTGGGCGTGTCGACGCGGGCGAGGGGATCGCCCGGCTGGGCGGCGGGGGGCAGCGCGATGCCGCGTATGACTTCCTGGGACATCTTGGAAACTCCGTTATCAGCACTGCAAAGATGTAAGCGCACACCATAACCAAAGCGGGACCACCCATAACCTTGGGCGATGCGACCCCCTGGAAAACCATAGCCCTGTAATCATTGGCTACAGGGGGTGGGCATGACAGAATTTCATCATAAAGAAAGCCCCCCAGGGGAGGCACATTTTTGCCGGGGGAATTCGCCCAACGGCAGAAATCACATTATCGACACCCGTCAGCAAGAATCGGAGAAGCTCGCATGAAACTCAAGAATTGGATCACCGCCCTGACTCTCGCGGCCGCCGCCGTCGGCGCCGCCGGTTCGGCGCAAGCCCAGCAGTTCTTCCGCATCGGCACGGGCGGCACCGCCGGCACCTACTATCCGGTGGGCGGCATCATCGGCAACGCCGTGTCGCAGCCGGGCAAGCTCATTGCCACGGCGGTGGCCTCCAACGGCTCGGTCGCCAACATCAACGGCATCATCGGCGGCTCGTTCGAAGCGGGCTTCACGCAGTCCGACGTGGCCTTCTGGGCCTATAGCGGCACCGGCACCTTCGATGGCAAGCCCAAGGCCCAGGACCTGCGCCTGATTTCCACGCTGTACCCGGAAAGCATCCACCTGGTGACGCGCAAGGGCTCGGGCATCAAGGGCGTGGCGGACCTGAAGGGCAAGCGCGTGTCCATGGACGAGCCGGGCTCCGGCACCCTGGTGGACGTGCGCCTGATCCTGGGCGCCTATGGCATGACGGACAAGGACATCAAGGCCGAATACCTCAAGCCCAACCAGGCCGGCGACAAGCTCAAGGACGGCGGCCTGGATGCGTTCTTCTTCGTGGGCGGCGCCCCCGCCGGCGCGATCGCCGAACTGGCCTCCACGGGCAATATCGAACTGGTGTCGCTGGTGGGCCCGGAAATCGACGCGCTGCGCGGCAAGCAGGAGTTCTTCACGCCTGACGTCATCGCCGCCAATACGTACCAGAACATCCCGGAAGTGAAGACCATTTCGGTCAACGCACAGATGGTGACCTCGGCCAAGATCCCCGACCAGGTGGTGTACGACGTGACCAAGGCGCTGTACAGCGACGCCACGCGCAAGACGCTGGACACCGGCCACGCCAAGGGCAAGCTCATCACCAAGGAAAACGCCGTCAAGGGCGCGGGGATTCCGTTCCACCCGGGCGCCGAGAAGTTCTACAAGGAAGTGGGCCTGCTGAAATAAGCGAGCCGACTCTCCTTTTACGGAAAGATCACGGCGCAATCTGACTCGCCGTGTTTGAGCAGGGCCGCCACGAGCGGCCCTGCTTGCTGTATCACCAGAGACTCTCCGCGATGGAAATAGACCACGAAAAAACCCAGCAGCTGGCGGAAAAGTACGATTCGGAAATCCGCTTCCGGCCGCTGGACAAGACGGCCACCTGGATCGTGTCGGGCCTGCTCGTCACCTTGTCCCTCTTTCACTACTACACGGCCGGCTTCGGCCTGCTGCGCGAGGCCACGCACCGCGGCGTGCACCTGGCTTTCGTGCTGAGCCTGATCTTCCTGGTGTTCGGCTTTTCGAAGTCGCACTACCAGCGCCAGCCCAAGTCCACCTGGTTGTCGCCCGGCGGCATTCCGCTGTACGACTGGATCATCGCCATCGCGCTGGCGCTGTCGGTGCTGTACATCCCCTACATCTTCGAGGACCTGGCGTTCCGTGTGGGCAATCCCATGCCCATGGACGTGCTGATGGGGTCCATCCTGCTGATTGGCCTGCTGGAAGCCACGCGCCGCGCCATGGGCTGGCCGCTGCCCATCATCGCCATCGTGTTCATGGTGTACGCCATGTTCGGGCCGTACTTCCCGGGCCTGCTCAAGCATGCCGGCAACACCTGGCCGCAGGTCGTCAACCACATGTACCTGACCAGCCAGGGCGTGTATGGCGTGGCGGTCGGCGTGGTCGCGACTTACGTTTTCCACTTCGTGCTGTTCGGCGTGCTGGCCACCCGCATCGGCCTGGGCCAGCTGTTCCTGGACGTGGCTTCGACCGTCGCCGGGCGCTATGCCGGCGGGCCGGCCAAGGTGTCGGTGTTCGGTTCGGCCATGTTCGGCATGCTGTCGGGCTCGTCGGTGGCCAATGCGGTCACGGTCGGCTCGCTGACCATTCCGGCCATGATCCGCATCGGCTATCCGCGGCACTTCGCCGCCGGCGTGGAAGCCGCCAGCAGCACGGGCGGGCAGATCACGCCGCCCATCATGGGCGCGGCCGCGTTCCTGATGATCGAATTCCTGGGCATTCCGTACCAGCAGATCGCCATCGCGGGCATCTTCCCGGCCTTCCTTTACTTCTTCGGCATGTTCATGCAGGTGCACTTCGAGGCCAAGCGCGAAGGGCTGCGCGGCCTGACCGAAGAGGAAATGCCCAAGCTCAAGCAGTCGTTCAAGATGCGCTGGCCGACGCTGATCCCGCTGGTGCTGCTGATCGGCGTGCTGGCTAGCGGCCGCACGCCGTACCTGGCGGCCTTCGCGGGAATTACCGGCTGCATCATCGTAGGCCTGCTGAATCCGTTCCAGCGGCTGCGCTGGCGCGACCTGTACGAAGCCTTCGAGACCGGCGCCAAGTACGCGCTGGCGGTGGGCGCGGCCGCGGGCACCGTGGGCATCGTGATCGGGGTGGTGACGCTGACCGGCGTGGGGTTCAAGATCTCGTACATCGTGATCGCGGCCTCGCAGGTGCTGGCCAGCGGCGCGGCCATGGTGATCCCCGACACCATCGCCAATATGCAGACGCTGACGCTGATCGCCGCGCTCATCATGACCGGCATCGTCTGCATCCTGATGGGCTGCGGCGTGCCCACCACGGCGAACTACCTGATCATGGTGGCGGTGGCCGCCCCCACGCTGGTGCAGCTGGGCGTGCAGCCGATTGCGGCGCACTTCTTCGTGTTCTATTTCGGCATCCTGGCGGACATCACGCCGCCCGTGGCGCTGGCGGCCTACGCGGCGGCGGGCATGGCGGGCAGCGACCCGTTCAAGACCGGCAACACGGCCTTCAGGCTGGGCATCACCAAGCTGATCGTGCCCTTCGTGTTCGTGTTCTCGCCTTCGCTGCTGATTTCGGTGCAGGGCTTCACCTGGTATGACTTCTTCGTCACGCTATTCGGCTGCATGGTCGGCCTGGTGCTGCTGTCGGCGGCGTTCTCGCGTTACATGTTGGTAGGCATGAAGAGCTGGGAGCGCTGGCTGTGCACCATCGGCGCCTTGCTGACGATCCTGCCGGGCCTGACCAGCGGCTTGGCCGGGCTGGCGATCTGCATCCCGGTATTCATGCGCCAGCTATCGCAGCTGAAGCTGGAAAGCGCGCCCAAGGCAGCCTGACCAGTGGTGTGAAACAAAAAAAGGGGCGGACCTGCGAGGCCCGCCCCTTTTTGCTCCGAATCATGAATATTGGCAGCATTTAAGGTGAAAATGTGCGCGTGTTGCCGCAAGGTGACGCCATACAACATTCCACCTTCCGGGCGGTTGCCCGGCCTTTTAAATCAGCGTAAAGTAAAATTCATGTTTGCTGGTCTGCCGATCTCCGGGCCGACTGTGCACACAGGCACAAAACTGCGCCATATGTTCGATATCCTGGTTTATCTGTACGAGAATTACTACACGCCGCAAGCCTGTCCTGCGGCCGACGTGCTCGCAAAGCGGCTTGCCGCCGCCGGTTTCGAGCACGAAGACATCGACGACGCCCTAGGCTGGCTGTACGGCCTGGCCGAAACCACCGAACGCTGCGTCGATCTCGCCCAGGCGCCCGCCACCGGCACCCGGATCTACACCGACAACGAATACCTGCAGCTCGGCACCGAATCCATCGGCTTCATCGCCTTCCTGGAATCGGCCGGCGTGCTGCCCGCGCCGCTGCGCGAGATCGTCATCGACCGGGGCCTGGCTTCGCCGGAAACGCCCGTGCCGCTGTCCAAGATCAAGATCATCGCCCTCATGGTTCTCTGGAGCCAGGAAGCCGAGATCGACAACCTGGTCCTGGAAGAGCTGCTGGACGAAGACGGCGTGCGCCTGCTGCATTGACCGGCATCCGCGTCGCTTGATGCCGCTTGCCCCACCCCGCGCGCAAGGCCGCGCGGGTATCCCATCGTGAATTACATCGGCCGCTTCGCCCCCAGCCCCAGCGGCCCGTTACATGCGGGCTCGCTGGTTGCCGCGCTGGCCAGCTGGCTGGATACGCGCGCCCATGGCGGACGCTGGCTGCTGCGCATTGAAGACGTGGACACCCCGCGCACGGTGCCCGGCGCGGCCGAGGTCATCATGGGCCAGTTGGATGCGCTGGGCCTGGCCTGGGATGGCGACATCATGTGGCAATCGCGCCGCAACGACGCCTATCAGGCCGCCTTCGACGTCCTGGCCGCGCGCGGCCTGATCTACGGCTGCGGCTGCACCCGGCGCGAAATCGCCGATTCGGCGCTGCGCGGCCAGACCACGCCCGGCGCCGACGGTGAACGGCCGTATCCCGGCACCTGCCGCCACGGTTTGCCGGAGGGCCGCCAGGCCCGCGCCTGGCGCGTGATCATGCCGGAGGGCGTGGAGCATTTCGTGGACCGCTGGCTGGGTCCGCAGGAACAGGACGTGGCGCAAGCGGTGGGCGACATCGCCTTGCGGCGGGCCGACGGCCTGTGGGCCTACCAGTTGGCAGTGGTGGTGGACGATGCCGCGCAGGGCGTGACCGACGTGGTGCGCGGCGCGGACCTGCTCAGCTCCACCGCGCGCCAGCGCGTGCTGGGGCGGCTGCTGAACCTGCCGCCGGTGCGCTACCTGCATGTGCCGCTGATCCTGGACCCCGCCAGCGGCCTGAAACTGTCCAAGCAGAACGGCGCCCCACCCATCGACACCGGCGCGCCCCTGGCGGCGCTGATGGCCGCCTGGCGCGCCTTGGGCTTTGACGCTATCGACGCCGCGGAGCGCGGCCATTTCCTGCGGGAAGCCACCGCCCAATGGGCGCGGCGCTTCCCGCTGCCCGCCGCTACAGCGGCTTGAGATCCTGGTCCAGCATCCGAACGAGCAGCGCCTCGCCGTTGTCCGCGACGCGCAGCTCACCGTACTTGGCGACCTGATAGCGCTCGGCCTGGCCTTCCGGGAAGAAATAGGCATTGGTCACGATGCGCACGCTGTTGTCGCGGATGCGGTAGCGCAGCGGCACTTCCGCCTCGCTGTGCGGGTGGGTGTCGGGCTGGATGCGTAGCGGCTGGCCCACGCCGCG